>CAJFQZ010000015.1 GCA_904419285.1 Lachnospiraceae bacterium UBA1818
GATTTGGATTTGAATCAATTAGGGTCAGTGGAAACAGTAGGTATTACAGCAGGGGCATCCACGCCCAACAATATAATTGAGGAGGTTCAAAATAATGTCGGAATTATCTTTTGAACAGATGTTAGATGAGTCATTTAAAACAATTCATAATGGTGAAGTGGTAGAAGGCACTGTGATCGATGTGAAACCGGATGAGATCATCCTGAATATCGGATACAAGGCTGACGGTATCATCACAAAGAGTGAATATTCCAATGACCAGTCTATTGATCTGACAACAGTTGTTTCTGTCGGGGATACGATGACAGTCAAAGTGCTGAAAGTAAACGATGGTGAAGGGCAGGTTCTTCTTACATATAAGAGACTTGCTGCAGAGAAGGGCAATGAGAGACTTCGCGAAGCATATGAGAACAAGGAAGTGCTGAAAGCGACAGTGACTCAGATCCTGGGCGGAGGTATCTGCGCTACAGTTGATGAGGTGCGTGTTTTCATTCCGGCAAGCCTTGTATCTGATTCTTATGAGAAAGATCTCAGCAAATATGAAGGAAAAGAGATCGAATTCGTGATCAGCGAGTTCAATCCGAGAAGAAACCGTGTGATCGGTGACAGAAGACAGCTTCTTGTTGCAGAGCGCACTGAGAAGCAGAAAGAACTCTTCGCAAAACTGAAGGTTGGCGATACAGTTGAAGGTACTGTTAAGAATGTAACGGATTTCGGTGCATTTGTTGATCTCGGCGGTGTTGACGGACTGCTCCACATCTCAGAGATGTCCTGGGGAAGAGTTGACAACCCGAAGAAACTGTTCCATGTTGGCGATCAGCTCAAAGTGCTTGTCAAGGATATCCATGACACGAAGATCGCGCTCAGTCTGAAGTTCCCGGAGACAAATCCGTGGGTAAACGCAGCAGAAGACTTTGCAGTTGGCAAAGTTATCACAGGCAAAGTTGCACGTATGACAGATTTCGGCGCATTTGTTGAGCTTGCACCGGGAGTTGACGCACTCCTTCATGTTTCTCAGATTTCAAGAGCACATGTCGACAAGCCGTCAGATGTTCTCTCAATCGGTCAGGAGATCACAGCGAAGATCGTTGACCTCAATGAGGCGGAGAAGAAGATCAGCCTCAGCATGAAGGCTCTCGAGAATGAGAATCATGCAGAGGAGACTGCAGAGGAATAAATAATATCAGAGATTTTATCAAAAACAGCCGCACAGCGGCTGTTTTTTTGTTAAAAAACCGACAGGATGTATAGAAAAAGATGCAATATTTACGGCTGATATACTGGATTTTGAATTTGTATTTTAGTAAAATAGTGGTATTGTGAAAATAAAGCGGGTTCTGCCGAAAAGACGGATGCCGCTAAAGAAAGGAAGAGTGAAATGGGACTTTTGACATTTAAAGGCGGGATTCATCCTGATGATGGAAAACGTTTTTCGAAAGACCAGGCAGTGAAGCCCCTTTTACCAAAAGGAGATATGGTTTACCCTCTCTCCCAGCATATAGGTGCCCCTGCCAACCCTGTTGTTAAAAAAGGAGATCATGTCCTGAAAGGACAGATGATCGCCGATGCAGGCGGATTTGTTTCCGCGCCGATCTATTCTTCCGTGTCCGGAACAGTGAAAGGGCTGGAACAGAGATTTAATCCCACGGGCACAAAGGTCGAGTGTATTGTGATCGAGAATGACGGAGAGTATGCTGAAGCCGAGTATGCCCCTGTAAAACCGCTGGATGAACTGACCAGAGAGGAGATCCTTGACATGATCGCCCGGGCAGGTATTGTCGGTATGGGAGGAGCGGGTTTCCCGACCCGCGTGAAGCTTTCACCGAAGGAGCCGGATAAGATCGACTATATCATCGCCAACTGCGCGGAGTGTGAGCCGTACATCACGGCAGATTACAGAAGGATGCTCGAGAATACAGATGAACTGGTCAGCGGAATGCGGGTTGTGCTTTCTCTGTTCCCAAATGCAAAGGGAATTTTTGCGGTCGAGGACAACAAAAAGGACTGTATCGAGAAACTGAACCAGGCAGTGGCTGATGAGCCGCGCATGGACGTGAAAGCGCTGGTTACAAAATATCCGCAGGGTGCTGAACGTCAGCTCATCTATGCCGTGACAAAGCGGGCAATAAATTCGTCTATGCTCCCCGCTGATGCGGGATGTATCGTGGATAATGTGGAGACCCTGATCGGCATACATAACGCAGTCATCTGCGGAAGGCCTCTGACAGAGCGGATCGTTACAGTGAGCGGAGATGCAGTGGAATCTCCGGGTAATTTCCGTGTGCTTCTTGGAACGAACCACAGAGAGCTGATCGATGCTGCCGGAGGATTCAAGGCTGAGCCGGAGAAGCTGATCTCGGGCGGTCCGATGATGGGATTTGCCATGGTGACGCTGGACGCGCCGGTGACGAAGACTTCTTCGGCAATCCTCGCCTTCAAAGAGGATGTAGTATCCAGAAGTCCGGAGACGGCATGCATCAACTGCGGCAGATGCGTGGAGGTCTGCCCGAGCAGGATCATTCCGTCCAGGCTGGCAGATTATGCGAGAAGACAGGATGAGGAATCCTTTGTTGCGATGAACGGACTGGAGTGCGTGGAGTGCGGTTCCTGCAGCTACGTCTGTCCGGCAAAACGCCAGTTAAAACAGGCGATCGGAGCGATGAGAAAGATCGCTCTTGCAAATAAAAGGAAAAAATGAGAGAGGTGACTGAAAAGTGAACGAGAATTATAAAGTATCGGCATCGCCGCATATCCGCGACAGGATAAAGAGCAGCAATATCATGCTCCTGGTCGTGATCGCGCTGCTCCCGGCGACCTTTTTCGGAATCTGGAATTTCCGTCACGAGAACGCGTGGATCCTCGTCGTCGTGACGACAGCGTCTGCGGTGCTTGCCGAGTACATCTATGAAAAACTGATGCACAAACCTATCACGATCAATGATTTCAGTGCGGTCGTCACAGGCCTTCTTCTGGCTCTGAACCTTCCGCCTACACTCCCATGGTGGATGGGAGTCCTCGGTGCTGTGTTTGCCATTGTGGTAGTCAAACAGCTTTTTGGAGGCCTGGGACAGAATTTTATGAATCCTGCTCTGGCGGCCAGATGTTTCCTTCTGATCTCATTTGCGGGAAATATGACGTACTTTGTATATGACGGTGTGACCGGTCCGACTCCTCTGGCAGAGCTGAAGGCAGGGGAAGCGGTGAACACGATGGATATGCTGCTGGGCAATATCCGCGGAACGCTCGGTGAGACTTCAGTCATCGCCATTATGATCGGAGCCATGTTCCTCCTCCTTATGGGGGTGATCGATCTGACGATCCCGGGGTCCTACCTTGTGTCATTCGTTGTATTTATCGTGATCTTCGGCGGACATGGACTTGATCCACAGTATATCACTGCGCATCTGTGCGGAGGCGGACTGATGCTGGGAGCATGGTTCATGGCAACGGATTATGTGACTTCGCCGATCACGACAAAAGGAAGGATCGTGTACGGCGTCTGTATGGGACTTCTGACAGGTCTGTTCAGACTTTTCGGGGGATCCGCAGAGGGAGTTTCCTATGCGATCATCATCAGCAACCTTTTGGTTCCTCTGATCGAAAAAGTCACTCTTCCAAAACCATTCGGCAAAGGAGGAGAAAAGTAATGAATAAGATTGTAAAAAATACATTGATCCTGACAGCGATCACGGTGGTATCGGGACTTCTTCTCGGCGTTGTCTACGGCATTACAAAAGAACCTATCGCGGAAGCGCAGGAGAATACAAAGCAGGAGGCATACAGGTCCGTGCTGTCTGACGCCTCGTCTTTTGAGACGATGGAAGATTTTGACGCGGCGGACGCGGCTTCGATTCTGGAAGAAAATGGGTATTCCTCTGATGAGATCACGGAAGTGGCGGAGGGGATCGACGACAGCGGCGAGACAGTCGGATATGTTGTCAACGTGATGTCCCACGAAGCCTATGACGGAGATCTGGAAGTTTCTGTCGGGATTGCGGCGGACGGAACGGTCAAGGGAATCGAGATGCTCTCCATCAGTGAGACTGCTGGTCTCGGAATGAAGGCGGATGAGGCCGAGTTCAAGGATCAGTTCAAGGATAAAAATGTAGAGAAGTTTACATATACAAAATCCGGCGAGAGCGGTGACGATAAGATCGACGCCATCAGCGGTGCGACGATCACGACAAATGCCGTGACCAATGCGGTGGACTCTGCGCTGGTATATTTTCAGAATGAGTTAGGAGGCGGTGTCAATGAATAAGTGCACAGAGCGGATTTTCAACGGCCTTGTCAAGGAAAATCCGACGTTTGTCCTGATGCTCGGCATGTGTCCGACGCTTGCGGTCACTACGTCCGCGGTCAACGGAATCGGCATGGGACTTTCTACGACGGCCGTGCTCGTTATGTCGAACATGCTGATCTCCATGCTGAGAAAGATCATCCCGGATTCTGTCAGAATGCCGGCATTCATCGTTGTCGTGGCGTCTTTCGTCACAATTGTGGATTTCCTTCTGGAAGGCTTTGTCCCGAGTCTCTATGATTCTCTCGGACTGTACATTCCGCTGATCGTCGTGAACTGTATCATCCTCGGAAGGGCAGAGAGCTACGCATCGAAAAATCCGGTCCTCCCGTCAATCTTCGACGGACTTGGAATGGGACTGGGATTTACAGTGGGCCTTACCTGCATCGGTATCGTAAGAGAGCTGATCGGATCGGGAATGATCTTCGGCATGCAGGTCCTCCCGGATTCTTATGTCCCGATAACGATCTTCATCCTTGCACCGGGCGCTTTCTTCGTACTCGCGTGCCTTGTGGCGCTTCAGAATAAGATCAAGAGAAATCTTGCGAAGAAGGGCAGAAAGGTGCCGGAGAGCGCCGGATGCGGCGAGGGATGCGCCGCCTGCGGAAACCGTGCGGCGTGCAGCGGACACATGTTCCTCGATGTGACAGAGAAAAAAGAGAATGGACAGGAATAGGAGGAGACTGATATGGGAGAACAAATACAGAATCTTTTACTGATCGCGGTCGGCTCCGCGTTTGTAAATAATGTGGTGCTCAGCCAGTTTCTTGGGATCTGTCCCTTCCTGGGAGTGTCAAAGAACGTAAAGACTGCTGCCGGCATGGGAAGCGCCGTGGTGTTTGTCATCACCATCGCTTCTTTTGTCACGGGGCTGATCTACAAGTTCATACTTGGAAACCCGAATATCATGGGCGGAGAGCTGGACTATCTGAATACGATCGTGTTCATCCTCGTGATCGCGGCGCTGGTACAGTTTGTGGAGATGGTGCTGAAGAAATCTATGCCTGCGCTCTACAATGCGCTTGGAGTGTACCTGCCCCTGATCACGACGAACTGCGCGGTGCTCGGTGTGGCGCTGACGAACGTGCAGGAGGGATATGACATCCTCACCGGAGTCGTCAACGGTTTTGCCACAGCGGCGGGATTCCTCGTATCTATCGTACTGATGGCGGGGATCCGTGAGAAGATCGAGCACAATGACATTACGGAATCATTTCAGGGGACGCCGATCGTCCTTGTGACGGCAGGTCTGATGGCGATCGCGTTCTTCGGATTTTCAGGATTGATATAGGAGGACAGAAGATATGGGTATTACCGGAATTATTTTAGCTGCCGTGATAGTCGGCGGCACAGGACTTTTTATCGGCGTCTTCCTTGGAATTGCCGGGAAAAAATTTGCTGTGGAAACGGATGAGAGAGAGGATGCAATCCTCGAGGTGCTCCCCGGAAACAACTGCGGCGGATGCGGATATGCCGGGTGCTCCGGCCTTGCCGCGGCGATCGTGGCAGGCGAGGCAGAGGTCGGCGGCTGTCCCGTCGGCGGCGCTCCTGTCGCAGAGCAGATTGGAAAGATCATGGGCGTCGATGCCGGTGCGCAGGAGAGAAAGACCGCATTTGTAAAATGCGGAGGAACCTGTGAGAAGGCAAAGAATGAATATGAATACTATGGCATCAAAGACTGTGTCATGGCAGCCCAGATGCAGGACGGAGGAGCAAAAGGATGTGCTTACGGCTGCCTCGGCTACGGCTCCTGTGTAAAGGCGTGTCCGTTTGATGCGATCCATATTGTGGACGGCATTGCGGTTGTGGACAGGGAAGCGTGCAAAGCATGCGGAAAATGTGTGTCCGTATGTCCGAAACATCTGATCGAGCTGATCCCGTACAAGCAGCAGACCTTTGTACAGTGCAGCTCGAATGAGAAGGGAAAAGCGCTGATGTCGGTGTGCGAAGTCGGCTGTATCGGATGCCGCCTGTGCGAAAAGAACTGCGAGGCAGGGGCGGTCACGGTCAACAATTTCCTGGCACATATCGATGCAGATAAATGCACCGGCTGCGGTGTGTGCGCGGAAAAGTGCCCGCGGAAGATCATAAAATGCATATAAGAAAATCCGGAAAGCGGAGGAAATGTCTGCGTTCAGATACTTCCGCTTTCCGGATTTTTGTTTTCGGGCGCACTGTCAGTCCAGAGTCACGCCGGATGTTTCATGTATCTCATAATCATCCGTGACAAATACTGCCTCCACACCGCTCATGCTCTCGATCAGATCCATCCCTTTCTCAAGTCCCAGCGCGTAGCAGGTGGTGCTGAGGGCATCGCCGTCAACGGAGCTGTCGGATATGATGGTGACCTGATACAGATCATTCTGGATCGGATAGCCGGTTCGGGGATCAAGGATATGGTGATAGATGGTTCCGTCTTTTTCAAAATACCGCTCATAATTGCCGGAAGTCACAACAGACTGATCAGTGATCTCAAGAGCGGCGAGAACGGTCCCCGTCTGATCAAACGGTCTCTGCAGGCCGATCCTGAACGGCGTGCCGTCACAGCGGTCCCCAACGGCAAGCATATTTCCTCCCAGGTTGATAAGGGCATGCCGGATTCCTTCGCTTTTCAGATAATCCTTCAGCCGGTCGGCAATGTAGCCCTTGGCGATACCTCCCAGATCGATCTTCGCATCCGGATCGGTCAGTGTGACGGTGTTCCCATCCACCTTTACCTTCCGGTAGTCGATATGAGTGACAGCTTCTGCCAGAGCAGCTGCGTCGGGGATGCTCTTATCCTCATTGTCCGTAAAGTTCCAGAGGCTGCTGGCGGAGGCGATGGTAATGTCAAACATACCTCCGGAGATATCACCGTATTCAAGACCGGCTTTTATCAGATCCGCGGTTTCCTCCGAGACCTCCGTCGGTGTTCCTGCCGCACGGTTGATGGCAGAGACCTCACTGTCCTCGATCGTCGGGCTCAGCATCTGTTCATAATGCGCACAGATCTCATCGCAGTGGTCAAGGATCTCCTGATCTCCGCCCCAGACCTGTACTTCCACAACTGTATCGAAGTAGACTCCTGTCATTTTCAGAGGCTCTGACCGGGGCGGGGACGAACAGCCGGCAGCGGCCAGCGCAATGGATACTGCGGTAAAAAGTGCTGCGGTACGTTTCATTTTCTGTCTCCTTCTTCTTTTCTGCACTCTGCTATTATATCGGTTTTCCGTGAAATGCACAACGGGAAAAGAATCGAACGTGTGGTTGCATATTGCAGGAGGCTGTGCTATGATATTGGACGAAAGAGGTATTGAAATGAAGAAAAACGACTGGATTCTTGGGGGCGGGATCGTTCTGGCTGCCGGCATGATCCTCCTTTTTCAGCTGCTGAGGGACAGCGGCGGAGCAAAAGAGGTGACTATATCTGTAGATGGAGATGTGTTCGGCACCTACAGCCTTGAGGAAGATCAGACGGTGGAGATCGGCGGCACCAACCGGCTCGTCATCGAGGATGGAACAGCCCGGATGGAATGGGCTGACTGTCCGGATCAGATCTGCGTGAACCACAGACCTGTCTCCAGGAATGGCGAGAGTATCATCTGCCTGCCGAATGAGGTGGTCGTCTCGGTCAAAGGCGGAGAAGAGGCGGAGCTGGACGGAGTTGTTCAGTAGCCAATAGATTCAGCAGAAGAGAGGACGACGGATAAATTGAGAAACAGAGCGGCGTATTTTGGTGTATTTACTGCATTGGCCCTGATCCTCAGCTATGTGGAGATGCTGATCCCCGTGAATTTTGGGATTCAGGGAGCAAAGCTGGGACTGGCAAATCTGGTGATCGTTATCGTGCTGTACAAAACGGACTGGAAGGAAGCACTGCTTTTGTCCGCAGTGAGGATCCTTCTGTCCGGTTTTATTTTTGGGAACCTGTTCGGCATCCTGTACAGTCTGTCGGGCGGTGTCCTGAGCCTTGTACTGATGGCCCTGCTGAAAAAGAGTGACAGGTTCAGCGTTGTGGGCGTGAGCATAGCCGGAGGGGTGAGCCACAATATCGGACAGCTCTGCACAGCGATGCTCGTCGTCGAGACATACCAGGTGGGGTATTATCTTCCGGCGCTTCTCGCCGCGGGCGCCCTGACGGGATTTCTCATCGGGATCATCTCGCAGGGAGTCCTGAGAAGGCTCCGGGGATTCCGGTTCGTTTAAGAACAGAAAGAGGTAGACCATGATTTCATACGTAAGGGGAGAACTGGCGGCAGTGGAAGCAGACAAGGCAGTTGTGGATGTGGGCGGCATCGGGTATGCCGTGTTCATGCCGCAGCAGTCATTGGCGCTTCTGCCGCCGGCTGGAAGTGAAGTGAAGATTCATACATATCTCAATGTAAGAGAGGATGCAGTGCAGTTATTCGGTTTTTTGACCCGGGATGATCTGGAGATCTTCCGGCTCGTGATCGGAGTCAGCGGAATCGGACCAAAGGGGGGACTGAATATTCTGTCCTGTCTTTCTCCGGATGAACTGCGGTTCGCAGTCATGTCGGGAGATGTCAAGGCGATCTCCGCCGCCCCGGGGATCGGCAGGAAGACGGCGGAGAAACTGATCGTTGAGCTGAAGGATAAGCTGAAGATAGAGGATCTGCTGGACCACGCGGCGCATGGCGGTGACGGACCGGATGTGGTATCCGGAGGGGCGTCGGACAGCGGTATGCAGGCGGAAGCCGTGCAGGCTCTTGTGGCGCTGGGATATGGAAGCGCAGAGAGTATGCGGGCCGTGAAGAAGACCTCGACGGAGTGCACTACGGTGGAGGATATCCTGAAAGAAGCTTTGAAGTTTCTGTTTTAATACGCATATGGCAGACAGATCAGAGGTAGAACATGAAGAAACGAATCATAACAACAGAAAACCTGGAAGAGGATATTAAGATAGAAGGACAGCTGCGGCCGCAGTATTTGGAAGACTATATCGGACAGGCGAAGGCGAAGGAGACGCTGAAGATCTATATCGAGGCAGCGAAGGCCAGGGGAGAGGCGCTGGACCATGTACTTTTCTACGGGCCGCCGGGGCTTGGAAAAACGACATTGGCGGGAATCATCGCGAATGAAATGGGCGTCAATCTGAAAGTGACTTCCGGTCCGGCCATCGAGAAGCCGGGCGAGATCGCTGCCATACTGAACAGCCTTCAGGAGAATGATGTCCTGTTCGTGGATGAGATCCACCGCCTGAACCGGCAGGTTGAGGAGGTCCTGTATCCCGCAATGGAAGACTATGCCATTGATATTATGATCGGGAAAGGCGCCAGTGCCAGGTCCATCCGCCTGAATCTCCCGAAGTTTACTCTTGTGGGAGCAACGACAAGAGCGGGGATGCTCACTGCGCCGCTACGCGACCGTTTCGGAGTGGTGAGCCGGCTGGAGTTTTATACGGATGAGGAGCTTAAGACGATCATCCAGCGCTCAGCCAGTGTGCTCCATGTGGAGATCGAGGAAGAGGGTGCTCTGGAACTGGCCAGACGGTCCAGAGGCACGCCGCGTCTGGCGAACAGACTGCTCAAGCGGGTCAGAGATTTTGCACAGGTCAAGTACGACGGAAGGATCACGAGAAAGGTGGCGGATTATGCCCTTGACCTTCTGGATGTGGACAAGTACGGGCTGGATCATATTGACCGCAGCATCCTTCTGACGATGATCGAGAAGTTTCAGGGCGGCCCGGTGGGGCTGGATACACTTGCAGCGGCGATCTCGGAGGATGCGGGCACACTGGAGGACGTCTACGAACCCTATCTGCTGAAGAACGGGTTTATCCAGCGCACGCCCCGCGGGCGTGTTGTGACAGAGCTTGCCTACACCCATCTGGGGATTCCTTCTCCGCTCGAAGAAGGATGAAACCGTGAGAAAGATTCCGGCGGCGGGATTGCAGCAGTTCAGCCCGCTGCCCTGGATTTCCCATTTATTGAAAAAACAGTTGGTTTTTGCTGGTAAATAGTTTATAATAGCTTTTAAGAAACGCAAGGAGGATGCTATGAGTTCAGCAAAACATTTTACGGAAGTATTAATCGGGGGCAAGGTATATACCCTCAGCGGCTTTGAAGGTGAAGAATATCTTCAGAAAGTGTCTTCCTATCTGAACCATAAGATAACAGAGTGTGCGAACAGCGAGGGGTACAGAAAGCAGAGTGCGGATACGAGGAATGTGCTTCTTGCACTGAATATCGCAGATGACTATTTTAAGGCGAAGAAGCAGGGAGATTCCCTTGAGAACGATATTGAACTGAAAGACAAGGAAATGTATGATCTGAAGCATGAACTGATCTCCGCACAGATCAAGCTGGAGAACGCGGAGAAGGAACTTGCAAAGATGAAGGAAGAGAACAACGATCTTCAGATGCAGATCGTAAAACTGGAAACAGAGATGAAAAACCGGAGAAGGTAGTGATGGATAGGCTGTCAGAAACGACAGCCTATTTCATTAACGGGGAATCGGACGATAAAACGGAAGCGGTGAGGAAAGGTCGAAGAGATGACGGAAAATACAGATAACAGAAAAATGAACAGGCAGATCGAAATACTTGCGCCGGCAGGCTCCTATGACTGCTTCAGGGCGGCGGTCTGCGCCGGCGCGGATGCTGTCTATGCGGGCGGTCCCCGGTTCGGAGCGCGCGCTTATGCGGATAATTTTACAGAGGAGGAGCTGCTGTGTGCGGTAAAAGAAGCGCATCTTCACGGCTGCCGATTCTATCTGACGGTAAATACGCTGCTGAAGGATGAAGAGATCGATACACTGTATGATTATCTGGCTCCCCTCTATGAGGCAGGGCTGGATGCAGTCATCGTACAGGATATCGGCGTGTTCGAAGCGGTCAGGAAGTGGTTCCCGGAGATGGATATCCACGCAAGCACGCAGATGACGGCGGCAAATGTGTACGGTGCAAGATTCCTTGAAAAGAACGGGGCGAGGAGAATCGTTCCGGCAAGAGAGCTGTCACTGGAGGAGATAAGAAGCATCAGAGAGGGGACCGGCCTGGAGATTGAATGTTTTGTCCATGGAGCGCTGTGCTACTGTTATTCCGGACAGTGCCTCCTGAGCAGCCTCCTGGGCGGAAGAAGTGGAAACCGGGGACAGTGCGCGCAGCCCTGCCGCCTTCCCTACACAGTGGCCGGAAAGAAGCAGTATTTTCTGAGCCTGAAGGATATATGCACCCTGGAGCTGATCCCGGAGCTTGTGGAAGCCGGCATCGATTCTTTTAAGATCGAGGGGAGGATGAAGAGTCCTGAGTATGTGGCGGCAGTTACCGCAATGTACAGAAAATATACAGATCTGTATCTGAACAGAGGAAAGAAGCAGTTCTCTGTCCGTCCGGAAGACAGGGAGATGCTTATGGATCTGTACAACAGAGGCGGAGCGCATACAGGATATTACCAGCGGCATAATGGAAGAGAAATGCTTGCCCTGGACCGTCCGAACCACGCTGGGGTGAACGCAGTGAGAGTGACGGAGCAGCGGGGAAGAGAAGTCCGTGGAACCACACTCACAGAACTGCATAAGGGAGATGTCCTGCAGACCGGGAAAGGAAAGGAAAACCATACTCTGGGCAGCCCGGTGGGAAAGGGAGGCACGGTCACTTTTCTTGTGCCGAAGGGATCCCGTTTCAGGACTGGAACTATTGTGCGCAGGATCCGGAATGAGCAGCTTATCAGGAAGCTGGATGAAACCTATGTCTTTGCGGACAGGAAGGAGCAGATCAGCGGAAAACTCGTGCTGTCCCTGCACAGCCCTGCAGTGCTGACCGTGAGCTACAGAGGCGTTTCTTTTACTGCAGAGACGGAGGAGCGCGTAGAGGCTGCTCAGAAGCGGCCCCTGGATGAAGAGGAAGTGCGCAGCCGCATGAAGAAGACCGGCAATTCTCCATTCTGTTTTGAAGAGCTGGAGCTTGTGATGGACCGGCAGGTTTTTCTTCCGGTTCAGCAGCTGAACACTCTGAGAAGAGAGGCTCTCGCAGGACTGGAAGAAGCCATTGCGGAAGAGTTCAGGCGCGGGCCGGGAAAAAAAGAGGAGGAACCCTGTGCGGAACAAGAAAGGAAGACAGCGGCGGGCCGGGAAGGTGCTGCGCCGTTTTCCGTGCTGACAGAGACAGAGGAGCAGCTCAGAGCTGTTGCAGAGTGGATCGGAAGAAAGCGCGGCGCAGTCCAGAGGATCTATGCGGAGTGCGGTATGAGAGCGGATTTCTTCCGAAACCAGGGCGTCAGGGAGTTCTTTGAAAAACTGCGGGAGAGCGGTGTGGGAGTATTCCCTGCGATGCCTCATATTTTCCGTCAGAATGCCGCGGATCAATATGAGCGCGAGTTCGGATGGATCCAAAGCTTCCCCATGGATGGCATCCTGGTGAGGAATTATGATACGATCCAGTTCCTGAGAGAACATGGATTTGACAAACCGGTGATCTTGGACCATAATCTATATGTATTTAACCGGTATGGAAAAAGATTCTGGCGGGAAGACGGTACAGCTGAATTCACTGCTCCGCTGGAACTTAACGAAGGCGAACTTTCGAGGCTCGGGATCTCCGATGCCGAGCTGATCGTATACGGACATATCCCGGTCATGCTCTCGGCCCAGTGCCTTGTCAATACGGCTTCCGGATGTACGGGAAAGCCCGGGATCACGTTTCTGACTGACCGGTATAAAAAGAAATTTCCGGTAAGGAACTGCTGCAGGTTCTGCTATAACATTATCTATAACTCCGAGCCTCTGTATCTGGGCGCCCAGGCGGAGAAGATCAGAGCTCTGTGCCCGAAGCGGCTGAGGCTGCAGTTCAGTACAGAGAGCGGGAGAGAGACATCAGAGATCCTGGAGCTGGCAGATCGCGCTTTCGCGTCATCCGGAGAAATTGTCCCGGATTTTTCTTATACTCAGGGGCATTTTAAAAGAGGAATAATATAAAGCAGGTGAAAAAGTGGTCAACATAATTATTCAGATATCAAAATACCTAATCATTATCCTTATGGCGGCTTATACGTTTTCCTGTTTCTCTATCTTTACACAGAGTTACGAGGATGAAGAAAAGCGGACGCTGATCGTGCAGGATGTGCTGATGTTCCTGCTGCAGCTTACGGCATTCACGGCAATGTACCTGGCTACGGATGACATCAGAGTCCTGTTCATCTATGCGGCGCTGGCAGTTGTCCTGCTGGCGGTGATCCTTCTGTACAATCTGATCTATCCGAATGTCTCCAGGCTTGTTGTGAACAATATGTGCATGCTGATCACAGCCGGCATGATCATGATCACAAGGCTGTCTTCGGATAATCCGACTCCCTATGGGAGCTCGGTGAGGCAGCTTGTCTTTATCATTGTAGGGATCATATTCGGCCTTGTCGTTCCTGTACTGATCCGTAAGCTGACATTCCTTGATCAGTGGACTTACGTCTATGCGGGAGTGGGCGGGGCGGCGCTTCTGGCGGTCGCACTGTTTGCGGGAAGATCCGGCGGAGCGAAACTGAGTTTTGATCTTGGACCGGTCAATATACAGCCGTCAGAATTTGTAAAGATCCTGTTTGTTTTCTTCGTTGCCGCAAGTCTGAAGAAATCAACGGAGTTCAAGAACGTAGTCGTCACTACTGCAATCGCGGCGGCTCATGTGCTCATTCTTGTGGTTTCTACAGATTTGGGAGCCGCCCTGATCTTTTTTATAGTGTATCTTATCATGCTGTACGTGGCGACGCGCCAGCCTCTGTATGCGCTCGCGGGCATTGCGGCGGGATGCGGGGCTGCCGTGGTCGGATATCATCTGTTTTCGCATATACAGGTCAGGGTAGAAGCGTGGCAGGATCCTTTTGCCGCTTACAGCGAAGGCGGATATCAGATCGCACAGTCGCTTTTTGCGATCGGGAGCGGAAGCTGGTTCGGAACGGGCCTGTTCCAGGGACAGCCTGATACGATCCCTGTAGCGGAGACAGACCTTATCTTCTCGGCGGTCACGGAAGAGATGGGTGTGATCTTCTCATTGTGCCTGATCCTGATCTGCGTGAGCTGTTATGTGATGTTCCTGAATATTGCGATGGAGCTGAAAAATCAATTCTATAAGCTGGTGGCCCTGGGACTCGGGACATGCTATGTGTTCCAGGTGTTCCTGCAGATCGGCGGCGTGACGAAGTTTATCCCTCTGACCGGACTTACCCTTCCGCTTGTGAGCTACGGCGGAAGTTCCATGCTCAGTACAATGATCATGTTCGGCATCATCCAGGGATTGTATATCCTCCGGGAGGATGAAGAGGCGGAGATAGAGAAAAAGAAAGAAAGGGAGTTAAGAGATGGATCGGGAAAGACGACCAGACAGAACAAGGCAAAGAGCAGACCGAGATTCGAGGAAGTCCCGAAACAGAGGACGCGTCAAAAGCAAAGAGCGCGCACAAAACAAAGAGTTCGCTAGAGTCACTTATTTCTTTGTGATCCTTTTTATCGCCCTGATGGGATATCTTGTATATTTTACCGCGGTGAGGGCGCGCCGCGTTGTGAACAGTCCGTACAATCAGAGACAGGATGCGTTTGCCGAGAGGGTCGTGCGGGGAGATATCGTGGACCGCAGCGGCAATGTCCTGGCGACGACGGACGTTGCGGAGGATGGGACGGAGACGAGAAGTTATCCCTATGGTTCCGTTTTCGCTCACGTAGTCGGATACAGCGACAAAGATCTGGGGACGACAGGTCTGGAATCGGTCGAGAATTTTGAGCTTCTCACTTCCAATGCCTTTTTTATGGAAAAACTGCAGAATGAATTCAGCGGTTCGAAAAACATCGGCGATACTGTGGTGACCACACTGGATGCTGACCTTCAGCAGGAAGCGTACAATGCTCTCGGAGACAACAAGGGCGCCGTGGTCGTGATGGAAGCGGATACAGGGAAGATCCTTTCTATGGTCTCGAAGCCGGATTATGATCCGAACTATATCGTGAGCGACTGGTCCACTCTGAACACGGATGAGGAGAACAGTCCTCTCCTGAACAGGGCGACACAGGGCTCTTATGCGCCGGGGTCTACGTTTAAGATCGTGACGACGCTCGCCTTTATGAGGCAGAACGCGGATTATGCCAATTATACTTATGACTGTATCGGAGAGATCACAACAGGGGATACGACGATCCACTGCTTTGGCGGGACAGCCCATGGGTACGAGGACCTGAGGTCTTCCATCGCAAACTCCTGTAATTCCTCCTTTGCCCATATCGGAACGCTGCTGGACATCTCCGGATACCGGGATACTGCGGAGGCCCTGCTGTTCAACAAGGAGCTTCCTTCTGTGCTGGGATATACAAAGAGTTCTTTTGCCCTGACAGAGGATTCGTCGGAGGCAGAGGTGATGATGACTGCCATGGGACAGGGCAAGACAACAGTGAGCCCGTATCACATGGCGCTGATCACTCAGGCGATCGCCAATGACGGAGTACTGATGGAGCCTTATCTTGTTGACAGCGTGACGAATTATACAGGAACCGAGATCCGCAGGAATGTACCGAAGAGTTACAAAAGACTGATGACCACGGATGAGGCGGCCCAGCTGAGAGAATACATGACGGCCGTGGTCGAAGAGGGGACAGGTTCGGTCCTGAGCGGGAGCAGTTACACCGCGGCGGGGAAAACCGGTACCGCGGAGTACAGTCTTTCGGATGGAGAGAAAACCCATTCCTGGTTTATGGGATTTACCAATGTAGATGATCCGGAACTGGTCATCAGTGTGATCACGGAGGGATCGGACGGAAGCGCCAGCGGAAAAGCGGTTGTGATCGCCAAGCAGATTCTTGATTCATATTATAACTGACGGGGATGACTGGACATGCAGGTGAAGTTTTACTGTGATCTATATATCAGTGAAAACTGGATGAATAAAAAGCGGAAGATAATGGCAAGACTACAGAAGAACAGGCTTCAGCCTGCGGTTTATGTCATCGCGCTGTCGCAGGGAGAACAGAATCAGCTTGAGATCTTTTCTGCCATGCTGATGAAGCAGCATGTTTTTGACGACAAGGAACTTTTTGTCGTGGGAATCGCGGACGGATATCTGGATGCGCTCTATCTTGTGGAAGAGATGACAGAGGAGGCGTACCGGGAGACCGGAGATGCTGATATCCGCCGCTGGATTCTCCGGCGGCAGCATGAATATGACGGGACGGAGCGGAAATACTGATGTTACATATACTTCTGTTTATTTTGAAAATTGTAGGAATCCTTCTGCTTGCGGTCTTCTGTCTTTTTATCCTTGCAGCCGCGGTATTCATCTTGGATCCGGTCAGGTATCGTCTGGAGGGCTCTGCGGAAGAATGGGCGGATACGATCCGCGGAAGCTGCAGATTTCACTGGCTGTTTCATCTGATCCGCGGAGAGGCGGTATTTGAGAAGGGCGAGCTGAAGTGGAGGATACGGGTCGCATGGAAGAAGTTCGAAAGCCATGCGGATCCTGAGGAGAAAGCACCAGCTTCTGAAAGAGAGGCAAGCTCTTTCCATCCAGAACAGGAGGCGCGCGGAACAGAGAATAATGTTCCGGAGAAAGAGGAGCGTGTTCGGGAAATAGACAGCGGTTCTGATCCGGAGAAGTCTTCTCCTAGAATAGTGAATAAGGAAACCGTATCTGAACCGGAAGACCGGCAGGACGCCGGGAAGGAAGAAAAAGAAGAAGATACGCTGTATCAGAAACTCTGCGATAAGATCGGGCGGATACGGGACACGTTCCGGAGATTCTGTAATAAGATGAAGGCGCTTATGAGAAGAAAGGAACGGCTGAGTGCGTTCCTTTCCAATGAGACGCACAAGAATGCTTTTCGAAAGGTCCTTTCGGAGTTCAGGCGTTTTCTGAGATATCTGCATCCGAAGCGTCTGAAGGCGGAGCTGGAATTCGGCTTTGAGGATCCGGCACTCACCGGATATACACTTGCGTGGCTCAGCCTGATCTATCCGGCAGTGGGAGAATCTGTGGAGATCCGGCCTGATTTTCATCACAGGACCCTGAGGGGAAATCTGTTTGCAGAGGGCAGGATCCGTATCGTGTATGCCTTGATCCCGGCCTGGAATCTGGTCCGGGATAAGAATGTAAGGACAACGTTCCGGCGTATCCGGAAACTGATGTCATAGAAAGTCATAAGAGGAGGAAATGAACAATGGCAGAGGAAAACAATTTTAAATCGACGGTAAAGGCACTCTTTGAAGGGATGGACAGTGTCGTGTCGTCAAAGACAGTCGTGGGAGATGCGATCCATATCAACGGAACGATCATACTTCCTCTTGTGGATGTATCCTTTGGAATCGGAGCAGGCTCCTTCCTTGCGGATAAAAAGGAAAAGGGGATGGGAGGAATGGGAGGAAGGATATCTCCCAGCGCGGTGATCGTGATCCAGGACGGAAGAACGAAGCTTGTTAATATCAAGAATCAGGATACGATCACGAAGATCCTGGATATGATCCCGGATGTGGTAGACCGATTCACCTCGGAGAAGGAAGAGAAGATGACGGAAAAGGACGTGATGGATATTCTTGATTCTGAGGAAGAGACAAAGGAATAATATCCGGAAAAAAGTCATAGAATAGGATAACAGATTTTTCGGAAGTGACGGAATGAAAAGAGTACTTGGATTCGCGCTGTTCTGGATGGCGCTCGGAATGTTTCTCATGATGCTGCTTCCGAATCTTGTATGCGGTGTGATCCTGACAGTGCTTTTTCTGATCATAGGATACCGCCTGTTCTGCTGCTAAAACGGAGCCTGCAGGAAAGTACAGCAACTTGCCTGCAGGATAAAAAAATAAAGAGACAGTTTAAAACTGCCTCTTTATTTTCATTCCAATACTGTATGTCCGAATCTTCTTATGCGCGCTCTACGCGTCCTGATTTTAAGCAGGATGTACATACATACATTTTCTTGGATCCGCCTTCTGTCTTAACTCTGACGGACTTCACATTTGATTTCCACATTTTTGGTGTTTTTCTATGAGAGTGGCTTACATTGTTACCAAAATGAGCACCCTTATCACAAATAGCACATTTAGCCATGACTGCACCTCCTAACCATCTGGACTGGTCATATAGACTCATAACAATGATATTCTAGCAGAAAGATTTTCTTATTGCAAGTATTTTTTAAAAAAACTGAATCTATATTGTAAAAACTACAAACTAATAGTATAATAAGCATGTTATTTATGGCAGAATCCATTAATAGAACTGGAGGTAATACAGGATGAAGGGAAGTATGAGCACAGATCTTGGAATCATAACAGTCAACCCTGAAGTAATCGCCAAATATGCCGGATCGGTCGCGGTTGAGTGTTTCGGAATCGTAGGCATGGCGGCAGTCAGCATGAAGGACGGGCTGGTGCGTCTCCTGAAGAGAGACAGTCTTACGCACGGGATCCAGGTCGAGATTTCAGACGAGAATGCTCTTACCTTAAACTTTCACGTCATTGTCTCATACGGGGTAAATATTCTTTCGGTTTCCGACAACCTTATGAACAATGTCAAATATAAGGTGGAAGAATTTACCGGTATGACGGTAGATAAAATAAACGTCTTCGTAGAAGGTGTTAGAGTGATAGATTAAGGAGGATCTTGTCGTGGCTGTGAAAACGATAAATACGGAGATGCTTCAGAAGATGTTCCTTGCCGGAGCGGCGAATCTGGAAGCAAAAAAAGAATACATTAATGAGCTGAATGTATTTCCCGTGCCTGACGGAGATACGGGGACAAATATGACACTGACGATCATGTCGGCGGCAAAAGAAGTAAACGCGCTGGAGAAACCTGACATGGCGTCCATCGCAAAGGCGATCTCTTCCGGATCCCTGCGGGGCGCGAGAGGCAATTCGGGCGTTATCCTCTCCCAGCTTCTCCGCGGATTTACGAAGGAAATACGCGAGTATGAAGAGATTGATGCCGCGGTGCTGGCCAGGGCATGCGAACGTGCGACTGCGACGGCATACAAGGCTGTCATGAAGCCGAAGGAGGGCACGATCCTGACTGTGGCTAAGGGCGCTGCCCAGAAGGCCCAGGAGATGGCAGAGACGACGGAGGATCTTGAAGTTTTTCTCTCCGAGGTGATCAAATATGCTGAGGAAGTCCTTGCGCAGACACCGGAGATGCTTCCGGTGCTGAAAGAGGCAGGTGTCGTGGATTCCGGCGGACAGGGACTGGTGGAGGTGCTCCACGGTGCATTTGACGCTTTCCAGGGCAAAGAAGTGGATTATACTGCGATCGAAGCAGGACCGGCTGTGAAGATGGTCAAGCCGGGAGAACAGGCAGAGACAGATATCAAGTTCGGATACTGCACTGAATTTATCATCATGACAGAGAAGCAGTTCAGTGAGAAGGACGAGGAAGAGTTCAAGGCATATCTGGAATCTATTGGTGATTCGATCGTGTGCGTGGCAGACGAAGACGTGGTGAAAGTCCATGTACACACGAATGATCCGGGACTCGCGATACAGAAGGCGTTGACATACGGACAGCTCTCCCGCATAAAGATCGACAACATGCGGGAAGAACATCAGGAGAAGCTGATCAAAGACGCAGAGAAGGCTGCTGCGGCGCAGGCGGAGGCGGCTGCTGCAAAAGAAAAGAAAAAAGAACCGAGAAAGCAGGTTGGATTTATCGCGGTCTCGATCGGTGACGGTATGAATGAGATCTTCCGCGAGCTCGGCGTTGACTATATCATTGAAGGCGGGCAGACGATGAATCCGAGCACAGATGATATGCTCACTGCGATCGACAATGTGAATGCAGATCATATCTTCATTCTTCCGAATAATAAAAATATTATCCTTGCCGCAAATCAGGCACGGTCTCTGACAAAGGACAAGGATATCCTTGTTGTTCCGACAAAGACGGTACCTCAGGGAATCACTGCGGTGATCAATTATATGCCGGAAGCGGATGTGGATACGAATTTTGAGACCATGCAGGAAGGAATCAAAAATGTTAAGACCGGTCAGGTGACTTACGCTGTACGTGATACCAAGATCGACGATAAAGTGATCCACGAGGGCGATATCATGGGAATCGGCGACCAGGGCATCCTTTCAGTGGGACAATCTGTGGAGGAGACGACAAAATCGATGCTCAGCCAGATGGTGGATGAAGACACGGAACTGATCAGTATCTATTACGGACAGGACGTGCTGGCTGAAGATGCGGAAAGACTTGCGGAGACAATCGGAGAAAAGTATCCGGATGCGGATGTGGATCTTCATTCCGGAGGTCAGCCGATTTATTATTATGTTGTTTCCGTGGAATAAGACGGAAAAGCACAGTTTGATGAAAGCGGGACATTCTTCCCTCGGGAGGAGTGTCCCTTTTTAACATAAATCAAAAGCTTCAGGGAGAAAATTATGAACAGAAACTCAAAGATCAGTGAGCTGAAAGGAATCGGTGAAAAGACAGAAAAGCTTTTTGAAAAGGTCGGCGTGCGCACTGTGGGAGATCTGATCCGTTACTATCCGAGGACATATGAGATATTCGAGGATCCGGTCTCCATCGGAGAGATATGTGAAGGAAAGATCTGTACGGTAACAGGCGTAGTGTTCGGAAGAATCCAGGTGTCCGGCAGCCGGAACATGCAGGTGACCACGCTACACCTGAAGGATCTGACCGGCACGCTCAAAGTGATCTGGTTCAGAATGCCTTTTCTTCGGAATACTCTCGACCGCGGAGGAACGGTCACGCTCCGCGGAAGAGTGGTCCGCAGAAGGGACGGGCTCGTCATGGAGCATCCGGAGATCTATTATCCTTCTTCAAAATATGAGGAGAAGAGAAATACAATGCAGCCGGTCTACGGACTGACCGCGGGACTTACGAACAATACGGTCGTAAAGGCGGTGCGTCAGGCGCTCGACTGCGCAGGAGACCGTCAGGATATCCTTCCGGAGAGCCTTGCCAGAAAATACAGTTTCATGCCCTATGATGAGGCGGTGCGGAAAATGCATTTCCCGGGGAATAAGGGAGAATTTGCCGCTGCAAGAGAGCGCTTTGTTTTTGAGGAATTCCTTGTGTTCGTGCTGTCTCTCAGGAGACTGCGGGATGAGGAGAGCCGGGCGGTAAACCGATTCGTGTTCCGGGACCAGCCGCGGATCGAAAAGTTCCTGGAAGATCTTCCGTACAGCCTCACTGCCGCGCAGCGGAAAGTGTGGGGAGAGATCAAGGCAGATATGCAGAGCGGCCATGTGATGTCAAGGCTTGTCCAGGGAGATGTAGGATCCGGAAAGACGCTCGTCGCATTCCTCGCGCTGCTCCTGGCAGGTCTGAACGGATATCAGGGCGCCCTGATGGCGCCCACGGAAGTCCTTGCAAGACAGCATTATGAGAACATATCCGGCATGCTGGAGGGATACGGGATTCCGCTGAAGGCGGGGCTTTTGACCGGTTCTATGACTGCCAGACAGAAAAAAGATACTTACGCGGAGATCGAACAGGGAAAGGTGTCGATCATCATCGGCACCCATGCCCTGATCCAGGATAAAGTGAACTATCGGGACCTGGCTCTGGTGGTCACTGATGAGCAGCACAGATTCGGCGTAAAGCAGAGAGAGTCGCTTGCGGGAAAAGGGGATACACCTCATATCCTGGTGATGAGTGCGACGCCGATCCCAAGGACACTGGCGATCATCCTGTACGGTGATCTTGACATTTCCGTGATCGACGAGATGCCGAAAAACCGGCTCCCGATCAAGAACTGCGTAGTTGATACAGGATACAGGGAGACCGCGTACCGTTTTATGAAAAAGCAGGTGGCGGAGGGACGGCAGTGTTACGTCATCTGTCCGATGGTGGAAGAGAGCGAAAGTCTGGAAGCTGAAAATGTCATGGACTATTCCCATATGCTCTCTGAAGAGATGGGGAATGATATCTGTGTCGCGTGTCTTCACGGCAGGATGAAGCAGCAGGAAAAGGACAGGATCATGGAGGCGTTCGGACGAAACGAAATACAGATACTTGTGTCTACAACGGTGATCGAGGTCGGCATTGACGTGCCTAATGCAGCGGTCATCATGATCGAAAATGCGGAGCGATTCGGCCTCGCGCAGCTCCATCAGCTGCGGGGGCGCGTGGGAAGAGGGAAATATCAGTCCTATTGTATCTTTATGACCGCTTCAAAATCAGCCGAGACGAAAGAGCGGCTTGACATCCTGAACCATTCCAATGACGGATTCTTTATCGCCGGTGAGGATCTGAAACTGAGAGGCCCGGGAGATCTTTTCGGGATCCGCCAGAGCGGAATTCTTGATTTTAAAGTCGGCGATGTGTTTCAGGACGCAAAGATCCTGCAGAACGCCAGTGAGGATGCGGGGAGGATCCTGGAAGATGATCCCGAGCTGAACGCTCCGGAGAATGCAGGGCTGCGCCATTATATCGACAGAAAGATCAGCGAGATCATGCTGGAGACGACGCTGTAAACAGCTGTTTCGGATAAGCGGAAAAGGAAAGGGTCATTAACTGTTACGAATTTCCAGTTTAAAAGATCAAATCCTCCACATACTATGGGTGTAACATAAAGAACCGAACAGCAGATGTATGATAACCGGCTGCACCAGAAAGTCAGCAGATTACATACAGATGCAGCCGGTTTGAATGTTACATGACAAACGAAAGTAACTTCCAAAAAGTTACTAAAATGCAAAAGGAGGAAATGATCATGGCAAGTCGTTCATCTAACAGAGCAGCAGTGCCTGAGGCAAAGAGCGCTCTGGACAAATTCAAGTATGAGGTGGCAAATGAGCTCGGAGTACCGTTATCTGACGGCTACAACGGAGACCTTACCTCCAAACAGAACGGATCTGTGGGCGGATATATGGTCAAGAAAATGATCGAACAGCAGGAAAAACAGATGGCAGGCAAATAAGCAGTCTGCGGCTGAAGAGAAACTGCTTCGTCCGAAAAGGGGAAAAGCACTCGGGATTGACCTGAGTGCTTTTTTCTGCTAAAATTCAGCATAGTTATAGAAAAGAGGTGCTGCTTTATGAGAGTGATCGCTGGAAGTGCGAAAAGGCTGCCTTTAAAGACGATCGAAGGCATGGACACAAGACCGACTACAGACAGGATCAAAGAGACGCTGTTCAATATGATAGCTCCCGGCATGTATGACTGTATCTTTCTCGATCTTTTCAGCGGGAGCGGCGGCATCGGGATCGAGGCGCTGAGCCGGGGTGCCCGCGAGGCTGTTTTTGTGGAGAATAGTCCGCGAGCGATGGCGGTGATCAAGGAAAACCTGAAGTTTACCAGGCTGGAGCAGAAGGCTGTCACGATGACGCGGGACGTGATGAACGCTCTGTATCAGCTGGAGGGGGAGAAGGTATTCGATTACATTTTTATGGATCCTCCTTATGACAGAGGGCTGGAGCGGAAGGTTCTGGAGTATCTGGCTGATTCTGCACTTGTGTATGAGGATACGGTCATCATCGTGGAGGCGTCGAAGAATACGGATTTTTCCTATGCTGACGGACTCGGCTTCAGTATTATAAAAGAGAAGGTCTATAAGACGAATAAGCATGTTTTTTTAGAAAAAGCAGGAAAGGAAGAAATATGTTGAGAGGAGTCTATCCGGGAAGCTTCGACCCGGTTACATACGGACATTATGATATCATCGTGAGGTCCTGCAAAATCGTGGATGAATTAATTGTCGGGGTATTGAACAATAAGGCAAAAATGCCGTTGTTTTCTGTTGAAGAACGTGTTAAAATGTTAAAGGAAGTGACGAAAGATCTGACAAACGTAAAGATCGTGCCTTTTGACGGGCTCCTGGTTGATTTCGCTTCAAGAATGGATGCGGATATCGTTATCAGGGGACTGCGTGCGATCACAGATTTTGAGTATGAACTGCAGATGTCACAGACAAATCATAAGCTGGCTCCGAACGTGGAGACCATGTTTCTGACAACAAGTATTGAATATTCCTATCTGAGTTCTACAACGGTAAGAGAGATCGCTGCTTTTGGGGGAGATTTATCACAGTTTGTGCCGGAAGCAGTGGCGGAAGAACTTAAGAAAAAGATGAATACAAAAAGGAGAGTGTAAGAATGAGCAGCCGTATTGAGCAGATTATTGAAGAGATCGAGGAATATATCGACAGGGATTGTAAGTTCCAGCCGCTTTCCACGACAAAGATCATTGTGAATAAGGAGCATCTGGATGAACTGCTTAGAGAGCTCCGTATGAAGACACCGGACGAGATCAAGCGTTATCAGAAGATCATTGCCAACAGAGATGCGATCCTTGCGGATGCGAAGGCAAAGGCTGACGCGATGATCGAGGAAGCGCAGGTGCAGACAACAGAACTTGTCAGCGAGCATGAGATCATGCAGCAGGCATATGCACAGGCGAATGAGATCGTGACTCAGGCAACAGCACAGGCGCAGGAGATCATTGACAATGCTACGTCGGATGCCAATGCGATCCGCATCGGTGCGATCCAGTATACGGATGACCTGCTTGCCAATGCGGAGAGCATCATCGGTCATACACTTGACAGTTATACTACAAAGTATGACGGGCTGATCAATTCTCTGCAGGAGTGCTATGATACGGTGCGTTCCAACAGAGCTGAGCTTGATATCCCGGACGAGGATGACGACGGATATCATTCCCAGGACAGCAGCAATTAGTGGAACGGTGAAAACAGAGTAAGATATAGGATTGCTAAAAGACTGGCTGCCGCTGCGGCAGTCAGTTTTTGTATGGTATAGGGAATCACGGACAGTCCTGTGCCCTCCAGCATGCACTGAGTCTGGGCAATCGAGCAGAGCCCTCCGAAGGATGTAAGGCCGAGGACTGCGGCAAAGCAGAGCCCCGGATCGCTGACCGTGCTGCGGATCAGGAGGATGCCGTTGGTGACTTCCAGCACCGGGGCTGCCGCCATAACAGCAGGGCTCTGTCCGGCGAGTTCCTTAAGAAGAGACAGAAGTACAGAGAACAGGATGATATAGCCGCCCACTTTCACGATCGATTCGAAGCTGTTCATCATACAGGAATCCAGGACGGAAAAATTGAAACAAGTCTTTTTTTCTTTCAGGGCAGGAGAAGGATCCGGAAAAGCACGCCTGCCTTTCAGATAATATTTTCGGAAAGCAAAGCTGAGAAGGACCGGGGTGCCGATCAGAATGGACAGTCCCGGAAGCATCAGACTTTCATTGCCAAACGTTTTCCATACGATAAAATTAATGATAAATACCGGGCTTGTATTGTTGCAGAATGAGAGAAGATACCGAGCTTCGTCCTGAGAGATCCCGCCCGCCCGCAGCAGATCCGCCGTGACCTTCGCACCCATGGGATAGCCGCAGAGGAACCCTGAAAGAACTGCAAAAGTCCCGTTTTTTGAGACCCGGAAAATGCGTCGGAACACTCCTCCGAAAATCCCTGCGATCAGTGAAAGACCGCCGGAAGAAAGGAGGAGGCTTGTCGCGACGAGAAAGGGAAAAAGCGTCGGGAAGATAATCTGGAACCAAAGGAGCAGTCCTTCTTCCGCTCCGCTGAACACTGCTTTCGGGAAAAGGAGCATCGCCGCGAAGAGCGCGGTGACAAAGAGCCCTGCCGGAAAATGTTTCATTACCCTGCCTTCTGTCTGTGCATGGTTATTTCAGATATATGTAAGAAGAATGCTTTTTATGAGCTGTTCATATAGTAAAAGAAACAGGCAGAGAGAAGGAGAAGCTCTGGGTGAGGGGTAAAAAACACATTTTAAGACCGGGGTATTTTCTGATCCTGTTCCTTCTTGTGCTGGGCTCAGGAATCTGGATCCCACGGCTGAAATATATGAGCGAGGCCGGCAGGCTGACGGAAGACATTCTGTTCACGGCAGACTTCCGCAGACAGCCTGTCACTGAGGAACTCCTGAAGGAAATAAAGAATGTGGACCAGCCGGGAGAAATGCTTGGGATCTACTGGCTGGAGACGGATTTTGGGAGAACAGAGAAAGCATTTTCAAAGATGGACCGAAGCAGATGGACAGTGCGCCCGGGGTGGTCAGAATTTGCGGCGGCGTGCAGGGCAGTATGGGATGACGCGGTCTATTTTCCAGTGGCAGAGGCAGCCAACAGGACAGATGCGAAAGTTACTTTTGAAGATTCCTGGATGTTCGGGAGAAGCTATAAAGGAGACCGGGGACATGAAGGGACAGATATCATGGCCTCGGTCAATGAGCGGGGACTTTACCCCGTGGTCAGCATGACGGACGGAACAGTCAGGAGCAAGGGCTGGCTGGAACTCGGGGGCTGGCGTCTGGGCATAGAGACAGAGCAGGGAGCCTATTTCTATTATGCCCATCTTGACTCCTATGCGCAGATCGAAGAGGGGGATGCGGTGAAGGCCGGCGATCTTCTCGGCTATATGGGAGATACCGGCTACAGTACCGTCGAGGGTACCACAGGAAACTTTCCGGTGCACCTGCACCTGGGGATCTACCTCTATCCCGGCGGCCGGGAGATCAGTGTAGATCCCTATGGAGTACTGAAATATGTGGAGGACAGGAGAATCAGCTGCATTTTCCGGTAGGGGGTTTTATGCACCCTGAAATCATGTTATACTGTCCTTTATGGAGGAAATGAGATGAATTTACCGATAGCATTTGAAGAGGAAATGAAGGCCCTTCTCGGGCCGGAGGAATATGAAGAATACCTGAAATGCTTTGATGAGCCGAGGCATTACGGACTGCGCGTGAACACGGCGAAGATCTCTGTGGAAGACTTCCTGAAGATCGCCCCCTGGCCGCTGGAGAGGGTGCCATGGATCCGGAATGGATTCTATTATGACGGGGAGAGTGTTCAGCCGGCAAAGCATCCCTATTATTTTGCCGGCCTTTATTATCTGCAGGAGCCCAGCGCAATGACGCCTGCGGACCGCCTTCCGGTGGAGCCGGGAGACAGGGTGCTGGATGTATGTGCAGCTCCGGGAGGGAAAGCGACGGAACTGGGAGCAAAATTAAACGGAACGGGAGTGCTGGCGGCAAATGACCTGAGCAGCTCGAGGGCAAAAGGACTTTTAAAGAACCTGGAGCTCTTCGGGATCGGCAATGCGCTTGTCCTGAGCGAAGAGCCGGGAAAACTGGTACCGTATTTCAGAGAATATTTTGACAAGATCCTGATCGATGCCCCGTGTTCCGGGGAAGGCATGTTCCGGAAGGACAGAAAGATGGTGCGCGCCTGGGAGGAGCACGGTCCGGAGTATTTCTCGAAGATACAGCGGAGCATCGTCACTCAGGCCGCGGAGATGCTCCGTCCCGGCGGCATGATGCTCTATTCTACCTGTACTTTTTCTCCGCTGGAGAATGAGCAGACCATAGAATATCTCCTGCAGCAGTATCCGGAGTTCAAGATCTGTGAGATGGAGGGATACGAGGGATTCGCCCAGGGGATCCCGGAAGCATCAGAGAGCGGAGATGAGGCGCTGCGCAGGACAGTGCGGATCTTCCCCCACCGGATGAAGGGGGAAGGGCATTTTCTCGCACTGCTCAGAAAGGGAGAGGCGGGCAGCCAACCGTGTTCTCCGGCTTTAAAAGCAAAGGGTATCAAACTCCCCGCGGAGCTGGAGGAATTTCTCAGAGACGTAGACCGGGACATGGAACCGTCCAGGATCGATCTCCGGGGAGGAAGAGTGTACTATATGCCGGAGGATCTCCCGTCTCTGAAAGGAATCCGCTTCCTGCGGACAGGGCTGCTGCTGGGAGAATTGAAGAAGAACCGTTTTGAACCCAGCCAGGCCTTTGCCATGAACCTGAAAAAAGAGGAGTACCGCCGTACGCTGGATCTTCCCGCGGAGGATCCCCGGGTGGTCCGGTATTTAAAGGGAGAGACACTGGATGTGGAGGACCTTGTATCCAGCCGGGAAAAAGGGTGGTATCTGGTCTGTGTGGACGGTTATCCGCTTGGGTTTGGCAAGCTGGTAAACCAGACTCTGAAGAATAAGTATCTCCCGGGATGGCGGTGGCAGTCACAATGAAGATCAGGCTGGATAAATACCTTGCCGATATGGGATGCGGCACAAGGAGTCAGGTGAAGCGCGGGATCACAAAGGGCAGCGCTGAGGTCAACGGCGTCAAAGTGACCAAGCCGGAGGAGAAGATCGACACAGAGAGGGATACTGTTCTTTTTAACGGCATGACAGTTGGGTATGCAGAATTCGAGTACTACATGCTGAACAAGCCGGCAGGAGTCGTGTCGGCGACAGAGGACAGACGAGAGAGGACTGTCCTGGACCTGATCGGGGAGAAGCGGAGGAAGGATCTTTTTCCTGTGGGGCGCCTGGACAAGGACACAGAAGGACTCCTTCTCATTACCAACGACGGCGAACTGGCTCACAGGCTCCTGTCCCCGAAAAAGCACGTGGATAAGACGTATTATGCCAGGGTGGCGGGAAGGATCACAGAGGAGCATAAGAAGATCTTTGCCGCCGGAGTGGATATCGGCGATGAGAAGCCGGCTCTCCCCGCTGAACTTCGGATCCTTTCTTCCGAAGAGATATCAGAAGTTGAACTTACGATCCACGAGGGCAGATTCCATCAGGTGAAACGGATGTTCCACGCCGTGGGCGGGGAAGTCCTGTATCTGAAGCGTACGAGCATGGGAAGTCTCAGGCTGGACGAATGTCTGGAACCGGGACAGTACAGAAGACTGACGGAGGATGAGATCAGAGCGTTATGTTAAAAGGGAAAAAAGCAGTGATATTTGATATGGACGGATCTCTCGTGGATTCTATGTGGATCTGGCCGGAGGTGGACCGTATTTACATGGACAAGTATGGTCTGACGCAGCCGGCAGATTTCCACAAGGCTATTGAGGGAAAAAGCTATACCGAGACAGCCCAGTATTTTGTTGACACGTTCGAGACGCTGCACAGAACAGTGGAGCAAGTGAAGGCGGAATGGAAAGAGATGACCATGGAGCTGTACAGCACGAAGGTCTTTCCGAAGCCGGGGGCTGTGGAGTTCCTGGACGAGATGAAGCGGCACGGGATCCTGCTGGGAATCGCAACCAGCAATGACCGTACACTGGCGGAAGCGGCGCTTCGGGCGCGTGGAATGATGCAGTATTTTGATTCTGTCCGCACCTCCTGCGAGGTGGCGGCGGGAAAACCGGCGCCTGATGTCTATCTGAAAGTGGCTGAGGACCTGCAGGTGAAGCCGCAGGAGTGCCTCGTGTTTGAGGACGTGCCGAACGGGATCCTGGCGGGAAAGAATGCGGGAATGGAAGTATGTGCTGTGGATGATGTGTTTTCCAGGCCGGACGAGGCAGAGAAGAAGCGCCTGGCGGATTATTTCATCCATGATTATTTTGAGATCAGAGACAATACTTATGAAAGATGCAGGAGGTAGAATGGAACAGAAGTTTTTGCCGGTCAGCAGGAAGGATATGGAAGCGCGGGGCTGGGATCAGGTGGATTTTGTCTATGTGACGGGAGATGCCTATGTGGACCACCCGTCGTTCGGGCACGCGATCATAAGCCGGGTCCTGGAAGCTAAGGGATACCGGGTGGGAATCATTTCCCAGCCCGACTGGAAAGATCCTGACAGTGTCAGTGTGTTCGGGGAGCCGAGACTGGCGTTTCTCGTCTCGTCAGGGAATATGGATTCCATGGTGAACCATTACTCTGTCTCGAAAAAGAGGAGGAAGACGGATGCCTACACTCCCGGAGGCGTGATGGGCAGGCGTCCGGACCGCGCATGCGTTGTGTACGGGAACCTGATCCGCCGGACTTATAAGAAGACACCGGTCATCCTGGGAGGGATTGAGGCCAGCTTAAGGCGTCTCGCCCATTATGATTACTGGTCGGACCAGGTCAAACGGTCCGTTCTTCTGGATTCCGGGGCGGATCTCATCTCCTACGGGATGGGAGAGCGCTCCATTGTCGAGATCGCGGAGGCGCTGGAAGCGGGGATACCGGTGGAGGAGATCACTTATATTGACGGGACGGCAGTGAAGATGAAGTCTCTTGAGGGCGTCTATGACGTGGAACTGCTGCCGTCATTTGAAGAGGTCGGACGGGATAAGAGAAAATATGCGGAGAGCTTCTACACTCAGTATCTGAATACAGACGCATTCAACGGGAAGCGGCTGGCGGAGCCTTATTCCGAACATCTGTATGTAGTCCAGAATCCTCCGGCAAAGCCTCTGAGCCAGATGGAGATGGACGATATCTATGATCTGCCCTATATGCGGACATACCATCCGTCCTATGAGGAAGCGGGCGGCGTGCCGGCGATCTCTGAGATCCGGTTCAGCCTGACCAGCAGCCGCGGCTGTTTCGGCGGATGCAGCTTCTGTGCACTGACCTTCCATCAGGGCAGGATTGTACAAGTGCGGAGCCATGAGTCTCTCTTAAAAGAGGCGGAGCAGATCACGCAGGAGAAAGATTTCAAGGGATATATCCACGACGTGGGCGGACCGACGGCAAACTTCCGCCATCCGTCCTGCAAAAAGCAGCTGAAATCCGGAGTGTGCAGGAACAGACAGTGCCTTTTCCCGGAGCCGTGCAGGAATCTGGACGCGGATCACAGCGACTATGTGAGCCTTTTAAAGAAGCTCAGGGAAGTGCCGGGCGTGAAGAAGGTATTTATCCGCTCCGGGATCCGGTTCGACTATCTTCTCGCTGACAGGAAGCAGGAATTCCTCCGGGAACTGTGCGAGTACCACGTCAGCGGGCAGCTCAAAGTTGCGCCGGAGCACGTGAGTGCGCCGGTGCTCTCCCTCATGGGAAAGCCGGAGCACAGAGTGTATGAAGAGTTTACCCGGCGGTTTATAAGGATGAATGAGAAGCTTGGGAAAAAGCAGTATCTCGTCCCTTATCTGATGTCCTCCCATCCGGGGTCCGGGCTGAAGGAGGCAGTGGAGCTGGCGGAGTACTGCCGGGATCTGGGCTATATGCCGGAACAGGTCCAGGACTTTTATCCGACGCCGTCCACCCTCTCCACCTGCATGTACTATACCGGACTTGACCCGCGGACCATGGAGCCGGTCTATGTGCCGAAGAACCCCCATGAGAAGGCCATGCAGAGAGCTCTGATCCAGTACAGGAATCCGAAGCTCTATGATCTGGTGCTGGAAGCTCTCCAGAAGGCGGGAAGGATGGATCTGGTCGGCTATGGGCCGAAGTGCCTGATCCGCCCGAAGGGGAAACAGCAGCAGACAGAGCCACGCGGGAAAAGCGGACCGCAGAAGAGACAGGGACGCGGGAACGCGCCGCAGGGGAAAAAGAAGAAAACGATACGGAATATTCATAAAAAGAAGTGAGGACATGCGTATGAAGATTGCAGTCGTGACAGGGGCTTCCTCGGGGATGGGAAGAGAGTTTGTCCGTCAGCTCGGATATTTCTACCGTTCTCTGGATGAGATCTGGGTGATCGCAAGAAGGCGGGAACGCTTAGAAGAGCTCAGAGAGCTGAGCCGGATCCCGATCCGCATCTTTGAGGGAAATCTGATAAAAAAGCAGGTGTACAGGGAACTCTCCTGTGCGCTCGAGGAGGAACAGCCGGATATCCGCATGCTCGTAAATGCCGCGGGATTCGGAAAATCCGGGAGTGTGGAGGCGATTGCTTCAGTGGACTTCCGTGCGCAGACGGACATGGTGGATCTGAACTGCCGTGCTCTGACCAGGATGACGCTGTTCTGTCTGCCCTATCTGGGACGGGGAAGCCGTATCATCAATCTGGCGTCTGCGGCGGCGTTCTGTCCGCAGCCGGGCTTTGCAGTGTACGCCGCCACAAAATCTTATGTGCTCAGCTTTTCGAGGGCTCTGGGAGCAGAGCTGCGGCGGAGAGGCGTCTATGTGACAGCGGTCTGTCCGGGACCGGTAGATACAGAATTCTTCAATATCAGCGGTGCGCTCACGAATCCGCTGAAAAAGCTGACAATGGCGAAAGCGGAGGACGTGGTGCACAGAGCGCTGAAGGACAGCCGCGCGGGCCGGGAGATGTCTGTTTATGGAATTGCCATGCGCGCGGCCTTTCTCGGGACCAGGCTGGTGCCACATGGACTGATCATGAAACTGATGAGGCCGTGACATAAGGCGCATGGCCGTGAAGGCGAAGATATGAAAACCAACAGAGGATAAAGACAGAATGAAAAAAATAGAAAAAGGGGTTCCAGGTTATCTGGATTATAAGAAGAAGATCGAGATCATAAGAACGGTCATTTATTTCGGGATTGTGGCCGCTATCTTTTTTCTCGGATATTTTCAGACGCATACGCGGCTGAATCTGCTGACAGTCATAGCAGTGCTTGGCTGCCTTCCGGCATCCAAAGCACTGGTCGGCGTGATCGCGAGGATGCCGTATAAGTCTGTTGACAGGGGGCTGGCGGCGGATGTTGCATCCAAGACTACGCATCTGACTGTCTGCTATGATATGGTGATCACGAGCACGGAGAAGATCATGCCCGTTGACTGCATCGTGATATCCGGACACAATGTATTCGGATATACACATTCGGAGAAAGTGGACACGGAGGAACTGTCAAAGCATATCAAGAAAATTCTTGAGGACAACCGTTTTACAGGGCTGACGGTGAAAGTGCTGAACAAGTATAAGGCATTTATCGCCCGCGCTGAAGGACTTGATCATATCGCAGCGGTGGAGCGGGAGGATTCGAAGGAACGGGAAGAAGCCATCCGGGGCATTATTCTCAATATCTCACTATAGGACAGGGAGTTTTACATGAAAGAGATCAGGATCGGAGAAAATGAGTCAGGACAGCGCCTGGACAAATTTCTCCTGAAATATATGAGCCGTGCACCGAAGAGTTTTATCTACAAGATGCTCCGGAAGAAAAATATCACGCTGAACGGGAAGAAAGCACAGGGAAATGAGCAGCTCAGGCAGGGAGATGCGGTCAAGCTCTTCCTCTCTGACGATACGATAGGAAAGTTTTCGGAAACCCGCACCGCAGGGTACGCGGAGACAGAACTGGACATATTATATGAGGATAAGCATACAATCTTTATAAACAAGCCGGCAGGAATGCTCTCCCAGAAGGCGGCTGCGGAGGACGTGTCGCTTGTGGAGCATCTGATCGCCTACCTTCTGAAGACCGGTCAGATCAGTGAGGAGGCGCTTGCCACTTTCCGGCCGTCCGTGTGCAACCGGCTGGACCGGAATACCAGCGGTATCGTGGCTGCGGGAAAGTCACTGGCAGCTCTGCAGCAGCTGAGCGCCATGTTCCGTGAGAGGAGCCTGAAGAAGTACTACCTCTGCCTCGTGCACGGAAGAGTGACTGAGGCGCGCAGGATCAGCGGCTTCCTTTCAAAGGATGAACGGACAAACCGTGTCCGGGTGCAGAGAGCAGGTGAGAGAAGATCTCCGCAGAAAGAGGAAGCCCGCATCGAGACAGAATACCGTCCACTCCGGAGCGGAGACGGCGTCACTCTGCTGGAAGTCCATCTGATCACCGGAAAGACCCACCAGATCCGTGCTCATCTTGCAGCGGAAGGGCATCCGATCATCGGGGACTACAAGTACGGAATGCGGAGCGTCAACGACAGCTTTAAGAGGGAGTACGGACTTTCTACCCAGCTTCTTCACTCCTGCCGGCTTTGTTTTCCTGAATGCACCGGCGCCCTTTCAGAACTTTCGGGCAGGGAGATCACAGCCCCGGTCCCGGATCTGTTCCGCAGAATCTGCAGGGAGAAGGGAGTGATGTGAGATGGCGACATGGAATTCAAGAGGACTCAGAGGTTCCACTCTGGAGGAGCTGGTCAACCGCACCAACGAGCGGTACGATGAGATGGGGCTGGCACTGATCCAGAAGATCCCTACGCCGATCACACCGGTCAGGATCGACAAGGAGCACCGGCATATCACACTTGCCTATTTCGATAAGATCAGTACGGTGGATTATATCGGCGCAGTGCAGGGCATTCCGGTCTGCTTTGATGCCAAAGAGTGCAGCGCGGACACTTTCCCTCTGCAGAACGTTCATGAGCATCAGATGGAGTTCATGGATAAGTTCGAGAAGCAGGGGGGAATTTCTTTTCTGCTGATCTATTACAGTACGAGAGACGAGCTTTATTATATGAGATACGAACAGATCAGAAAATTCTGGGACAGGGCGGCGCTGGGCGGCAGAAAGAGTTTCCGCCTGGAAGAACTGGAGCCGGGCTGGTTCATGGAGCTGAAGAACGGCTGCTTTGTCCCTTATCTGGACTACATTCAGAAGGATTTGGACTGCAGGGATTGACAGAGCGGAGGAAAGTTCGTATAATGACAAAAGGTTTTAGCGTGTTAGCACGATAAAGTGAAAGGGGACTGCAAATGGAACAGAAAATGCACACTCCGGAGGGAGTTCGGGATATTTACAATAGAGAATGTGAGACAAAACTTGCCATCCAGAAGAAGCTGAGTACTGTGCTGCATCTGTACGGCTATCAGGATATACAGACACCGACGTTTGAATATGATGACGTGTTCCGCAAGGAGATCGGCTCTACGTCCACAAAAGAACTCTACCGTTTCTTTGACCGGGAGGGGAATATTCTTACGCTCCGCCCGGATATTACGCCTTCCGTGGCGAGAGCGGCGGCAACGCTTTTTGAGACAGAGGATTTTCCGATCCGTCTCTGTTATGCGGGTAATACATTTACCAACCATACGAGCTATCAGGGGAGACTGAAAGAGAATACTCAGCTTGGCGCTGAGCTGATCGGGCTGGATTCTATTGAGGCGGATGCCGAGATGCTTGCCATGGTGGTGGACGGTCTGAAAAGGACAGGACTGAAGGAGTTCCAGGTCAATATCGGCCATGTGGACTTTATCCAGAGCCTCCTCGAGGCAACCGGGCTTGAGGACGACGAGATGGACGAGATCCGCACGCTGATCAATAACCGGAATTATTTCGGCGTAGAAGAGATCCTGGACAACCGTTCGGTAAAAGAGAGCGTGAAGGAAGCCTTCCACATCCTTCCCGAGCTGATGGGGGGACCGGAAATCCTGGAGAGTGCTGCGAGGATCGCCCCCAGTGCGGAGGCCAGACTTGCAGTCACAAGGCTGCAGCAGATCTATAAGCTCCTGAGGCTGTACAAGGCAGAGGATCATGTCACCTTTGATCTGAGCATGAGCGGAAGCTACGGATATTATACCGGGATCATTTTCCGCGCGTATACATACGGGACCGGGGACGCTGTGGTCAGGGGCGGACGGTATGACCATCTTCTGGAAAAATTCGGGAAGAGCACTCCGTCCATCGGATTCGCCATTATCATTGACGAGCTGATGAGCGCACTGAACCGACAGAAGATCAGTGTGCAGACGGCGAAGAGGAATCTCCTTGTGTACACGGAGGCAACAGAAAAATGGGCAGTCTCTCTGGCGCGAAGCTTCCGCGCCAAAGGGAAGAATATCGAGATGCTCAAACGGGAGCCGGAAGAGGAACGAGAAGTCTATGAGGCGTACGGAAAGCGTTCGTCCATTGCGGGCATACTGTATCTGAGGGATGACTTTAAAATAGAAATGGTGAATCTGCGGACCGGTGAGGAAAAGACAGTAGATGCCAGAAAGCACAGATAAAGGAGCAGGACTTATGAGATATTTGACATTTGCCCTCACAAAGGGGCGCCTTGCGAACAAGACCCTGGAGATGCTTGAAAAGCTGGGGATCACCTGCGAGGAGATGAAAGATAAGAATTCAAGAAAACTGATCTTTGTCAACGAAGAACTGAAGCTGAAGTTCTTCCTTGCAAAGGGACCGGATGTGCCTACCTATGTGGAGTACGGCGCTGCGGATATCGGCGTTGTCGGTAAAGATACGATCATAGAGGAAGGCAGAAAAGTGCATGAAGTGCTGGATCTTGGATTTGGAAAATGCAGGATGTGCGTCTGCGGATATGCGGAGGCGGCGGAACTCCTGAAGCACCATGAGCTGATCCGTGTGGCGACGAAGTACCCGAATATCGCGAAAGACTATTTTTATAATAAAAAGCATCAGACTGTTGAGATCATCAAAATGCACGGTTCGATCGAACTTGCGCCGATCGTGGGGCTTTCAGAGGTCATCGTCGATATTGTGGAGACCGGCTCCACACTGAAGGAGAACGGTCTTGTCGTCCTTGAGGAAGTATGTCCGCTCTCTGCCCGCATGATCGTAAATCCGGTCAGCATGAGGATGGAGAACGACAGGATCAAGGAACTGATCAACAATCTGAGAAGCCTGCTTAGGGAGGAATAGAAAATGCGTATTGAGAAACTTGACGAAAGCACAAAGAAGAATCTGCTGGAGGATCTGCTGAAACGCAGCCCCAACAGTTACGGAAAATATGAACAGAGCGTCAAAGAGATCCTTGACGATGTCAGAGAGAAAAAAGACCGGGCGCTGTTCGACTATACAGAGAAGTTTGACGGAGTCCGGCTGGATGGCTCCAGTATCCAGGTGACAGAGGAGGAGATCAGGGAAGCGTACGGAGAAGTTGGAGAGGAGCTTCTGGGGATCATCCGCCGCGCGCTTGAGAATATCCGGTCGTATCACGCCAAACAGATGCAGTACAGCTGGTTCGACAGCAGACCGGACGGCACGATCCTGGGACAGAAGGTGACGGCACTCCAGCGGGTGGGTGTTTATGTGCCGGGCGGAAAGGCTGCCTATCCTTCCTCCGTGCTGATGAATATCATGCCCGCCAAGGTTGCCGGCGTGGACGAGATCATTATGGTCACACCGCCGGGGAGAGACGGGAAAGTAACGCCGACCACCCTGGTCGCGGCAAAGGAAGCCGGCGCGGACCGGATCTACAAGGTTGGCGGCGCGCAGGCGATCGGCGCCCTTGCGTACGGAACGGAAAGCATACCGAAGGTGGACAAGATCGTGGGACCCGGAAATATTTATGTGGCACTGGCGAAAAAGGCAGTGTACGGACATGTGAGCATTGACTCCATCGCAGGTCCCAGTGAGATCCTAGTCCTTGCGGATGAGACTGCAAATCCAAGGTATGTGGCTGCTGACCTGCTGTCCCAGGCGGAGCACGACGAACTTGCGAGCGCGATCCTCGTCACGACGAGCATGGAACTGGCGGAGAAGGTTTCCGCGCAGACTGAGGTGTTTATCAAAGAGCTTTCCAGAGGAGAGATCATCCGGAAGTCTCTGGACAACTATGGACATATCCTTGTTGCAGACACGCTGGCGGATGCTATCGACGCTGTAAATGAGATCGCGTCGGAACATATGGAGATCATGACGGCGAATCCTTTTGAGGTAATGACAAAGATCCGAAATGCCGGGGCAATCTTCATCGGTGAATATTCCAGTGAGCCGCTGGGAGATTATTTCGCGGGACCTAACCATGTCCTGCCGACAAACGGAACCGCAAAGTTCTTCTCACCGCTGTCAGTGGATGACTTCATCAAGAAGTCCAGCATCATTTCCTATTCAAGGGACGCGCTGGAGAAGATCCATACAGACATTGAGAAGTTCGCTGAGGCGGAGCACCTGACAGCTCATGCAAATTCGATCAAAGTCCGTTTTGACGGGAAAGAATAAGCCGACGGTCAATAAGATAAACAGCCGGATCGCACCTGATCCGGAAAGAGAAACGGCATTCCGGAAAAGGACGGAGTTTTCAGAAAAAAATAATACTACAGAGCGGAGGAGCGCTAGATGAGAGCACGCATCGGAAAATGTACAAGAAAAACAAAAGAGACAGAGATCGATCTCGCGATCAGGCTGGACGGACAGGGGAAGAACAGGATCGATACCGGAATCCCTTTTTTCGACCATATGCTGGACGGCTTTGCCCGTCACGGCCTGTTTGACCTGGAAGTAAGTGTTAAGGGAGATCTGGAGGTGGACTGCCATCACACGATCGAGGATACCGGGATCGTGCTGGGCACGGCGATCGCAGAGGCGCTCGGAGACAAGACGGGAATCCGAAGATACGGATATTTTATTCTGCCCATGGATGAAACCCTTGCCCTGAGTGCAGTGGATCTCTCGGGAAGGCCTTACCTGAATTTCCAGGCAGAATTTACCGTGCCGAGTCTGGGAGGGATGGATACGGAGATGGTACGGGAATTTTTCTATGCAGTGTCCTACAGCGCGTCCATGAACCTGCATCTCAAGATCCTGGATGGCGGCAATAACCACCATATGGCGGAAGCGATGTTCAAGGCGTTCGGCAAGGCGCTTGATATGGCGGTGTCGGCGGAGCCGAGGATCAAGGGAGTATGGTCTACAAAAGGCAGTTTATAAAGGAGAAGGTACTACATGAGTTATAAAAGATTAACCCCCTGTATCTTTATCAGGGGAGGAAAAGCAGTAAAATGGTTCGACGACAGGACTGTGGTCTCGGATGATGTGATCGAGCTGGCGAAACAGTACAGTGAGAAGGGAGCGGACGAACTGATCGTTTTTGACCTTTCTGATTCCGACGAAGAGCACGATGAGTCGATCGACCTGATCAAGAAAATACACCGTGTCATCAGTATCCCGATGATCGCAGGGGGAAATATACGAAGGACAGAGGATGTGAAAAAGATCCTCTATGCAGGCGCAAAGCGGGCTGTACTGAACTTCTCAAAGCGGCTGTCCATCGATCTGATCGAGGAAGTGGCGAAGCGGTTCGGAAAAGAGCGCATAGCGGTGTCCCTCAATGATTTTGACACTCTGTTCAAGCAGCAGCATCTGATCGAGGAATACAGCACGGAGATCGTGTTCATGCACCGCCTGGACCTGAACTCTGTCATGAACATGACAAAGCTTCCTTGCGTTGTCCTCACAGATACAATGAAGGAGAGCGAGATACTCCGGATCCTGAAATGTGACGGCGTGAAAGGCGTATCCGGAATGTTCGTGAGCCGGACTGATATGGACTTCAATGCGTTCAAGGATGTCTGCATGGAGAATAGGATCCAGATGACTTCTTTTGAGAGCCTGATGGATTTCAGTGAATTCAAGCTGAATTCTGACGGGCTGATCCCGGTCATCGTGCAGGACTACAAGACAAACGAAGTGCTGATGATGGCCTACATGAACGAGGAGGCGTTTGACCATACGGTCAAGACAGGACGAATGACATATTACAGCCGGAGCCGTCAGTGCCAGTGGGTGAAAGGCGAGACTTCCGGACATTTCCAGTATGTAAAATCCATTGCCGCGGACTGCGACAAGGATACACTCCTTGCCAAAGTAGAGCAGGTAGGCGCGGCATGCCATACAGGAAATCGTTCCTGCTTCTATACAACGATCGTGGGTTCGGATTATGACAGCAAGAATCCGCTTCAGGTATTCGATGAGGTCTACGATACGATCGTTGACCGCAGAGAGCATCCGAAGGAAGGCTCCTATACAAACTATCTGTTCGAGAAGGGAATCGACAAGATCCTGAAAAAGGTAGGAGAAGAGGCGACAGAGATCGTGATCGCAGCAAAGAACCCGAATCCGGAGGAAGTAAAATATGAGATCTGTGACTTCCTCTACCATGCGATGGTGCTCATGGTGGAACGGGGCGTGACCTGGGAAGACATTACGAAGGAGCTGGCGGACCGCTAGTATCCTGAGAAGCTGGCGGAATACGGAAAACAGCCGGAAGGAAATAGTGCATACAGGGACCTGATTGTTTCCTGTTCTGCACGGTATTTCCTTCCGGCTGTTTTAACGTTTGACCTCGTCCATGCCTGATGGCGGAAGTGCCTGATCCTAACAGATCCGGGGAAGCTGCATCCCGCTCAGTTTGGAGAGGATCCTGGTCCCGCCGATGGGAGTCCTGAGCAGGACTCTGCCGGGAAGATCCTCGGTTACAGTGCCGATCCGGGCAGCATGTTCTCCCCCGGGGACAGAACGCATGGCAGAGAGAAGCCTGTCCGCGGCCTCCGGCGCACAGACGGCCAGCATCCTTCCCTCGCAGGCGCAGTAGAGCGGATCCAGTCCGAGGATATCGCAGGCCGCTTCCACCTCAGGATCTATGGGGACTGCTGTCTGCTCCAGCTCAATGGAGAACGGCATGCCCTCCGTAAATTCGTTCAGTGTGGTGGCGATCCCTCCACGGGTGGGATCTCTGAGGATCCTCACAGCCTCCGAAATGGCGGGATCAAGGACGGCTGAGGCAGTCCTTAAGAGAGACTGGCAGTCGGAGCGCAGCGGACTGTCTTCCCGGAGAAGACCGGCGCGCTCCATCATCACAGCGGCTCCGTGCCTGCCTGCAGTGCCGCTGATCAGGACTGCATCCCCGGGGCGGATCCCGGAGCGGCCGGGAAGAGCGGCCCGGCGGAAGCCGATGCCTGCTGTGTTGATATAGATCCCATCGCCTTTTCCTGATTCTACTACCTTCGTATCTCCGGTGACGATCGAGACGCCGGAACCGGCGGCTTCCTCAGCGATGGACATGATGATCTCCTTGAGATCGGAAATCAGAAATCCTTCTTCAAGGATAAAGGAAAGGCTCAGATATTTTGGAGTTCCTCCCGCCATACAAAGATCGTTGACCGTGCCGCAGACAGAAAGTTTCCCGATATCGCCGCCGGGGAAACGCCAGGGAGATACCACGAAGCTGTCTGTAGAAAATACAAGAGTGTCCGCTCCCTGCAGAACGGCCCCGTCCCCCAGCTGGGCAAGCGCCGGATTGTCAAGCGCAGGAAGGAGCAGCGACTCGATCAATTCTGATGTCTTGAGCCCTCCACTTCCATAATCCAGTGTAATTCGTTCATCCATATTGCTCAAACCTCCTGTTATGATGGATCATATTCATACTGATATGCTGCAGCGCACGCTCCTTCACCGGACACCATGCATGGACCGACCGGATTCTCAGGCGAACAGATCCTGCCGAAGAGAGGACAGCCGGAGGGAGCCTGAACTCCACGGATAACCTGGGCGCAGCGGCATCCTGGAATCTCTTTTTCCGGTGCCGGACAGAGGGAGAATTTTTTCCATGCATCCCATGGAGCATATTTCTCCCGCAGTATATAGCCGCTCTCCTTGATCCGGCCGAGTCCCCGCCAGTCAGCAGAGGAAACAGTGAATACCTGTTCCATCAGACGGAGGGCAGAAACATTGCCCTCTGCATGCACCAGGCGGGTGTATTCGTTCTTCAGGGCGGGGCGTCTGTCCCTGACCATCCGGACAAGCTCCAGGATGGAGCCGAGCAGATCTGCGGGCTCAAAGCCGCTCACGACGCCCGGGAGACCGTAATCCCGGGGAAGAAAAGCAAATGCATCTGAACCGGTGACCGCAGCAACATGACCGGGACATAAAAATCCGTCCACAGCAAAATCGGGTGACTCGATGAGGGAGCGCAGGGCAGGTTCGGTTCTTTTCAGAAGGCAGAGAACGGAAAAGTTCTTTACGCGGCGCTCAGCTGCCTCCAGGATGCAGGCAGCAGTCCCGGGGGCCGTGGTCTCGAATCCGACTCCCAAAAAGACTATTTCCAGCTCAGGATGTGCTTCTGCAAGATGCACTGCATCCACCGGAGAGTAGACCGACTCCACCAGAGCCCCCTGTGCCCGGCGGCTCAGAAGGCTGTCTCCCTGCCTGGAACCCGGGACCCGGAGCAGATCTCCATAACTGGCGATCAGGACGCCGGGGCGCTGTGCCAGTTCAAGGATCATGTCGATCATGCCCGCAGGAGTCACGCAGACCGGACATCCTGGGCCGGAGAGAAGACGGACTGACGCCGGCAGGACACTGCGGATCCCGCTGCGGGCGATCGCCATTGTATGGGTGCCGCAGATCTCCATCAGGCGGATCTGGCCGGAACCGTCTGAACAGTGTTCGATCTTTCTGAGGATTTCAGCCGCATCCTTTGGATTTTTGAATAAGTTTTCATAAAGCATCTTTGATCTCCTCCAGAAGCTGCAGATTCTCCAGCGCTTCTTTTTCCGACATTTTTTCGATGGCGAATCCGGCATGTACCATGACATATTCGCCGGGGGCCGCATCCTGTATGAAATCGATCCGGACAGACTGAGTCAGCCCGCCGGCCTCGCAGTCTGCGGTTTTTCCATTGATCTGTTTAATCTTCATTGGCATTGCTAAACACATGATTCATACTCCTTTTCTTCTGGGCAATCGCAAGCTGTCCGAGGCAGATCCCCTCGTCGTTAGGGGAGACCTGTCTGTGGGGATAGACTGTAAATCCTTTTTCCTCCAGCAGAGAAGTGATCCCTGTCAGAAGAAAGCGGTTCTGGAATACTCCGCCGGAAAGGACGACGGGGAGTTTCTTTTTGTTCAGGGCAGTGCACTGATCCAGCGCCATGCAGCACATTGTTGACATAAAACGAAGTGCAATGGTGCCGCGGTCCCTGTGCTCCTTCAGGTCACTTAGAATCTCCGTGATCATCGGACGGGTATCAAATACGCGGAGTCCGTTCTCCTCCGTCAGATAAAATCGGCGGGAATAGGAAAGCCCGTAAAGGGATTCTGCGTCTTCACCGGGCGCTTCCACAGGAGACAGGGCTTCTGTCAGAGCAGCGCCTTCTCCCTCATAAGAAACTTCCGATCTCTGAAGAAGAAGAGCACATATTCCGTCAAAGAGACGTCCAGCGCTGCTGGCAGGAGGAGAAAACTCCGGATTCAGCAGAGAGCGGAGCATACGGCATTTTTCCGGTGGAAGAGGAACGCAGGAGAAATCTTCCGTCCCGGTGTCGCAGACAAGGGCCAGAGCGATCCGTCCGATCTCGCGGACCGCCCGGTCTCCTCCGGGAAGGAGGACCGGACGGATGGAGCCTCTGCGCAGAAAGTTTCCAAAGTCCCCTTCCAGGAATTCACCACCCCAGATGGTGCCGTCTGTGCCGAGACCTGTCCCGTCCCAGACGATACCGAAACAGGGACCGTTCAATCCGTTATCCGCCATACAGGATGCCATGTGAGCCCAATGATGCTGCACGCGGATCAGCGGCACACCCTCGGCGGCCGCGGCTCCTGCGGCTTCCTGTGTGGACAGGTAATCCGGATGGAGGTCGCAGACATAGAGACGGGGCTGCAGGCGGAATAATTCGCGGTAAGTCCCGAGGGCATCCTTATAGTGCTGAAGAGTCTCACCGTTTTTCAAGTCTCCGATATGGGGACTCAAAAAAGCCTGAGAGCCTCGTCCCAGGGCAAAAGAAGCCTTCTGTTCCGCACCCATGGCGAAAATGCCGTCCACATCCGAATCAAGACAGACAGGCAGGGGAACATATCCGCGGCTCCTGCGGAAAAAATAAGGTCTGCCCCGAAATTCCGCCGCAAGAGAATCGTCACAGCGGTTCTGGATCGGACGGTCGTGCAGAAGGAAGCCGTCTGCGATCCCCTGCAGATGGGAGAGCGCCTCGGAATTGTCTGTGATCACAGGACATCCGGGAACGTTTCCACTGGTCATGACAAGGGAGTCCGGTCCTCCGTATACTCCGTCAAGGAGGAGCATATGGAGCGGCGTGTAAGGGAGCATGACGCCAAGCCTCGGGCTGAAGCTGAGTTCTGGGAAAGCATCCCTGTCCTTCTTGGCAAGCAGGATGATGGGGCGGGCGAGACTGGAGAGAAGCTCTTCTTCTTTTGGCGTGATCCGGCAGATGCGCCGGATCGCTTCCGTCGAGCGGCACATCAGCGCCAGCGGCTTTTCTGCCCGGTGTTTTCTGGCACGAAGCCGTTTTACTGCAGCGGGATTTAAAGCGTCACACGCCAGATGGATCCCGCCCAGCCCTTTGACTGCGAGGATCCCGCCTGCCGCCAGCAGCTGCTGGGAAGCACGGAACGGATCGCCCTCCGACTCTGTGAGCGATGTACCGTCCACATAGAATGCGCGGGGACCACATGCGGGACAGCAGTCCGGCTGAGCGTGATATCTGCGGTCGCCGATGTCGGAATACTCTTCCTGGCAGTCACCGCACATGACAAACCTCTCCATAGTGGTCCGTTTTCTGTCATAGGGCAGACTGCGGATGATCGTATAACGGGGACCGCAGTTCGTGCAGTTGATAAAAGGGTAGCGGTATCTCCGGTCAGAGGGATCATACAGCTCTGCCGCACATTCCGGACAGACGGCAAGATCAGGAGAGACAAGAGTACTTCCCGGCAGGATCCGGCTCTCTCTGATCTCGAATCTGTCATAGTCTCTGTCATCTTCTTCCGGCACGGCATCGATCTTCTCGATTACAGCCATGGGCGGAGCCGAGGACCTGACAGCGTTGAGAAACTGTTCCAGGCACCGGCTGCTGCCGGATGCGACGCCCTCCAGTCCGCGGGATGTATTCCTCACCCATCCGCAGATATGATATTTTTCTGCAAGCCGGTGCAGGAACGGGCGGAAGCCGACACCCTGGACTACTCCTTCGATGGTAATGCGGAGGCACTTGCGGGAAGCGCTCATGAGCGGGCGCCCTCGATCTTTCCGGCCAGATACTCCGCGAGAGCATCCAGGCCTTCCCCGCTGCGGCTGCTGACACAGAAGAGGGGAGCATCAGGATTCACGCTGTCGTAATTAGCAGAGACTTTCTTCTCATCAAATTCAAAGTATGGCATCATATCATATTTGTTCAGCACAAGACAGTCCGTGTCCGTGAACATCAGGGGATATTTTTCCACCTTGTCGTCGCCCTCCGGGATGCTCAGTATGGTGATCCGCAGGGATTCGCCGATGCGGAACTCGGCGGGACATACCAGATTGCCGATATTTTCCACAAAAATAACATCCAGCTCATCCAGGGGAAGAAAGGGGAGGATGTTCTGAATGCTCATCGCTTCGATATGACAGGCGCCGTCCGTGTTCAGCTGGACTGTCGGAACCCCCAGGTCTGCGATCCTGTCCGCATCCACCTGCCCCGCGATATCCCCCTCGATGACTCCGATGCGGAATTTGTCCTTCAGCCTGCCGATCAGGGAAGTGATCAGGCTTGTCTTGCCTGCTCCCGGGCTTCCCATTACATTGATCATGCAGATCCCGTATTCGGCCAGCCTGGCCCTTACGTCTTCACTGACGTCTTCATTCCAGTCCATGATCTGGTGCAGTACTTTTATCTCCATCGATATCTACCTCCATGCTCTTGATATAAAACTCTTTCCCGGAAAGGATCTGCAGCCTGAGACTTCCACAGTGAGGACAGGCGAGATGATGGGGAGTGATCTCTCCGTCCCGTCCGCAGTCCCGGCACCTGACCTTCACAGGGAGAAATTCCGCCTCGATGCGTGCTCCCTCAGCGATCGTGCCCTCGGACAGCATGTCCAGATAAATCTGGATGCAGTCCGGGACGAGCCCGTTGAGCTGTCCGATGCACAGCCTGATGACACGGATCTTCTCCGCATGCCGCTTTTTTGCTTCCCGGATGCAGTGGTCCAGGAGATGTTCTGTAATACTGAGTTCGTGCAAGATTCCATCCTCCAGGAAATCGATTAAAACTTAATTCTGTCATCTGTCCGGAAATGACTCCGAACATGTCTATTCTAGCACATTTTTTTGGAAAGAAAACAGGAAAAAAACAAATTCACTATTGTAAAATTTTAAAAACCGGATTATAACTGATATAGACAATATTTTTTGGCTAAAACAGAGTATCAATCAAAGTATTGTACAAAAAAATGACAGAAAGGACGGGCAGTTTATGACAATAATACTATTTTTGATTGGTATTCCGGCAGTGCTTGCGGTAATATTTCCCTTTTTGCACAATCAGCGCATAAGAGGGTATGTAGTGTACACGGGCGCCGGGATCGTGATGCTGACAACGGTTGTGTTCATCGCTCAGTGGATAGGGAACGGCGCGGAAACGATGATGCTCTATCCGTCAACAGAATTTGTGGATCATCTGATGACGGTGGGGGATCTTTTTCTTATGTGCCTGATCGTGTATCTGAGCATTAAGTATGGGAAGATCCTTCCGATCCTGCTCTCCGTCGGACAGACGGCCCTGGTACTCTACATAGAATTTACGACGGAACTCCCGGAAGCCCCGCACATGACTGTGGACTGGCTGACGATCCTGATGTGCCTTATCATTGCGTTCATCGGAGGATTTATCTGTATCTATACGGTAGGTTATATGAAGGGGTATCACAGGCATCATGAGGATGTACAGGACAGACAGCCGTTTTTCTTTTCCATGCTGTTTCTGTTCCTTGCGGCCATGTTCGGCCTTGTCCTGTCACAGAACCTGATCTGGATGTATTTCTTCTGGGAGGTCACCAGCGTGATCTCATTCCTGATGATCGGATATACACGCTCGGACGAGGCTGTCTCCAACAGTTTTATGGCACTGTGGATGAACCTTCTGGGCGGCTGCGGATTTGCAGTTGCGATCGCGTGGATGGCGAAGATGGGAGGTTCCGTCCAGCTCCTTGACGTGGTCGCGGCAGGAGCTCAGCTGCCTCTGTTCTGTCTGTCTCTGGCAGGACTTACGAAGTCGGCCCAGCTTCCGTTCTCATCCTGGCTTGTCGGAGCCATGGTGGCGCCGACGCCTTCCAGCGCGCTGCTCCACAGCGCCACGATGGTGAAGGCGGGCGTTTATCTGCTGATCCGCATCTCGCCTGCCCTGGAGGGCAATCTGACCGGGATCATCGTATCCAGTATCGGCGGACTGACCTTTATCATGGCAAGTATGATGGCCATCGCACAGAATGACGGAAAGAAGGTACTTGCATTTTCCACGATCTCGAATCTCGGACTGATCGTCGGCTGCGCCGGGATCGGTGTAGAGGAGACCGTCTGGGGCGCCGTGTTCCTGATGATCTTCCATTCCGTGAGCAAGTCCATGCTGTTCCAGTCTGTGGGCGCAGCAGAGAATACACTCGGATCCAGAGATATCGAGGATATGCACGGCCTGATCATCAAGGTCCCGAAACTGGCATATATCATGGGGATCGGGATAGCAGGGATGTACCTTGCCCCCTTTGGAATGCTGATCTCCAAGTGGGTGGCGCTTAGAGCTTTTGTAGATTCAGGGAACTTCGTCCTTGTTCTTTTCATCGCATACGGAAGCGCGACAACAATGTTTTACTGGACCAAGTGGCTGGCGAAGCTGATTTCCTATCATGTTCCGAGAGAGAGCGTGCAGGATGTCACGCGGAAGGATGAGTACATATCCATGTTTTTCCACGCCGTGGTCATGATCCTGCTCTGTCTGCTCCTTCCGCTTATCGCAAAATGGCTGGTGAACCCGATCGTGAAAGTACTTTTCGGAAATTCAAAGGATGTGCTCTCCATGAGCGTGCTCGCCACGATGGCGATCATGCTTGTGTCGGTATTCATCGTGCCGGCGGTCATGTTCTTTGTGAGCAGGGCCTCCCGTAGAGAACTTGTCCCGATCTATATGAACGGGATCAATGAAGGTGACAACCGTTTCTTCACGAACAGCTTCGGAGAAAAGGAACATCTGTATCTGAGCAACTGGTATCTGCGCTTTGAATTCGGGCGGCGGCATCTGCGGATCCCGTCGATCTTGATCGCAGCCGCAGTCCTTGTCCTCGGATTCTGTCTTGTGATAGGAGGGGTGAATATCTGATGAATGTCTGTTTTGTAATCGCATACTTACTTTTTGCTCCCCTGCTCGGGGGACTCCTCGACGGCGTGGATCGGATCATCAGCGCCCGGATGCAGCGGCGCAGAGGTCCCAGTATCCTGCAGCCGTTCTATGACCTTGGGAAATTGTTCTCAAAGGAACTGATAGCGGTAAACAACGTCCAGTTCCTTCTGAACCTCAGCTATCTTGTGATCCTGGTGATCGCGGGTGCGCTCCTGTTCGCAGGCGCCGATCTGCTGATGACACTGTTCATCCTCAGCACGGCTGATATGTTCCTGATCATGGCGGCATCCAGCGATTCATCGCCTTATGCCAATATGGGCGCAAGCAGAGAGATGCTCCAGATGATGGCATATGAGCCGCTGACCCTTCTGATCGCGGTAGGATTCTATCTGACAGAAGGCTCCTTCCAGGTATCAGCGATCATTGACGCTCCGGTCAGCGCGATCCTCTGGATGCCCGGACTCTTTGTCGGATTTATGTATACGGCGGCGATCAAACTGAGAAAATCGCCTTTTGATCTGTCAACAAGCCATCACGCCCATCAGGAGATGGTAAAGGGGATCACGACAGAGATGTCAGGGCCGGCGCTGGCGATCATGAATATCGCGGAGTACTATGAGCTTGTCCTTCTCCTTGGCATTTTCTGCCTGTTCTTTATCAACAGCACCTGGTGGAGCTGGATCGTGGCGGTCATTGCCTGCGGACTGGTGTTTTTCATCGAGACTCTCTGGGATAATGTGAGTGCCAGAGTGAAGTGGAAATCACTGCTCTACAGCTGCTGGATCGTTACTCTGGTGGCGGGCGGAGTCAATATTCTGATTCTGATGCTGATCAAATAGGCAGGAGGTAGATCGTTATGAATAAAGTGTCAAAATCACCATGGCTGCTCCACTATGATGCGAGCAGCTGCAACGGATGCGATATTGAAGTGCTCGACTGTCTGACGCCAAAGTACGATATCGAGCGTTTCGGAATCATCAATACAGGGGATCCCTTCCAGGCGGATATCCTGCTCATAACAGGAGGCGTCAACAGCCAGACCGAGAGCGTGGTAAAGCAGCTGTACAGCCAGATGCCGGAGCCGAAGGTTGTCGTGGCTGTCGGGATCTGTGCCTGTACCGGAGGGATTTTCAAAGAGTGTTATAATATCAGGGGCGGGATCGACACCGTGATCCCTGTGGACGTATATGTCCCGGGATGCGCGGCACGTCCGGAATCCATTATCGACGGAGTAGTCAAAGCGCTGGCGGTACTGGACGAGAAGCAGAAGGCGATGAAGGAAGAGCGGAGGTGACGGAGATGGACTACAAGAGCGAGATAAAGAAGATCACCAGAGCACAATTTTTCCACGCGATCGTACAGATGAAAGCAGACAACTGGCGTCTGGTCCAGATCTGTGCGGTCTCTCTTGACCACGGATATGAGATGAGCTATTCATTCTGCGGAGGCAGGGACTACCGGATGGTGACACTGCGGCTTGAAGTGGGGGAGGACGAGAAGATCGCGAGCATTACCCAGATCTATCCATGCGCTTCCCTGCAGGAAAATGAAGCGGCAGAGCTGTTCGGTGTGAAGATAAGAAATATCGATCCGGATTATCATGACAAGCTGTATCGGATCGACGCTGTCGCACCATTTAAGAAGAAGGAGTAGAACTATGGCTAAGAGAAGTATCGTACCTTTCGGTCCGCAGCATCCTGTACTGCCGGAGCCTGTACATCTGGATCTGGTACTGGAGGATGAGACGGTGGTCGGCGCGATCCCGAGCATCGGCTTTGTTCACAGGGGACTGGAAAAACTGGTAGAAAAAAGAGATTATAAACAATATGTCTATATTGCCGAGCGAGTCTGCGGGATCTGCAGCTGCGGCCACGGGCTGGGCTACTGCGAATCCGTGGAACAGGTGATGGGGATTGAAGTGCCTGACAGAGCAAGATATCTGAGAACGATCTGGATGGAGATGAGCCGTGTGCACAGTCATCTGCTCTGGCTCGGACTTCTGGCAGACGCAATGGGATTTGAAAGTCTGTACATGGAGAGCTGGAGACTCAGAGAAAAGATCCTCGATATGTTTGATGAGACGACAGGTGGAAGGCTCATTCATTCAGTGAACTGTGTCGGCGGCGTACAGAAAGATATGGACAGCACGATGCTGGAGCATATCCTGCGCGCGGTGGATGAGATCCAGGGGGAGATGAAACCTCTTGTGGAGACATTCATGCAGGATTACACCGTACAGAGCCGTCTGAAAGGGACGGGGATCCTTACGAGAGACAGCGCCATCGAACTCGGCGCGGTGGGACCTGTCCTGCGTGCGTGCGGAGAACCGTACGATGCACGGCGCCTGGGATATGCGGCATACAGGGATCTTGCCGTAGAACCTATTACGGAGAAAGACGGCGATTCTTTCGCCCGCTGTAAGGTGAGGCTGAGAGAGCTTTTCCAGGCGTTTGATCTGATCCGTGAAGCGATCGGAAAGATCCCCGGGGGAGAGATCAGTGTTCCGGTAAAGGGCAATCCTTCCGGAGAATATTTTATGCGGATCGAGCAGCCCAGGGGAGAGGCGATCTACTACGTCAAGGGGAACGGGACAAAATATCTGGACCGCTTCCGCATGAGGACGCCGACAACAAGCAACCTCTCTCCGCTGGTTGAGATGCTCAAGGGCTGCCAGCTGGCTGACGTGCCCCTTCTGATCCTGACCATTGATCCGTGCATCAGCTGCACAGAGAGGTAGGAAACGACTGGAATAAATGAGATCACACCGCTTTCAGCGGAGAAACGGAGCAGTGGCAAGGTATGGAAGATAAGACGAGAGTATTTACATTAGCGGGAAGAGTCCTGAGGAATCTCTTCCGAAAGCCGGCAACAGTGCAGTACCCGTTTCAGCCGGCAGAATATCCGGAGCGGATGCGGGGACATGTGGAGATACAGATCAGCAGCTGTATCTGCTGCGGGCTCTGCGCGAGATCCTGTCCTTCGACAGCGATCAAGGTAGACAGAGCGGCAGGAACATGGACGATCGACCGGTTCGACTGTGTGCAGTGCGGCAGCTGCGTTGCCGCCTGCCCGAAGAAATGTCTGAGCATGGCAAAGGGGTATACAGAACCGGGAGTCGCAAAAAAGAGCGAGACATTTATCAAACCGAAGGAAGAACAGCCGGCGGCTGCCGCTTCCGGAGGGGGAAAACCGTCCGTTGACGTTGAGAAATGCGTCTACTGTACGCTCTGTGCAAAGAAGTGCCCACAGGAGGCGATCCTGGTGGACCGGAAAGAAAAGATCTGGAAACTGGACGAAGAAAAATGTGTGCAGTGCGGGATCTGTGCATCGGCATGTCCGAAACATGCGATCGAGATGTAGGATAAAAAAGAAAATAGAAGAAGTGCAGGAACAGAAAAGTTCTAGTGCATACGGCAGGGGCATAGGTTATGATGAACAGACTTATGCCCCTGTCTGATTTCCTGCGGAACAGGCGACAGAGGGAAGAGAGGTATGTACATGAACGATGCTGAGATGCGCCGCCGTGAACTCCTGCGGCAGACGCGGAAACTGTATGATGAGAAGCCGGATATTCCGGCTGTACATCCGCGGTACGGGAATATCTACCACAGTCTTTACGAGAACGAGGAGGAACAGGAAGCCTCCGGAAGCAGTTTTTACATAAGGCTTGTGATCGGGATTCTGTGCTTTATCTGCTTCGTCTATATGGATCAGAGCAAAGTGAGCGTAGCTGAAGTGGACAGCACTGCGATCGTGAACCAGATTGAGAAAGATATGGATGCGGAGACGATAAAAGAAGTGTGGAAGCAGCTGTAGTCTCCGCGAATACCTGAGGAGGAAGAGAAAACTGCCGGCGTGGCCGCGGCTGCCTGACCTAACGATGTCCGCATACGCAATTCCGTCAGGTTCGCCTTGCAGTTCTTTCACAAAGTGTTTATAATATGGTAGATTGCTGAGAAAGCTGATACTTGTTTATAAAAATTAGAAGGAACGGATTTATGAGAAAATTAGCGTTAGATGATGAGATTTTGATGAAGATCGAGAAGCCCGCCCGGTATATCGGCGGAGAAGTCAACTCGGTCATGAAGGACCCCGAGAAGGTCGACATTCGATTCGCCATGTGTTTTCCGGACGTTTACGAGATCGGAATGTCCCATCTGGGTATCCAGATCCTCTACGATATGTTCAACCGCAGGGAGGATGTATGGTGCGAGCGTGTTTACTCCCCATGGCTGGATCTGGACAGAGTGATGCGTGAGGAGAAGATCCCGCTGTTCGCCCTTGAATCACAGGATCTGGTAAAGAACTTTGATTTTCTGGGCATTACGATCCAGTTTGAGATGTGCTATACGAATATTCTGCAGATCCTGGATCTGAGCGGGATTCCCCTCCACGCGGCGGACCGGACAGAGGAGGATCCCTTCGTGATCGGAGGAGGGCCTTGTACGTATAATCCCGAGCCTCTTGCGGACTTCTTTGATATTTTCTACATCGGAGAAGGAGAGACTGTTTATGACAAGCTGCTGGATGTCTATAAAGAGTGGAAGAAATCAGGGGAGAGCAGAGAGCAGTTTCTCCGGCGGGCTGCCGGCATCGAAGGTCTCTATGTTCCTATGTTCTATGACGCTGAATACAATGCGGACGGAACACTGAAATCTTTCCGTCCGAACGATCCATGTGCGCCTGAGTCAGTAAAAAAACAGGTAGTGACAGATGTGACGGCAGCCCCCTATCCGCTGTCCCCTGTCGTACCCTTTATCAAGGCGACGCAGGACAGGGTCGTGCTGGAGATCCAGCGAGGCTGTATCCGGGGCTGCAGGTTCTGCCAGGCAGGCATGCTCTACAGACCCACAAGAGAAAGGAATGTGGAGCGTCTGAAGGAATATGCCAGGGCAATGCTTCAGAGCACCGGACATGAGGAAATCTCGCTGAGTTCCCTCAGCTCAAGCGACTATTCTGAGCTGAAGGAGCTGGTCCTTTTCCTGATCGACGAGTTCAGGGGTAAGGGAATCAACATCTCTCTCCCGTCTCTGCGGATCGATGCATTTTCTCTGGATGTCATGAGCAGAGTGCAGGATATCCGGAAGAGCAGTCTTACATTTGCTCCGGAGGCAGGATCCCAGCGGATGCGCAATGTGATCAACAAAGGGCTGACGGAAGAAGATATCCTCGACGGAGCGGGACAGGCTTTTGAGGGCGGATGGACAAAAGTAAAGCTCTACTTCATGCTCGGACTCCCGACCGAGACCGAGGAGGACATGAAGGAAATCGCGCGGCTCTCGGACAGGGTTGCCCGAAGATATTATGAGATTCCTAAGGAGCAGCGCCACGGAAAATGCCAGATCACGGCCAGCTCCTCCTTCTTTGTGCCCAAGCCGTTCACGCCGTTCCAGTGGGCGTCTATGTGTACGGCAGAGGAGTACATGCAGAAAGCATCCGTTGTAAAGAACGAGTTCCAGGAGCAGCTCAACCGCAAGAGCCTGAAGTACAACTGGCATGACGCACAGGTCACGGTGCTTGAGGGAGTGATGGCGCGGGGAGACCGCAGGATCTCCCGCGTGATCGAGGAGGCGTACCGACTGGGCTGTCTGTTTGATTCCTGGACGGAGAGTTTCCACAACGATCTCTGGATGCAGGCATTTGAGAATACGGGGACGGACATCGCATTTTACAATCTTCGGAAGCGGGAAAAGGACGAGCTGTTCCCATGGGATTTTATCGATATCGGTGTGAGCAGGAAGTTCCTGTACAGAGAGTGGGAGCGCGCCATGGCAGAAGAAGTCACGCCGAACTGCCGGGTACAGTGCTCCGGCTGCGGCGCGGCGAAATACGGAGGAGGTGTCTGCTATGAAGGCAAGAATTAAGTTCAGAAAGTATGGAGCGCTCCGCTTTATCGGGCATCTCGATGTGATGCGCTTTTTTCAGAAGGTGATGAGGCGGGCGGATATCCCCATCGCATTCACAGGCGGATACAGCCCGCATATGATCATGTCTTTCGCAAGCCCTCTGGGCATCGGCCTGAGCAGCGACGGTGAATACTTTGACATTGAGCTGAGAGAAGCGGTCAGCAGCCCGGAGGCAGTGCGCAGAATGAATGAAGCCTGCGTGGAAGGCATCGAGGTCGTCAGCCTGAGACAGATCGCAGAGGAGAAGAAGATGACCGGCATGACCATCCTTGCCGGAGCGGACTACCTTGTATCACTGAAGAAAGGATGTCTGCCGGAGGAATGGAAGAAGAAGTTCGTTGAATTCATGTCCCAGCCGGAGATCAGGGTCGTCAAGCAGACAAAGCGCAGTGAGAAAGAAGTAGATATCCGCCCCATGATCTATCAGTGGGAAATCCGGGGGGATGATCTTTTTCTTCAGCTTGCAGCCGGGAGCGCACAGAACCTGAAACCGGATCTGGTCATGGAGACTTTCTGCCAGTATCTGGATCTTCCGTGCGGTGACGTAACGTTCGGATACCACAGGCTTGAGATGTACGCGGATATCGGCAAAGACGGAAGAAGAGAACTTGTCACACTGGAATCCCTTGGCTGGGAAATGGAGCAGCAAGATGAAGCGAAAAATTCTGATTGAAAAAACGGAGGGCCAGATACGGACCTTCTTCCTGGAAAATGACGAGATCGTCGAGATCCACTGTGCGCCCGCCGACGAAGAGAGCGCGGGGAGGCATCTTCTGGGAAACATCTATGTCGGAAAAGTTAAAAATATCGTGCCCAATATCGGAGCCGCATTTGTAGAGATCGAGAGCGGTGTGAACTGCTATTATGATATGAAGGATGCGGAGCATGCAGTATTTACCCATAAGATCGGGAAGAAGCCTCTGTGCATCGGTGATGAGCTTGTAGTCCAGATCAGCAAGGAGGCTGTGAAGACAAAGGCTCCTACCGTGACGGGAAATATCAGCTTTACAGGAAGATATGCGGTCCTGACCCACGGGAATACCCGGATCGGCGTCTCCTCCAAGATCCCGAAAAAGGTGAGGGAAGAATATAAGGAAAGACTCCGCCAGTTCCAGAACGACAGATTCGGGATCATCGTGCGGACGAACGCCAAGGATGCTCCTTTTCAGGACGTGCTGGATGAGATCAGCCGGCTGAAAGCTGAATATGAGAAGATTATGTCTGCGGCGCCCACACGAGTCTGTTTCTCCTGCCTGAGATCAGCACCCCCGTCCTACATATCGGATCTGAAAAATGTCTATATGGAAGGGATGGAGGAGATCATTGTCGGGGATCCGGAATTGTATACCAGAATACAGGCGTTTTTTGCGGCGGAGATACCGGAGAAGGAAGGTCTGCTGCGCCTCTATGACGACAGCGCCTTCCCCCTCGGGAAGCTGTACAGCACTCAGACCGCCATTGAGAAAGCGCTGCGGGAAAAGGTATGGCTCCGAAACGGCGGCTATCTTGTGATCCAGCCCACAGAGGCGCTCACCGTGATCGATGTGAATTCCGGGAAGAGTGCAGGAAAAGGAAAAAATGAAGAAGGCATCTTGAAGATCAACCTGGAGGCTGCGAGGGAAGCTGCCAGGCAGATCCGGCTCAGAAATCTGTCCGGCATCATCATCATTGATTTTATCAATCTGGAATCAGAAGAGAATGTCGGTCTTCTCCTGAAAGAGTTCCGTATGCGCCTTGCAGGAGATCCGATCCAGACAACGCTTGTAGATATTACGCCTTTGAACCTGGTTGAAGTGACACGAAAGAAAGTACATCGGCCGCTGTATGAGCAGATCCGGATGTGAGATGTAAAAAGAGAATGTCTGCCTCTGAAAAAGAGCGAAAAACGGACATATTCAGTTGAAATTTTTCGTTTACAATCAGACGGCAAGGCGTTATAATATTGTACCGAGAGTGCGGTCCGGGGAGTCGGACTGCGTGAGAGAAAGCGGGCAGAACATCTTGAAAACGCGGTTCTGCTCTCTGACTACAGTTTGGAGGAAGAATAAGAATGAAGAAAGTAGTAAAGTTCGGCGGAAGCTCTCTTGCCAGCGCGGAGCAGTTTAAAAAAGTCGGAAATATCATACATCAGGACGAATCAAGAAGATATGTAGTTCCTTCTGCTCCCGGCAAGCGTTTCCCGGACGACACAAAAGTGACGGATATGCTGTACGCCTGCTATGCCGCGGCAGAGGAAGGAAAGGATTTTTCAGAACAGCTTGCTAAGATCCATGAGAGGTACCAGGAGATCATTGACGGGCTGAACCTTGATTTCACCCTGGATAAGGATTTTGAGGTGATCCGGTCTGAGTTTGAAAGAAAAGCAGGAAAGGATTACGCGGCATCCAGGGGAGAGTTCCTTAACGGGAAGATCATGGCTGCCTATCTCGGCTATGAATTCGTCGATGCGGCGGAGGTTGTCCGCTTTAATGACGACGGCTCCTTCAACGATGAAGTGACTAACGAGCTTCTGTCCCAGCGCCTCGGACAGCTCGAGCATGCGGTCGTTCCGGGATTTTACGGAGCGAAGGAGGACGGAACTGTTGTGACCTTCTCCAGAGGAGGTTCCGATGTCAGCGGTTCCCTCGTGGCGCTTGCCGTCGGAGCTGACCTCTATGAAAACTGGACGGATGTATCCGGTTTCCTGATCGCGGATCCGAGGATCGTAAAGAATCCGAAGGCCATCGAGACGATCACCTACAAGGAACTGCGCGAGCTCTCCTACATGGGTGCGAGCGTGCTTCACGAGGATGCGATCTTCCCGGTAAGAAAAGCGGGCATTCCAATCAATATCCGGAATACAAATGCGCCTCAGGACAAGGGAACCCTGATCGTGGAGGGGACCTGCCGTCAGCCACGGTACACGATCACAGGAATCGCGGGAACAGACGGCTTTGCTTCGATCACGATCGAGAAGGCAATGATGAACTCAGAGATAGGATTCTGCCGGAAAGTGCTGCAGGTATTTGAAGATAACGGGATTTCCATCGAACATATGCCTTCAGGGATCGACACGATGACGATCTTTGTAAATAAGGATGCATTTGAGGAGAAGGAGCAGAAGATCCTTTCTGATATCCACAAAGAAGTGAACCCGGATCACATTGAGCTTGAGTCCAACCTGGCTCTGATCGCTGTCGTGGGCAGAGGAATGAAATCTACCCGGGGCACAGCCGGAAGAATCTTCTCCGCGCTGGCTCACGCCCACATTAATGTAAAGATGATCGATCAGGGATCCAGCGAGCTGAACATCATCATCGGCGTGCGTCACGAAGATTTCAAGAATGCGATCCGTGCGTTATATGAGATTTTTGTCCTGACACAGATCTGACAGGATTGAAGAGAAACGGAAGAAAGGCGGACAATACAGGAAATGAACATACTTTTCTTCTTGAAGCCCAAGAGTGAAGTGGCGTTCATCTATGACTACAGTACATTGAGACAGGTGCTGGAAACGATGGAATACCATAAGTATGCGTCGATCCCCATGCTGAACAAGAAAGGGGAATACACGGGCACCATCACAGAGGGCGATCTTCTCTGGGGCATAAAGAAATACACGAATCTGAATCTGAAAGAGGCAGAGAATATTTTCATTCAGGATTTCCCAAGAAAAGCAGACTACGAGGCCGTCTCAGCGGACTCTGATATGGAAGATCTGATCCAGAAGGCAATGAACCAGAATTTTGTACCGGTGGTGGACGACCAGAACAAATTCATTGGAATCATTACCCGCAGGAGCATTATCGAGTACTGTTATGAAAAACTGAAAAAAACGGAAGAAGCCTATTGACTTAATAAAAAACCATATGTTATAGTATATGAGTATGCCGCACAATGAGGTTTTAAGATCTGCCCTGCAGACACCGTAATTGGCGAGTAATGATAATAGGAGGTGCCATATGTACGCGATTATAGCAACAGGTGGTAAACAGTACAAAGTAGCTGAAGGCGATACGAAACTTATACATTTGACCAGGTGCTTGCAGTGAACAACGATAAGCTCATCGTTGGAACACCGACGGTAGAAGGTGCAACAGTTACAGCTTCTGTGATCGGCGACGGCAAGGCAAAGAAAGTTGTCGTTTACAAGTATAAGAGAAAAACTGGATACCATAAGAAAAACGGACACAGACAGCAGTATACAGCAGTGAAGATCGAAAAGATCAATGCATAATACAGTGCTCCGATGATCAGGGTAACCATTTACAAGACCGCAAGGCATGAATATGTGGGGTTCGATCTGTCCGGACATGCCGGATATGCCGAATCCGGGCAGGATATCGTCTGTGCGGCTGTCTCAGCACTGGTGATCAATGCGGTCAATTCGCTTGAACGGTTTACCGATGATGAGACAAGCTGTACTGCCAATGAAGAAACCGGAGACATAGAGCTCAGGTTCGCAGGCAGCCCTTCCCACGATGCCGCGCTTCTGCTGGATTCCATGATTCTTGGTCTGGAAGAGATAGAAGACAGCAGGGAATACAAGTCATATATCGACATTATTTTCAAGGAGGTGTAAGTACCATGATGAAAATGAACCTTCAGTTTTTTGCACATAAAAAGGGAGTTGGTTCTACAAAGAACGGACGTGATTCCGAATCCAAGAGACTGGGCGCAAAGAGAGCAGACGGACAGTTTGTTAAGGCTGGAAACATCCTTTACAGACAGCGCGGAACAAAGATTCACCCGGGTGTGAATGTTGGACGCGGCGGAGATGACACTCTGTTTGCACTTGTAGACGGTGTAGTGAGATACGAAAGAAAAGGAAGAGATAAGAAACAGGTTTCTATCTATCCGGCGGCAGAGTAATCGGTGTAACTGCATAAGCTGAGTCGGAACTTTTCACTCGCATACTAAGAAGCTAAGAAGCCTCAGACTTTTCGGTCTGAGGCTTTTGTGCGATAAGTCCGGCAAGCGCCTGTCATGTTCATGTGAACAGGCATTTTCCGGACAGCGGACAGCCAACGGATTTATCGTGAGCTGTCCGAGGTATCGCGGTATCACGTTAATCGGATAGGGGGATGGGACTTCACCTATCCGATTAACATTATAAATCAGGCGGAATTCTCCCGCCAGGGAGAAATTGTAAAAAAGGAGAAGTTATGTTTGCAGACAGAGCAAAAATCTATATCAGATCCGGAAAAGGCGGAGACGGGCACTGCAGCTTCCGCAGAGAACTCTATGTGCCGAACGGCGGACCTGACGGAGGTGACGGAGGCCGAGGCGGCGATCTGATCTTCGAGGTAGATGAAGGGATGAACACTCTGGCGGATTACCGCCACAAGCGTAAATACGCCGCAGGGGACGGAGAACAGGGCGGCAAACGCCGCTGCCACGGAAAGGATGGCAAGGATCTTGTGCTCCGTGTCCCGGAGGGAACCGTTATCAAAGAGGCGGAGACCGGAAAGGTGATCGCTGATATGTCCGGTGAGAACAGAAGACAGGTGATATTAAAAGGGGGCAAGGGCGGACTTGGAAACCAGCATTTTGCCACTGCCACCATGCAGGTGCCGAAATACGCGCAGCCCGGACAGCCGGCCCGCGAGCTTGAGGTGAACCTGGAGCTGAAAGTGATCGCAGATGTTGGGCTGATCGGTTTCCCGAATGTGGGAAAATCCACTCTGCTTTCACGCGTGACAAATGCAGATCCGAAGATCGCAAACTATCATTTTACGACCCTGAGCCCGAATCTGGGGGTTGTCGATCTTGACGATGCAAAGGGATTTGTGATGGCAGATATCCCCGGTCTTATCGAGGGGGCTTCTGAGGGAGTAGGCCTCGGACATGAGTTTCTTCGTCATATCGAGCGGACGAAGATGATGATCCATGTAGTGGATGCCGCAGGAAGCGAAGGAAGGGATCCGGTCGATGATATCTATAAAATCAATGCCGAGCTTGAAAACTACAATCCGGAGATCGCAAAGCGTCCTCAGGTGATCGCGGCAAACAAGACAGATCTGATCTACGGAGACGAGGATGAGACCATTGACAGGCTGAAAGCAGAATTTGAGCCAAAAGGGATTCGTGTCTTCCCGATCTCCGGCGTATCAGGAGCGGGGATCTCAGACTTGCTGTACTATGTGAGCAGCCAGCTTGAAACTATGGACAGCACTCCGGTCATCTTTGAGCAGGAGTTCTTCCCGGAGGATGAACTGATCTATGAAAATCTTCCGTATACAGTAGAAGAGCAGGACGGCATGTATGTGGTAGAGGGACCGAAGATCGAGAAGATGCTCGGATATACCAATCTGGATTCGGAAAAAGGATTTGCCTTTTTCCAGAAGTTCCTGAAGGATACCGGAATCCTGGATGAGCTGGAGGCTGCCGGAATCCAGGAAGGCGACACGGTGAAGATGTACGGATTACAGTTTGATTACTATAAGTAGAAAAATTGATCATAATAAGCAGATAGAAAACAGGAGAGACAGATGACGACAAAACAGAGAGCATATTTGAAAAGCCTTGCAATGACGATGGAGCCGATCTTTCAGGTCGGTAAATCAAGTATGACACCGGGACTGACCCAGGCAATATCGGAAGCCCTGGAGGCGAGAGAACTGATCAAGATCAGTGTCCTTAAGAACTGCGCGGATGACCCCAGAGAGCTGGCCGAGATCATTGCTGAGCGCACCCGCTCCGAGATCGTTCAGGTGATCGGAAAGAAGATCGTCCTGTACAGGGAGGGAAAGGATGAGAAAAAGAGGATCATCCTTCCGAAAGCGGGAGCAGAGAGATGAAGATCGGTATCATGGGCGGGACCTTTGACCCGATCCATATCGGCCATCTCCTTCTCGGCGAATTCGCATACGAGGATTTTGGCCTTGACGAGATCTGGTTCCTGCCGAACGGGAATCCTCCCCATAAGGACACAAGCGACGCAGAGGAGGATCTGAAGCACAGAGTAGAGATGGTCCGCCTTGCAATCGGAAATGTACCGTATTTCAGGCTGAATCTGCATGAAGCAGATGTCAACCGGCATTCTTACACGTACAGGACCATGCAGGAGTTCAACACCCAGTATCCGGATAATGAGTTTTATTTCATACTGGGGGCGGACTCCCTGTTCTCGATCGAACAGTGGAAATTCTTTCGGGAGATCTTTCCTGCATGTACGATACTCGCGGCAATGCGGGATGACAAGGATGCGGATGATATGAAAGCACAGATCAGGTATCTCTCCGAAAAATACGGAGCGCGGATCGAACTGCTGCAGGCGCCTCTCGTAGAGATTTCATCAACGACGATCAGGGAACGGGCTGCACAGGATCTGAGTGTGCGGTATATGGTGCCTGATGCTGTGGCCGAGTATATTGCGGATCACCGATTATACAGGAAAAGACAGGATCAGTAACTCTTACAATTGGTATAATTGCACGTAAGGAGCGGTGAAGCAGAATGAAAGAAGAATTAACAGAGATCAGGAAAAAGCTTTCCAAAGTCCTGAAGAAGGAACGGTTCGAGCATACGATCGGCGTAATGTACACTGCGGCTTCCCTGGCAATGCGCTATGGAGCCGATATGGAACAGGCTCTGACAGCAGGACTCCTCCATGACTGCGGCAAGTTCTGCTCGGCAAAAGATCAGCTGAAGCTCTGTGAAAAGAAGGGGATCGAGCTCACAGAATCGGAGAGGGCGATGCCGGCGCTCATCCATGCAAAACTGGGCGCTTACCTTGCCAGACATGAATATGGGATAAAGGATGAGGCTGTCCTGAATGCCATCACTTACCATACGACAGGCCGGCCGGATATGACGATGCTGGAAAAGATCGTCTATATCGCCGATTATATTGAGCCGAACCGGAAGGAGATCCCGGGACTGGCAGAAGTGCGCAGACTTGCGTTTGCAGATATCGATGAGGCTGTATGCAGATCAGCGGGCGCGACGACAAGATATCTGGAAAGCGGCGGGAAAGCGGTTGACCCGATGACCATCAGGACGTATAATTTCTATAAAAAGGAGGGCTGATATGGACCAGTCAAAAGAGATGGCGAAGATCGCCTATCATGCGTTAAGCGATAAAAAAGGAGAAGACATCAAGATCATTGACATCACAGGAATCTCTGTCCTTGCGGACTATTTTATCATAGCCAACGGAAACAGTGACAGCCAGGTCAATGCGCTCGTCGACAATGTGGAGGAGGAACTTCATAAGGCGGGATATGCACTGAAACAGAGAGAAGGACAGGCTTCAGCAAGCTGGGTGCTGCTTGACTTCGGAGATATCATTGTGCATGTATTTGATAAAGAGAATCGTCTCTTCTATGATCTGGAGAGGATCTGGAAGGACGGCAGGGATATCCGGATCGAAGATCTGTAATGGATGCAGGAAGCGGAGTGAAGGGCAGCGGAAACCTGCTCTCCGGTTCTGACAGTATATCTGCAGAGCGGAAATTATAAGAAAGACGGACTGACAGGAGTCGATTGATACTCCCGCAGTCCGTCTTTTATCGTCTGCTCAGTACGGCCTGTTCATTCGTTATTTGAAAAATCGGAACACTCCGATGACCTTTCCGAGAATTGATACCTCTTTGACAATGATCGGGTCCATGGAATCGTTCTCCGGCTGCAGACGGAAGATTCCTTCTTCCTTATAGAAAGTCTTAACTGTAGCACCGTCGTCTATCAGAGCAACGACCATATCGCCGTTTGATGCCGTGGAAGTCTGTTCTACGAGAACCATATCGCCGTCAAGAATTCCTGCATTGATCATACTTTCACCCTTCACCTTCAGAAGGAAGGTCTGACTGTTCGGCATGAACTCCGTCGGAATAGGAAAATAGTTCTCAATGTTCTCCTGTGCAAGGATCGGCTCCCCGGCTGCGACCTGTCCGACAATGGGAACATTGACCATCTCTCTGCGTGTCAGATTAAAGGAATCGTCCAGGATCTCGATCGCTCTCGGCTTTGTGGGATCTCTCCGGATATACCCGTTCTTCTCCAGTGTCTCGAGATGTGAGTGGACGGAAGAAGTGGACTTCAGGTTCACCGCCTCACAGATCTCACGTACAGCCGGAGGAAATCCGCGCTCCAGTATCTGTGATTTAATATATTCAAGAATTTCCAGCTGTTTTTTGCTTATTTTACCCTGTGCCATAGTATCCTCCGAACTTTAAATATGATGTTGTGGGGCAGAAGATGATCAACCTCAGCAACATATGATAATACTATACTAACATATGGATTTTTAAAAATCAAACATTTGTTGCGAAAATATGTTCGATTTTTTATCGATGATATATTGACAAACATGTGTTCGTATATTATACTGTTAACTACAGAACAACAGTTCGATATTTAAAAACTGTTTTGAAGAATACAGGTATACTGACAGAAGAATCATTTTAAAGAATCGGGGGTATAATGGTATGAAACGAAGAAGATTGAGAAAGAAAGTCCATATTATTTTTACGGCAGTAACCGCAGCTTTGATTGGCTGCATGGCATTCGGTGTGTTCTTTGTTTCAGCTCATGAGAGCACATCTTCAGATCAGGCTGTTTACAAATATTATAAAAGTATCGAGATCCAGCCCGGCGACACACTCTGGGAAATCGCTGAAGAGACAATGACATCTGAATATGATTCTGTACCCGAATATGTTGAGGTATTGAAAGAGATGAATTCTCTGAAGTCAGATGATATCGAAGCTGGCCAGCATCTGATCATCGCATATAATGATACAGAATTTATCAAATAATCTGTGGTATCAATATACATCCCTATGTATTGATATATATACACTCCGGCAGAGCGGATCAAGGAAGAGCATTATCCTCCTGGTCCGCTCTGCTTATTTTATATCCCGGGATCAGAAGGCAGGTGCCATTTAGTCCCTCCGTCAATGGGGTTTCGTCTCCTCATTTATTTACTGGATATCAGTAAGAAGGAGATAGATCAATCTATACGACAAATACTGATTTTTCCAAAAGATATAGACGAAAACAGCCGGATCTGGTATACTTTAAGAGGAATTTCAAGTATAAATTATAAATGTTTTATTAAGGGAGCTGATTTTTATGAGTACAGATATAGAAAAAAAGTCCGACATTCAGGCATCCTCGTCTGAGAGAAAGACTTATCATGAGCAGAAATATATTGATAATACGATCCACCTGAGGGAGATCCTGAAGACGCTGCCGCCTTTTGCAAAGGATTATTTTCGCGCGATCGAGCCGACTACGTCCGCCAGGACAAGGATTTCCTATGCATATGATATCCGGGTCTTTTTTCATTTTCTTATGGAGAATAACCCGGTTTACAGGGATTATACGATAGATCAGTTTACCGTGCAGGATCTGGAGCGCCTGGAACCTGTCGATATAGAGGAATATCAGGAATATCTGAAGGTCTATGAGAATGATGATCGGCAGATCACCAACACTGAAAAGGGACTTGCAAGAAAGATGTCGGCTCTTAGGAGCTTTTATGGCTATTTCTTTAAACGGCAGGTCATCACGAAGAATCCCACGCTTCTGGTAGACATGCCGAAACTTCACGAGAAGGCGATCATCCGGCTGGATGCGGATGAAGTCGCCCAGCTTCTCGATTATGTGGATCACGGCGGAGACAATCTGACAGGCCAGCGGAGGGCATATTATGAAAAGACAAAGAACCGCGATCTTGCGATCCTCACTCTCCTGCTCGGCACAGGAATCCGAGTTTCCGAGTGTGTCGGGCTTGATATCCAGGATGTGGATTTCAAGAATAACGGGGTCAAGGTAACGCGCAAGGGCGGAAATGAGATGGTCGTCTACTTTGGAGAGGAAGTTGAAAATGCACTGAAGACCTATCTCTATACGACTCGTAAGACTACGGTTCCGCTCCCGGGACATGAAAACGCCCTCTTCCTCTCCACCCGCAGGAAACGGATGGGCGTTCAGGCTGTGGAGAATATGGTTAAGAAATATGCCAGAGAGGTCACCCCGAATAAAAAGATCACGCCGCACAAGCTGCGCAGTACTTACGGTACGGCGCTCTATAAGGAGACAGGGGATATTTACCTTGTGGCCGATGTCCTCGGGCATAAGGACGTCAACACAACGAAGAAACACTATGCAGCAATTGATGAGAACCGTCGCAGACAGGCCGCCGGCGCTGTAAAGCTCCGGGAGGTCTGAACTGCCGTCAGCCTGCTTATCCGCGGCATGTTTTCAGGACGAGGGCGTACAGCTCGGACAGGTTGTGCGCATACTCGTTCATCAGCCTCGACAGTTCTGGTTCGTCTTTGATATAGCGCTGATATTTCACTCCATTGATATTCTTCATTTTCTTTTCTTTTTTCAGATGAAGCATTTCCTGGATAAGGTTCAGTACATAATCTGTATAAGAGATATAGCGCTCCAGGATCCGGCACGACTCGGCATCCCTTTTCCGGTGGCGGATATGGATGATCATCTGCTGGATCTCTGACGCCATCCTCCAGGTTATCACGAGTATCCTGAGGTAATCATCCTCCTGCGCTCCGGCGGCTTTCGGAAGATCCTGTTTGATCTGCCCGTGGACCATATGGTACTGAAGCTGGGCATCGCAGATCCTCCAGTAGTCAGGCGGGTTCCTGAGCGCGTCCTCCAGGATCCTCAGATACATGTGATGCATATGGAAAAGCATCTGCAGATTATACCTGAACTGGCTTCCAAGGCTCGTCGGGAAGAAAAATCTGTTCACAACTAGGACGAAAAGTACGGAAGCAAACACATATGCCATGCGCAGAAAAACTGCGGCTGTCTGTCCCATAGCGAGGGTCGTCATAGTCAGCGCAAAGCACGTGACGAAGGCCGCATGCGTGATCGTGCCCGGAGTCGCCGTGTACATGCAGATGACCATGATGCCTGCAATAAGAAGATGAAATACGGATGCATTACAAAAATACAGGATAATGGTGATCAGGATACATCCGGCCGTGGTGCCGATGAAACGCGTTTTCATCCGGTACCTGCTGTCCTCATACATTGGTCTGAGAAGGAGAAATGCATTCATGACGAACCAGTAGGAATGCCCTTCTGAAGACAGCATGTTGAACGTCATGCCGACTAGAATATGACTGAATAGAACATCAGCAGGAAATACAGAATGACAGGAAGCGCATTGAGGAACTTATTTCGAATATTCTCTGCGCTGTCATGAAAACGATTAAAACTGTTCTGATTCATAAAATCTACCTCTTTTGTCCCATATTCGCTGCCCACTATTTTACCACATTTTCTCTTGTATTTGTCAGGCGACATCAGTATAATAGAAAAATAGTTACGTCAGAGAAAGGATTTTATCAATGCAGTTACAGAGATTGTTGAGCTATACAAGAAAAGCCGTAGATGAATACAATATGATAGAGGAAGGAGACCACATTGCCGTCGGCATCTCAGGCGGAAAGGACAGCCTTACACTGCTCTATGCCCTGCACGGGCTGAAACGGTTCTATCCGAAAAGATTTGAGCTGAGCGCGGTTACTGTGGACCTGGGATTCGAGGATTTTGATCTCAGCCCGGTAGAAGCACTGTGCAGAGAACTGAGCGTCCCGTACCGGATCGTCCCGTCAGAGATCTATGATATCCTGTTCAATGTCCGTAAAGAGTCGAATCCCTGCTCTCTCTGCGCGAAAATGCGCAAAGGTGCACTGAATCAGGCTGTCAAGGAAATGGGCTGCAATAAGGTCGCTTACGCGCATCACAAGGACGATATCATCGAGACAATGCTCCTGTCTCTGATCTTTGAGGGCAGGTTTCACTCTTTCTCGCCCAAGACCTACCTGGACAGGATGGACCTGACGGTGATCCGCCCGCTGATGTTCGTTGACGAGATGGATGTGATCGGTTTCAGGAACAAGTATGATCTTCCGGTCGTAAAGAGCAAGTGCCCGGTGGACGGCTACACAAAACGCCAGTATGCAAAGGATCTGCTCCGACAGCTCAATCAGGATCATCCGGGCGTGAAGGAGCGCATGTTCCACGCGATCCTGAACGGAAATATATCAGGCTGGCCCGAGCGGTGCATCCGACAGAGAGAAAAAGACTCCGGCAGGCATTAAACAGCCATCCGGAGTCTTCTCTATGTAATGTAATTATTATTTCATCCAGAACCTTTTCAGCTTCGAAGGGCTTTCTGACAAAAGAGTCATCAGTCGATCTACCTGGTCAGATCTTCCGGTCGGCACGCGGGATGCTCTCTTTCATCATGACATACTGTTCGATCATCTTTGCGGTCCCTTCCACGCCGAGCTCAGCGCTGTTCAGGCACAGTTCATAGCTCTCTGCGTCAGACCATTTTTTGTTCGTATAGTAATTATAATAGCTGGAACGCTTCTTATCTGTCTTCACGATCAGATCCTTCGCCTTGGCGTCAGTCAGGTCGTAGATTCTCGCGATACGGCGGATGCGGGCGTCAAGATCAGCATGAATGAATACCGTCACTACATTCTTATATGACTCAAGAGCGTAGTCAGCGCACCGTCCTACAAGAATGCAGGGGCCTTCGTCCGCAATCTTCTTGATGGCGTCAAACTGAGCCAGAAAGACTTTGTGATTGATCGGCATATCCGTATATGTATTTCCGTAACCCATAGAATAGGTATCCATCACAAGTGAATAAAGGAAACTGTTAGTCGGCTTCTCATCATGGGATTCAAATATCTCCTCGCAGATGCCGCTTTCTTTTGCTGCGCGTGCAAGCATTTCCTTGTCATAGAGCTTGATCCCGAAGTCATCTGCGATCCTCTTTCCGATCTCCCTTCCCGCACTTCCGAATTCTCTTCCGATCGTAATGATTGTATTTGTCTTCATACCAGTCCACTCTCCTTTGCGTCAAATAAATCATTGTGATTTTGCATAAAAAATGTATGCATAATCATCCTTCATATGACTATTATAACGATAATGTCTGTGTATTACAATCAAAAATTTTGTTTTCTCAGTAAATTTAAAAGAGATACGAAATATTCCGGCAGTGGGGCGTCAAATTCCATATATTCACCCGTGGAAGGATGACGGATTCCGAGGATCTTTGCATGGAGAGTCTGTCCTTCTAGATTGAAAGGACATTTTGCCGGACCGTATACGGCGTCTCCCAGGATTGGATGGCCGATGCTGGACATATGGACGCGGATCTGATGGGTCCTCCCTGTCTCAAGTTCGCATTCAATATAAGTATAGTTCCCGAATCTCTCCAGAACCCGGTAATGGGTGACTGCCGGACGCCCTGAAGACGATTTTGTACTCATCTTCTTCCGGTCCACCGGATGACGCCCGATGGGAGCGTTCACAGTTCCCCTCTCTTCTTTGAAATTACCATACACGACCGCGTGGTAGCGCCTGGTTATGGAGTGCTCCTTGAGCTGTTCTGCAAGGATCTGATGAGAACGGTCGTTTTTGCAGATCAAGAGTGATCCTGTTGTGTCCATGTCGATCCTGTGCACGATCCCCGGGCGGATCACGCCGTTGATGCCCGAAAGGTTCTCTCCGCAGTGGTAGAGGACTGCATTGACCAGCGTATGGCTGTAATGGCCGGGAGAAGGGTGCACGACCATTCCCTTTGGCTTGTTTACTACCAGGATATCATCGTCCTCATAGAGAATGTCCAGAGGGATATTTTCGGGCTGTATATCCAGTGTTTCCGGTTCAGGGACACTGACACAGATCTCGTCGCCCGCCGAGAGCTTATAGTTTGCCTTTACCGGTTTCCCGTTTACGAGGATCCGGCCGTCTTTCATAAGTTTCTGTATATAAGAACGGGAAAGGTCCTCCAGATTCCCGCTGAGAAACCTGTCGATCCTTTCCCCGTTCATATCAGAAATAAGATTGATTTGATCCATAGAGGCTGACTCCTTTCTGGTCCAATGAGCATGGGACTGGGTATATGCGTCTATTACTTTCCCTTATTCCTGCTGTCCCTGCCTGATCTGAAAAAATCAAGATCACTGTCTTTATAATAGAAAAAGATCAGTATGATAAACAAGATGCATGCGATGACAACATAGCAGTCCGCCACATTAAAGATCGGGAAATCGATCAGATTAAAATACAGAAAATCGATCACATAATTCAGTCTGACCCGATCGATCATATTCCCGACTGCCCCGGCGCATACAAGCACTGCACAGATACGCAGCGGGATATACTTTCTCTCATGAGGCAGCCTTCCGTACAGAAAGGCCACAACAAGAAAAATGACCACTGCTCCTGCCACAAAGAGATACTGCCTGTTCTGCAGCATCCCGAAAGCGGCGCCACGGTTCTCCAGATAGCGGAGCTGGAAAACGCCGTCAATGATCACAAATGGTTCCTTATCTTTCAGATGTTCGGCGGCGAGCAATTTCGCTGCCTGATCAGCCGCCACAGCCGCTGCAAGTCCGATCAAAGCATATAAGTAACTTTTTATATTTCTGGAAATTTCCATTGCTGTTCCATCCTTAAACATATTTGTGTATGACAACATAGGTCCTGTTTTTCTTTGTGCGTGACAGAGCGCCCTTATACCGGAACTTTCCCATTCCGCGCACCGAAATAACGTCATCATCCCGCACCTGATATCCGTTGCTTGTGATGAGCCTGCCGTTCACATAGACCTTACCACCTTCGATCAGCCCCGAAAGGCGGCTGCGGGAGGAGGAAAAGGCGAGCGGGAGCAGGCTGTCAAGCCTGACAGATGCCACAGTTCCCCTGATTTCCTCGAAAGAGGGCGTATAGCGGACCTCCCCCAGAGGAACTTCAGAGACAGTCACACTTGTATGGCGCACACGAACAAGCTGTTCTTGGATAAAGCCGGTCATATCGTCGTGTACGAACACGAGCGCATCTCCGTCCATGGGAAGGATATCGCCGATCTTTGCGCGTTCTATCCCAAGATTCAGGATTGCTCCCAGATAGTCCCTGTGTGTGAGTTCCTCGCTGAATCTGCGGTTCAGGGGCGCAACCCTTACCGCCCGGAACGGGTATCCGATTTCCTCTGGAGAAAGCTCTTTTTTCCCGTAACACAAATAAAGAGCATCAGGGATAAATGCCGCCATCTGACGCTCTGCCAATTCATATCCGCCGAAAGACACATATCTGGAATATAACGTGTCTTTCGGCAGGGTATGTAAAATATTCTGTTCGCTCAGATTAAGAAAATCTGAATATGTGATGATATCCCTCTGGTATGCAAGTCTGGATAATTCTGTAAAACGCTTTTCCAGAAGCTTGATTTCCTTTGTCTGACTGTCTTTCATGATGCTTAGTATCTGCCTCTCATGCTCGGAGTCTCCATGGAGCCGCCGAGAAGATCCTGCAGGTCACCGGAAATATCTACGTTCGTAGGGGTGACGAGGAAGATATAGTTGGAGATCTTCTGAAGATTTCCGCTGATCGCATATGTTGCACCGGAAATAAAATCAATGATCCGCTGAGCGATCTCAAGATCCATTCCTTCAAGATTGAGGATCACTGTACGTCCGGAGAGAAGCGTCTCTGTGATCTCTCTGGAGTCATCTACAGAAGTCGGCTTTACTACACAGACCTCCATATTGCCCGTCCGCTTTGCGGAAGGACGCATTGGAGTTACTTTGCTTTCTGCCGGCTGGAAATCCTTGTCTTCCGCTACGTCAAAGTCATCATATTTTTCTTCTTTTTTGTTCTTCTTTCCGAACAGCTTATGACGAGGCTTTTCTTCGTATTCCTCTTCATCATAGTAATCGTCATCATCATAGAAATCATCGTCATCGTAATCGTCGTCATTCAGCTTCATAATGTCCAGAAATTTATCAAACACACCCATTTTTACACTCCTATCTTGTGCTCTTCTCTTTACCGCACAATTTTATTTTCCATACTTTCTGTTCCAGCCCATAACTGTCAGATGTTATAGTTCCTGGCACCAAAGATCCCGGTTCCGACACGTACCATAGTGGCTCCCTCTTCAATCGCAACCTCGTAATCATTGGTCATCCCCATGGAAAGTATGCTGACATTAACATTATCAATGTTTTTCTCCATAATGTCAACAGATAATTTGCGTAAATCTGCGAAAACAGACCGATTTTTTTCCGGATTTTCAACAAAAGGCGCAATTGTCATAAGTCCGCGCACATTTATGTGAGGGAATCCGGCAATCTGTTCAATAAACGGAATTACCTCCTCCACCTTAAGTCCGAACTTGCTCTCTTCCTGAGCTACGTTTACCTCTACAAGAATGTCGACCTTACGGTCATGCTTTGCAGCTTCCTTTTCGATCGTCTCGGCGAGCTTAATGGAATCAACGGAATGGATCAGGTCCACCTTGTCGATGATATATTTTACCTTGTTCGTCTGAAGATGTCCGATCATATGCCAGTGGATGTCTTTGGGAAGAGCCTCGTACTTTTCAGTGAGTTCCTGAACTTTGTTCTCCCCGAATACACGTATACCAAGATCGTATGCCTCCTTTAATGTCTCCACGGGCTTTGTCTTGCTGACTGCGATCAGTGTGACTTCCTCCCGCTTCCTTCCCGCTCTCCTGCACGCTTCTTCAATTCTGTGTTCTACTTCTTCCAACCGGTCTTTTAACATAATCCAAAACCTCCTGATATTTTACTGAAATACGACTTCGTCGGGGCTGATCCCGGCGGCGTCCTGTACAATATGATCATAATTAGAAAGGCCGTAGTCATCGCCTTCCTGTACAATATAGTACTCGTCGCTCTCACAGAGAATGACGACCTTATTGAATACCGCGTATCCCCGGTTGATATTGTATACCCCGGTGAGCGGTTTGGTCTCTTCTACGGTATATGTCTCAAACGATTCCGGTTTGACCAGAACGGTCCCCTGCTTCACAGTGTCCCTGCTTATGTACACTTCTCCGTCATCAGAAGTATCATAAATGTCGACTGCCTGGAATGTGGCGTTTCCGTTTTTATCTTGTATCATTACTCCTTTGGAGGAGCTGTTTCCGCCTGTAGTGATATATTCCTCGGGGATAACATAAAACTGTTCCTCGATCACAGAAGACTTGGGAATCTTGAGTCCGCTCTCATCTTCCAGAATGAGCTCTACATTGAGAAACCGTTCTTCTGCATAGCGGATCATGGAATTGTCAAAATCCAGACATCCGTAGGAACTTCCGTTTCGTTCGATCACAGAAAAGTCCGCCCACATGGTCTCGCTGTCCTTGTCGATCCGCACCTTCACACTGGTGATCTCTTTCTTCTTCATATCTTCTGCCGTCTCCTTGGAGAGCGGAACGATCACGGACCAGTCTTCGCTGGTAATGAGACGGTAGACCGGCTCTCCGGCGTTGACCTGCATCTGGTCTGACAGCTGCATGCTCTCATACTTTGAACGGTCAAAATTCTCCTCTGTAAAGGTATCCTTTGTCAGCGATTCGTATCCGTCCACACTGAACGCGATGATCCCATCGGCGGCCGACTGGCAGGAAGTTACTTCCTGTCCGCTTGCTGCGATCACTGCATCCAGCTGAGACATCCGAGTATCACTGAATGCGTTCTGAAGAGAATTAATGATCTCATTCTTCAGTGTATATACGGGAGAAAAATCCTCACCTCCGGAACTCTCGTTATAATTCTGGATAGAAAGAACGATTCCGGACTGGACTTCCTGATTAAGAGACGGGGAAACATCACTGCTTTCACTTTCTTCCGATGTATCAAGAGGCTGTGCCGAGACCGCATAGACATTGGTCCCCGCCTTGATCTTGCTGTTTTCGTTCTGGTAATAGCTTACATATCCGCCTGTCTCCGCAGTGACGGCGGTCTCCTGCCGAATCACAAGTCCGGTATAGGAATTGTCATTTACAATACTGCCTTCACGTACTTCATAGACAGAAATATTATCTCCAGTGACATACATGATCACTGTCACGATCAGATAGATAAAAACGACTGCAAAAAGGAAAAGCCCGATATTCAGTTCCCGTTTATTTTTATATTTTTTTATACTGATGGATTTGTTCTTGTCCGAGGCCAATCTCTGATAACACCTCCTGCATCTTCATAACTTAAATAGTATACCATTTCTTTGTGTATATTTCCAGCTTTTGCGGAAATAATAAAATTATTGACATGGAAAAGGAGGAAATAACATGAAATGGTTTGATAATACTGCTCTGACAATTGTTATCATCGGTGCAGTCAACTGGCTTCTGATCGGCATCTTTAAGTTTGATCTGGTAGCATTTCTTTTCGGGAATATGAGCTGGCTGTCCAGGATCATCTATACGATTGTCGGTCTGTGCGGTCTGTATCTAATCAGTCTGTTCGGAAGGATAAAAAGCATGTCAGAATAGAAAAAAAGACCTTTCTCAGTCCTGCAGCAGAACCGAGAAAGGTCTTTTCCTTATCCTTCTATCCCCGCAGCGAAAAGGCGGTTCATCTCCTGATAGAGAAAATTCTTGTCTTCTGCACCCATGATAACGGAAATATAGGGGTGCTTTTCCATATCCTCACTGTAAAGGATAACACAGCATCCTGCCTGGTCTGTGGTACCGGTCTTTCCGCCGAAAACGCGGATCCCGTCCGGCGCATCGATCGTACCGTTCGAGTAGTAATTGGTCGGCGCCCATGTCTCTTTCCGTACCGTGCCGTCCGCACCGGTCAGAGTACCGGTATATGATTCCATGGATATGATCTCTACAAAACGTTCGTCCTTAATGCATGCGTTAAAGATCAGATACAGGTCATATGCTGTTGTGTAATGGTTTTCATCATGCAGACCATGCGGGTTCACGAAATGTGTTCCCGTGGCGCCCAGTGCACGTGCTTCAGAGTTCATAAGTTCGGCAAATGCCTCCTCACTTCCGGCTATATGCTCTGCAATTGCCGTACCGCAGTCATTGCCGGAGCGGAGAAGCAGTCCGCACAGAAGATCGTACAGGCTGATCTGGTCCCCTGCGCGCAGCCCGCAGGTCACTTCATCCCAGTTGAAATCAGTGGCATGTTCACTGATCGTGACCGTATCGTCCAGACTGCCGTATTTCAATGCCAGATATGCTGTCATGATCTTGGTCGTGCTGGCCGGATAAAGACGGTCATACAGCCGGAAACCGTACAGCACCTGATCGCTGCTCAGATCAAAAAGACCGGCTGCATGGAGAGAATCCTCATCAGCAAAGCCTTCGAGCGGCACATTGTCCGCTGCCACACAGAGATCCTGGGCAAAAGGAGTGCCCTGCCAGATGTTCCGGTCGTAATTCTCCTGCTCATAGGCAAGAACTTGATCTACAGATGAATTCTGCAGGACATAGGCACCGGCTGCGCCGGCGCATACGACAGCTGCTGCAAGGACGGTCAGAGCAATGGTCCTACCGGCGCTGTGCCGTTTTTTCCGTCTCCTTCTTCTGTTTTTCTGTCTGTAGTTGATCTGTTGTTTATCTGTACATTTCACGCCAGTCTAAATCTCCTCTGTCTAATGCCAGAATCAGTGCTTCGGCAGTTGCGATATTCGTAGCGATCGGGATATTATACATATCACAGAGCTTTACGATATCGTTCACATCCGGTTCATGAGAGCGCGGTGAGAGGGGATCGCGGAAAAAGATAAGAAGATCCATCTCATTGTGCTCGATCTGGGAACCGATCTGCTGCTTCCCGCCCAGATGTCCGGCAAGATATTTGTGAATGCTGAGATTTGTCACATTTTCCACAAGAATACCAGTTGTCTCTGTTGCGAACAGCTCGTGTTTGCTGAGTATCCCGCGGTATGCTATACAAAAATTCTGCATCAGTTTCTTTTTCGCATCGTGTGCCACTAATCCGATATTCATAATCGTCACCTTCTCCTTACTGATATTTATTAGGCTGTAAACCGACATTCAGTACGAAACCGATTCCCATAAAAAAGCACACAACGGAAGTCAGTCCATAACTTACGAAGGGGAGGGAAAGTCCCGTATTCGGCAGAACCATGGTCGCCACACCGATATTGATAAAACTTTGTATCCCTATCAGTGCGGCCATGCCGCCGCAGATGATGCGCCCTCCGGTATCTTTCGCTTTTAAACCAATCAGAATACAATCTATCACAATTAATAATAGCAAAAATATGACGACACAACAACCCACAAATCCTAATTCTTCTCCGATTATAGCGAAAATAAAATCGGTCTGGGGCTCTGATACGAAGTTTCCGTTTTTAACAGAAGTCGCATCATCATTGTCATATCCTTTTCCCGAGAGCTGACCTGAACCGATGGCCATGACCGAGTTCAGCTGCTGGTAAGCTCCGTCATCAGCATATTCTTCCGGATCCAGCCATGCCAGGATCCTCTTCTGCTGATAGTCCTGCAGGAAGGGCTGATTGGGCTGAACCGCGATCACAAGAAGAAGCACAAACGTCGGCACGATAACCGCGAGGACAGTAACGATCAGCTTGTAGCTGAGTCCGCCCAGATACATCAAAGCACAGAAAAGCGCCGCGATGCAGAGCGTAGTGGAAAGGTTCGGCTGTTTGTAGATCAGGGCAAGGGACGGCAGGATCAGCGCGATCCCCTGCAGGATCGTCTTCGGATTTTTTATGCTCTGCTCCCGCTCCATCAAAAACTTTGCATAGAAAAGGATCATCAGTATCTTTGTAAGGTCCGAAGGCTGAAACTGTATAAATCCGAAATCAAGCCAGCGCTTTGCACCGTTTACTTCTGTACCGAAGAAAAATACGGCTGCCAGCATAAGTATATTCAGTCCGTACAAAGGCCAGTAAAGGCTCAGCACCCATTTATAATCGATCAGGGAGATGATGATCATCGCCGCTGCACCGAGGGCAACTCCCATGATCTGCTTGCTCATGAAATCCGGCCGGGCACTTCTTACCATAAAGATCCCGATCACCGAGAGTACAAGGACCAGGGCGACGAGACTGAAACGGTAATCTCTTAATTTATAGCGCTGTTTTATATTTTTAATTAAAAAGTTCAATGATTTTCTCCTGTATATTTGATATGTATATCAGTACGTGTTATCTCTATGTTAAAATCTTCAGGCTTAATTTCTACATATTTGGAAACAGTATTGTACAGGTCACTGGTAAGCCTGTCTACTACATCGGGTGTACATTGGATCCGGTCAGAGATCAGCAGATTGTGGAGCCTTTCTTTTGCAATGGAAACAGATGGTACACTCATGACAGCCCCTCCTAATTCCGTCGGAAGAATCCTGACAGTTTTCCGAAGAAGCCCTCGGGTTTGCAGAAATCTGTAATCGGGATCTCCTCACCGAGAAGCCGCCGGCAGATCTTGTCATAACTTCTGCCGGCCAGACAGTCTTCTCCGACCACCGGTTCACCCTGGTTGGTCGCGATGACTACCTGTTCATCATCCGGTATGACACCGAGAAGATCGATCGCAAGGATCTCCGTGACATCGTCGACGGACATCATATCCCCTCTCTTTACCATGTCCACGCGCAGACGGTTGATGACCAGTTCATTTTTCCTGATCCCGCTGGCTTCAAGAAGTCCGATGATCCGGTCTGCGTCGCGGATTGCAGATACTTCCGGCGTTGTCACTACGATGGAACGGTCAGCGCCGGCGATGGCGTTCTGAAATCCCTGTTCGATGCCGGCCGGACAGTCGAGAAGAACGAAATCAAACTCATCTTTCAGATCGTCCACCAGCTTCTTCATCTGTTCCGGCGAGACACTGGTTTTATCCCGCGTCTGTGCGGAGGGAAGAAGGTACAGTTCAGGGAAGCGTTTGTCCTTGATCAGAGCCTGTTTCAGACGGCAGTTCCCCTCGATCACATCCACTAGGTTGTACACGATCCTGTTTTCCAGACCCATGACTACATCAAGATTTCTCAGTCCCAGGTCTGTGTCGATCACGATGACCTTTTTCTCCAGTCTGGATAATCCAATTCCGATATTCGCTGTCGTTGTCGTTTTACCGACCCCGCCTTTTCCTGATGTAATGACAATAACCTCACCCATGCTGCTTTTCCTCCTAAAAATGTTCTTTTTAATCCACGAGCGGATCAAGGTAGATATGTCGTCCGTCAACTATCGCGATCTTCGGCCCCTGTATGTTCAGGCTCTCCTGACAGATGATCTGACGTTTTGCCTCCACATCGCCGATGCGCAGCTGTCTGGGCTGCATGGACAGTGCAGCGATAAAAGCATCCGTGTCTCCGGAAGCCCCGGCATGGACAGAACCGTAAAGCGCCCCGACGATGACGATATTTCCTTTTGCTATGACTCTGGATCCCGGTTCAACATCGCCAAGTATGACGATGCTCGCATCAGATTCCAGAACTTCCCTTCTTGCAAGTGTTCCCCTGTAGAACTGCCCTTCTCTTTTCTTAATATTAAAAAGAGTCTGTTCCACAACGCTTCTGTACATCATCTCGTTGTTTTCGTCACGGTCTATGATACATACGACATCGATGCCTGCTTCGTCACTGATGATCTCGAGTATCGCTTTTTCTTCAGTACGGTTCAAAACACGTCCGGTAAAACTGACCGCCATCTTTGCTCCTCTAAAAAAGCGTGAGGCTTCCCGGAACTTGGTTCTGAGGGCTTCTGTAAGCACATCAAACGGAACATCCTGAGCAAGCCGGAGCTCCATTCCATGCGGGCTGCTTTTTATCGTCACAAGCCTCTCCATGTCTTATCACCCTACCCTTTTGTTAATCACCTGCATTTGCCTGTCCAAGCTCAGCAGCCTGTCCTTTGACAAGTTCCTCTGCATCTTCAAGGCCAAAGTATATCTTGACGATATCTCTCCCGATCTCTGACGGATAGGAAGAGTTGTATCCGTTTGCAATGCGCACGGCAATTGCGATTTCCGGAGTATCAGACGGGGCAAATCCTACAAACAGTGCATGGTCCGGTGAAGTTTCGCTCTGCTGCGCCGTACCGGTCTTACCGGCGATGGACATATCCAGACTTGTGAAGGTAGAGGAATTCTCAACCATTCGGATCATTCCTTCATGTACAAGATCCCATGTAGTGGAGCTGACTTCATCCATCGTGTTCACTACTTCAGGCTCATACTCCTTGATCAGTTTACCGCTGGAATCCGTCGTCTTGTCAACCAGTGTCAGATCGTAGACAGTTCCCCTGTTCGCGACAGCCGCCACATAGCGGTTCAGCTGGCTGACTGTATAGTTGTTCGTGCCCTGTCCGATCGCAGACTGTACTGCATACTGATCGGAAATCTCCGGGGAAGACTCCGGAATCTCAACTCCCGATTTTTCATTCAGGCCGAACATGGATGCGTATTTGGCGAGCTTCTCAATACCCAGATCACTGTCGTAATTTCCGTTGGCATCGAGTCCCAGGTCGTATCCCACATTATAGAAGAATTCGTTACAGGATACCTGAAGTGCACGTACAACGTTCAGGCTTCCATGGCCGCTTCTGTTCCAGCAGCGCGGGCTCGGAGTCACATTGGTGAAGATTCCGTCACAGTAAAATGTAGTATTCCCGTTAATGATCCCTTCCGTAAGCCCTGCCACAGATGAAACCATCTTATAAGTGGAACCTGGGGCTGTCTTTTCCTGTGTTGCCCTGTTGTAAAAGGTCCTTGCGAGCCCGGTGTTAAGCTGTCTGTAATAGGAAGAATCCATCGTGTTGGCAAGCCGGTTGTTGTCATATCCCGGATAGGATACGCAGGCGAGTACTTCCCCTGTATTCGGATCGCTCACCACAGCTCCGGCTGAACACGGCTCCAGCGCCAGCTGGCCGGGAGTGATCTCCAGGGATGCGATCTTCCCGTAGAGCCAGGAATACGCATCGACACTTCCCGACAGCAGTCCGTTGTAGGACGCCTCATCCATCGGCAGTACTCCCTGTTCATACAGGATGGCGCAGATCTGGGCACCGCTGATACTCCCTGATTTTATAAGATATTCGTAGAGAAGTTTGTCGAATTCGCTATCCTCGCTCAAATAATCTTGCAGATAATTGAGAAGACTAGCATAGATCTCCTCCGAGCTGGAATAGGAATCGCTCTCCAGCTTTGATGTATCGATCCAGTTCTGGGTGATCGCATAGTTCAGGAAAGTGTAGACATTGATCGTCTCGTCCCTCGTCCAGGCTGTATATGTCTCGTCGCTGGTGTCGATCTTATCCGTCATCAGCAGACCCGTATAATCTTTCAGGACGTCATCTACAATATAGTCCATATAATCCTGCATTTCTTCAGAGAGCTGATTGTACGGGGCTGTCGTACTGCTCTGCATATCAGCCATGATCTGGGCAAGCGTATCTGTTTTCTTTGCCTGGAAGGCAGCATAGACAGCCTGCTCCGCAGGCTTGGCGTCAGCGCTCGAAAAATGCGTGGCATCGACCACTGAGTTTGCGATCAGAGAATGATATGCGTCCCCGACAGGGATGATGATGTCCGTGGAAGATGCTTCATTCGCCGGATCATAATTGATGACATTGCGGAGCTTGGAAAGAATGATTCCCGCCAGTTTCTCCTCCAGAAGCTTATAAGTGTATTCCTGGAGGTCTTTGTCGATCGTCAGATAAACGTCGTTGCCCGCTTCCGGCTCTGTTATGCTGACCGTATCCGTCACTTTTCCAAGATTGTCTACATATACGGTGGTCTCGCCTTTCGTCCCCTGCAGGACGCTGTCGAAAGTCTGCTCCAGCCCGGATTTTCCGACGATGTCCGAAAGAGAATACTTCTTCTTGTCTTCATCGCTCAGGGCGTCATATTCGTCCTGGGAGATCTGCCCGGTATATCCGATGATCGACGCAAAATAGATTCCGTCCGTATACCGGCGCAGAGAATCTTCTGCGATATCAACTCCGGTCAGTGTATCCTTGTTCTCCATGATCGCTGCTGCTGTCTCATCGCTGACATCAGAGGCCAGCGTTGTCGCAATATACTGCTGATAGCTGTTGAGTCCCATTGCGTAGCGCATGTTGATCATTTTCAGGATATATGCGGGATCCAGGGTCGAGTCATCCAGCCCGTATCCATTTACGTCATCGGTGCAGAGATAATGAATGATATCAGCAGCAGACTGATTTCTCTGTTCTTCATTCAGAGTATCGATGGTCCGCTGTCCATAGACATCTGCCACAAAACGGAGCCGCTGTGTTTCGCTGCTCTGTGTAAACTGATAGGTCCCGGCCGAATCAAGGATGATCCCGAAGCTGTCAATGACCGAATCACCGTGGGATTCAACAATGCTGAGGACTTTGTCCAGTACTGCGTTGAGCTGTTTGTTTTTCTCGCTTCTGGTATTGGCTGTGATCGTATCCTCAATGGTTACGGAATAGGCAAGCTCATTGTATGCCAGCAGTTTGCCGTTGCGGTCGTATATGTTGCCTCGGGTTCCGGCAACCTCCTGAGTCTTGCGGATCTGAAGTTCATAGTTTGCAAGGTAATCTTCTCCTCTGACGATCTGCAGATAGAAAAGCCGTCCGATCAGGATCGACGAAGTGATGCAGAAAACGATGATGAGCGTGATGAGCCGGGAACGCATGATATATCCGGCGCCCTCTTTTAAACGGTCTAAAATTTCTCTAAACAAATTTACTAGCACTCCTTTTCTCTTCTGCTTCCAGTTTATGATTGATAAACAGGATGAGCGGATAAAGCCCAAGTGTGATCACGATAGTATAGATCAGCTCCGGAAGGATGATCTTATTCAGGTACAGCAGGAAATTAAAGTCACTCCTCAGCAGGTAGGTGAGGAAATAGACAATGATCCCGTATAGGAATTCGCTGATGGCGATGAGAAACAGCGGCAGCTTGATATCCTCATCAAAATACAGTCTCTGGAACATCCCGTTGATATAGCCCACAAGCAGATAGATCAGGGCATAAAACCCGATCATGTCGCCGAACTGGATATCCGCGAGCAGGCCGGAGACAAATCCCACGAGGACCCCCTCGCGGGACCCTCTCATAAAACCGAAGGAGGCTGTCACGATGATCAGCAGATTCGGTTTAATCCCTGCAAGCTCGAGGGATGAGAACACAGTGCACTGCAGCAGGTATGCCGCGATAATAATGACTGCAGTGATCAAAAAACGTTTTATCTTCATTGCTTTCATAAGCTAAAGCACCTCTTCTTGTCCTGTCCTTACTGGGATTCTCCGGTGAGCTCGGCCTTCGTTGTCGTGATCACGAGCACCTCCTGCAGATCCTTGAAATTCACTGCCGGCGTTATATAGCCGGAGCGGGTCAGATTATTGGAATCAACTGTCACTTCACTGACGTATCCGATCAGTATTCCCTGCAGATATTTATCGCTGATGTAGGATGTGACGATCTGATCTCCCACGGAGACCTGATTCTCATTGTTCTCCATCTGTTCAAAACGGATCTGGCCTTCATCGATAAGGGAAAGATCTCCGCTCACGATACAGCGGTCAGAGGTTGAGAGCACCATTCCGCTCACATTGCTGGAATCATCGATGATGGAACGTACTTTCGCCCAGGATGGGCCCACATCCACAACGATCCCGACAAGTCCGCTTCCGGCCATAACGTTCATGTCTACGGCGATCCCATCGTCGCTCCCCTTGTCGATCGTAAATGTACTGAACCAGTTCCCGGAGTCTTTTCCGATCACATGAGCAGCAGTCTTCTCATAGTCGCTGTAGTTCTGATCGAGCTGGTACAGCTCGCGAAGTCTCTCGAGCTCATAGCGTTCTTCCTGCAGATTGCTGTTTTCTGTTGTCAGCGTATCGATCTGCTCCTGCAGTTTTTCGTTCTCTGTCCGGAGCTGCTGAAGCGTCTCGAAGTTGTCGCTCATATCGCCGAGCCATCCTCCGATCTGATTGATTCCCTGCTGAAGAGGGATCACGGTGTAGTTGGCGAAAACTTTAAAGGGACCGCTCACCTTATCGGAAAATGAAGATAAGACCATCATAAGGATGCAAAAAAGAGAAAGTCCCAAAAGTAAATATCTGTTCGCTGCAGATGTCTGATTCTTTTTTTTCATTATCTTAACCACCTGTAATTTTCATCTAACATGGAATACGTCAGTTTCTTATAATAAGCTTTGTGAAGTATGATCTTCTGAAGCCCCTTGACTGCACAAAGCTCCGGATTCGGGACAGTCATCACCGGGAGGCCGATGCTGCCTTCCAGATATGTAGTAAGTCCCCGAAGATTCGCGATCCCTCCCGTAAGATAGATCCCTTTTGCCTCGATCGCCCTTCTCACATCCGGAGGAGTCCGGTCGATCATAGAGCGGATCGCGCGGACGCACTCTTCCAGAGGTTCCTTCATGGCAGCCCTCACAAGGCTGATCGGGATATCCGTATGGGATGGTACGCCTGTGATCAGGTCCCGTCCGTATACCTTCAGGACACTGCCTGTATTCTGATCAAAGACACCGAATTCTCTGCGGAGCCGCTCAGCGGTGAGTCTTCCGATGAGAAAATCTCTGTTATGCCTCACAAGGCTGGAGACAGCCTTGTCAAAATGTTCGCCTCCGATCTTGACGAGACGGTTTAAGACGATGCCGCCATAAGAGAGAACGGAAAGCTCTGTGGTGCCTCCACCGAAGTTGGCGATGAAAACACCTTTTTCATCCATGATGTTCAGTCCGAATCCCACAGCATCCGCCAGGCCGCGTTCCACGATCCTCACAGATTTTGCTTTCGCCTCAGAGTGGAAAACAAGGTCGTAAAACGCTTTCTTCTCGACCTCTGTGACATCAGTCGGCACCGCGATCACATACTCGGACCCGCGTACAAACTGACGGTCTGTCTGCAGGAGATTTCCCAGAAGATACTGCATGTCGTCAAAATGAGCAATCACACCGTGCTTCATGGGAAATACGACCTGAATATTGTCGGGCGACTTTTCATACATCTCATATGCCTCATCGCCGACGGAAAAAATATATTTCTTGTCCTTCATGGCAATGACATTTTTTTCACGCCATATACTGTCCTTTTTCTTATCAAAAACCTTTATTTCATATGTCCCCAAATCCAGTCCATATACGTTCCTGGCCATTGTCGATCCTTCCCCTTATTTTCCCCGGGCTCACTTAAAGAAACCCTTATCCCTTAAACTAATAAAACAGTTATCTCCTATGATGATGTGGTCCAGAAGCTCGATCCCGATGATCTTCCCGGCATCTATGACACGCCGTGTGGCAAGGACATCCTCCCTGCTCGGAGTCGGATCGCCGCTGGGATGATTGTGCAGAAGGATGACAGCCGCAGCGTTCCTGCGGAGAGCTTCTGCAAAAACCTCTCTCGGTGAGACAAGCGTGGTATTGATCGTTCCCAGAGAGAGTTCGCTCTCTCCGATCAGCTTTGTCTTCATATTCAGGAGAAGAAGTTTTAACGCCTCCTTCTTCCTGTGCCTCATATCCTCCATATAATACTGTGCGATTGTCTCCGGCGCAGAAAAATTGAGCCCGGACTGGGCTTCCGCCTTGGACAGTCTTTTGGCGAGTTCCGACAGGCAGAGAATCTGGATCGCTTTGACTTTGCCGATCCCTCTGATCTGCAGCAACTGCTCCATTGACCATTGATGGATGTTTAGAATCCCCTCCTGCGCAAAATCCGGGTGAAGTATCCGCTTCGCAAGCTGAATCGAATTTTCCCCCTTCGTCCCGGTGCGTAATAAAACAGCAAGCAGTTCCATATCAGTGAGGTTCTCCGCTCCATACTGTTCACATTTCTCATAGGGCCGCTCTTCACGGTACATTTCTTTAATCGTATTATTCCTGTCCATTCATTATCTTATCACTGTGACGGCACAATACAATGATTTATTTTAGCACAGTTTAAAAATCATGTATAGAGATTGAATCTTAATTTTTTGTGAATTAAGCCATGCAAATCAAAAACAAAGCGGCTGTGCAAGCTTGCTTGCATCAGACGATTTGCTTTTTGATTTATACGGCGCAGCCGTAAGCGAGACGAAGCACTGCGGAGTCGAGCTTAGCATGGCTGGATGTCTTCGACTCCTTAATTTCCCAGCTGAGAACACGGAAATCATTCGGCTGTGCAAGCTTGCCTGCATCAGACAATTTGCTTTTTGATTTATACGGCGCAGCCATAAGCGAGACGTAGCACCGCGAAGTCGAGCTTAGCATGGCTGGGTGTCTTCGACTCCTTAATTTCCCAGCTGAGAACACGGAAATCATTCGGCTGCATATCTCTTTATGACCGCCTCCGCCACCTTCATCCCGTCCATTGCCGCCGACGTGATTCCGCCGGCATACCCTGCTCCCTCGCCGCAGGGATAGATCCACGGGATATCCGATGTGAAATTCTCTCCCCGGACGATCCTGACCGGGGATGAGGTGCGGCTCTCCACTCCGGAGAGAAGCGCGTCGCCGTCAGCAAACCCGCGGATCTTGTGATCCATAGCGCAGATGCCCTGCTCTATGGATTCAGAGATCACATCCGGAAAGATGTTCCTTACATTGGCGAACCGGTAAGCACCTTTCATGTTCGGGCGGATGCGCCCCGGCCCGGTACTGATCTGATTCTTCCGGAAATCACAGAAGCGCTGTACGGGGATCCTTCCCTGCCCTTCCTGCCACGCTCTCTCCTCGAGCTCTCTCTGGAAAGCGATTCCTGCGAGAGGGTGCTCCGAACCGTAATCTTCCGGAGATACAGTGACAATAACAGCGCTGTTGGCGTTCTCCCCTGCCCTGTCATGATAGCTCATACCATTGACTGCAAGACGTCCTTCCTCCGAAGAAGCATTGACCACATAGCCGCCCGGGCACATACAGAAGGTGTACACTCCTCTTCCGTTTTCCAGCTTTTCAGTCAGCTTATACGCGGCGGCAGGAAGATTTCCTCGCCTGGCGCGCCCGTACTGCGACTCGTCGATCATCCTCTGCAGATGCTCCACACGAACCCCCACTGCGAAAGATTTCGCCTCCATCCTGAGACGGCGCCGGTAGAGCATCTCAAAAGTATCTCTGGCGCTGTGTCCCACGGCAAGTACCGTGGGGCCTGCTGGGATCTTTCTCTCTCCGTTGATCTCGACCGCATGTTCTTCTGGGAAGATGTCTGTCAGCTGTGTGTGGAAGCAGAATTCCCCGCCAAGCTCAATGATCCTGTTCCGCATGTTCTCAACTACAGTTGTCAGGATATCTGTTCCGATATGAGGCTTCTGTTCATAGAGGATCTCCTCTGGAGCGCCGAAGGAGACAAAGGTCTCCAGTACGAAACGGTTCCGGCCGACAGGATCCTTGACAAGAGTATTCAGCTTGCCGTCGGAAAATGTTCCTGCTCCTCCCTCACCGAACTGTACATTGGACTTTGTGTTAAGAATACCGGTCTCCCAGAATTCTTCCACATCCCGCTGTCTTTCACGGACAGAAGCGCCCCGTTCCAGAACGAGAGGACGCATTCCCGAAAGTGCAAGAAGATACGTGCAGAACAGTCCCGCCGGACCGCTTCCCACTACCAGAGGACGATCCGGCAGGGGTTCCGCGCCGTGTTCCGGAATACGGTAAGTCTTTTCACTTATCTTCTGTACTTTGTTTTTCATATGGCGGAGTACCATATTTTCTTTTTTCGTGTGGAAGTCAATGGTATATACGTAGAAGAGCTCAGGCTTTTTTCTTGCATCGAGAGAACGTTTCCGTATCGAGTAACTGATCAGGTCGTCCGGAGCAATCCGGAGGGTCTTTGCCAGCCTTTCTCTCAGCTGCTGTTCTGTGTGCTCGACTGGAAGTTTGAATTGTGTGATACGCAGCATATATGATAAAGTCTCCTTTTACTGAATGATCGCCGAAGCAGAAAATTCTGCCGGCGATTAAAGTATATCGCAAGATTTTCCTGTGAACAAGCAGTTCTTCTGAAATCGAGGGAAAACAATCAACAGGGAAAGTCAGCATAGAAGCGCCCGGGGACGGTAAACGGAAAAGGCACCGCAGAATACCGGTAAAGCAGTCTGTGGTGCCGATAAGGAATAGAAGGGAAATCGGATAGCGGCGGAACATATTCAGACAGATGCAGCTTTCCCTGCCGTGAAGCCGCTGGACCAAGCCCACTGGAGATTATAGCCTCCGCACATACCGTCCACATCCAGGATCTCCCCCGCAAAATATAGGCCAGGGACATAGCGGGATTCCAGTGTCTCCGGATCCACCTCCGTTGTATCGATCCCGCCGCAGCATACCTGGGCCTGCTCAAAGGGATTGGTCTCTGTCACTGTGACGTGGAAATGTTTGATCAGACAACAGAGGCGGACTGTCTCATCCTCCGTGAATTCGCCCGCGCACTTTGTCCGCGGAATCCCGGACAGGCGGATCCACAGGTCGGAAAGCTTCTTGTGGAACAGTCCGATCAGGAACTCTTCTGCTGATTTATCTGGACGGGACGATGCCCTCGCCCTAAGGAAGGCCTGCATCTGTTCCTCTGTAAAATCAGGCATGAAGTCAAGTTCAGCAGACACATCCTGCTTTTCATACAGGGCGCGGGCTGCATAGCGGCTCACCTGAAAGACCGGGATGCCGGAGATCCCGTAGGCGGTGAGCTGGATCTCTCCGCCGTCTCGTGCAAGGCACTGCCCGTCTGCCCATACGGAGACTGTGCCGTTTGCCCTCACGCCGGCGATCTGCTTGAAGAAGCGTTCACTGCATCTGAGCTGGACAAGCGCAGGAAGGACAGGAATCATATGATGTCCCAGCCGTTTGGCAAGGTCGTAGCCGGAACCGTCTGATCCGGTGGAAGGAGCCGCTTTTGAACCGGCGCATAGGATCACACGCTGGGAGGAAAAGTTTCCCTGATCGGTCAGGATGCGGAAGCCTTTTTTGCCGGGAATGATCTCCCGGCAGTGGGTCTCTGTCCGGACGTCTATCTTAAGACGTTTCAGCTCCATGCGCAGGGCGTCCAGCACGGCAGATGCCTGATCAGAATTAGGATAGAGATATCCGTTCCTGTTCTTCGAATACACACCGAGCTGCAGGAAAAACGAGACCGTATCCTGAACGTTGAAACGACTTACGATCTCCCAGGGGAAGAGGGAATTCTCCGAGTGATAGCAGATCGGTTCCTGGTGCGTATTAGTAAAGTTGCACCTTCCGTTCCCTGTCGAGAGGATTTTTTTTCCAATCCGGTCCTTGTGCTCCAGCAGTGTGACCCTTGCTCCCTCTCCGGCGGCAGTGATGGCCGCCATCATTCCGGAGGCTCCGCCTCCGATCACAGTAATCGTCCTCATAATCACTGACCTCCGATCTTATGTGTTTGTTCTTGTATATCTGCTAAATGAGTTCCCTGACTCTCTCTATTCCGATCACGCCCGCGTCGATCAGACTCTGCAGAGACTTCAGGATTCCAAGTTTCGCATGGTACCAGGTCAGTCCTCCCTGGAAATAAACGGCATAAGGCGGCTTGATCGGTCCGTCTGCACTGAGCTCGATGGAGGATCCCTGTACGAACGCTCCGGCGGCCATTATGACGTCGCTGTCATATCCCGGCATTGCCCAGGGCTCCGGACTTACATAGCTGTCTACGGGAGCCGCTGCCTGGATTCCCTTGCAGAAAGCGATCACACCCTCTGCTGATCCGAGCGTCACTGCCTGGATGATATCATGACGGGATTCTGTGCCGTTGGGAACGACAGGATATCCCAGCTTCTCATAAATGTTTGCAGCGAACACAGCTCCTTTCAGGGCTCCGCATACAACCGTCGGTGCAAGAAAGAATCCCTGATAGAAGGACTGCATGACTCCGAGCGAAGCGCCAACCTCTTTTCCAAGTCCGGGCGAAGTCAGGCGGTACGCACAGTTCTCGATCAGATCCTCCCGTCCGGCAATATAGCCGCCGATAGGAGCCAGGCCGCCGCCTGGATTTTTGATCAGGGAGCCGACGATCATGTCTGCTCCTACATCACTCGGCTCGATCGTTCCCACAAATTCCCCATAACAGTTGTCCACCATACAGATCACATCCGGGCGCCTCTCCTTGATGAAAGAGATCAGTTCTCCGATCTTTTCTACAGAATAACTGGGACGGGTCTGATATCCTTTGGACCGCTGGATCGTCACAAGCTTTGTTTTCTCATTCAGAGCCGCTTCGATCGCCGGATAGTCAAAATATCCATCCTCCAGCAGTTCTACCTGCCGGTACGTAATCCCATATTCAGCGAGAGATCCCTTGGAAGGCCGGATCCCGATCACTTCCTCCAGTGTGTCGTAGGGCTTTCCCACCGGTGAGAGAAGCTCGTCTCCGGGGCGTAGATTTGCTGCAAGGGCGAGGGCCAGAGCATGAGTGCCGCAGGTAATCTGGGGACGCACAAGGGCTGCTTCCGTATGGAAGGCAGACGCGTAGACTGCCTCGAGCGTATCCCTTCCCTGATCATTGTAACCGTATCCGCTGGCATAGTTAAAGCATGCCTCGCTCACACGGTTCTCCTGCATGGCATGGAGCACCTTGAGCTGGTTGTACTCTGCCGTCCGGTCAAATTCGCGGAAACGCTGTTCAAGACTCTGTTCTGTCTTCTGCCCGAACTCATACACCTCCCGCGAGATCCCGAGCTGTTCATAGATTGATTCTGCTGATGTATTTTCCATTTTTACTTTCCCGATTCCTTTCCTTCTGTAGTCTTTCCGTCCGTATTCTTATCCGTCTCTTGATCCTGCGGAGTGTTCCCGGCTGTGCTGTCGATGATCCCCTTCTCTTTCAGGACATCGAGGATCCTGCCTATAACGGATCCGTCATCCCTGCCGATCTCCTGCTTGTCAAGCCAGATCACATCCCGCTCCCGCTTGAACCAGGTGAGCTGTCGTTTGGCGAAATGCCGTGTATCCCTTTTTATGATGCGGACTGCCTCGTCGAGCGGATACTCTCCTTCCAGAAAGCCAAACAATTCCTTATATCCAAGTCCCTGCATGGCAACGCTGCCGCGGGATAATCCACGCTCCTTCAGTGCGCGCACCTCATCCAGGAGTCCCTGCACCATCATTAGATCAACCCTCCGGTCGATCCGTTCATAGAGGAGCTTCCGGTCGTCCGTGAGGACAAAATATGCTGAATCGTAGGGCGATTCCTTCTGACGCTCCCGGGCATTGTGCTCGGAGATCTTCTGCCCTGTCTGATGATGGAATTCTAGGGCGCGGATCACCCGCTTGACATTGTGCGGATGAATCTGCGCTGCAGCTTCCGGATCGATCTCTTTCAGAAGACCGTGGAGATACTCCGCTCCCTTCTGTGCGGCAGTCTGCTCCAGCTGCTCTCTGTAAGACATATCATCGTTATTTTCGGTAAAATCAATATCATATAAAAGCGCCTGGATATAGAACCCGGTGCCGCCCACGACAATGGGAATCTTCCCTCTGCTGTAGATCGTCCGGACGGCCTCCTTTGCCATTTCCTGAAAGCGCACGACACTGAACGGCTCTTCCGGTTCCAGCACATCCACAAGATAATGCGGGACCCCCTGCATTTCTTCCGTGGTAATCTTGGCTGAGCCGATGTCCATATGCCGGTATACCTGCATGGAGTCGGCGGAAATGATCTCCCCGCCGATGGCTTTGGCAAGTCCGATGGAGGCGGCAGTCTTTCCCACCGCTGTCGGTCCGGTGAGTATGATAAGCGGTCTTTTCTTCATAGCTATACGATCCTTTTGAATTTTTTTTCAAGCTCTCTTCGCGTCATGGCAATGATCGTAGGACGGCCATGAGGGCAGTGATACGGGTTGTCCAGCGTGAGGAGTTCTCCGATCAGCGCATCTACTTCCTGAGCTGATAATCGGTTGTTGCCCTTGACGGCAGCCTTGCACGACATGGATGCCACCTTCTCGTCGATCAGCTCAGGAGTCATGGAAGTTGTAAGTCCGTCCGCAAGGTCATCGATCATCTCCATGAGCAGGTCCTTTTTCGCAATACTGAACAGATTGTCCGGCACTGCTCTGACCGCATATTCTTCCCCGCCAAAAGGCTCGATCTCGAATCCGATGCGGGTAAAGCGGTCAATGTTTTCATTCAGGAGCTGTGACTCCTGCATGGAAAGTGTGAGGATGATTGGCGGACTCAGATACTGGGAAGTGAACTCCCGTGTCTTCATACTTCGCAGCGTTCTCTCATAGAGCACTCTTTCGTGTGCTGCATGCTGGTCAATGATGTAGAGACTGTCGTGAAATTCTACCAGCCAGTAAGTGTCGAACACCTGGCCGATCAGCTTATATTCTGCTTTGATTTCCCGCTTCAGGAAGTTCTCTTCAAACAGATCCAGCTGCTTTGGCTTTTCTTCTGATATTGGCTGTTCAGCAGCTGCCGAGGCAGCGCTCGAAGCGGCTGCTGGTGCAGATGGATCGGAGATTGCTCCACAGGTTTCTTTTTTTCCTGCGTCAGGAACTGTCTGTCCGTCCTGAGCTGCCTGCCGTGCTGACTCCTGGATCCTCTGAGACTGTACTTCCGGCCGGAAGATGCCGTCCTTTTTCGATACTTCCGCTGATGAAGAACGGTTGTGGTAGGCAAGGACACGCTTCCTCATTTTTCGGATGAAGTAATCTTCGTCTTTCACCTCCGGTTCTGCCGGCTTCTTCATTTCCGGTCCGGGACTGCCGTAAGGCGTGCGCTCCTCCTGAACACATCCTGCCGGCGCAGTGGCTGTATCCTGTACATAACCTACGGCAGGAATATCTGTTTTCTGTTCAGAACCTGCAGCGGATGGTTCGGCTTCCGCCTGCTGTGAGGACGGCTTTCCGGCTGTCTTCGGCTTCAGCAGGAAGGGGCTTCCCTCCGTTCTTCGTGAGGAGACCGGATCCGGCACTTCCGCTTTCGGGATCAGCTCCGGCTCCAGAAGAGTCCGGTGCACGCCCTCATAGACTGTGTTGTACACCTCCTGCTGTTTCTGGAACCGCAGTTCCATCTTCGTCGGATGAACGTTGACGTCAATCTCCTCCCCATTGATATGAAAGTGGATCACGGCAAAAGGAAACTTATGCTGCATGAGGAAATCCCGGTAGGCGTCCTCAAGAGATTTTGAGATCATTGGGCTTTTCACGTATCTGCCGTTCACAAAGAAATTTTCAAAGTTCCGGTTGCCTCGGGTGATGACCGGTTTTCCCAGATATCCGGTCATCTTAAGTCCGCCTTTTTCGAAATCCATCTCCAGCAGATTGGCAGCTACGTCTCTCCCGTAGACATTATAGATCACATCCTTGAGCTTCCCGTTTCCGGAAGTGCGGAGCTTCTCCTGACCGTTATTGACGAACTGGAACGCCACTTCCGGATGGGACAGGGCAAGCCGCATGAGCAGGTCCTGCACATGTCCTGCTTCAGTCATGGGCGTCTTCAGAAACTTTCTTCTGGCCGGCACATTATAGAAAAGCTGCCGCACCAGGAATGTCGTTCCGTTGGGCGCGCCTGTCTCTTCAAGGGATACTTCCTTTCCGCCCTCGATGACATATCTTGTCCCGAATTCCTGGTCCTGGGGTTTGGTGATCAGTTCTGTTCTCGTCACGGCCGCAATACTGGAAAGCGCTTCGCCGCGGAAACCAAGGGACGAAATATGGGCCAGATCTTCCACACTCTGTATCTTGCTCGTAGAGTGACGTAAAAAAGCGCTCCGCACTTCATCCATGGGGATTCCGCAGCCATTATCCATGATCCTGATGAATGAGATCCCGCCGTCCTTGATCTCCACTGTCACAGATGTGGCTCCGGCGTCAATGGAATTTTCCACTAATTCCTTTACGATAGATGCCGGGCGTTCGATCACTTCGCCTGCGGCGATCTTGTCTATTGTAACCTGATCCAATACCTGAATATGAGGCATAGTCTTCTCCTTCTATCCTGTTGTTACCATCTGTTTTTCAGTTTATTCTGAAGTCGGTAGATCGTGTTGAGGGCGTCGATCGGGGTGAGGTTCCCCACGTCGATATTTTTCAGTTCTTCCAGGACGTCATCATCCTTCACTGTATCGAAGAGGGACATCTGGGCCATATCCACCTCATCATATTTCTTTACTTTCGGACGCTTTTTCGACGTCCGCTCCCTCTCTGCAATCTCGCTGACCTTGGATGTGATATCCTGATCGCTCAGTTCCTGCACGATCTCCTTCGCCCGGTTGATCACCAGGTCCGGTACACCTGCAAGCTTTGCGACCTGAATTCCATAACTCTTGTCAGCGCCGCCTTTTACGATTTTTCTGAGGAAGACGATATCGTCGCCTTTCTCTTTTACTGCAATGCAGTAGTTGTTCACATTATCGATCTTTCCCTCCAGCTCGGTCAGTTCGTGATAATGAGTGGCAAACAGTGTCTTCGCTCCCAGGAGTCTGCTGTCGCTGATATACTCGACTACTGCCCATGCGATAGAGAGTCCGTCGAATGTGCTCGTCCCCCTTCCGATCTCATCCAGAATCAGAAGGCTCTTTGATGTCGCATTTCTTAAAATATTGGCGACCTCTGTCATCTCCACCATGAAGGTGCTCTGTCCGGATGCAAGGTCGTCCGACGCGCCGACCCGGGTGAAGATCCGGTCTGACAGGCAGATGTTAGCGCTCGCCGCCGGGACAAAGGAACCGATCTGCGCCATCAGTGCGATCAGCGCGGTCTGGCGCATGTAGGTCGATTTTCCCGCCATGTTCGGCCCGGTGATGATGGAGATCCGGTGCTTCTTGTCATCCAGATAAGTGTCGTTGGAGATGAACATGTCGTTCGGTATCATCCGCTCCACGACAGGATGACGGCCCTCCTTGATATCAATGATCCCTTTTTCATTGATCTTCGGGCGCACATAATTGTTCCGCTCCGCCACAAGGGCAAGGGAGGTGAATACGTCCAGAGCTGCCACTGCCTTCGCCGTCTGCTGGATCCTCACAACTTCTGCGGCGATTGTATCCCTCACTTCGCAGTACAGATCATACTCCAGTGCATAGAGCTTATCTTCCGCTCCGAGGATCATGTCCTCCAGCTCCTTGAGCTCAGGAGTGATATACCGCTCAGCATTTGCCAGCGTCTGCTTGCGGGTATAATATTCAGGCACAAGATCCTTATAAGAATTAGTGACTTCCAGATAATATCCAAATACCTTGTTGTATTTGATCCTGAGATTCTTGATCCCGGTCTTCTCCCGCTCGTCATTCTCCAGTTTTGCCAGCCAGTCCTTGCCGTCGGACTTGGCGCGGCGGAGCTTATCCACCTCTTCGTTATATCCATCCCGGATAATATTTCCCTCTTTCATGGCGAGAGGCGGCTCGTCCTGGATCGCCTTCTGCACCAGTTCGCAGAGGTCTGAAAGGGAATCCATGTCCTGATAGATATTCTGCAAAAGCTCCGACTGCATCTCTTCCAGAATATACCGGATCGGAGGCAGCATCTCCAGAGAGCTCTTAAATGCGATCAGATCCCGGGGATTGGCGGAGCCGTAGGTGATCCGGGTGATCAGACGCTCCAGGTCATAGACCGGGGCAAGGTACTCCCGGATTTCTTCCCGGGAGATGGCCTGGTTCTTCAGTTCTTCCACAGCGTCGAGCCGGAGCAGGATCTCTTTCTTATCGATCAGCGGCTGCTCCACATATTTACGGAGTGTTCTCGCACCCATGGCTGTCCTCGTCTTGTCAAGAACCCAGAGAAGGGAGCCCCTCTTCTGCTTTTCGCGCAGGGTCTCGCACAGCTCCAGGTTCCGCCTTGTGGCACTGTCCAGCATCATGTATTTTCCTGCCGCATAGGGGGTGATATGGGTCAGGTTGGACAGAGAATTTTTCTGTGTCTCGAGCAGGTACTGAAGGAGCGCGCCGGCGCTGATGATGCCGCAGTCGTAGTCGGCAAGCCCAAGTCCCGCAAAGGAAGACACTTTGAAGTGTTCCAGCAGTTTCTCCCGGCAGATGGCATCATCAAAATACCAGGCGTCCAGGGAAAAAATCGTGATTCCCAGCCGGTCCTTCATCCCGTCCAGATCCATGCCGCTCATGTAGAACGCTTCATTGCAGATGATCTCTGAGGGCATGAACTTGTAGATCTCATCCATCAGCTTGGCGCTGTCCGGAAGCTCTGTGACAAAGTAGTCTCCTGTCGTGATATCTGCGATGGACACTCCGTAGCGGTCCGCTATGTACACGATACACATGATATAATTGTTCTTCGTCTCATCCAGCGCCTGAGTATCGAGATTTGTACCCGGCGTGACGATGCGGACGACCTCGCGTTTTACGATCCCTTTCGCCAGCTTCGGGTCTTCCATCTGCTCGCAGATCGCGACCTTATATCCTTTGGAGACGAGCTTGTTCAGATATCCTTCCACAGCATGATAAGGGACACCGCACATGGGTGCCCTCTCCTCCTGACCACAGTTCTTGCCGGTCAGCGTGATCTCCAGTTCCCGGGACGCGGTCAGCGCGTCGTCGAAGAACATCTCGTAGAAATCTCCTAATCTATAGAACAGAATGCAGTCCTGATACTGGGACTTTGTCTCCATATACTGCTTCATCATTGGGGTTAATTCAGCCACATTCTTACTCCTTTGTATTGTAAAAATTATTATGTTCCGATGAAAAGGTAAAAACCCTTTTCGGATTAGTATACCATTTTTAAAAATTCAGTTCAATATCAGAAATCATGAAAACCATTCTCAAATTCAAAGCACATGAAAATGGGGCGCTTCCTCTCTGTACAGGAAGTGAAGGAGCCATCCGCTCAGCAGGATGCCCACGGCACAGAGTCCGGAAAAAATAATGGCGAAGGGCAGGCAGATCTGTCCCATCAGCTGGAACGGAAGACCGGTATAGTCCCACACATTCCAGTGCAGGAACTTATTGACGATGATCCCGGTCGTGAACTCGCACGCGGTCACAAAGATCACGCACCATCCCACCTGCTTCCAGAGCGGCGCACGCCAGTGTGTCCATTTCCCCTGCTGGGCACAGAACACCAGGCAGAACCCTCCCAGCACAAACATGGACCAGTGGGAAAATCCGCGGAAAAACAGCTCAAATGTATAGTAAATCGCTCCTCCCATGGTCCACAGCAGTAAGTATTCACTCAGTTTCTTCACAAAACTTCCTCTCCTGTCGTATCGATTCCCGCAGGATTATCTGTCTCCCTGCGGTAAAAACGCCGGCATGCCGCCGGCGTTCAAGGATAGTTTACTCAGTTTGTGATTGTTCTATACTACACGATTTCTCCGATATAGTAAAAGCCTCTGCACTCGTCGAGCCTGACATTGACCAGCTTCCCGATCAGCGATTCATCGCCGGGGAAATGGACGAGAAGATTGTTGCTCATGCGTCCTGTCATGAGATGTTCGTCATGATCATTCCTGCACTCTACGAGGACTTCCTGAACAGTTCCCTGATGGACTGCGCAGACCTCAGCGGAGATCTTCTGTACTTCAGCCAGAAGACGGTTGAAACGGTCTTTTACTACGTCCTCCGGAACCTGATCTTCCATCACGGCGGCGGGGGTTCCGCTCCTCTTGGAGTAGATAAAAGTAAACGCGCTGTCATAGCGCACCTTTCTGACCACATCCAGCGTCTCCTGGAAGTCTTCCTCGGTCTCCCCCGGGAATCCTACGATGATATCCGTGGTAAGTGAGATGTCAGGAACAGCTGCCTTGATCTTATCTACAAGAGCAAGATACTGCTCCTTTGTATACCGGCGGTTCATCTTCTGAAGGATGCGGCTGCTGCCGGACTGCACAGGAAGATGAAGATGCCTGCATATTTTCTTTGAACGGCGCATGACCTCGATCAGCTCGTCGGAAAGATCCTTCGGATGAGAGGTCATGAAACGGATCCGCTCCAGACCGTCGATTTTCTCCACCTCTTCCAGGAGCTGTGCGAATGTCATGGGCTCCGGAAGTGTCTTTCCGTAGGAGTTGACGTTCTGTCCCAGGAGCATGACCTCCACCACGCCGTCTGCGACAAGACGCTCGATCTCACGGATGATCGCCTTCGGATCACGGCTTCGCTCTCGCCCGCGCACATAGGGCACGATGCAGTAGCTGCAGAAGTTATTGCAGCCGAACATGATGTTTACTCCGGACTTGAACGGATATTTCCGCTCCACCGGAAGATCCTCCACGATCTTGTCTGTGTCCTTCCAGATATCGATGACCATCCTGCCTGACTCCATGCGGGTTGCCAGAAGCTCTGCGAACTTATAGATATTGTGCGTTCCGAAGATCAGGTCAACGAAACGGTAGCTTGTCTTTAACTTTTCCACGACATGGGGTTCCTGCATCATACAGCCGCAGAGTGCGATCATCATATGCGGCTTCTTCTTCTTGATCCGCCCGAGCTGCCCCAGCCGTCCGTAGACTCTCTGGTTCGCGTTCTCGCGCACAGTACATGTGTTGTAGATAACAAAATCCGCCTTTTCCTCGTCCGGCTCCTCGACGTACCCGATCCGCTCCAGGATGCCGGTAAGCTTCTCGGAATCGCGGGCGTTCATCTGGCACCCGAATGTGGTGACGCAGAAGGTGAGCGGGCGGCCTGCCTCAGCTGACATCCGGGCCAGGTGCTGCTTTGCTTTTTCCATGTAATAGTACTGCCGCTCCGGTTCTGCAGATGGAGGGGTATCGGGAATGCTGTTTGTTGAAGCTGTCTGTATTTTTTCAATTGACATTTTTCTGCTCGCTTTCATTAAATATTATATAATTTAATTGAGAATCATTCATACTATCATAGCATTATAGCATGCAGTCTAATTGTAAGCAACACGAAAAATCAGATAGTTGAGTAGATAAAAAGAACCCAGGTTAGTAAAAAACTGTATAGTCTTTTATATGTATGGATACCGTCTCCGTGGGAACCATCTTCCTGTTTCGGCAGATCGGCACCGGAAGCTACCAGATCAATCTGTGTTCCGTCCGGGCACTTCCAATAGGTAAAGATTTCCGGAAAATCCGGATTTCCGCCCGCTTCGGCTACCAATATCACATTTTTGCAAAGGCAGTTTGCCAGCACAAGCTTATAGATATAATACCGGTATTTTGTCTGCAAAAGTTTCTCTGGGATCTTTCCCCGATTTGTTTTACATTTTTTAACAAGTTTTGTTAATTCTTCGTACTTTCCATTGCACATATCAATACCTCCCATTTTTTTGATTCACTCAAAAAATGGATTTATTTATTATTCAAAGTTTATGGATTTAATTTCAACACTCTTCTTGAAATTTGTTCTAAGGCAAAATATAATTAATTTGTAATTTTTTGAACCTTTAATACTTTTCAATCGTCAAACTAATAGATATACATAACACATTAATTAAATTTACAGGGGGCAGAAAATGAATACTGTTAGTCAACCATACACACAGAGTAACGCAGACTATGGTTCACAGAGAAATCAATATAATACTAGGATTGAATCATCAGAGGATCCTGAAGTTAATAAGAGGCTTTTTCAAATTTACGAGGTGCTTATACCACCAGTACGAGATATAGAAAATGCGGTAAAAAGTATAGAAAGCCATAAAGAGCGGATAAAACAGTTAGAAAGTCATAATTTTGTACCTAAATTTCTTGATCTGGTTATTAAAGTTGTTATTTTCATAGTGGCCTTGTTTGTCCTTCATCCATTGACTGACACTATTGTTTATTGGATCAGTGATATGTTCAATGGATTTTTAGGTATTATTACGGAGCTCGTAGGATTATTACTTTCATTACTTGTATTTGTAATTATCGCATTTATCGTGGGCGAACTTGTCCATAACATGATCAATAAGGCGTTAAGTCCTCAAATGCAGCCAGAGATTAATAATGAAAAAGCTGAAATCAGATTATTACAACAGCAGATTCAAACCACCATCAACAATATAAAACATGCTATCGTTTTTGTGCCGCCGGCGTATAGGACCTCTGATGCATTATCCTATTTTGTTAAAGCATATCATAATTCGCGCGTGGATAATCTAAAAGAGGCAGTTAACGCATACGAGATGCATTTGGAAGCCGAACATACTCGTTCATTGCTTCATCAACAGATAGAAGCATTAACAAATATTCAGTTCCAAAATGCAATAATGATTGACCAACTGGATTCATTACGTTCAGACGTTTGGTTTTCTAACGTAATTTATTGGTAAAAATGCTACAGCCTGCCTTCAAAAGAAGACAGGCTGTTTTTCTGGCTTAATGCATGTAAAAAACTGAGCCGATATAGTATCGTCCAGATGCAGTCCGCATAAAGTGGTCAAAACTCTGAAAGTCATTATCCTGGCTAGTAACGGCATCCTCGTAAGGATCTTCAAGCAGCCGGCGGAGCTCATATGCAGTGTTTTCATTAACAAAACCGTCTAATGATAAGTCTTTTGCGCTCTTAATGAACGCCTGGTATGGTCCTGCAAAATACGCTTTTTTCCCAGCCTCTGTAATATCCACATAAGGGATGCTTTTCCCTTCATGGATTTCGCACCCTGTTTCCATCCCTAAAGCGTTGAAGTAATTCAATAAATAGGCAACATCATATTCAGGCGCATCAGTGATAGTGATATAATCGAATTCATGCTGTGCATAATCGAGAAAATCATCACTTCCAGCCATACCTATATTATTGATATCGGCTTCAATCTCGTATAAGTTTCCCCTTGCCATAATAGTTTCCTCCTTTTTTTAATTCAATCTAAAAATGAAGGAGAAAACAAATAATTATTCTGTCAGTTCTAGGTTTTTATTAATAAAACCACTCAGATTCTTTTTACTATATTTTTCTTGCCGTGGAAGTGCATCCGACAGTTTACCAACATAGGATGAGGTAACGCCTGGATTGTGAAGTGTAATTACGTATGGTGCATCAGTGCCCATGGCGAACGCTTTGTGGTCTTTACTAGAATAAAGTACAGTTTACAAGGGACTACACAGGGTAGGTATCTGACGGGAGGGGTGCCGCCAGTCAGATTTTCCATGTGATGTTCAAGCTGTCGCTTGTGG
>CAJFQZ010000016.1 GCA_904419285.1 Lachnospiraceae bacterium UBA1818
AGGTTGTTTCATGGTATGACAACGAGAACTCTTACACAAGCCAGATGGTAAGAACAATCAAATACTTCGGAAAACTGCTTGAGGCTTAATTCATTCTAATCAATGAGGACAAGCGCTCAGAAGAGATTCTGAATCATTGACTCACAATGGGGTCCGGTCTTGTTGTAGGACCGGACCTTATTTCTTTTAGACTGTGTGGGGAGAGATCCTTTTCACAGCCGGTTTAAAAAGTATCAGGAGGCTATTAAAATGGCAGCACTTAACAAAAAAACAGTAGATGATATCAATGTAAAGGGCAAAAGAGTCCTTGTAAGATGTGATTTTAACGTACCGCTTCAGGATGGAAAGATCACAGACGAGACACGTATCGTGGCAGCGCTTCCGACGATCAAGAAACTGATCGCTGACGGAGGAAAAGTGATCCTCTGTTCACACCTCGGAAAACCGAAGGGAGAGCCGAAGCCGGAGCTTTCTCTTGCACCGGTTGCAGTAAGACTGGCTGAGCTTCTCGGACAGGAAGTAAAATTTGCAGCTGATCCGGAAGTCGTAGGACCGAACGCAAAGGCCGCTGTTGAGGCGATGAAAGATGGAGATGTTGTCCTTCTTGAGAATACACGTTACAGAGCAGAAGAGACAAAGAACGGCGAGGAGTTCTCTAAAGAGCTCGCATCTCTCTGTGATGTATTCGTAAACGATGCATTCGGAACTGCTCACAGGGCACACTGCTCAAACGTTGGTGTTACAAAATATGTTGACACAGCAGTTGTCGGATACCTGATGGAAAAGGAGATCAAGTTCCTTGGAAATGCTGTAGAGAATCCGGAGAGACCGTTTGTAGCGATCCTCGGCGGATCCAAAGTTTCCAGCAAGATCTCTGTTATCAACAACCTGCTTGAGAAGGTTGACACACTGATCATCGGCGGAGGAATGTGCTACACATTCTCAAAAGCTCAGGGCGGAAGCGTTGGAAATTCTCTTCTTGAGGAAGATTATCTTCAGTACGCACTGGATATGATCGAGAAGGCAAAGGAGAAAGGCGTAAAACTCCTTCTTCCGGTAGACGCTGTTATCGCAGATGCATTCTCAAATGATGCAAATACAAAAGTAGTCGCACAGGGCGAGATCCCGGACGGCTGGATGGGTCTTGATATCGGACCTGAGACAGCGAAGATGTATGCTGAGGCTGTTAAGTCAGCTAAGACGGTCGTATGGAACGGACCGATGGGATGCTTTGAGATGCCGAAATTCGCAGACGGAACAAAGGCAGTCGCAGAGGCTATGGCTGAAGCGGATGCAGTTACGATCATCGGAGGTGGAGACTCTGCAGCAGCAGTAAACCAGCTCGGATACGGCGATAAGATGACACACATCTCTACTGGCGGCGGTGCTTCTCTTGAGTTCCTTGAAGGAAAGGAACTGCCGGGTGTAGCAGCAGCTAACGATAAGTAAAAAGCTTAGTGAAGCCGAGCCGGAGGCGAAGGCTGAGCTTAGCGTTTACTTAGTTCGGCGCACTTGGCGAGGTATTTTCGAGCCTAGTAAGCCGAACATACACTTAAAAGCTTAGTGAAGTGAAATAGGAGAAGAGAAAATGGCAAGAAAGAAAATCATTGCAGGCAACTGGAAAATGAACAAGACTCCAAGCGAGGCAGTTGCACTTGTTGAAGAATTAAAACCGCTCGTTGCAAACGAGGAAGTGGACGTAGTGTTCTGCGTACCGGCGATTGATATCGTACCGGTCGTTGAGGCGGTAAAGGGAACAAACATCCAGGTAGGCGCTGAGAATATGTACTTTGAGGAGAGCGGAGCATACACAGGGGAGATCTCTCCGGCAATGCTCGTTGACGCTGGCGTAAAGTATGTTGTTCTCGGACACTCTGAGAGAAGAGATTATTTCGGAGAGACAAATGAGGATGTAAATAAGAAAGTCCTCAAAGCTTTCGAACACGGCATCACACCGATCATGTGCTGCGGCGAGACTCTGGAGCAGAGAGAGCAGGGCGTGACGATGGATTTCATCCGTCAGCAGGTAAAAGTCGGCATGCAGAATGTGACAGCTGACCAGGCGAAGACAATGGTCATCGCATACGAGCCGATCTGGGCGATCGGAACAGGAAAGACTGCTACAACTGAGCAGGCTGAAGAAGTATGCAAGGGCATCCGCGAGTGTGTAGCTGAAGTTTACGACGAGGCTACAGCAGAAGCGATCCGTATCCAGTACGGCGGATCTGTAAATGCAGGAAACGCTGCAGAGCTGTTCGCACAGGCTGACATCGACGGCGGTCTGGTAGGAGGCGCTTCTCTGAAGGCTGATTTCGGCAAGATCGTAAATTACAAATAAATGATAATTTTTCGCGGACACAGCTTCGGCTGTGTCCGTTTTCTATGTTCTCTGTCTTGCAAATTACAGGAAAAGCGGGTACAATAGTTTACGGGATAAATACCCAAATGTACAGATAAAGGAGATATGGATATGAGCAAGAAACCAACCGTATTGATGATATTAGACGGCTACGGCCTGAGAGACGACAAACACGGAAACGCAGTGGCTGAGGCCGCTACCCCGGTAATGGACAAGCTGATGGCTGAGTGCCCGTTCGTGAGAGGGAATGCCAGCGGCATGGCAGTAGGACTTCCGGACGGACAGATGGGAAACTCTGAGGTAGGACATCTGAACATGGGTGCAGGACGCATTGTATATCAGGATCTGACGAAGATCACGAAGGCGATTCAGGACGGCGATTTCTTTGAGAATAAAGCGCTCGTGGCAGCGTGCGAAAATGTGAAGAAGAATGATTCCGCACTCCACCTGATGGGACTTGTTTCCGACGGAGGCGTACACAGCCACAATACACATATCTATGGCCTTCTGGAGCTGGCAAAGAGACAGGGGATCGAGAAAGTTTATGTACACTGCTTCCTTGACGGACGTGACACACCTCCGGCATCAGGAAAAGAGTATGTGGAAGAGCTGGAAGCAAAGATGAAAGAGATCGGCGTCGGCGAGGTTGCTACAGTGTCCGGACGTTACTATGCGATGGACAGAGACAACCGCTGGGACCGTGTGGAGAAAGCTTACAGAGCTCTTGTAAAAGGTGAGGGAGACCAGGCTGCTTCCGCGACAGAAGGGATCCAGGCTTCTTATGATAAAGATGTGACAGATGAGTTTGTTGTGCCGATGGTGATCATGAAAGACGGCGCTCCGACAGCGACGGTGAAAGATGGAGATTCTGTTATCTTCTTCAACTTCCGTCCGGACCGTGCGAGAGAGATCACAAGGACATTCTGCGACGATGACTTTACAGGATTTGACAGGGGCGAGAGAGTGAAGACGACATATGTATGCTTCACAGAGTATGATGTTACGATCCCGAACAAACTGGTCGCATTTGTAAAGGAAGAGATCACGAACACATTCGGTGAATTCCTTGCCGCTCACGGTCTGAAGCAGGCGCGTATCGCTGAGACAGAGAAGTACGCTCACGTAACATTCTTCTTCAACGGCGGCGTTGAGGAGCCGAATCCGGGCGAGGACCGCATCCTTGTAAAATCACCGAAGGTTGCGACATATGATCTGAAACCTGAGATGAGCGCATATGAAGTGTGTGACAAGCTGTGCGAGGCGATCAGATCCGGAAAATATGATGTGATTATCATCAACTTCGCGAACCCGGATATGGTAGGACATACAGGCGTTGAAAACGCTGCCATTAAGGCAATTGAGGCAGTTGACGAGTGCGTAGGAAAAGCGGTCGATGCGATCAAAGAGGTTGACGGACAGATGTTCATCTGCGCTGACCACGGAAATGCAGAGCAGCTGATCGATGAGGAGACCGGCGAGCCGTTTACAGCCCACACGACGAATCAGGTTCCGTTCATCCTGGTGAATGCGGATCCGTCGTATAAGCTGAGAGAAGGCGGATGTCTGGCAGATATCGCTCCGACACTGATCGAGATGATGGGCATGGAGCAGCCGAAAGAGATGACAGGAAAATCTCTCATTGTCAAATAATATTTCAGTGAAAAGTCGAATAATATTTCAGCGGAAATACAGGACTGAAATGAGAAGCAGACTCTCAGGCGGCAGAAAAACGCCGCCTGAGAGTCTGCTGACTGTATAAGGGAAACAATATAAACGGATACGGCTTCTGCTTTGAAAAGCCGTATAATGCGTATCGATAGAAAAGCGCAGAGTGAGTCTGCAGGAGAGATGATTGAGTATGCGTGAAAAACTGACAAAAAGCGATGTAGAAAAGATTCAGGCTGAGATTGAACACAGAAAGCTTGTGGAGCGCAAGGAACTGATCGAGGCGGTGAAGGAGGCGCGGTCCCACGGTGATCTGAGCGAGAACTTTGAGTACCACGCCGCTAAAAAGGAGAAGAACCGCAACGAGAGCAGGATCCGCTATCTTGAGAGAATGCTGAAGACAGCGGTCATTGTGGAGGATCATTCAAAAGAAGACGAGGTGGGGCTCAACAATACGGTGGAACTCTACTGTGAGGACGATGATGAAGTCGAGACGTACCGCCTCGTCACGTCCGTGAGAGGAAGTTCTCTGAACGGCCTGATCAGTATTGAGTCTCCCATCGGAAAAGCGATCCTGGGCCACAGAGAAGGCGACAGAGTCTATGTGAAGGTCAATGATGACTATGGATATTATGTTGTGATAAAGAAAGTGATCAACACACAGAGCGAGGCAGAGGATCACATCAGAAGCTATTGATCTTGTTTTCAGTACGGGAGAGACAGATGAAATTTCAAACACTATTATTTGATCTTGACGGGACAGTGACGGATTCCGGACCGGGGATTCTGAACAGTGTGAGATATGCTCTGGAGAAGGCCGGGATGCGGAGCGCTGATGAGGAGGAACTGCGTTCGTTCATCGGACCGCCGCTACATGAGCAGTTCCAGAGATTCTGCGGGATCACGGCGGAGCAGGCGAAGAAAATGGTGTCCCTCTACCGTGAGTATTATACAGAGAAAGGAATCTTTGAGAACCGCGTCTACGACGGTGTGATCCCTGTGCTCGGCAGGCTGAAGGAGAGAGGATGCAGGATCCTGCTTGCCACCTCCAAGCCGGAGAAATTTGCCAGGATCATCGCACAGCATTTCGGGTTTGTACAGTATTTTGATTTTATCGGAGGTGCGAATCTGGACGGGAGCAGGACGGAGAAACAGGAAGTGATCGAGTATGTTCTCTCTGAGTGCGGTGCAGAGTGCCGGTCGGATGTGCTCATGATCGGAGACCGCAGATACGATATTGAAGGAGCTCGGCGTGCCGGAGTGCACTCTATGGGCGTGCTGTACGGATACGGGAGCAGAGCGGAGATCGAGGAAGCGGAACCGGATTTCATCGCAGAGACTCCGGATGAGATCGCCGGGATCGTCCTGGAGGAGATGGCGGTCTGAAACGCCTGTATTCAAGTATGGCGTCCGCAGGCGCAGAGGATTGACATTAATTTACGGAAAATTTTCAGAGAAAGAAGAATACTTTTTACATTTCAAACCTATAATAAAGTCAGTATCAGTGATAAGAGGATGTGTACTGATAACAGACAGAGCTCTTCGCCTGGGCGGGGACAGGAAATGAGGAATTTGGAATGTACAGAGGATTATGGAATTATATTAATCGGTTTATGGATAAGGGGCATGCAGTATCGATCTTTCTCCCGGCGGTGATCGTCGGATGGACTCTGGCCGGTGTTACTGCCGGAATTCTGGTATGTGTACTGACGGGGACAGATCTGACTGCAGCACTGGCTGATATTATCTGCGGGGGCGGCTATGCCGGCATTATCCTCGGGCTGTTCGGAGGCGTTTTCTTTTTGTATAAGACAGATATCTGAGACAGTCCCGTTTATTAGAAGTTCATACAGAAAAAGTACCGGATACAGAAATGCTGTGTAAACAGCTGAAAATGTTTTCTGCATCCGGTATTTTTGTTTTTAGACGCCGGAATCTCTATCAAAGAGACAGGGAAGTGATATTCAAAAAGGGCAGGGGCCATGCGGAACCCTGCCCTGCAGACTATGCGGAAGCTTCTTCATTCTTGTCCGCGTCATTCTCTTTTTCAAGATTTTTAAATGCAGTGGACAGCATCAGTTTGATCCTGTTCAGCTGGTTTACCTCACTTGCGCCTGGGTCGAAATCGATCGCCACAATATTAGACTGCGGATACAGTCGGCGGAGTTCTTTGATAACACCTTTTCCTACGACATGGTTCGGCAGGCAGGCAAAGGGCTGTGTACACACGATATTTCCTGCGCCATTGTGGATCAGCTCCAGCATTTCTCCGGTCAGGAACCATCCTTCACCGGTCTGGTTTCCGATGGAGACGATATCAGACGCCATCTTTGCCAGATCCTCAATGTGTGCCGGCGGATCAAAGTGCTTACTGTCCGCGAATGCTCTGGAAGCAGGAGAACGAAGCCATTCTACTGCTTTGATGCCGAGATTTCCGATCAGCGCCTTGGATTTCTTGAATCCCAGGTGGGACACCTTGAAGTTCTGGTTGTAGAAGCAGTACTGCATGAAGTCGATCAGATCAGGAACGACTGCCTCAGCTCCTTCTGACTCCAGCAGGTCCACAAGATGATTGTTGGCTGCCGGCAGGAATTTTACAAGGATCTCTCCGACTACGCCGACTCTCGGCTTCTTGATGTCCAATGTCTCAATATTGTCAAAATCATTGATGATGTCGCGGCACAGCTTTTTGAATTTCCGCCGTGACGGATAGCCTTCAGACACAAACTTTTTGACAACTTCAGCCCATTTGCGGTGTGTCGCGTCAGTGGTGCCGGACACTGCCTCATAAGGGCGCATCCGGTAGACGCATTTCATAAAGATATCGCCGAAGACGGCAGCATATGCCACGCGGAGGATCAGCGGGAGCGTCAGCTTGAATCCCGGATTGCCTTCCAGTCCGCTTAAGTTGATGGAGATGACCGGAATATGTCCGTATCCCGCTTTCTTCAGCGCACGGCGGATAAATCCGATATAGTTGGAGGCACGGCATCCGCCGCCGGTCTGGCTGATAATGACTGCCAGATGGTCTGTATCATATTTCCCGGACAAGATGGCGTCCATGATCTGTCCGACAACGATCAGGGACGGGTAGCAGGCGTCATTGTTTACATATTTCAGTCCCATGTCCACTGCCTGTCTGTTGTCGTTTGGCAGTACTTCGATCTTATATCCGGCAGCCCTGAATGCAGGCTCCAGAAGTTCAAAGTGGATCGGCGACATCTGCGGGCAGAGGATGGTATGTGTCCTGCGCATCTCCTTAGTGAACGGCACTTTGGTGATGGACGACGGATGGATCTCACGCGCCGCGTGCTTCTGATCTCTGACACGGATCGCGGCAAGAAGAGAACGAACGCGGATCCTGGCAGCGCCCAGGTTGTTCACTTCATCGATCTTCAGCGTTGTGTAGATCTTGCCGGAATTCGTCAGAATATCCGCTACCTGATCCGTGGTCACGGCATCCAGTCCGCAGCCAAAGGAATTGAGCTGGATCAGATCCAGATTGTCTGTTGTCTTGACATAGTTTGCTGCGGCGTAGAGGCGGGAGTGGTACATCCACTGGTCCATCACGTTCAGAGGACGCTCTACCTGATGCAGGTGAGATACGGAATCCTCTGTCAGCACTGCGATGTTGTATGATGTGATCATCTCCGGCAGGCCGTGGTTTACTTCCGGGTCAATGTGATAGGGACGTCCCGCCAGGACGATTCCTCTGTTGCCTGTCTCATTTAAGAATCGGATCGTCTCCTCGCCCTTGCGGCGCATATCCTCGCGGCAGGCCGCCAGTTCGTTCCACGCATCGTGGACGGCGGACTTGATCTCATCGTCTGAGAGAGAGAACTTTTCCCCCAGCTCTTCGATCAGGCGGTAGGAGATCGTCTCCTCGTTCTGGAGGGAGAGGAACGGGTGGATGAAATCCACTTCTCCGTGTACGATCGGATCCATGTTGTTCTTGATGTTTTCCGGATAGGAAGTGACGATCGGGCAGTTGTAGTGGTTGTTGGCATCCTCAAACTCATTGCGCTCGTAAGGAATGGAAGGATAGAAGATGCGCTTCACGCCTTTATTGATGAGCCACTGTACATGTCCGTGGGCCAGCTTCGCCGGATAACACTCGGATTCACTGGGGATAGATTCAATTCCCAGCTCGTAGATCTTCCGCGTGGAAGCGGGAGAGAGTACGACTCTGAAGCCGAGTTTTGTGAAAAATGTAAACCAGAAGGGATAGTTCTCATACATGTTGAGCACACGCGGGATTCCGATCACGCCCCGTTTTGCTTCCGACTCTTCGAGGGGAGTGTAGTCGAAGTAGCGGTGGAATTTGTAATCGAACAGGTTCGGCATCTGGTTTTTCGACTTCTCTTTTCCGAGTCCCCGTTCACAGCGGTTTCCGGTGATGAATTTACGGCCGCCGCTGAAATGGTTGATGGTCAGACGGCAGGTGTTTGTACATCCCCGGCATTTGGTCATAGTGGTTGAGTATTCGAGCGCATTGATGTCGTCGATGGATAGCATGGTCGTACCCTCGCACTCCACGTAGCGCTCCCTCGCGATGAGGGCCGCGCCGAACGCGCCCATGATTCCCGCAATGTCAGGACGGATCGCCTCGCAGCCTGCGATCTTCTCAAAGCTTCGGAGGACTGCATTGTTGTAGAAGGTTCCTCCCTGAACAACGATGTGCTTTCCAAGTTCGGAGGCGTCAGATACTTTGATCACCTTGAACAGCGCGTTCTTGATGACCGAGTAGGCAAGTCCTGCGGAGATATCCGCGACGGATGCGCCCTCCTTCTGCGCCTGCTTTACTTTGGAGTTCATGAACACGGTGCATCGTGTTCCAAGGTCGATCGGGGTACGGGCATAGAGCGCTTCATGGGCGAAGTCTTCCACGGTGTAGTTCAGTGATTTCGCGAATGTCTCGATAAAGGAACCGCACCCCGAGGAGCAGGCCTCGTTGAGCTGTACGCTGTCTACGGTCTGGTTCTTGATCTTGATGCACTTCATGTCCTGTCCGCCGATGTCCAGGATGCAGTCTACATCCGGTTCGAAGAAAGCGGCGGCATAATAATGCGAGACGGTCTCCACCTCTCCTTCGTCGAAAAGGAGGGCGGCTTTGATCAGCGCCTCGCCGTAACCGGTGGAGCAGGAGTGTACGATCTCAACTCCCTCCGGAAGCTGGCTGTAGATATCCTTGATCGCGGTGATCGTAGTGCCCAGCGGATCTCCGTCATTGTTGTGGTAGAAGGAGTAGAGGAGTGTACCGTCCTCTCCGACAAGTGCGGCCTTTGTTGTGGTAGAGCCCGCATCGATGCCGAGGAATGCCTTCCCGCGGTAGGTAGCCAGATCCTTTACCGGCACCTGGTGCTTTGCATGACGGGCCGTGAACTCTTCATATTCTTCCGTGGTGGCAAAGAGAGGCTCCAGACGTTCTACCTCCATCTCCATCTGTACCTTTGCTTCCAGACGGTTCTGAAGTTCGCGGAGCGCAACGGACATCTCCTTTTTGGAATTCAGGGCAGAGCCGATGGCAGCGAACAGGTGAGAGTGGTTCGGAGCGATCGTATGCTCGTCGTCCAGTTTCAGCGTGCGGACGAACGCGGCGCGCAGTTCGGAGAGGAAATGAAGCGGTCCTCCAAGAAATGCAACATGGCCGCGGATCGGTTTTCCGCAGGCGAGTCCGCTGATGGTCTGGTTTACGACGGCCTGGAAAATGGACGCCGCAAGGTCTTCCTTGGAAGCCCCGTCGTTGATCAGCGGCTGGATGTCGGACTTGGCAAATACACCGCAGCGGGCTGCGATGGAATAAAGCGCCTTGTAATGCTTTGCATATTCATTCAGGCCGGCCGCATCTGTCTGCAGAAGAGACGCCATCTGGTCAATAAAAGAGCCTGTACCGCCAGCACAGACACCATTCATCCTCTGTTCGATATTACCGCCTTCGAAATAGATGATCTTGGCATCTTCGCCGCCCAGTTCGATGGCTACGTCTGTCTGAGGAGCATAGTCCTGCAGAGCCGTTGAGACTGCGATGACCTCCTGAACGAAAGGGATGTCAAGATGCTTGGCAAGTGACAGACCGCCGCTTCCGGTGATGACCGGGGAGACTTGGATCGGCCCGAGCTTATAGAGGGCGCGGCCCAGCAGGTCGGACAGCGTCTCCTGGATATTGGCGAAATGTCTTTCATAGTCAGAAAAAAGGACTTCGTTGTCCTCATCCAGAATTGCGATCTTAACTGTGGTGGAACCGATGTCGATTCCGAGAGTATGTAATTCTTTCAGATTCATGATATAATCCCCATTCTTTTGTGTACTTTTTCGTAATATGATATGAGTTACTTCATATTAAATGTGTTTTTTGAATTTACAACAACTAACATTATACGACACGATCCTGAAAAAGACAATTGTTATTATTATGCGGGATTTCAAAATAATTCCTGAGCTTATGGGTAATTTATATAAAGATAAGGAGAAAGCCCTGAAAAGAAATAACATGTGTTTGACAAACGGTTTGACTGACGGTACAATTGTATAGAAATTTAAAACAAGTACAAAAATTAAGTAAGGGAGTAACTGCATTTGAACTGGCTGGACAAATTGGAAAGAAAACTGGGGCGCTATGCGATCCCCAATCTGACAGTATATCTCCTCGCGGGATATGTGATAGGTTTTGCGGTGATGAATTTTATGCCGAGTCTGCTGAACTGGCTCACTCTGGAGCCGGGCCTGGTCATCAGAGGACAGGTCTGGCGGATCATATCCTGGGTTCTGATCCCGCCCAGCACGAACCTGATCTCACTGATATTTCTTGTACTTCTGTACTACTCGCTGGGGTCAGCGCTGGAGAGGACATGGGGGACTTTCCGCTATAATGTTTATATTTTTTCAGGCATCCTTTTTACAGTGGTGGCTGCATTTCTGCTGTACGGAGCTCTGTATCTCATTTACGGAGTCGAGTTTTCTCTGTCGTCCGTGGGACTGATCAGCACAAACTATATCACGATGTCGATCTTTCTGGCATTTGCGGCGATCTATCCGGATATGGAAGTGCTTCTATATTTTATCCTGCCGATCAAGATGAAATGGATGGCGCTTGTGTACGCGGCGATGGCTGTTTACTATTTTATTCAGGGAGGACTTGCGACCCGCGTTGCGATCGCGGCATCTCTTTTGAATTTTGTTATTTTCTTCCTGTCCAGCAGGAATATGAGGCGCTTTGGGCCTCGTGAGCAGGCGCGCAAGGCGAAGTTCAAGAAGCAGTCAAGACCTCACATGACCTATGCGGGCGGCGCAAGACACCGGTGTGCGGTGTGCGGGCGCACGGAGCTGGATGATCCGAATCTGGAGTTCCGTTTCTGCTCAAAGTGCAGAGGGAATTATGAGTACTGCCAGGATCATCTGTTTACACATGAGCATGTGAAATAGCGGCAGGGTCAGTTTTTGATGAAAAAGAGAAGGAGAGATTATATGAAGAAGACGAAAGTGGTTTGTACGATGGGGCCGAACACAAATGATAAGGAAATGATGCGAAAGCTCATGCTGAATGGTATGGACGTGGCGAGATTCAATTTCTCCCATGGAGACCATGCAGAGCAGAAGAGCAGGATGGACCTGCTCAAGCAGCTCCGCGAGGAAGAACATACGAATACAGCGATCCTTCTGGACACCAAGGGGCCCGAGATCCGTACCGGAAGACTGAAAGACGGGAAGAAAGTTATGCTGGAGACCGGTGCCACTTTTACTCTTACTGTAGATGATATTGAAGGAGACGATAAGAAAGTTTCCATTTCCTATGAAGGACTTGTGGAAGACATCGACCGGGGCAATACGATCCTGATCGACGACGGACTGATCGGCCTGAAGGTGGTCAGCAAGAACGCAAAAGAGATCGTGTGCGAAGTAATCAACGGCGGGGAGCTGGGCGAAAAGAAGGGGGTCAATGTCCCGAACGTAGCGGTCAGGCTTCCGGCTATCACAGAGAAGGATAAAGACGACATCAAATTCGGTGTGGAGCAGGGAATTGACTTCATCGCGGCTTCCTTTGTCCGCAATGCGGAGTGTGTGCTGGAGATCAGAGCATACCTGAAAGAGCTCAATGCGCCGTATATTCCGATCATCGCAAAGATTGAAAATGCGGAAGGAATCCGCAACATTGACGAGATCATCCGTGCGGCCGACGGCATTATGGTGGCACGAGGCGACCTGGGCGTTGAGATTCCGGCAGAGGAAGTGCCGTATCTGCAGAAAATGATGATCCAGAAGTGCAATCAGAATTTCAAGACAGTCATCACGGCGACACAGATGCTGGATTCCATGATGCGCAACCCTCGTCCGACAAGAGCAGAGGTGACGGATGTCGCCAACGCGGTGTACGACGGAACAGACGCGGTCATGCTGTCCGGCGAGACTGCACAGGGAAAATATCCGCTGGAGGCGCTTCAGATGATGGTCCATATCATCGAGAATACAGAGCAGCATCTTGATTATGACACAATGCTCGAGAAGCTGGGCGCGCATACAAAGAGCGGCCTGTCTACCGCGATCGGTTATTCTTCCGTGCTCGCGGCGGCGAACCTTGATGCAAAATGCATCATCACGCCTTCTGTCTCAGGAGCGACGACCCGTATCGTGTCAAATTTAAGACCGAAACAGGATATCCTGGGAATCACGCCGAATGAGAGAACGCTTAGAAGAATGTCCATTTACTGGGGCGTGAGACCGCTGAAGACGATGAAGTTCAACACAACGGATGATATCTGCAACAGCGCAATCGAACTGGCGACCGTGAAACAGTATATTGAGCCCGGCGATGTGGTCGTGCTCACGGCGGGGATCCCGTCCCAGAACATCAGTCAGGAACATACAACGACGAGCAATATGATGCGTATTGCTATCGTTGATTAAGTCTTTCCGACAAATTACAAGAAGGAGATAACGGCAATGGAAAAGAAACCATTTGTGACAAAGGAACAGCTGGATGAGATAACGAAGACCTATCCGACCCCGTTTCATCTCTATGATGAAAAGGGGATCCGCGAAAATATGAGAAACCTGAAAGAGGCGTTTTCCTGGAACCCGGGATTCAGAGAGTATTTTGCAGTGAAGGCTACTCCGAACCCGTTTCTGATCGATATTTTAAAGGAATACGGCTGCGGCTGCGACTGTTCGTCCTACACGGAACTGATGCTCTCAGAGGCGGTTGGTGTGACCGGTGAAAATATTATGTTTTCTTCCAATGACACACCTGCTCAGGACTTCGAGCTGGCGGACAGGCTGGGCGCGATCATCAATCTGGATGATATCACGCACATCGATTTCCTTGAGAAGGCAATCGGCCATATCCCGGAGACGATCAGCTGCCGGTATAACCCGGGCGGACTGTTTAAGATCAGCAATGATATCATGGACAATCCGGGAGATGCAAAATATGGAATGACTACAGAACAGATCACGGAGGCTTATAAGATCCTGAAGGAAAAGGGCGCGAAAGAGTTCGGGATTCACGCGTTCCTGGCAAGCAATACCGTGACCAATGATTACTATCCGATGCTGGCAAAAGTCCTCTTCGAGCAGGCGGTGCGTCTGGCGAAGGAGACAGGCGTGCACATCAAGTTCATCAATCTGTCCGGCGGAATCGGTATCCCGTACAGACCGGATCAGGAGCCGAACGACATCTTCGCCATCGGCGAGGGAGTCCGCAGAGTGTACGAGGAAGTGCTTGTTCCCGCAGGCATGGGGGATGTGGCGATCTACACGGAACTCGGACGTTTTATGACCGGACCGTACGGCTGCCTTGTAACGAAGGCAATCCATGAAAAGCATACCTATAAAGAATACATCGGAGTGGATGCCTGCGCTGTAAACCTGATGCGCCCGGCAATGTACGGAGCATACCACCACATCACGGTCATGGGAAAGGAGAACGAGCCCTGCGACCACAAGTATGACATCACAGGTTCTCTCTGCGAGAACAATGATAAGTTTGCCATCGACAGGATGCTGCCGAAGATCGATATTGGAGATTATCTTGTGATCCATGACACCGGTGCCCACGGATTCTCTATGGGATACAATTATAACGGAAAGCTGAAATCCGCGGAGCTTCTCCTGAAGAAAGACGGAAGCGTGCAGCTCATCCGCAGAGCGGAAACGCCGGCAGATTATTTCGCAACATTTGACTGCTTTGACATCGGGAAGAAACTGATAAAAAAGTGAAAAAATGTTGAAAAAGCAAAGTTGATATGATATCATAAAAGGCGGCTCGGAGATAACCGGGCCGCCTTGTATCAGCCGCTGTGGCGGAATTGGCAGACGCACTTGACTCAAAATCAAGCGGTTCACCCCGTGCCGGTTCGAGTCCGGCCAGCGGCATCGAGCATTCCTGGAAGGGGCCGCTGCTCCATAGATGAGTAATCATTTATGGAGCAATGGCTCCATTTTTATGCTTGAAAACAGAAAACGGACCCTGAAGAGCCCGTAATCCATGGTATAATCAGATATACAGGCAGTGAGCCGGGACAGCTGTTGGACAGCTTCCCGGCTCACTGCCTGCTTCAGAACGTCTCTTTTAATACATCGTAAGAAGCTCAGGAAAGGCCTTGATCCGCACTTTCGCGTCAGGGACCTCCCCGAAACCGTATTCCGCGAATACAAAGGGGACTCCCGCATCGCGGCAGGCGTCAGCGTCGCCCTGCGTGTCGCCCACATATACCACGTCCCTGAGACCGTTCCTCTCCATGAGCTTCAGGATGGTCTGGCTTTTCGGAGTCTGTGTCTCCCCGAAGCAGAGATGGTCCTTGATATAAGATCCGAGACCGGAAGCGTTCAGCATCGCCTCGATATACCCGCACTGGCAGTTGCTGACGATAAAGAGAGGATACTTTTCAGACAGCTTCTTTACCGTATCGACGACTCCGTCGTACATCCTTCCCGGATGGGTCTCCAGATACCGGTTCTCATAATCAAAACAGACCGCGATAAAATCCATGCGCTCTTTCTCGGAGAGAGAGGGGAAGAGCGCGTCTGCGATCTCGGTCATGGTTTTTCCGAAGAGCCCTTGAAGGATCTCTCCGTCTATTGTAAGGTCCAGTGTTGAATTTTCGCGGATCGCAAGATTCCAGGACTCTGCCACAGAATCTGTAGAATCCCAGAGCGTTCCGTCAACGTCAAAAATGATTCCGTCCATTATCGTTCTCCTTCAAAATTTCTGTTCACGATATGTCGTGTACGCTCATTATACTATGAAATACGAAGGAGAGACAAGCGGTTGAACAGCGATCATTCGGAAAATCAGCCTTTAAAAAACATTATTTTTAGTGTATACTGGATTAATGCGAAAGAAAACGATATAATTGAATTTTAATTCGTGCCTTCCGCGGCATGGCGGAGGGAGAAGGAGACGCTTATCATATGAGAGAAAAAATTGTTCTGATCGACGGACACAGCATCCTGAACCGCGCGTTTTACGGTGTGCCGGACCTGACCAACTCGGAAGGGCTTCACACGAACGCGGTCTACGGTTTCCTGAATATCATGTTCAAAGTCCTGGACGAGGAGAAGCCGGAATATCTGACCGTCACATTCGATGTGCACGCGCCCACATTCCGCCATAAAATGTTCGCTGACTACAAGGGGACGAGAAAACCGATGGCGGAAGAACTGCGCCAGCAGGTTCCGGTCATCAAGGATGTCTTAAAGGCGATGAATATTGAGATCATAGAAAAGGAAGGACTTGAGGCAGACGACCTCCTCGGGACGATCTCCTGCATGTGCGAGGAGAAGGGGATGGACGTTTCCATCATCTCAGGAGACAGGGACACCCTGCAGCTAGCAACGGAGCATGTGAAGATCCGTATTCCGAAGACGAAGCAGGGCAGGACCGAGGTGGAGGATTACAATGCCTCGGATGTGATAGAAAAATACGGTGTGACGCCCAAGGAATTCATTGACGTGAAGGCGCTGATGGGCGACGCGTCGGACAATATCCCGGGAGTCCCCGGCGTGGGCGAGAAGACGGCGACGAAGATCATACAGCAGTACAAGTCGATCGAGAACGCTTATGAGCATGTGGATGAGCTGAAGCCTCCGAGAGCCAGCAGGAACCTGAAAGAGTTCTGGGAGCAGGCAGAGATGAGCAAGACTCTGGCGACTATCGAGACCCACGCGGAGATCGAGTTTGATGTTGAGAAGGCGCATCTCGGAGACCTCTATACAAAGGAGGCACATGACCTGTTCCAGCGGCTTCAGTTCAAGAACCTGCTGGGGCGGTTCGACGTGGGCGTCTCCGCCAATGAAGTGGAGAAGAAATTCAGGGAAGTGACGGAACGCGAAGAGATCGAGCGCGTCTTTGAGGAAGCGATGCATGCTGAGAGTGTGGGGGCGGCGTTTTCGAAGGACCAGGGAAATGTTCTTCCGCTGTTTGCGCATCCCTCCGGTTTCGGGCGGATCGCGGTTGCCTTCGGTGAGGACAGGATCTACTCCATTCCATGTGATATGGACACAGATATGGAGTATCTGTTCGGCGGACTTTCAAAGATCGCCGGAACAGTGAAGACATTTGCCATGTGCGGGCTCAAGGAGTATCTCTCTTACCTGCCTGATGCAGAGAGCAGCAGAAGTTTCGACGTGATCGTCGCGGCATACCTTCTGAACCCTCTGAAGAGTGATTATGATTACACGGATGTGGCGAGGGAGCAGCTGAACCTTCTTGTCGATGAGAAGGCGGACGAGTCTGCCAAGGCGTGTTATGAAGCCTACACCGCATATGCATCGGTCCCTCTTCTGGAGAAGAAGCTGGAAGAAACCGGCATGGACCGGCTTTTTAGTGAGATTGAGATGCCTCTTGTGTTTACCCTCTATGACATGGAGCAGGCGGGCGTCAAGGTGGAGGCGGAAGCGCTGAAAGCCTATGGGGATCAGCTCGGCACACGGATCGTGGAGCTGGAGAAAGAGATCTACGAGATGGCAGGGGAAGAGTTCAACATCAATTCTCCGAAGCAGCTCGGCGTGATCCTTTTTGAGAAGCTCGGGATGCCCCATGCGAAGAAGACAAAGACAGGATACTCCACCGCTGCGGATGTGCTGGACAAGCTTGCCCCGGACTACCCCATTGTGGCAAAGATCCTGGAATACCGCCAGCTCGCGAAATTGAAATCCACTTATGCGGACGGGCTTGCCGTATTTATCGGAGCGGACGGCCGTATCCACGGAAAGTTCAACCAGACGATCACAGCGACAGGAAGGATCAGCAGCACGGAACCTAATCTCCAGAACATCCCGGTCAGGATGGAGCTGGGCAGGCTGATCAGAAAGGTGTTCGTGCCGAAGGAGGGATGCGTGTTCGTGGACGCGGACTATTCCCAGATCGAACTTCGCATCCTGGCCCACTGCTCCGGAGACGAGCAGCTGATCCAGGCCTACAGGGAGGCAAAGGACATCCACAGGATGACAGCCTCCCAGGTGTTCCACACGCCGTTTGACGAGGTGACGGACCAGCAGAGGAGGAACGCGAAGGCGGTCAACTTCGGTATTGTGTATGGCATCAGCTCCTACGGGCTGAGCGAGGACCTGAGCATTACCCGCAAGGAGGCGGCCCAGTATATTGAACACTATTTTGAGACTTATCCGGGCATCAAGCGATTCCTTGACGACTCGGTGGCAAACGCGAAAGAAAAAGGGTATGCGGTCACTCTCTTCGGAAGACGCAGGCCGGTTCCGGAGCTGAAGTCCAGCAATTATATGCAGCGGAACTTCGGGGAGCGTGTTGCCATGAACGCGCCGATCCAGGGAACAGCGGCGGATATCATCAAGATCGCAATGATCGGCGTGAACAGTGAGCTGAAGAAACGGAATATGAAATCCCGCCTGATCCTCCAGGTACACGACGAACTGCTGATCGAGGCCGATGAGAACGAGGTGGACGAGGTCAGAGAGATCCTGCGGGATCAGATGGAGAACGCGGCGCAGCTGTCAGTGCCGCTGATCGTAGACATGCATACAGGGCACAACTGGTACGAGGCGAAGTAGAGATGAAAGTTCTTGGGATCACCGGAGGCGTCGGCTCCGGGAAGAGTGAGGTATTGAATTACTTAAGAGAAGCGTACGGCGCAGTAGTCTGCCAGATGGACGAGACGGCGAAGCGCCTGCAGGAGAAAGGGACCGGATGCTTCCGGAAGATCGCAGAGGCGTTCGGTCCGGAGATCATCGGTGCGGACGGGGAGCTGGACCGGAAGAAGCTTGGAGCAAGAGTCTTTTCTGATCCGGAGCAGCTCCGCCTGCTCAACAGTATCGTCCATCCGGAAGTCCTGCGCAGCGTGAGCGCGGACATCAGGAAGCATACAGAGGAGGGGACACCGCTCTATGTTGTCGAGGCAGCTCTGCTCCCGGATGTGGGCGGGGAGCTCTGCGATGAGATCTGGTACATCTACGCTTCGGAAGAGGTGCGCCGGGAGCGGCTGAAGGCTTCCCGGCATTATTCGGACGAAAAGATAACGGACATGATCGCGTCCCAGCCCTCCGAGGAGACCTTCCGGCGGGCGTGCACCGCGGTCATTGACAACAGCGGTCCGTTTGAGAATACAGAGAGACAAATAGGAGAGAGATTGAGATTATGAGAATGTGCAGCATTGCCAGCGGGAGCAGCGGCAACTGTATCTACGTGGGGAACGATGACACGCATCTGCTCGTGGATACGGGGATCAGTAAGAAAAGGATAGAGGAAGGACTTCGGGAACTTGAGATCAAAGGGGAGGAGCTGGACGGGATCCTGATCACCCATGAGCATTCGGATCACATTCAGGGCCTGGGCGTGTTCAGCAGAAAATATGAGATCCCGATCTATGCGACGCCGGGGACGATCGAGGGGATCCGGAATTATTCCGGTCTGGGCAGGCTTCCAGAGGGGCTGCTCCATCCGGTACATACAGATGAACCTTTTGTCCTGGGAGATATCACGGTGAATCCGTTCCGGATCTCACACGACGCCAATGAGCCGTCAGGATACCGTCTTGAATGCGGAGAAAAGTCTGTTGCCATTGCCACGGACCTGGGAAAATACGATGAGTATACAGTCTCCCATCTGAAGGATCTGGATGCAGTGCTCCTGGAGGCGAACCATGACATCCATATGCTGGAAGTGGGCGCCTATCCGTACTATCTGAAGCAGCGCATCCTGGGAGAAAAGGGGCATTTATCAAATGAATTGTCAGGACAGCTCCTTTGTGATATACTACATGATAATTTGAAACACATCGTCCTCGGGCATCTGAGCAAAGAGAATAATTATGCAAGGCTTGCCTATGAGACGGTGAAGCTGGAGGTCACTCTGGCGGACAATGACTATAAAGGCGAGGATCTGGACATGTTTGTGGCGAAACGGGATTCTGTTTCGGATATTATCACAGTCTGAGCATGCCGGCTGAACAGGAGGAAGAAAAAATGAAGAAATGTATTGTTACAGTACTTGGAAAAGATACGGTAGGTATCATTGCAAAAGTGTGCACCTACCTGGCAGAGAATGAGATCAATATCCTTGATATCTCACAGACGATCGTGCAGGGGTATTTTAATATGATGATGATCGTGGATGTAACGGACCTGAAGAAGGATTTCACACAGGTGTGCGACGAGATGGAAGAACTGGGAAAAGAGATCGGCGTGAATATCCGCTGCCAGAGAGAAGAAATTTTTGAGAAAATGCACAGACTGTAATATCAGATGAAAGATGAGTCCCGGACAGGGACCGGGGAGCCTTCGGAGCGAACAGTGTGAAGAATGTGAGGACAAAAATATGATAAATATGTATGAAGTATCAGAGACAAATAAGATGATCGAGCATGAGAACCTGGATGTGAGGACTATCACTCTCGGGCTCAGCCTGCTCGACTGCGTGGACTCTGATCTGGATGAACTGAACCGCAAGATCTATGAGAAGATCACCCGCCTGGCGGAGAATCTTGTCGCTACAGGGCAGGAGATAGAGAAGGAATTCGGAATCCCGATCGTCAATAAGAGGATCTCAATCACTCCTGTCTCCCTGGTGGGAGGCGCTGCCTGCCGTACGCCGGAGGACTATGTGACGATCGCCAGGACACTGGACAAGGCGGCTCACAAGGTGGGCGTGAACTTTATCGGAGGATATTCTGCTCTTGTCTCAAAGTCCATGACAAAGAGCGACGAGAATCTGATCCGTTCGATCCCCCAGGCACTTGCGGAGACAGAGCGGATCTGCAGCTCTGTGAATGTGGGATCCACGAAGACTGGCATCAATATGGATGCGGTGCGCCTGTGCGGAGAGATCGTCAAGGCGACTGCGGAGGCGACGAAGGAGGAGGATTCTCTCGGCTGCGCAAAGCTGGTGATCTTCTGCAATGCGCCGGATGACAATCCGTTTATGGCGGGCGCTTTCCTCGGCGTGACGGAAGGTGACGCGGTGATCAACGTGGGAGTCAGCGGTCCGGGCGTTGTGAAGAAAGCTTTGGAGAAGGTGAGAGGGAAAGGCTTTGAAGAGCTCTGCGAGACGATCAAGAAGACTGCCTTCAAGGTTACCCGTGTCGGACAGCTTGTCGCAGGGGAAGCTTCCCAGCGTATGGGAATCCCCTTCGGTATTGTGGATCTCTCTCTTGCGCCGACACCGGCAGTGGGAGACAGTGTGGCTGAGATATTGGAGGAGATCGGGCTTGAGAGGGTCGGAGCTCCGGGAACAACAGCGGCTCTTGCCATGCTCAACGACCAGGTGAAGAAGGGCGGCGTGATGGCGTCCTCCTACGTGGGCGGATTGAGCGGAGCATTCATACCGGTCAGCGAGGATCAGGGAATGATCGATGCAGTGAATGCAGGCTCGCTTACACTGGAAAAATTGGAGGCGATGACCTGTGTCTGCTCTGTAGGGCTTGACATGATCGCGATTCCAGGGAAGACATCTGCTTCTACGATCTCGGGGATCATCGCGGACGAGATGGCCATCGGTATGGTGAACCAGAAGACAACGGCGGTGCGCCTGATCCCTGTGATCGGGAAAGATGTAGGGGATACGGCGGAATTCGGCGGTCTGCTCGGATACGCTCCGATCATGCCGGTCAACGAGTTCGGATGCGATGCGTTTATCAGCAGGAAGGGAAGGATCCCGGCGCCGATCCACAGCTTCAAGAATTAGCAGACGGAAGAGAAAAAACAGGAGAATGACTGGGCCGGGAAGACAGCGGCGGAACGGAGAGTGTTATGAAAAAAACAGCGATCGTAACAGACAGTAACAGTGGGATCACGCAGAGCAGAGGAAAGGAACTGGGCATCTATGTGCTCCCGATGCCTTTCTTTATCGACGGCGAACTTTTTCTGGAAGATATTTCTCTGACACAGGAACAGTTTTATGAGAGACTGGGAGCAGATTCGGAGATCTCCACCTCCCAGCCCTCACCGGGGGACGTGATGGAGCTGTGGGAGAATCTGCTCAGAGAATATGATGAGATCGTCCATATCCCGATGTCCAGCGGGCTGAGCAACAGCTGCGAGACAGCGATGTCGATCGCGGCGGAATATGACGGGAAAGTCCAGGTAGTGAACAATCAGAGAATTTCTGTCACTCAGGAGCAGTCTGTCTATGACGCGATGAAGCTCAGAAGCCAGGGAAAAACTGCCCGGGAGATACGGGAGGTGCTGGAACGGGAGAAGTTCCAGTCCAGTATCTATATCACAGTAGATACCCTCAAGTATCTGAAAAAAGGCGGAAGAGTCACTCCTGCGGCTGCAGCCATCGGTACGGTGCTCAATCTGAAGCCGGTGCTCCAGATCCAGGGAGAGAAGCTCGACGCCTTCGCCAAGGTAAGAGGATGGAAGGCTGCGAAGAAGACGATGCTCAAGGCGATTGAGGCAGACCTTTCCGGACGGTTTGCGGATGTGAAGGAGGATATGATCCTGGGGATGGCCTATACCTGCAGCAGAGAAGAAGCGCAGGAGTGGAAGAAGGAGATCCAGGAGAGGTTTCCGGGGTATGAGATGCTGGAAGGACCATTGTCGCTGAGCGTTGCATGCCACATCGGACCGGGCGCAATGGCGGTCACATGCATGAAAAAGATCTGAATCCGGAGACTCAGATCTTGATCACTGCCTGTTTGTATTCATTTTGAAATGCCGTCTTAAACTTATCCGTGACAACGGAATTGTACAGATTGGATGCCAGAAGATCATTTCTGAGCATCTGCCTGCCGGGGGCGGGGAGGACGGCGCTTTCGGAAAGTCTTGTGAGGACCGGGAGAGAACTCTTTTCAGACAGAAGGGAAAGGAGCTTTACCCGGTCTTTTCTGAAACCGAGGAGCCGGGCATAGAAATGCCAGCCTCCGTCGATATATTCCTGTACATTTTTTGTCTTGATCCCAAGCATAATATGAAGAAGGGCACGGCTGATCCTGGCGTGGGTAATCTCCCGTGTCTTTAGCAGCTCACAGAACTGTTTATAGTTGAAAAAGTTGTTGAGCTGGGAACAGATGCGGTTCGCAAGTTCCCCGGAGACGTCCAGATACCGTGTGAGATCCTCAGGCTGTTTGTTGAGAAGCTTGTATTTCAGGATCAGGGAAAAGTCATTCTGATAAACCGGAAACAGGACTTTATGGCAGTCTTTCAGCAGTTCCAGGCAGCAGGCGGGCACCTGTTCCTCCAGTACTCCCAGTATGTTTGAAAACGGTGTGTCGTCAAATGAGCCTCCCGAGCGGTCTGTGCGCAGAGAGGAAGAGGAGTATGCCAGCAGAGAGCGGATGGCGGAAGCAGAGCTGAAGCGTCCGTTGATGGAGCTGTCATGGTAGTGGGATCCTTTCCGGAGTATGGTATAGGGCACCATGGAGCTGTTCAGCCTGCGGAGTGCTTTCAGGTACTCGATTCCCAGGATATTGTTCGGATCATCCAGAAGAGAAGCGAGCCTTTCATTTCCGGTATAGTCCGAGACTGCTTTTTTTCTTGCGGCAGGATAAGACTGCCCGTTTTTCAGTGCTTCTCTCAGAGACTCCTTATATGCTTCAGGCTCATCGAGAAGGATGCGGGCAATGTCCCAGAGAGAGTCCAGATCATTGCATTCGCTCCCGAAGCAGACTGCGTCTGTTACGCCCAGACGATCCAGAAGAGAGACTGCTCCCATGGCAAAGTATTCTGCGCTCCCCGAAGCATAGCAGACGGGGAGCTCAAAGACTGCTCCTGCGCCGCACTTGAGGGCCATCTCCGCGCGCAGCCGCTTTGGCATGATCGCGGGAGTACCTCTCTGGACATAGTCTCCGCTCATGACGACGATGACTGTGTCTGCGCCGGAGACACGTTTGGCCTCCTCGATATGGTAGAGGTGTCCGTTGTGGAACGGGTTGTATTCAGTGATCAGACCGACAATTTTCATAAGAATCTCCTTGTATATCATTTCCGTAACCATTATACTATAAAAAGATGGATTTCAATAGACAAAAATATCGTAAAGAGGGTGTGTGGCATGGGTCAGGACAGAAAACTTGATGTAGAACAGATGACGGAGCTTCTGGAGGAACATGATTTTAAAAAGCTGAAAGAGGAACTGGAGACCATACATCCGGTCGATATCGTTGATGCGATGGAGGAGCTGGACAAGAAACAGAGAACGCTCATTTTCCGTCTTCTTGCAAAGGAAGAGGCGGCGGAAGTGTTCACGGATATGGACAGCGATATGCGTGAGGATCTGATCAATGCTCTGACAGATTCCGAGCTGGAAGAAGTCATGGAAGAGATGTATGTGGACGATACGGTGGACGTGCTGGAGGAAATGCCGGCAAACGTGGTAGACCGTCTCCTCATGGCAACGGATGAAGACACGAGGAAGAAGATCAACGCGCTCCTGCAGTATCCGGAGGACAGCGCGGGCAGCATCATGAATATTGAATATATCAGCCTGCGCAGAGAGATGACGGTGGCGGACGCCATCCTGAAGATCCGGCAGGTCGGCATTAACAAGGAGACGATCTATACCTGCTATGTCACGGAGAAAAAGAAGCTGATCGGGATGGTCGACGTCAAGGATCTGCTGACGGCAGGAGAGTCGAGGAAAATAGAGGAGATCATGGATGACAATGTCCTCTTTGCCCGGACCCTGGACGATCAGGAGTATGTGGCGAACATGATCAACAAGTACGGACTTGTGGCGATCCCGATCATCGATCATGAGGACTGCCTTGTCGGAATCGTTACGGTGGATGACGCCATGCTCGTGCTGCAGGATGAGACGACCGAAGACATTAGCATCATGGCCGGCGTCAGTCCCAACGAGGATTCCTACTTCGGCACCTCTGTTTTCCAGCACGCGAAGAACCGTTCCCTCTGGCTTATGCTCCTGATGCTCTCAGCCACGGTCACGGGAGAGATCCTCGGATATTATGAGAACGCCATGGCGGTGATGCCCGTGCTGATCACCTTTATCCCGATGCTGATGGGAACGGGAGGAAACTGTGGTTCCCAGAGCTCTACGCTTGTGATCCGCGGACTCGCCGTAGGAGAGATTGAATTTAAGGACATTTTCAGAGTCATCTTCAAGGAGATCCGCATCGCGCTGATCGTGGGACTGCTGCTGTCAGTGGTCAACGGGATCCGGATCTACATCATGTATGATCAGAATATCATGCTGGCACTGGCGCTGGGCATCACGATGATCGCCGTGGTCACTATGGCGAAGTGCATCGGATGTATCTTGCCGCTCCTCGCAAAGAAGCTGGGGCTGGATCCGGCGATCATGGCGGCGCCTCTGATCACGACGATCCTGGATACGTGTACGATCCTTGTGTATTTCAATATTGTGACCGCATTCTTCCATATATAATAGGAAGAAATGAGACCAAAAAAGATTGTTATTTTTGTGACAAACATAGAAAAAAAGTGTGCGAAATATGACGATTGTATTTGAAAATGCACATGAATTGTACTTGTATACAAAAAACCTTTGAGTTATAATAAGCATGGTTATCAAGTTATAAAAAATGAAAGGTGGCTTTTCAATCATGGGATTTATTGATGAAATCAAGGCTAGGGCAAAGGCGGATAAAAAGACGATCGTGCTTCCTGAGACCGAGGACGAGAGAACTTATAAGGCTGCAGAGACAGTCTTAAAAGAGGGGATCGCAGACCTGATCCTGATCGGAAAAAAAGAGGATATCGAGAAGAACAAAGGCGCGTATGACATTTCAGGCGCGGCGATCGTTGATCCGGCGACAAATGATAAGACAGAAGCATATATTGCTAAGCTTGTCGAACTTAGACAGAAAAAAGGCATGACAGAGGAGCAGGCAAGAGATCTGCTCATGAACAACTACATATACTATGGCGTAATGATGGTGAAGATGGGAGATGCCGACGGAATGGTTTCCGGAGCATGTCACTCCACAGCGGACACACTTCGTCCGTGCCTTCAGATCCTGAAGACAAAACCGGGCACAAAGCTTGTATCTGCATTCTTCCTGATGGTCGTTCCGGACTGCGATATGGGCGCAAACGGAACATTTATCTTCGGCGATGCAGGACTTGAGCAGAATCCGGATCCGGAAAAACTCGCAAATATTGCGATCTCTTCCGCAGAGTCCTTCCGTACACTGACAGGCAAGGAGCCGATCGTGGCAATGCTGTCACACTCCACAAAGGGAAGCGCAAAGCATCCTGACGTAGATAAAGTGGTTGAGGCGACGAAGATCGCTCATGAGCTTGCTCCGGACCTGAAACTTGACGGAGAGCTTCAGCTGGATGCCGCGATCGTTCCGGAGGTAGGAGCGTCAAAGGCTCCGGGAAGCACAGTCGCAGGACATGCCAACGTGCTGATCTTCCCGGATCTGGATGCAGGAAACATCGGCTACAAGCTGGTTCAGAGACTTGGAAAGGCAGAGGCTTACGGACCGCTCACACAGGGAATCGCAGCACCGGTCAACGATCTGTCACGCGGATGCAGCGCAGAGGATATCGTGGGCGTTGTCGCGATTACATCTGTACAGGCACAGGCTCAGGAGCAGGCTTAAGAGCCGGGACAGCAGAGCAGAATATCAGGGTAACAAACAGGAAGAGCATTCAGGGGACGGTCATCGTCCCCTGCTCGGGATAGAATCAAAGGTTTTCGGGAGGAAAGAAAATGAATGTATTAGTAATCAACTGCGGAAGCTCATCTCTGAAATTCCAGCTGATCAACGCGGAGACAGAGGATGTGCTGGCAAAAGGAATCTGCGAGAGAATCGGTATCGACGGACGTCTCACATACCAGCCGACCGGCGGTGAGAAAGAGAAGTCTGACAAGGCGATGCCGACGCACACAGAGGCGATCCAGTATGTGATCGACGCCCTGACGAACGCAGAGACAGGTGTTGTCAAGAGCCTGGATGAGATCGGCGCTGTCGGACACCGTGTCGTGCACGGTGGAGAGAGGTTCGCTTCTTCTGTTGTCATCACAGAGGATGTGAAGAAAGCGATCGAAGAGTGCAACGAACTGGCTCCGCTCCACAATCCGGCCAACCTGATCGGAATCGAGGCATGTGAGAAGCTGATGCCGGGAACACCTATGGTTGCTGTATTTGATACGGCGTTCCATCAGACAATGCCGGAGAAGGCATATATGTACGGCCTCCCGTATGAGTATTATGAGAAATATAAAGTAAGACGCTACGGCTTCCACGGAACAAGCCACAGCTATGTGTCAAAGAAGGCGGCTGAAGTGATAGAGAGACCGTACGACCAGCTGAAGACGATCGTCTGCCACCTGGGCAACGGCTCAAGCGTTACCGCTGTCATGAACGGAAAATCCGTAGATACTTCCATGGGACTGACTCCTCTTGAGGGACTTGTCATGGGAACACGCTCCGGCGATATCGATCCTGCGATCATGGAGTTCATCGCAGGAAAAGAAAACCTTGATATCGAAGGCGTTATGAATGTGCTGAACAAGAAATCCGGCGTGTTCGGTCTGTCTGGAGAGCTCTCCAGCGACTTCCGCGATCTTACGGATGCAATGAACAACGGCGACAAGAAAGCAAAGATCGCAATGGACGTATTCTCCTACAGAGTTGCAAAATACATCGGATCCTATGCGGCTGCCATGAACGGCGTGGACGATATCGTGTTCACAGCAGGAATCGGCGAGAACGACGATTATGTAAGAGAGCAGGTCTGCAGCTATCTTGACTACCTTGGAGTTGACTTTGACAAAGAGGTGAACAAAGGCCTGAGAGGAACACAGAAGGAACTCACGAAACCGGGCTCCAAAGTCAGAGTATTCGTGATCCCGACAAATGAAGAGCTTGCCATCGCAAGAGAGACACTTGCCCTTGTGAAATAAAGTTACTGTATGAACAGTAACGGAAATAAATCCCGGAGGCAGCTCTGACGAAAACTTAATATTTTTATGGTTGACAAACAGGATTTACATGCTATAATAGTCTAGGTATGAATAGGAGTAATACATTATGTTAATTAACCTATCAGACGTTTTGTCAGACCAGCATAAGACGGTCGAAGAGACTGTGCGGCTGGAGATGGAAGAGATCCGGATGAAATCCGGAACCTACCCCATTGTCAGCAAGGAGCCGGTTCATGTGAGCGTGGAGCATATAAGGGGAAAGGAACTGCTCATCAAGGCAGAGACCAGACTGACTGTTGTGATCCCATGCGACAGATGCCTGGATGATGTCAGGCAGGAATTTGTACTGGATTGTACAAAGCATGTGGACGTAGGCATCTCCGACGCAGAACTGACAGAGGAGCTGGATGAATCAAACTTCATTGACGGATATCATCTTGACGTGGACAAATTACTCTATAATGAGATTTTGTCGGACTGGCCGTCAAAAGTCCTGTGCAGGGAAGACTGTAAAGGGCTGTGCAGAGTGTGCGGCCGGAATCTGAATACGGGGTCCTGTGACTGCGAAGATCCGGGACTTGATCCGAGAATGTCAGTTGTCCGTGACTTATTCAAGAATTTTAAGGAGGTGTAACCTATGTCAATCTGTCCAAAGAATAAATCTTCTAAAGCAAGAAGAGACAAAAGAAGAGCAAACTGGAAGATGAGTGCTCCGAATCTTGTAAAGTGCAGCAAGTGCGGCGAGCTGATGATGCCTCACCGTGTATGCAAGGCATGCGGAGCTTACAACAAGCGTGAAATCATTTCCGTTGACTAATCAGAAGCTTACAGAGAAGGCGTAAAAACTTTGTGTTTTACGCCTTTTTTTGTTGATTTTTATAATGTTTTCCAGTAGAATTATTTCAGTAGTGTTAGGAGGAAGAACTATGTCTGATATTACGAAGGTCGCTCTCGATGCGATGGGTGGAGACAATGCGCCCGGCGAGATCGTAAAGGGAGCGGTGGAAGCGGTTCAGAAGAGAAAGGATATCAAGATCCTGCTGACCGGAAAGGAAGAACGCCTGAAGGAAGAACTTGCACAGTACACATATCCGAAGGAGCAGATCGAGATCGTGAACGCGACGGAAGTGATCGAGACTGCAGAACCTCCGGTGAAAGCGATCCGCGGGAAGAAGGACTCTTCCATTGTGGTCGCGATGAAGATGGTGAAGAATGGGGAGGCGGACGCCTTCGTCTCAGCGGGAAGTACGGGGGCCGTCCTTGTAGGAGGTCAGGTGCTCGTGGGAAGGATCAAAGGAGTGGAGAGACCTCCGCTGGCGCCTCTTCTGCCGACATTGAAAGGTGTTTCGCTCCTGATCGACTGCGGAGCAAATGTAGATGCCAGACCGTCTCATCTTGTACAGTTTGCCAAGATGGGTTCAATTTATATGGAAAGCGTAATGGGAAAGAAGAATCCGACTGTCGGTATCGTGAATATCGGCGCGGAGGAGGAGAAGGGCAATGCACTTGTGAAGGAGACCTTCCCGCTCCTGAAGGCGTGCAGCGATATTAATTTTATCGGTAGCGTGGAGGCGAGAGATATCCCGTACGGAGCGGCAGATGTAGTCGTCTGTGAAGCATTTGTGGGGAACGTGATCCTGAAGCTGTATGAAGGAGTCGGGGGAGCCCTGTTGAAGAAAGTGAAGAGCGGAATGATGACGAATCTGCGGAGCAAGATCGGCGCGCTGCTCGTGAAACCTGCGCTGAAAGCGACAATGAAGGATTTTGATGCGAGCGAGTATGGCGGAGCACCCCTTCTTGGGCTGAACGGTCTGGTTGTGAAGACTCACGGAAGTTCTACTTCCACTGAGGTATGCAATTCAATTATCCAGTGCGTCACATTCAGGGAACAGAAGATCAACGAAAAGATAAAGGCAGCAATTCAGTCGACGCAGAACGAAGAAAAAAGTAAAGAGTGAGTAGGAGGAACGAAGTAATGGAATTTGAAAAACTGCAGGATATCATAGCGGACGTATTGAATGTTCAGAAAGAGGATATCAAACCGGAGACAACATTTGTGGATGACCTGGGAGCGGATTCTCTGGATATCTTCCAGATCATCATGGGGATCGAGGAAGAGTTCGACATCGAGATCGACAATGATGAAGCAGAGAAGATAGTAACTGTGCAGGATGCAGTTGACCAGATCAAGAAGGCTGTGGATTAAGAAGCAGAAAGTGAAAAAGCCCTCAGGGGCTTTTTCCTTTTCAGGACAAAAAAGAAGAAAGCAGGGAAACAATGGAACACAGATTAAAAGAGCTGGAACAGAAGATCGGTTATACCTTTCATGACTTTTCACTTTTGAAACGGGCCATGATGCACAGCTCCTACACGAATGAAAAGCATCTGGAGAAGTACCAGTGCAACGAACGGCTGGAATTTCTCGGTGATGCTGTGCTGGAACTGGTGTCCAGCGAATTCTTATTCAAAGAGTCTCCAAAGGTATCGGAGGGCGAACTTACAAAGACACGTGCCAGCATGGTGTGCGAGCCTTCTCTCGCGCTGTGCGCGCGGGACATCGGCCTGGGAGGCTATCTGCTCCTCGGAAAGGGAGAGGAAGCGACCGGGGGGAGAAAGAGAGATTCCATCACATCGGATGCGCTGGAAGCCCTGATCGGCGCCATCTATCTTGACGGTGGTTTTACTAATGCAAAAGAGTTTATCCATCGCTTTGTGCTGACAGATCTGGAGGATAAGAAACTCTTTTATGATAGTAAAACTATCTTACAGGAGATCGTACAGGCAGACAGGAACGAGGAGATATCCTATCATCTTGTCAGAGAAGAGGGACCGGATCACAACAAGTCCTTCTATGTGGAAGTGAAGATCGGGGATAAAAGCTGCGGATTTGGCCAGGGACGGACAAAGAAGGCGGCGGAGCAGAAAGCTGCGTATGAGGCGATCCTGAAACTCAGAAAGCAGAAGTAAAGCGGGTGTTATATGTATTTAAAGAGCATTGAGGTGCAGGGGTTCAAATCCTTTGCAAATAAGATCAAATTTGACTTCCATAACGGGATCACCGGGATCGTCGGTCCCAATGGAAGCGGAAAGAGCAATGTGGCTGACGCGGTCCGCTGGGTCCTGGGAGAGCAGAGGGCGAAGCAGCTCCGAGGGGGAAGCATGCAGGATGTCATCTTCTCCGGGACAGAGAACCGCAGGCCGCTGAGCTATGCTTCGGTGGCGATCACGCTGGACAATTCTGACCATAAGCTCCCGGTGGAGTTCGAGGAAGTCACTGTGACGCGAAAGCTTTACCGTTCCGGAGAGAGTGAGTATATGATCAACGGGGCGGCATGCCGTCTGAAAGATATCAATGAGATGTTCTACGACACGGGAATCGGAAAAGAGGGGTACTCCATTATCGGACAGGGACAGATCGATAAGATCCTCAGCGGAAAGCCGGAGGAGCGCAGGGAACTCTTCGACGAGGCTGCCGGGATCGTGAAGTTCAAGCGGCGCAAGGCCCTTTCCCTGAAGAAGCTGGAAGAAGAGCGGATGAACCTTACCCGCGTCAACGATATCCTGGCGGAGCTTGAGAAGCAGCTCGGCCCGCTTGAGAAACAGTCCGAGACAGCCAGGGAGTATCTGAAGAAAAAAGAAGAGCTGAAAACCTATGATATCAATATGTTCCTTCTGGAGGAGGAACGGATCCGCGAGAGACTCAGGGAAGTGGAAGGCAAGTATGAGAATGCGTCCGCTGAGATGGAGGAGTCCAATGCGCGCTATGAGAAGATGAAGGCGGAGTATGAGCGGATCGAGGAGGAGGTCGAGGAGATCGACCAGGCTATAGAGGATGCGAAAAATCAGCTCAATGAGACGAATCTTCTGAAACAGCAGCTGGAAGGCAGGATCAATGTCCTGAAGGAGCAGATCAATACTGCCAGGATGAACGATGAGCACTATGACCGCCGCCTGGCTGCAATCCGTGAGGAGATGAATGCAAAAGCAGAACAGAAACAGGCGTTTGTGGAAGAGCACAGCGAAGTGCAGAGAAAGCTGGGTGAAGTGTCCGGACAGGATGAAGAGGCGGCAAAGCAGCTGATCAGCGTCCAGACGCGGATCGCGGAGCACACTGCGCAGATCGAGAAAGGAAAGCAGGAGATCATGGATCTTCTGGGAAACCGGGCATCCACAAAGGCGAAGATCCAGCATTACGATACGACAAGAGCGCAGATTGCTTCGAGGAAAGCGGTGCTGGCAAGAACCATCCTGGAAATCTCCTCGGAGGCGGAAGAACAGAACGAAAGTCTCAAGAAATATGAAGAAGAACTGGCCGGTGTCAGGGGCAGGATCGCTGAATATAACAGCAGGATCGCAGCAGATGAGCAGGAGATCGAAAAACTCAGGAAAGAACTGGCTGACAGGCAGGAGAAGCTGAAGATCGGGCAGACCGCTTACCACAGAGAGGCCTCCCGTCTGGAATCGCTGAAGAATATTACGGAGCGGTATGACGGCTACGGGAACAGCATCCGGAAGGTGATGGCGAACAGGGACAGGGAAAAGGGCCTGATCGGTGTAGTCGCTGATATCATAAAGGTAGATAAAGAGTACGAGATCGCCGTGGAGACGGCGCTCGGCGGAAATATACAGAATATCGTTACAGATAACGAGGAGACTGCGAAGCGGATGATCACCTTCCTTAAAAAGAACAAGTTCGGGCGGGCGACCTTTCTTCCGCTCACGAGCATGCATGGGAGCGGGGGGATCCGCCAGCAGGAAGCGCTGCGGGAGCCGGGCGTCATCGGACTCGCCAATACGCTTGTCCACGTGGAGAAGCGTTTCGAGGGACTTGCGGACCAGCTCCTGGGAAGGACCATCGTGGTGGACCAGATCGACCACGGGATCGCCATTGCCAGAAAGTACCGTCAGTCGCTGCGGCTGGTGACCCTGGAAGGGGAACTGATCAATCCGGGCGGATCCATGACCGGAGGAGCTTTCAAGAACTCCAGCAACCTGCTGAGCCGGAGAAGGGAGATCGAAGAATTTGAAAAGACTGTCTCCATGCTCCGCTCTGACATGGATGAGATGGAGAAAGCGGTGGAGGACATTAAGTCCAGAAGGACTTCCTTCTACAATGAGATCGATCAGATCCGTCAGGAATTAAGAGAGGCTTCTGTTGCCGAGAACACTGCCAGGATGAATGTGGAGCAGATCCAGGTCCGGCAGCTTGAGGCAAAACGCAGGTTTGAGACTGTGCAGAAAGAACAGGAGAGCCTTGCAGAAGAACTCCGGGAGATCGCCGAGAATGAAGAGTCCATTCAGATGGAGCTGGAGACATCTGAGAATCTGGAGAAAGAGCTGAATGAAAAGATCGAGGCCATGCAGAAAGCGCTGGAGGAGGAACGTGAGACTGAGGCAGCCCAGATGAAACAGGCGGAAGAGATGCATCTGTCCCGCGCGGGGCTGGAACAGCAGAGCACCTTTATCCGGGAAAATATCGAGCGTCTCGACGAGGAGACGGAAAAGCTGAAGAAGGAACTGGAGGAGCTGAACCAGAGCAAAGGGAATGCATCTGACGAGATCCGGGAGAAGGAACAGAGCATCGAGGATCTCAAGTCTGCTATACGGGAGTCCGGTGATCTGCTGGAAGAGATCGAGAAGGAGATCCGGGAGAAGACTTCTGAAAGGGAGGAACTCAATCAGAAGCACAAAGGATTCCTCAGACAGAGAGAAGAACTCTCCGAACATATCTCAGCGCTGGACAAAGAATGCTTCCGGCTGAACAGCCAGAAGGAGTCCTACGAGGAGGCGTCAGAGAAGCAGATGAATTATATGTGGGAAGAGTACGAACTCACATTTAACCGCGCTATGGAGCTGAGAGATACAGAACTGACAGATCTGGCGTATATGAAACGGAAGATCCAGGAACTGAAAAATGAGATACGGAAGCTGGGAAATGTAAATGTCAATGCGATCGAGGATTTCAGGAACGTTTCTGAGAGATATACGTTCCTCAAGGGACAGCATGATGATCTTGTAGAAGCGGAGGCTTCTCTTGTACAGATCATTGATGAACTTGACGCTGCCATGAGAAAACAGTTCACAGAGCAGTTCGCCCGCATCGCGCGGGAGTTCAATCTTGTGTTCCGCCAGCTGTTCGGGGGAGGAAAAGGAACCCTGGAGCTGATGGAAGATGAGGATGTCCTGGAAGCAGGGATCCGGATCGTGGCGCAGCCTCCGGGAAAGAAGCTGCAGAATATGATGCAGCTCTCGGGAGGAGAGAAGGCGCTGACAGCCATCTCGCTGCTGTTTGCGATTCAGAACCTGAAGCCATCTCCCTTCTGTCTCCTGGACGAGATCGAGGCGGCGCTGGATGACAACAACGTTACCCGGTTTGCGCAGTATCTGCACAAACTGACCAAGAATACCCAGTTCATTGTGATCACCCACAGGCGTGGGACAATGGCGTCGGCTGACCGGCTCTACGGTATCACGATGCAGGAGAAGGGAGTCTCCACACTTGTTTCAGTGGACCTCCTGGAGGATGAACTGGATAAATAGATAGAATATTACAGGAAAGAGAGGGAATACAATGGCGGAGAAACAGGGCTTTTTCAAACGGCTGGTGTCCGGCCTGACAAAGACCAGGGATAATATCGTATCCGGCATGGACAGCATTTTCCACGGATTTTCAAAGATTGATGATGACTTCTACGACGAACTTGAGGAGACCCTGATCATGGGCGATCTTGGAGTCCGCACGACCATGAACATCCTGGAGGATCTGAGGGAGAAGGTCAAGGCACAGCATATAAAGGAACCGGCAGAGTGCCGGCAGCTGCTCATTGACAGCATCAAGGAGCAGATGGACGTAGGAGAGACAGCATATGAGTTCGAGGACAGAACGTCTGTCGTGTTCGTGATCGGAGTCAACGGTGTTGGCAAGACCACTACCATCGGCAAACTGGCGGGGAAACTCCGCGCCCAGGGAAAGAGAGTTGTGCTTGCCGCTGCGGATACTTTCCGGGCAGCTGCCGGAGAGCAGCTGAAAGAGTGGGCAAACCGTGCGGGCGTGGATATGATCGGCGGCCAGGAAGGCGCTGATCCGGCTTCTGTGGTGTATGATGCAGTGGCTGCCGCTAAGGCGAGAAAGGCGGATGTACTGCTCTGTGACACTGCGGGACGCCTGCACAACAAGAAGAACCTGATGGAGGAGCTGAAGAAGATCAACCGTGTGATCGACCGGGAGTATCCGGAAGCGTTCCGCGAGACACTGGTCGTCCTTGACGCCACGACAGGACAGAATGCCCTTGCCCAGGCAAAGGAATTCAATGAGGTGGCGGATATCACAGGCGTGATCCTGACCAAGATGGATGGAACGGCAAAAGGCGGGATCGCGGTTGCGATCCAGGCGGAGCTCGGCATTCCTGTGAAGTATATCGGAGTGGGAGAGAGCATTGACGATCTGCAGAAATTTGATTCAGAAGAATTTGTAAATGCGCTGTTCTACCGGGAAGAGGAGTAGGAACGGAGAAGACAAAAGAGTGAAGTGAGAGGGAATCCAGAACAGAAAGAGGGACAGAAGAATGTTGACATTGGAAAAATTTGAGGAAGCAAGCGAACTTGTCAAAAGGGTGACCAATCCCACAAAGCTGATCTACAGCGACTATCTGAGCGAGCAGACCGGGGCAAAGGTATACCTGAAACCAGAGAATATGCAGTATACGGGAGCTTACAAGATCCGCGGGGCATACTACAAGATCAGTACACTGACAGAGGAAGAAAGATCCCGGGGACTGATCACCGCGTCTGCGGGAAACCACGCCCAGGGCGTGGCCTTTGCGGCGAAGAAATTCGGCTGCAAGGCGGTCATCGTCATGCCCACGGTCACCCCGCTCATCAAGGTGAACCGCACCAAGAGCTATGGCGCTGAGGTGGTGCTCTACGGCGATGTGTACGACGACGCCTATGCCTATGCATGCGAGCTGGCGGAGAAGAACGGATATACCTTCGTGCATCCGTTCAATGACCTTGACGTTGCCACAGGGCAGGGAACTATTGCCATGGAGATCGTGCAGGAGCTGCCTACAGTGGATTATATCCTTGTGCCGGTGGGAGGAGGCGGCCTGATCACCGGCGTGTCCACCCTTGCAAAGATGCTGAACCCGAAGATAAAAGTGATCGGCGTGGAGCCTTCTGAGGCGGCCAGCATGACAGCTGCCCTGCAGGCAGGGGAGGTCGTAGAACTTCCCAGCGCCAATACCATCGCGGACGGCACTGCCGTTAAGGCGGTCGGAGACAAGATCCTGCCGTATGTGCAGGAGAATGTGGATAAGATGCTCCTTGTAGAGGATGACGAGCTCATCGGAGCATTCCTCGACATGGTGGAGAATCACAAGATGATCGTGGAAAACTCCGGGCTTCTCTCCGTGGCCGCGCTCAAGCAGCTCGACTGTAAAGGAAAAAAGGTTGTCTGTATCCTGAGCGGAGGCAACATGGATGTGATCACAATGTCATCCATCGTACAGCACGGACTGATCCAGAGAGACCGGATCTTCTCCGTCTCCGTACTCCTTCCGGATAAGCCGGGCGAGCTGGTTCAGGTGGCAAAAACGATCGCGGATGAACAGGGCAATGTGATCAAGCTGGAGCACAATCAGTTTGTCAGCACAAACAGAAATGCCGCCGTGGAGCTTCGTATCACAATGGAGGCATTCGGCACAGAACATAAGAACAGAATCCTTGACGCACTCGAGAAGAAAGGTTTCAGACCGAAACTGATCAGCGCGAAACTGTATTGATGGCCGGACCGCCCTCAGACGGATGGCGGATCAAAAGCAAAGAAAGGAAGCTGCGCATGAATCGAAGAAAGCCTAGAAAAGGAGATCTGTACAGACATTTCAGAGGGAAACAGTACCGTGTGCTGTATCTTGCCGTCTGTGCGGAGACGAAGGAAGAGATGGTCGTCTATGAGACGGCGGAGGGGGAACACAGAGTCTATGTCAGCTCTCTTGCAGCTTTTATGAGAGCAGTCAGCAAAGACAAATATCCGGATGCACAGCAGGAATACCGGTTCGAACTGTGCAGGGACAGCGTACAGGAGATGAAAAAGGATGCGCCGGAAAGTGAAGAATCCCTGATCCTTCAGTTCCTTGATCTGGATGGGAATGAACAGCGTGCCGAGTTCCTTCAGAAACACAGAGCAGTGCTCACGGACCGGTTTCTGACGGCAGCGGCGGAGAGCATGGAATTTGCGGAGAATGCGGATACGCTGGAAGAACGGTATGCAGCTCTGCTGCGCTTCCTGAAGACGAAGATGAAGTACGAGGGGAGCAGGCTCCGCTGAGACAGCGGGATGAACTGAAAAGAGACAGAGAGAAAGACAGGCTTCGGTGGAATGACCAGCATTCCGCCGAGGCCTGTCTTACATTTTCTCATTCTCAGAAGGTCTCTCCGTTCTTATATTTTTCAAGCAGAGCGTGAATCTTGTCGGTCGGGTTCAGGACCTTGCCGATCGTGATGTCGTGATTCAGAGAATCAATGATCAGTGCAAGGAACTTGCTCATGTCAGCCTGTACAAAGTATGGCTTCTCATAGAGTTCCGGCGGCAGGTAGGTCAGGTTGGTGGTGACGACCTTGTTGATATATCCCTTTTCGAAATAATCGTCGAACTTGTCGAAGCCGTCCGTGAACAGCCCGAAGGTGGTGCACACGAAGACTCTGCCGGCATTGCGGTCCTTCAGCTGCTTGGCAACCTCCAGCATGCTTCCTCCGGAGGAGATCATATCGTCCACGATAATCACATCCTTGCCGCGTACATCGTCTCCGAGGAATTCATGTGCGACGACCGGATTCTTTCCGCCGACGATCGTTGAATAGTCGCGGCGCTTGTAGAACATTCCCATATCTACTCCAAGTACGTTGGAGAAGTATACGGCGCGGTGCATGGCTCCTTCGTCAGGGCTGACGATCATCAGGTGTTCTTTGTCCGGGATGATGTCCGGAACAGCGCGGAACAGCGCCTTCATAAACTGGTACGGCGGATTAAAGCTGTCGAATCCGCTCAGCGGGATCGCATTCTGAACGCGCGGATCATGGGCGTCAAAGGTGATGATATTCGACACGCCCATTGCGTGCAGCTCTTCCAGCGCAAGGGCACAGTCCAGAGATTCTCTCTTCGTGCGTTTGTGCTGACGGCTCTCATAGAGGAAAGGCATGATCACATTGATCCTGTGCGCTTTTCCTGTCGCTGCAGAGATGATCCTCTTCAGATCCTGGTAATGGTCATCCGGCGACATGTGGTTCAGGTGGCCGTTCACCGTGTAGGTGAGGCTGTAGTTGCACACATCGGTCATGATGAAAAGGTCTGTGCCGCGGATCGTCTCTTTCAGAACGCCCTTTGCCTCGCCTGAGCCGAAACGGGGACAGCTGCAGTCCACGAGATAATTATTCGACTGATAATTGACATACAGAGGGGATTCTTTTACTTCGTTGATGGTGTTCTCCCGGAAGGAAACGAGATAATCGTTCACTTTCTGCCCCATGCTGCGGCAGCTTTCCATAGCCGCCAGCTTCAGAGGAGCTACCGGAAGAGTTCTTTCTAACAATTCGATATTTGACATGATTTTCTCCTGTGATATTATGATATCCGGATACCCGGACTGACTTGTTTACATATACCGTTATATCATTTTTTATTTATAAATTCAAGCATAGCTTTGCGCGGAACGGGAATTGTGATATACTATTGACGTGTTACAGTTCACACCGTACTCATGGATAGGAAACTGCAGCGTCATGCCTGCATGTAAGAGGCAGTTTCCTATCCATGAGTGCGAGTGGAACTCGCAGCCGCCGCCCAAATAAGCAGCCTTAGCACGAAGTGCGAAACTGGAGCGCGGCAGCGCGACAAGTGCGCATGCGGGCGGCGGTTAGGTGTGAACAGAAATATGGATATGGTTCACTCACAGGCGTGGAAATGCCCTGCAGATGTGCTTTCGGGACAGCGCGGGAGTGAACTTCAGTATGTTATGGCGTGCCTTCAGCGCGCTGAAGGACCAGAGTAGGAGTTCACAGGATAGATGAAAAAGCATGAACATATCGTGAAAAATGTAGAAGCGGGCAGCATTGCCGAAGAGCTCGGGATCGAACCGGGAGACAGGCTCCTGGCGATCGACGGCCAGGAGATCGAGGACATCTTTGACTACCAGTTCTATGAGGAGAGCGAGGAGCTTCTCCTTCTTATAGAGAAAGCTGACGGGGAACAGTGGGAGCTGGAGATCGAGAAAGATGCGGACGAATCTCTCGGGATCAGTTTCGGAGAGGGACTGATGGATGAATACCGTTCCTGCCGCAACCGGTGCATCTTCTGTTTTATCGATCAGATGCCGCCGGGGATGAGGGATACGCTCTATTTTAAAGACGATGATTCCCGCCTCTCGTTTCTTCAGGGAAACTATATTACACTGACCAATATGAGCGATCATGACGTGGAGAGGATCGTCAGATACCGGCTCGAGCCGATCAATATTTCTTTCCATACGACGAATCCGGAGCTGAGGTGCCGGATGCTGCACAACCGCTTCGCCGGTGACGCGCTGAAGAAAGTGGATATTCTGTATCAGGGCGGGATCGAGATGAACGGCCAGATCGTCCTCTGCAGAGGAGTGAACGACGGGGAGGAGCTGGAACGCACCATCCGCGATCTGACAAAGTATCTTCCGCTTCTGAAGAGCGTCTCGGTCGTTCCTGTGGGACTGACCAGGTTCCGGGAGGGACTGTACCCTCTGGAACCGTTTACAAGAGAAGAAGCGAGGGAAGTACTCCGTGTGATCCACCGCTGGCAGAAGAAGATCTATGAAGAGTACGGGATCCATTTTATACATGCGGGCGACGAGTGGTATCTCCTGGCAGAGGAAGAAGTCCCTGAGGAAGAGCGGTACGACGGATATCTCCAGCTGGAGAACGGCGTGGGAATGCTCCGCCTTCTGTTCAATGAATTTGAGGAGGGAATGGAACGGCTCGGGGACGGCGACAGATCCGGTGAGATCTCTGCTGCGACTGGGAAACTGGCATATCCCTATATCCGCCGTATGGCGGATCGGATCCAGGAGCGTTACCCCGGAGTGAAGGTACATGTGTACTGTATCAGAAATGATTTCTTCGGGGAGAGGATCACCGTGTCAGGACTGATCACCGGACAGGATATCATCGCCCAGCTCAAGGGGAAAGAGCTGGGCAGCAGGCTGCTCCTGCCGTGCAATATGCTCAAGGCGGACGAGGATGTCTTTCTTGACGATATTACCGTGAAAGAAGTATCTGACGCTTTACAAGTTCCGGTCGATATTGTAAAATCAAGCGGGCAGGATCTGATAGATGCCATATTAGGTCCGGAGACAGAAGAAATGGAGAATAATAAAGGAAGGTAAAAATACAATGAGTAAACCGGTAGTTGCCATAGTTGGGCGGCCGAATGTGGGGAAATCAACTCTTTTCAACGCGCTGGCGGGAGAGAAGATCTCCATCGTCAAGGATACGCCCGGAGTGACAAGGGACAGGATCTATGCGGATGTATCATGGCTCAACAGAGAGTTCACCATGATCGATACAGGAGGAATCGAGCCGGACAGCAGGGACGTGATCCTCTCTCAGATGAGGGAGCAGGCGCAGATCGCCATTGATACGGCGGATGTGATTGTATTCCTCACCGATGTGCGGCAGGGCCTTGTGGACGCGGATTCCAAGGTTGCGGATATGCTGAGACGTTCCGGGAAGCCGGTCGTCCTGGTGGTGAACAAGGTAGATAATTTTGAAAAATATATGCCGGATGTGTATGAGTTCTACAATCTGGGGATCGGGGATCCGATCCCTGTGTCAGCGTCTTCCAGGCTCGGACTTGGAGATATGCTTGATGCAGTGACTGCACATTTTCCGGAAGGGGCCGGAGAGGACGAGGAGGACGACCGTCCCCGCATCGCTATCGTGGGAAAGCCCAATGTGGGAAAATCTTCGATCATCAATCGTCTTCTCGGGGAGAACCGGGTGATCGTCTCCGATATTGCAGGTACCACCAGAGATGCAGTGGACACAGAGATCGTGCACAACGGAAGAGAGTATATCTTTATCGATACCGCAGGGCTCAGAAGAAAGAACAAGATCAAGGAAGAACTGGAACGCTACAGCATCATCCGCACAGTGACCGCTGTGGAACGGGCGGATGTGGTTCTCATGGTCATCGATGCCACGGAGGGCGTGACAGAGCAGGATGCGAAGATCGCGGGGATCGCTCATGAGCGCGGCAAGGGGATCATCATCGTGGTGAACAAATGGGATGCCATCGAGAAGAATGACCGGACGATGCGAGAGTACGAGGCGAAGATCCGGCAGACTCTTTCCTACATGCCTTATGCGGAGATCATGTATGTATCGGCAGTGACCGGACAGAGACTGAACAAACTTTACGATATGATCGATATGGTCATTGAGAATCAGACGCTGAGGATCGCAACAGGCGTGCTCAACGAGATCATGACCGAGGCTGTGGCAATGCAGCAGCCGCCGTCGGACAAGGGCAAGAGGCTGAAACTGTACTACATTACACAGGTTTCCGTCAAACCGCCTACCTTCGTCATCTTTGTGAATGATAAGGAACTGATGCATTTTTCATATACACGGTATCTGGAGAACAAGATCAGAGAGGCGTTTGGCTTCCGCGGAACTTCTCTGAAGTTCTTCATCAGGGAAAGAAAGGAAAAGGAGCAGTAGAAGGTTATGGAACGTTTGATTTGTCTGGCGGTCGGCTATGTATGCGGTTTGCTTCAGACCGGCTACCTTGTTGGGAGAATGAATCATATTGACATCAGAAAAAAGGGAAGCGGGAACGCGGGTACTACCAATGCGCTGCGCGTGATCGGATGGAAAGCCGGGATAATGACATTTTTCGGCGATGTCCTCAAATGTGCCGCCGCGGTGGTGATCGTCTGCCTGATGTACCGGGGAAGCGACTGCCTGCCGCTTCTTGCGATGTATGCGGGAGCAGGCGTCACGCTGGGACACAATTTCCCGTTTTATCTGGGGTTCAAGGGAGGAAAGGGAATCGCCGTGATGGCAGGTCTGGTGGCTGCGAACAGTTTCTGGAACCTTCCGGCCAGCCTGATCCTGATCCCGGTCACACTGGCATGTTTCCTGATCCCGGTGGTGATCACCCGCTACATATCAGTCGGTTCTCTTACTGCATATACAGTGTTCCTTATCGAAATGATCCTGGCAGGACAGCTCGGATGGTTTGATATGGATGCACAGCGTGTCTATGAACTGGATATCATTCTCTTCGCGCTGACGGCGCTGGCGTGGTACCGTCACAGAGAGAATATCAAGAGACTGCTGGCAGGGACCGAGAATAAGTTCGGAGCGAAGAAAAAGGAGTAGTGAGATTATGGCAAATGTAGGCGTACTTGGAGCCGGGAGCTGGGGCACGGCGCTGTCGGTCCTCCTTCATGACAATGGGCATTCCGTGACAGTCTGGTCGATCGATGAGAGCGAGGTGAAGATGCTGGACGAAAAGAGAGAGCATCTTCTGAAGCTTCCGGGCGTGAAACTGCCTGAGGATATGGTATTCACAGGCGATATTGAGAAGACGGTCCGGGGTAAGGATTTCCTCGTGCTGGCTGTTCCCTCCGTGTATACGAGGTCCACGGCAAGAAGCATGAAGCCTTATGTGGCGGACGGACAGATCATCGTGGATGTGGCAAAAGGGATCGAAGAGTCAACACTGAAGACTCTGTCCTGCCAGATCGAGGAAGAGATCCCGCAGGCGGATGTGGCGGTGCTCTCGGGACCGAGCCATGCAGAGGAGGTCGGCAGAAGGCTTCCGACGACCTGCGTGATCGGGGCGAAGACGAGAAAGACAGCAGAATATCTCCAGTCCATGTTCATCAGCAAGGTATTCCGTGTCTATACAAGCCCGGATATACTCGGGATCGAGCTGGGAGGCTCTCTGAAAAATGTGATCGCTCTGGCAGCCGGTATCGCGGACGGTCTCGGCTACGGCGATAACACGAAGGCAGCGCTGATCACAAGAGGAATCGCGGAGATCGCCAGGCTTGGCGTGAAGATGGGAGGAAAGATCGAGAGTTTTGTCGGACTGACCGGTATTGGAGATCTGATCGTTACCTGTGCCAGCGTGCACAGCCGGAACCGGAAAGCAGGCTATCTGATCGGACAGGGCAGGACCATGCAGGAGGCCATGGATGAGGTCAAAATGGTCGTGGAAGGCGTCTATTCAGCAAAAGCCGCGGCAAGGCTTGCGAAAAAGTATAATGTATCCATGCCGATCGTGGACGAGGTGAATCAGGTCCTCTTCGAGGGAAAGAGCCCTGCGGAGGCAGTGGACGACCTGATGCAGAGAGAGTCAAAGAGCGAGAACGGAACTCTCCTCTGGCCGGATGAAGAAAAATAGAAGATAACAGTCATACCCCCTTTTCTGGCTGCATACATTGTTATCAGCAGAACAAGGGGGTATTTCTATGGATTCATTTCAGGTATACAGAGATATGAAGGTCCGGACAAACGGGGAGATCTATATCGGTGTCGTCGGTCCGGTGCGGACAGGCAAGTCGACTTTTATCAAGAGATTCATGGATCTGCTTGTGCTTCCCAACATGACGGATGAGCACGCCAGAGAGCGGACGAAGGATGAACTGCCGCAGTCGGCGTCAGGGACGACGATCATGACGACAGAGCCGAAGTTCGTACCCAAGGAGGCTGCGTCAGTAAAGCTCTCTGACGATGTGGAGGTGAAGATCCGGCTCATCGACTGTGTGGGGTATATGGTCGAGGGAGCTTCAGGGCATATTGAGAATGATACAGAGCGCCAGGTGAAGACTCCCTGGTTCGAGTACGAGATCCCGTTCACGAAAGCCGCAGCCATAGGTACACAGAAGGTGATCCGCGATCACGCGACGATCGGATTTGTCGTCACGACGGACGGCAGCGTGACGGACCTGCCGAGGGAAAGCTATATTCCGGCGGAGGAGAAGACCGTAAAAGAGCTCCAGTCCATCGGGAAGCCGTTTCTCATACTGCTCAACTGCCTCAAGCCGTACGGGGAGGAAGCGAAGGCATTAAAGGAAGAACTGCAGCAGAAATATAACGCGCCGGTATTCCCGGTCAACTGCGAACAGCTCAAGGCAGAGGACATCAACGAGATCATGCGGCAGATCCTCTACCAGTTTCCTGTCACGGAGGTAGAGTTTTATCTGCCGAAATGGGTGGAGATGCTCTCCCGCGACCACAGGATCAAGCAGGACCTCCTGGAGCATATCAGAAGGTTCATGGAGAATATGGATGATATCCGCAGCGCCGTATCCTGCGAGGAGAAGGCTGACAGTCCGTACATAAATGAGATCTCTGTCGAGAAGGTGGAGATGGACACAGGAAAGGTGCGGGTGAGGATCGGGTTTGAGCAGAAATACTACTATGAAGTGCTCAGCGAGCTGACCGGTACACAGATCAAGGGAGAGTATGAGCTGATCTCAACCATGAAGGAACTCTCCGCCATGAAGGAAGAGTTCAGCCAGATCAAAGATGCGTTTGCGGATGTGAAGATCAAGGGATACGGCGTGGTCAGCCCGAAGAAGGAGGAGATCAGGCTGGATGATCCGGTGATCATCAAACAGGGAAGCAAATACGGAGTGAAGATACGCTCAGAAGCTCCGTCGATCCATATGATCCGAGCCAACATTGAGACAGAGATCGCTCCGATCGTGGGGAACGAGAAGCAGGCAGAGGACCTGGTCGAATATATCCGTCAGGAGAGCGAGACTCCGGAGGGGGTATGGGGCACCAATATTTTCGGAAAATCTGTTGAGGAGCTGGTGATGGACGGAATTCGCAGCAAGATTGCCATGATCAATGATGAGAGCCAGTCAAAGCTCCAGGATTCCATGCAGAAGATTGTGAATGATTCCAACGGCGGCATGGTGTGCATCATTATCTGACAGTCCACTCTTCCTTGACAAGACCGAAAAAATGGTCTAGTATCCAATTAGTGGAATGCTTTTATATCAGGTGGGGAGATGACTCCCGCCTCTATAGGCGGTGAGCAACAAAGCAGTATCAGTGGCGGGTGTCAATCCCCCACCTGATATACGCTCCGCGGGGATGCAGGAAGGCGCTTCAGCAAAAAGGCAGAAGCGCCTTCCTGCATAGAGCATTCTTTCATTAAAGGAGGAAGTTATGAGCAGACAGTACGAAAGACTTCAGAAATGTTATGAATATTATAGATCTGTAACTGATTTTGTCCCGCAGGTCGGGCTGATCCTGGGATCAGGACTGGGCGGGTATGCGAAGAACATGAGAGTGGAGCAGGAGATCCCGTACGGGGATATTCCGGGATTTCCCGTGTCTACCGTGCAGGGGCACGATGGAAAGTTCCTGCTGGGGTACATTGGAGATGTGCCGGCAGTGGTCATGAAAGGAAGAGTGCACTACTATGAAGGATATTCCATGGAGGAAGTGGTGCTTCCTGTCCGCCTGATGAAGCGGATGGGGATCGGGACGCTGTTCCTGACCAATGCTTCCGGAGGGATCAACCGGGAATTTCACGTGGGAGACTTCATGATGATCACAGATCAGATCTCCAGCTTTGTGCCGTCACCGCTGATCGGAGAGAATGTATCTGAGCTGGGGGAGCGGTTCCCGGATATGACTCATATCTATGATACAGAACTGATGGAACTGATCCGGACTGTGGCGCAGGAGGAGAAGATCGAGATCCGCGAGGGAGTATATCTCCAGACGACAGGGCCGAATTTTGAGAGCCCGGCGGAGATCCGGATGTATGCGGCCTGCGGAGCGGACGCCGTCGGGATGAGCACAGCCTGCGAGGCAGTCGCCGCGCGGCACGCCGGGCTGAGAGTGTGCGGGATCTCCTGCATCTCGAATATGGCCAGCGGCCTGTCTGACGAGGAACTGAGCCATCTGGATGTACAGGCCGTGGCGGACAGGCGTTCCGCTGAATTTGAGCGTCTTGTGACCAGGATCATCGAAAAAATGTGAGGTAAGAAAGATGAATACAAGAATTTATAATGCGAGAATACTTACGATGGAAGAAGGCAGAGGAATCTTTGAGGGAGAACTCTGGATCGAAGGGGATACGATCACATATGCGGGAGCGGGGAAGGACTGCAGCGGAAAAGAGTGGGACGAGCAGATCAACGCGGAGGGAAACCTGATCATGCCCGGGTTCAAGAATGCCCACACTCATTCCGCGATGACTTTCCTGCGCTCCCATGCAGATGACATGAAGCTGGACGAGTGGCTGAACACAAGGGTGTTTCCGGCTGAGGCAAAACTGACAGACCATGACATCTACTGGCTGACCAAGCTGGCGGTGATGGAATATCTGACCAGCGGGATCACAGCGATGTTCGATATGTATATGCACAGAGCGGCAGGTGCCAGAGCCGCCAGGGATACCGGATTCCGGAATGTGTTCTGTGAGAGTATCAACAATTTCGGCGGAACACTGGAAGAAGTGGAAGCGGATTACCATACGTACAACCAGGACAAGGACCGTCTGATCACCTATCAGCTCGGATTCCATGCAGAATATACGACAAGCCGGGAACTGATGGAGGGGATCGCAGCTCTTTCGGAGAAATATCAGGCTCCGGTCTATGTGCACTGTTCCGAGACGAAGAAGGAAGTGGAAGAGTGCAGGGAGCGCACAGGAATGACTCCGGTGGCATATATGGATTCTCTGGGACTTTTCCGTCACGGCGGCGGCCTGTTCCACGGAGTCCACATGGATGACGGGGATTTTGATATTGTAAAGGAGAGAGGACTCTGGATCGTGACGAATCCTGCGTCCAACCTGAAGCTTGCAAGCGGGATCGCGCCGGTGAAGCGTTATCTCGATATGGGTATCCCGATGGCAATCGGAACGGACGGGCCCGCCAGCAATAATTGTCTGGATATGTTCCGAGAGATGTTCCTGGTAACGGGCCTGCAGAAAGCAGTGTGCGATGATCCGGAGGCGGTTCCGGCGATGGAAGTGCTGAAGATGGCGACGGTAAACGGTGCCCGTGCAATGGGGCTTCCGGAATGCGACACGCTCGCTGAAGGAAAGAAGGCAGATCTGATCATGATCGATCTGATGCAGCCGAACATGCAGCCGATCCAGAACATCGAGAAGAATATCGTGTACAGCGGCAGCAAGCAGAATGTGAAGATGACGATGATCGGGGGAAAAGTGCTGTACCGAAATGGGGAATTTTTCCTTGATTCTTCTGCTGAGGAGATCTACAGGGAGGCAAATGCATCTGCCAGAAGGATACTGGGAGAGTAAGGCAGATCAAGGAGACGGCCGATCCGGAAGAAGGATGCGGCCGCGGGGGAAGAAGCAGATAAGAGAAAGAAAGGGGTACGAACGATGAAAGCAGCGATATTTACCATAGATACAGGAAAATACAAGGCAAAGGCGGAGAGCGCAGCCGCTACAGCGCTCAAGAGAATGCTGGTCCAGGTGGGATTCGAGGTAAAGGCAGCAGGCGTGCTGCCCCAGGAGAAGGAGGTCCTTGCCTCTGTGATAAGACAGCTGGCGGACTCCCGGTCAGTGGACCTGATCCTCACGACAGGATCCGTGGGATATCGGGAGAGAGACTGTGCACCGGATGCGGTGACCGAGACGGCGGACCGTCTCCTGCCCGGGATCCCGGAAGCGCTGAGAGCCTATAACATCCGGTATTCGAAGAAGATCATACTGGACCGTTCCGCAGCGGGGATCCGGAAGAAAACACTGATCATCAACCTTCCGGAGAGCGCAAAGATATCCAAGGAAGATATGGAATACATCCTTCCGGAAGTAGTCCAGGTCGTGGAGACGATGAGCTTATGATGGGGGTAACATATCTTGGACACAGCGGCTTTCTTGTTGAGCTGGAAGACACCTATTTCCTGTTTGACTATTATAAGGGCAGTCTGCCGAAGATGGATACAGAGAAAAAGATTCTTGTGTTTGTCAGCCACGCCCACTATGATCACTACAGAAAAGAAATCTTTACGCTGCGGGACAGCTTTTCGAGAATCCGTTTTGTGCTCTCATCAGATATTTTCGTCAGGGAGGCGGAGGACGTGGTTTCCATGAAGCCGAATGAAGAGACTGTCGTATTCGGCTGCCGTATCCGCACGCTCCGCTCCACGGATGAAGGCGTGGCCTTTCTGGTCCATTACCGCGGCAGGACGCTCTACCATGCAGGAGACCTGAACTGGTGGCACTGGGAAGGGGAGACAAAGGAAGAGAATACACGGATGCGGCGCGCCTATCAGTCGGAGATCAACAAGCTTCAGAAGGAGAAGATCGATGCGGCATTCGTGCCGGTGGATCCGAGGCTGGGAGAGCAGTACTGCTGGGGACTGGACTGCTTTATGAAGCGCACGGACACAAAGAGGGTATTCCCCATGCATTTCTGGGAAAAGTATTCAATATTCGACAGACTTTCCCTCGAGAGATGCGCCCAGGAATATGAGGACCGGATCGTCCGGATCGAGCGGGAGGGACAGACCTTCCTGCTGGAAGAATAAAAGAGCAGAAAGGCTGGAACTATGCTTGTAAAAATCTATACAGACGGGGCGGCGCGGGGCAACCCGGACGGCCCGGGCGGTTATGGAACCGTGCTTGAATATGTGGATACAAAGGGACAGCTTCATGTAAAGGAACTGTCCTGCGGATATGTGAAGACGACAAACAACCGTATGGAACTGATGGCGGTGATTGCCGGGCTGGAAGCCCTGAACCGTCCGTGTACGGTGGAGGTCTATTCGGATTCCCAGTATGTGGTGAACGCGTTCAACCAGCATTGGGTGGAAGGATGGATTAAGAAGAACTGGAAGCGGGGAAAGAATGAGCCTGTAAAGAACGTGGATCTGTGGAAGCGCCTGCTGGCGGCGAAGGAGCCTCACAGTGTGACGTTTCACTGGGTCAAGGGACATGACGGACATCCCCAGAATGAGCGCTGCGATAAGCTTGCCACGACAGCGGCTGACAGCGGGAATCTGATCGCGGACGAAGGCCTGTGACAGGAGAGCGCTTCCGGTTTTCCTGAAAAAGGCTGGACAGCAGCGCCATTCAAGAGTATAATTGAAAAATGTGTCAAGTAAGACAGACAATCGCGGCTGCATGCGCCGAAAGGCAGCAGACGAGGAAAGTCCGGGCTTCACAGGGCAGGATGCCGGATAACGTCCGGTGGAGGTGACTCCAAGGCCAGTGCAACAGAAATAAACCGCCCGGGCAGATGTATGCAGAGATCCGAAGAGAAGATCTCTGCATACATCTGCCCGGGTAAGGGTGGAAAGGCAGTGTAAGAGACTACCGCCTCGCTGGTAACAGCGAGGGCACATGTAAACCCCATCCGAAGCAAGACCGGAAAGAAGCTGTGTGGCGGCCCGTCACGCTTCAGGTTGGTCGCTTGAGCACGGCGGCGACGCCGTGCCTAGATAGATGATTGTCCAACGACATAACCCGGCTTATCGTCTTGCTTGACACTCTTTTTATATCCGGACGGCGGCAGCCGGGCGGGAGTATAAAGAGATCCATTTATAAATCACGACAGGAGAATAATTGCTATGGGAATGAAGATCAATGCAGAACTGCCCCTTCCGGCAGAACTGAAAGCAGAGTATCCTCTCTCAGAGGAGATCCTGCGGATCAAGGAAAAGAGAGACCGGGAGATCAGAGATATTTTTACGGGAAAGTCAGATAAGTTTATCGTCATCGTGGGACCCTGCTCTGCGGACAATGAGGAGTCGGTGTGCGAATATGTGAGCAGGCTGGCAGCGGTGAACGACAGAGTGTCGGACCGTCTGATGCTCATTCCCAGAATCTATACCAATAAGCCGCGGACGACCGGCGAGGGATACAAGGGAATGCTCCACCAGCCGGAACCGGACCGGGAGCCGAATCTCCTGGAAGGGATCATCGCGATCCGGAGGCTGCACACACGCGCTATTCGTGAGAGCGGGCTGACTGCGGCGGACGAGATGCTCTATCCAGAGAACAGAAGTTATCTTGACGACATCCTTTCCTATGAAGCGGTGGGGGCCCGCTCTGTGGAGAATCAGCAGCACAGACTGACAGCGAGCAGCATGGATATTCCTGTGGGGATGAAGAATCCGACCAGCGGTGATTTCTCGGTGATGCTCAATTCTGTGAAGGCGGCGCAGAGCTCACACCGCTTTATTTACAGAGGGATGGACGTGACCACGGACGGAAACGATCTCGCCCATGTCATCTTAAGAGGCGGCGTGGACAAGTATGGCAAGTGCATCCCCAACTATCACTATGAGGACCTGATCCGCCTGCTGGATATGTACAGGAACAGAGACCTGAAGAATCCGGCAGCCATTGTGGATGCGAACCACTCCAACTCTGACAAGCAGTTTAAAGAGCAGATCCGTATCGTGAGCGAGGTGCTCCACAGCAGGAATTATAATACAGAGCTCAAAGGTCTTATCAAGGGAGTGATGATCGAGAGCTATCTGGAAGAGGGATGCCAGAGGATCGATGAGAACAGAGTCTATGGAAAATCGATCACGGATCCGTGCCTCGGCTGGGAGGATACAGAACGGCTGATCTACAAGATCGCCGAAGAGTGCTGAGAATGAAACGAATGGAACATAAAACAGGCAGCGTGCCCAAACGGACATGCTGCCTGTTCTGATCTGTCAGGGAAGGACCCTGTTTTAACATTTTCTTCTCATTATCTTCTTCTGCGGTATTTCTCTTCGCAGTATTTGCATCTGTAGATCTGGTTTTCCTCGTCTGTGAGGACGAACACATGATCAAGTCCCTGCTCGATGGAGGTGATGCACCTCGGATTCTTGCAGCGGATGACATTTTTGATCTCTTTCGGAAGCTTGAGCTGTTTCTTGTCAACGATCTGTTCATTCTCGATGATGTTTACCGTGATATTGTGGTCGATGAATCCGAGAATATCCAGATCCATAAAGTCGATCGGGCATTCGATCTTGATGATGTCCTTCTTTCCCATCTTGCTGCTCTTTGCATTCTTGATGATCGCTACACAGCAGTCCAGCTTGTCAAGATGGAGATATTTGTAGATATCCATGCTCTTGCCTGCCTCAATGTGGTCGAGAACAAAGCCTTCGGAGATCCTTCCTACATTCAATGTATTTTTTACCATTTATCTGTTCCTCTCTTTAATTAAATCGAATTGACGGTTTTTTCGTATCTGACGATCAGTCTACATGAATATCCAGCAGTGTCAGGATCAGAGCCATGCGCACGTATACGCCGTACTGTACCTGGCGGAAATATGCGGCGCGCGGATCATCGTCGACCTCCACCGCGATCTCATTCACTCTCGGGAGCGGATGGAGCACGTACATATCCTCCGGTGCGAGTTTCATCTTCTCTTTGTCCAGGATGTAGAAATCTTTCATGCGCACATAATCTTCCTCGTTGAAGAAACGCTCCTTCTGTACACGGGTCATGTAAAGGATGTCAAGGCTCGGCAGAGCATCTTCCAGACGAACGACTTCTTCATATGGAATATTGTTGCGGTCAAGGACTTCATGACGGATATAGTCGGGAAGCCTCAGCTCTTCCGGTGAGATGAGGATGAAGCGGATCCCTTCATATCTCACGAGGGCGTTGATCAGAGAGTGGACGGTACGTCCGAACTTCAGGTCACCGCACAGGCCGATCGTCATATTGTTGAGGCGGCCTTTCAGGTTCCGGATCGTGAGCAGGTCAGTCAGCGTCTGTGTCGGGTGCTGATGTCCGCCGTCTCCTGCGTTGATGACAGGAATGGTGGAGTGCTGGCATGCGACCATAGGCGCGCCCTCCTTCGGATGTCTCATGGCGCAGATGTCTGCGTAGCAGGAGATCACGCGGATCGTGTCGGCAACGCTCTCTCCCTTGGAAGCGGAGCTGGAGTCTGAGGACGCGAATCCCATAACGCTTCCGCCAAGGTTCAGCATTGCCGCTTCATGGCTTAAACGGGTGCGGGTGCTGGGCTCGTAGAAAAGAGTCGCGAGCTTCTTGCCCTCGCATGCGTGTGCGTATTTTGCCGGGTTTGCCTCGATATCCTGCGCGAGATCCAGCAGATTGTCAAGTTCTTCCACTGAGAAATCCAGCGGACTCATCAAATGTCTCATAAATAACCTCCTTCGTGATATGCAGCTATCACTTAATCTTATCTGTATTGAAGCAGCTCTTCGGTCGTTTTCCTCTTCGGAGCGTCGGGATCGATATCCGGCCATCCGATGGCGATCAATGCAGCCAGTTCCTGCTCCTCGGGAATATGTAAAAGCTCTGAGATCCCGTCCTCGTCAAAGATCCCCATGATCACGGTGCCAAGCCCCTTTTCCTTTGCCGCAAGGCAGAAGGTCTGACAGGCGGCTCCTACGTCGAACATCTGCCAGCTGCCGCCCTTTTTGGTAGAGTAAGAGCCGTCCCGTTCAAAGCCGCTCCTGCCCTTGATAAAGGTGACGGCCATCAGCATGGGTGCCTGACGGATGATCTTTGAATTGTAATCAGGGGTATACTTGTCTGCGATCTCGTTTAGAAGTGAAGAATCTTCGATCGCGGTGTAACGGGTGATTTGAGTGTTTTTCCAGGAAGGGGAATAAGATGCCATCGAAACAATAGAATCGATCAGAGAATGATCCACCGGCTCCGGCTTGTATCTGCGGATGCTTCTGCGGGCTTTAATACATTCTGTAACGTTCATTTGTGTTCCTCCCTATTTTCTTTAAGCAGGCCTTATTGTAAGACCTGCTCAAGTTCTACTTCATCATATACTAAAACGCCCTGATTTTCAACTGAAAATTTACCGTATTATCTTTTCGAACAGAAGTCCCGCCCCGAACCACAGGGGAGCATAGTCCAGACGGACCAGGCCTTTGATGTTGTATTTTGCCCTGCTGTAGTCCCAGGGACATGCGCCGTGGCGTTTCAGGAGACTCCCGCTCACAAATTCCCCTGCAAAGATGCAGCAGGTGTAGACAGAACCCCGCAGGAGAAGGTTTTTCCCTTTCATGAGGCGGCACAGCGGCCTGAGAAAGCATGCCATTCCGTAGATGGGAAACATCCAGATAGATGTCCGGGCAGTGAGACGGTGTTCGTGGTCTTTCAGGGAGCCAAGTCCGGTAAAAATGATTTCCATGCACCAGCCGAGGGTGCCGCATAGTATAAATTTATTCTTCATCATAATGAAAAGTATGTATTCAGGGTGTAGATTTTATACAGGAAATATATTATACTGTCAGATGGCGGCGCGCCTGGTGAAGTGAGGCGTAGACGCCGGCGAAAGGAGAAAGACAATGGCATCATTGGAAGAACTGAGAGCGGAGCTGGACACGATCGATGACCAGCTTGTGAGATTATATGAGAAAAGAATGGAAGTCTGCGAGGCGGTAGGAGAATATAAGGTCCATACCGGGCGCAAGGTCTACGACAGGCAGCGGGAGAACGAGAAGCTGACAGACGTGGCTTCCAAAGTGGAAGGAGAGTTTAACAAGAAGGGGGTACGGGAACTTTACCGGCAGCTCATGTCCATGAGCAGGAAGCTGCAGTACAGGCAGCTTGTAGAGGCGGGAGCCCTGGGAAGGCTGCCCTTTATCCAGGTAGATTCACTGGATGCGGAGAATGCGAGGGTAGTCTATCAGGGGACCGAAGGAGCCTACAGCCAGGCGGCTATGGAGCAGTATTTTGGCAAGAACGTGAACAGCTTCCATGTCCGGACATTCCGGGAAGCCATGGAGGCGATCGAGGAGGGATCCGCGGATTATGCGGTCCTGCCCATCGAGAATTCCTCGGCAGGTCCGGTCAATGAGATGTATGACCTTCTGGATGAATTTGAAAACTATATTGTGGCGGAGACTATACTTCCGGTCGTGCATACACTTGCAGGCCTTCCGGGGACGTCAATTTCCGATATCCGCACGGTCTACTCTAAGACGGAGGCCCTGATGCAGACAAGGCGCTTCCTGGACGACCATTCGGACTGGCAGAAGATCAGCGTGGTGAATACGGCGATCGCTGCGAAGAAAGTGCTGCAGGATCAGGACAGGACCCAGGCGGCAGTGTGCAGCGCTTATGCTGCGAAGATACACGGATTATCTGTCCTTGTAGATAAGATCAATGACGAGCCGGATAACTGTACAAGATTTATCGTCGTCACAAACCAGAAGATCTTCCTGAAGAATGCGTCCAAGATCAGCATCCGTTTCGAGGTGCCGCACACCAGCGGTTCCCTCTACAATATCCTGTCGCATTTTATCTATAACGATCTGAACATGAGCAAGATTGAATCCCGCCCCGTGGAGGGAAAGAACTGGGAGTACTGCTTCTTCGTCGATTTTGACGGCAATATGGAGGATCCGGCAGTGAAAAATGCGATCCGCGGACTCCGCGAAGAGGCAAGAAACCTGAAGATACTGGGAAACTATTAAGAAAAGAGGAGATACAATGCGGACAAATGAACTGATGTTATATAAAAATATGGAACACGGAGAGATTCTCCGGGATATGACCTTTCTGATCGAAAATCAGGAGAGCGAATATTACAATAAAGAGGATTTAAGGAGCCTGCTCTTTGAGTGCGTGAACAGACTGCTGGAGCTTTCTGTGAGTCATGGATTTGAGGGAAACCTGTGGCATACATATCTTACCTTCCTTCTCGTGAACGACGAGAACGCGTACAGTACGTCCTGCGAGATCGTGGGCGAGGTGGACGGAAGCATCAACCAGATCACGCTCCATGACTTCGCCATCTTCAAGGAACTGTTCGACTATGACTTTACAGAACTGGAGAAGCGTCTGGAGGCGGAGTGCATCCAGGTGCTCATGGATTATAAAAATGTGACCGGAGGCGGCAAAGTCTTCAACAGACGGGTGAAGGACCGGATCTGTGACCTGAGCAGAAAACTTGGCTCGGCAGCGGACGCGGCAGAGTTCAAGAAGGCGATGACACAGTTCTACAGAGAATTCGGCGTCGGCAAGCTGGGACTCCACAAGGCGTTCCGCGTGGAGCATCCGGAACAGGGCGATGTGGAGATCGTCCCCATCACCAATATCGCCCATGTACATCTGGACGACCTGGTAGGGTACGAGATCGCAAAGAAGAAACTGATCGATAATACAAAGGCTTTCGTGGAGGGAAAGAAGGCGAACAACTGTCTGCTGTACGGCGACGCGGGCACAGGAAAATCATCCTCCATCAAGGCGATACTGAATCAGTACTATGATCAGGGCCTCCGTATGATCGAGGTATACAAGCATCAGTTCCAGGATCTGAACGATGTGATCGCGCAGATCAAGAACCGCAATTATAAGTTCATCATCTATATGGATGATCTCTCCTTCGAGGAGTTTGAGATCGAATACAAGTATCTGAAGGCAGTCATCGAGGGAGGGCTTGAGAAGAAGCCTAAGAACGTGCTCATCTATGCCACATCGAACCGCCGCCATCTGATCCGGGAGACCTTCCGGGATAAGGCGGACCGGGACGAAGATCTGCACACCAACGACACAGTTCAGGAGAAGCTCTCCCTTGTCGCCAGGTTCGGCGTCACCATCTATTTCGGCTCTCCGAACAAGAAGGAGTTCCAGGAGATCGTCAGGTCACTGGCAGAAAAGAACGGTATAAATATGCCTGAGGAACAGCTCCTGCTGGAGGCCAACAAGTGGGAACTCTCCCACGGCGGGCTCTCAGGAAGAACGGCGCAGCAGTTCATTGATTATCTGGCAGGCCAGGAATAGAGAGCCGGCGATGTGCCGGACGGACTGAAGCAGAAAAGAATAAAAAAGCGCGAGGCATGTGATCTGTATCAGGGATCACATGTCCCGCGCTTTTGTCATACGGTACGTATTTTCCTATGCGAAAGGCCTTTTTCATAAGGATATGTTTTCTCTTATGATTCATCCGTCACTTCCCGGATTTCGCTGATATCGCTGTCGATGACCAGAGAGTAGTTCGTGTAATACACGACAAAGCCAGGCTTTGCGCCTTTCGGCTTCTTCACATGTTTCTTTTCTACATAGTCGATCTCCACCTTTTCCCCGCCCCGCATGCTGGAATAATATGCGGCGAGCCGGCCCGCTTCCTCGAAGGTGGAGTCCGGAAGCTCGTCGCCGCCGGTCTTCACGATCACATGGGAGCCGGGTGCCTGCTTGACGTGGAACCACCAGTCGTTCCCGGAGGCAAAGCTGAATGTGAGTTCGTCGTTCTGAAGATTGTTCTTTCCCACATACATATGATAGCCGTCGCTTGAAATGTAGTGAAGCGGCGTGTTTTTGATCTTCGGCTTTTTGCGGGTGAATCTTCGCTTGATATATCCTGCGCCTGCCAGTTCCTCCTTGATCCCGGTCAGGTCATCTTCCGTCATGGCGATATCAAGCGCAGTCTGGACGGATTCCAGGTAGGAGATCTCGTCCTTTGTCTCCCGGGAGAGCTCTGAGAGCGCCTCAAAGGTGCGCTTCTGCTTGTTGTATTTTGCAAAATACCGCTGGGCGTTCTCCTGGGGCGTCTTCGTCGGATCAAGAGGAATGGAGACCATCTCATTGTTGTAGTAGTTCAGGGCCTCCAGTTTCTTTGCTCCCTCGGAGAGATTATAGCCGTAAGTGTTGATCAGCTCTCCGTAGACCTTGAACTTGTCCCGGTTCTCTGTATCCTTGAGCTGTCGGATCTGGAGATCGTACTTCTTCCGGTTGCGCTCCAGAGCACTCTGGACGATATGGCGCAGATCCGCGGATTTCTGCCGGATGCGTGTGATCCGGCTGCGGGTGGAATAATAGGTCTCCAGCACCTCTGAGACAGAGCTGAATCCTTTCCTCGTATAGCGGGAGAAGTGAGTCAGCGGAAGAGAGGAGAATTCCTTCGGTTCCTGCCCGTCATAGTAGATGGCGGGGGAGAAGTGACCTTCCTTCACTGCCGACAGGTAGATCCCGAACTGGGTGTAAAGGTGCAGCAGGATATCCGCAGAGTATTCCTTTGCCGGGACAGAAGAATCTGCGCCTGCGAGAGAACAGATCTCCTCCGCCGTCACAGGGCTGATCCCGGTAAAACTGGTGTAGAGCGCTTTGGCAAGGGGCATGGGCTTCTCTGTGACAAGAGAGGCAAATTCTTCCCCGGATACGGTTAACGGGTCCGCTTTGTGCATGGTGTCCGGGATGAAATACTCCCTTCCGGGGAGGACTTCCCGCACGGAACTCATCTGGGCGGATACATGCTTGATGCTGTCGATGATTCGGCCATCCTCTGTACAGAAGATGATGTTGCTGTGCTTCCCCATGATCTCCACGATCAGGTCCTTCCGGCAGAGATCTCCCAGCTCATCCAGATGCTCGATCGTAAAGTGGATGATCCGCTCGAGTTTCGGCTGCCAGACGTCCACGATCCGCCCGCCGCTGATGTGTTTTCTCAACAGCATGCAGAAGTTGGGCGCCGTGATGGGGCTGGGTTTGTTCCTGTCAGTGAGATAGATTAGGGGGAGAGACGCGTCCGCTGAGATGGAGAGCCGCTTCTGTCCGTCAGGGGTCTTCACCGTGAGGAGCAGCTCGTCTGCCTCGGGCTGTGCAATCTTGGAGATACGCCCGTCTTTTAACTGTTCTTTTAACTCGTGGACAAGGTTCGCCACGACGATTCCGTCAAATGCCATAGATAAAATCCTCGTTTCATATCAGAGATAATTCGTGCAATCATTATACTACGTGCGCAGGAAAGGAAGCGCCGCGCATGCGGCATTTACTTTCCAAGCCGTAGCTTCCGGTATAATCCCCGCGCAGCGGGGCGAAGCGGAGAAGCCGCTTCGGATTGCACGAACGTGCAATCATTATACCACGGTTTATCCCCCGAAAAAAGTCCTCATTACGGTTTCGATTTTTAATTCCGCTATAGTTTTGCATAGTAACTGCTGTCAGGGGCTCGGAGCGGCAAGATAAGCAAGGACCGGTCTGAGTCCCGTATTATTTTTTAAACAGGGAGAAACAGAGATGAAAAGAAAAGAATTGTACCGCAGATGTCTTGCCGCGGTCCTGGGAACAGCTGTCGCAGCCGGCGCTTTTGCGTCCCCGGTCCGTGCGGCGGGGCTGCAGGCGGCTCCGGCGGCGGAAACAGCGCCGGGCACCCCGCTGATGCTCACGGAGCTCGTGCCGGATACGGATAACGAGAACGGAGCGGATGCATACGAATATTTTGAGATCACCAATGTAAGCGACCGGGCGGTAAGCCTGGATCAGTACCAGATCATTTATAATGTGACGGATCTATGGGAGCCGGACCAGGATGGGATCGTTATCGAGCCCGGGCAGTCCCTTCTGCTCTGGATCATTAACGATGGAAACCGGGAACTGACGGCGGATGATTTTAACAGGTATTATACGGAGAAGACCGGCGCAGAGCAGAGTTTTGAGATCGGTAAGGATCTTGCTACAGTGCACAGTGACGGAATGCATAACAGCAAGGAGCGCCAGATGTCTATATGTACAAACACGGGCATCGAATTAAACCGGGTGCGGTACAATGATGGGGATATAAAAGAAGTAAAGGCAAACAAAGGTATCACATTTGCCTATAATCCGGCTGATGTGGAAATGGTGCGCATTGCCTATGACAGCGCTCTGACGCCGGGCAGCATGACGGAAGAGCAAAAGCCTGAGGGAGTCTATGCGTTCGCCCAGAGCAGCATTGACCCGGAGCTTTCCTTCGCGGAGGTTCAGCATAAAGGCGAGGCGTGGACGCTGGAGATTATTCCCAACAGCGCGAATACAGTGACAGACGCAAAAATATATCTCAAGCCCGACAAAGCAGAGGAATACGCGGTTTATGACCTGAAATACAGCGGGGATAAGCTTGTATTCGAACTTCCGTACGACCAGACAGGCGACTGGACGGGCTTTACATTTTATGCGGAACTGACAGACGGGATCTCTGTGGCTGCCACACAGGAGAGCGCTGTCGCAATTGAGAGGACAGATGTGGACAAGAGCAGCCTTCCGGCTGTGCTTATCACGGAAATCATGCCGGATTCCTCCAATGTGGACGGATCCGACGGTTATGAATTTATTGAGCTGTATAACAACTCTGACCAGAGGATCAACCTGAAAGACTACAAGATCTACTATAATTACCCGGACCAGGGAAACGCAAGCGACGTCCTGTGGGGAAGCATTGACGACGATATCTGGGTGGAATCCAAGGCTGCGGCCGTATTCTGGATCAAAAACGGCCCGAATGACAGCTATACAGCGGAACAGTTCAATGAGAAGTTCGGGACATCCCTTGTGATGGGAGAGAATCTGTTCGAGATCCATTCCGGAGGAATGGCAAACGGAAGCCCCAGGGCGCTCCGCGTGACGACAAGTGTGGGGGATGAAGTTGATTTCGTCTCCTACAATATGGAAGCCGGCGTGGACGACACCTATGCGGACAAATCCATCAAATACATGTTCAGCAGCAGTACAATGACGAGCGCTATCGCCGACAATCAGGCGGATCCGGATCCGGGTGCTGTGAAGGAAGAGGACCGCCCGGAGGGAGCGGAACTGACCGTGCCGCAGACCGCGCCGTCAGTGACAGACCAGACGCCCGCGCAGTTTGAAAATGAGAACGGGCTGGCGTTCCGTGTGAATGCCGTGGCCGACGGGACGTCGATCAAGACCGTCAAGCTGGCATTCAAAGACAATACTTCGGAAGAATACGAGATCTATAACCTGACAAGAGGTACAGAAGAAGATACGTTTGAGAAAGTGATCGCTGCCATTGACCTGACCGGAAAGAAAAGCTATGAGTATTACTTTGAGGTCAGCGACGGCTTCCAGACTGTCCGCACAGAGACAGGGACTACGGTTTCTGTCAGCGGAGAACAGGAAGAAATCCGGCTGAATGTGGCGGACGGCGACATCCTCGCAGGACAGCAGGATCTTATTGTCACAGGTGAGAGTGTGACTCTGGACGGAACGGCCCTGGAAGGCGGAGTCCCGTCTGTCGAGAAAAGCGCGAAGATTGTTTTTGACGTGAGCCAGACAGATGTATTCTTTAAGAATGCGGTGGCGATCGGAGACCATGTGCTCGGTATTTTTGACGACGGTACATATGAGAACTGGGCGACAGTGAGCTATGACGTGGATCCGTCCTGGTTTACAAAGGGCGAGACGATCCAGATCGATATCCATGCGGGCAACAAGGCCAACGCGCTGGAGCACAATGAGGAGAATAACGACGATTTTGTCGTGAAGAACATCCGCCTGATCATGCCTGACGGCACGACGCTGCGCGCGGACGGGTATGAAGATCCGGAAGAGGTCATCAATATGGGAGATTCCAGTGGAAAGACAGAGATCTTAAAGGCCGTGTTCACACCGCGGGAGGAGACTTTCAGCAGCATCCGTTTTACGATCGACACGGCGGCATATGCAGACGGAAGCCATACGCTGACGGTCCTGAAAGGGCAGGATGAAAAGACTGTGTCCTTCCGTATTGACAATACGGCGCCGGAGATCACGACAAATATGATGGAGCAGGAGTACCACGGGACATTTACGATTGAAGCGGAAGCTTCGGATGCCGTGGCAGGGCTTCAGAGCCTTACGGCGCAGCTCGACGGCGGGTACATCGAACTCCCGTATGAGGCGCGCAGCCTGGAGATGGAGGCGGGCGGACATGAGCTTGTCCTGACCGCGAGAGACACAAAAGGAAATACAAGTACAAAAACGGTCGTGTTTACTACGCCGGCAGAGGACGCTGAGATTGGAATGGACATCACTCCGGAGCCCGGAAGCACGGTGGAAGAGGATCCGGTCTTCTCCGTCCGGGTCACAGACCCCACTTCCGATACCATGGATGTGGCTTTTAAATACGGAGAGCGCTATGTGCTGGGAGACAGCAATATTGCCGTGAGCAGCGGGATCAGCAGCCAGGCCGGATCAAACCAGAACGTGTTTGACGGCACGGACGCCAACGGATTCCCTTATGAGCAGTTCGACATCACAGTTGGGGAAAATGTCAGCGAGAATGCTTCGATCGAGGTGAAATGGGAAGGACAGACGAACAGCGCGAAGACAAAGATGTACGTCTATAACACTGTCACAGGAGTGTGGGAGGAGACTGCGGCAGAGCGGTCCGAAGAAGAAGGCGCAGCAGAGCTTGCAGCCCTGATCCCTCTGAAGGATCATCTGTCCGGACAGAAGGTACAGGTCATGGTACAGGCGGGCGAGGGATATACTCCGACCCAGTATGCGCCGGGAACGCCTGCGCTGACTCCGGTTTATGAGACGACGCCGACATCCAATGAGAGTGATCAGGACCGCGGCACTTATGATTTCACATTTGCGATCGAAAGTGATACGCAGTATTATAACGAGGATACGCCTGACAATCCGGAGGCGATCGGAAAGTACGAGTCCCAGCTTGCGATCCATGACTGGTTGATCTCCAACAGAGGCAGGATGAATATCCAGTATCTCTTCCACAACGGAGACCTGATCGATGATGAGCCTATGGCCTCCCAGTGGGAGAACGCGGATGCGGCGTACAGGATGCTCGACGAGGCAGGATTCCCGTACGGGGTCCTTGCCGGCAACCATGATGTGGGACATAAGACAGAAGATTACAATAACTTCAGCAAATATTTCGGAGAGTGGCGGTATGCGTCTGATCCGTGGTATGAAGGAAGCTACAAAGACAATAAAGGGCATTACGACCTGATCTCTGTGGGCGGCATTGATTTTATCATGGTCTACATGGGATGGGGCATCGGCGATGAAGAGATCCGGTGGATGAACGATGTGCTTGCGCAGTACCCGGAGAGAAAAGCAATCCTGAATTTCCATGAATATCTGCTGGCAAGCGGCGGTCTCGGGGAAGAGCCTCAGAGAGTGTACAACGAAGTCGTGTCTGTGAACCCGAATGTATGCATGGTATTTTCCGGGCATTATCACAACGCGCAGACTGTGGTCAAAGAATTTGACGACAATAAGGACGGAGTAAATGACAGAAAAGTCTATGAGATGCTGTTCGACTACCAGGGACTGACAGAGGGCGGCATGGGTTATATCCGCCTGATGCACTTTGATATAGAGGGACAGCAGATCCATTTCCGCACCTATTCGCCGGAGCTCAATGATTATAACGCAAAGGACACCGTGGCGGGAGCGGATACTTCGATCGCGGGAGAAGAAGATTTCACGGTCAGCTTCGCTGATCTGGGGATCGTGCCGGCAAAGAAGACGCTGGAGGTATCTTCCCTTGACGTCAATGTATACGGCGATGAGCTGATCGGAGCCGCAGAAGGCGTGGACAGCGGGGAACGCGCGGAATATACAATGAAAGACGCGCAGGACGGCACGTTCGGCTGGTATGCGGAAGTAACGGACGAGTACGGCGGGCTTTCCAGGACAAACGTGAACTATGTGACAGTAAAGAAAGACCGGACCGCACCGGTGATCACGCTTCCGGAAAAGACAGAGATCCATGTGGGCGATGTGTTTGACCCGATGGAAGGAGTGACCGCGGTGGACGGCAAAGACGGAGATCTCACCGGGGCTGTACAGGTGATGGGTTCTGTGGACACCTCGAGAGAGGGAACTTATACGCTGACTTACCAGGTAAGCGATAAGGCAGGAAATACAGCTGTGGCAGAGCGGACGGTTGTTGTGCTGGCAGAAGAAACTCCGGGAACGGACGCCGCAGTGATCGAGATGATCCAGAACGCGCCGGAAGGCGGCAGGGTTCCGATCACAGCCGAGGGAGAAAACCCGGTGATCAGCAGTGAGATACTGGCGGCGGCGTCAGGGAAAGACGTGGATCTGGTGATCACGACAACGGAAGGCGCAGTGATCACGCTCAACGGGAAAGAGATCACAGATGTATCGGATTTCGGCGTAAAGCTTGAGATCTATACCGTGGACAGAAAAATCTGCGTGGCGTTCGTAAATGCAGTGAAGCTTCCCGGAAAGCTGACGGTGGCATTTGAAGAGGAAAATGTATTCGGCCTGACGCAGACCGGCGTGAAGACGGAACTGACTGCCGAGACAGCAAAAGGCAGCGCGTCGGCAGCTGCGGTACTTCTTGAAAACGGCAGGGTATCCGTCGAGTATACGACCGCTGACGCTGTGAAGGCTGAGCTTTCCTGGCAAAAGAATACGGGCGCGGATCCGGACAAAAACACAGGGACGCCGGACAAGGGCAGTGACAGTTCCGATAGAAAGAATGCGCCAAGGACAGGTGAAAGCGCTCCGCTCGGTACAGGTGCGGGAGTCCTGGCTGTGTCAGCGGCAGCAGGCGCAGCGCTGATCATACTGAAAAGAAAGAAAAATGTGATCTGGTAAAAATATGACAGTGTAATACAAAATTTGCGGCAGGCGCAGAATGCGCGGCGGTTAGACGTGTACAGTATCCAGCCGGGATTTTTCGAAAATGTCCTCTGAAAATGTCCTCTTTCGAAAATGGTTGACCCTGTATGCCCGACGGGAGTATAATGAAACTTACAGTTCGAGGTTTTTACAGAAACTGAAATCAGATGACAGAGGATGAAACAATATGATAAAGAGCATGACCGGTTTCGGCAGGTGCGAGGTACAGAAGGACTCGAGAAAGTTCACTGTGGAGCTGAAGGGCGTGAACCACAGATATCTTGATGTGAATATCAGGATGCCCAAGAAGCTGAACTTTTTTGAGACGGCGATCCGCGCTCTGCTGAAATCTTATGTGAGCAGAGGAAAAGTGGATATCTTCATTACATATGAAGATTCCTCGCAGGCACAGGTGTCCGTGAAGTACAACGCCACGCTGGCGGCGGAGTACTTGAGATACTTAAAGCAGATGGAAGAAGAGTTTGGCCTGGAGAATGACGTCCGCGTCTCCACGCTGTCCCGCTATCCCGAAGTATTTACGATGGAGGAACAGGCAGAGGATGAGACAGAGCTGTGGAACGGGCTGAAGGAAGCTCTTGAAGGGGCTTTCGCACAGTTCGTTGAGACTAGGACGGCGGAAGGCGAGAACCTGAAGAAGGATATCCTGGAAAAGCTGGCTGTCCTTGAGGAACAGGTGGCATATGTGGAAGAGCGTTCCCCGCAGATTGTCGCAGAGTACCGGGCAAAGCTGGAAGAGAAGGTGCACGAGCTTCTGGCGGATACGCAGATCGAGGACAGCCGGATCGCTGCTGAGGTGATCCTGTTCGCAGACAAGATCTGTACAGACGAGGAAGTGGTCCGTTTAAAGAGCCATATCCAGCATATGAGGAATACGCTGGAGGAGAAGGAAGGAATCGGGCGTAAGCTGGATTTCATTGCACAGGAGATGAACCGGGAGGCCAATACGATCCTTTCCAAGGCAAATGATCTTGAGGTGTCCAATCACGCGATCAGCCTCAAGACAGAGATCGAGAAGATCAGGGAACAGATCCAGAACATTGAGTGATACAGCAGGAGAGAAGGAAGAGAGATGGAGAAAAAGGGAATTTTGATCGTAGTATCCGGTTTTTCAGGTTCCGGCAAGGGAACACTGATGAAGGAGCTGCTGAAAAGATATCCGGAGACGTATGCGCTTTCGATCTCTGCGACGACGAGACAGCCGCGCGAGGGAGAGCAGGACGGAAGGGAATATTTTTTCAAAACAAAAGAAGAATTTGAAAAAATGATTGCCAAAGGCGAACTGATAGAGTATGCTAGGTATGTGCAAAATTATTACGGGACACCCTGCGATTATGTGGAGAAGAAGCTGGCTGAGGGCAGGGATGTGATCCTCGAGATCGAGATCCAGGGAGCCCTGAAAGTCCGGGAAGCTTTCCCGGAGACAGTGCTTCTGTTCGTCACGCCTCCCACGGCGGCAGAGCTGAAGTCCCGTCTCGTCGGGCGCGGAACCGAGACGCCGGATGTGATCGAGTCCAGGATGAACCGGGCCTGTGAAGAGGCCGAGGGCATGGACCGCTATGACTATCTGATTGTCAACGACGACCTGGATGAATGCGTCGAGGAGATGCACCGCATCATTCAGGGAGAGCACTGCAGAAGTTTTCGCAATGCGAAGTTCATGAAAGAGATAAAAGAAGATTTGGAGAGATTGAAAGGAGAAGATTAAACTATGCTGCATCCATCTTACACAGACTTGATGAAAGTGGTGAACAAAGATGTGGAGGAGGGCGAATCCAAGATCGTCAACAGCCGTTATTCTATCGTGATGGCAACTTCCAAGAGGGCAAGACAGCTGATCGCCGGAGAGCTTCCGCTGGTCAGCACAAAGCCGGGGGAGAAGCCGCTCTCGATCGCGATCGATGAGCTGAATCAGGGAAAATTAAAGATTTTGGCTGAGAGCGCAGAAGAAGAGGAGTAAAAAGCAGGGCAGATGCACGTGAGGTATCTGCCTTTTTACTGACTAAGAAAAAATAAGGGACTGGAGGTCTGATATGAAGATACTGTTTATCTCTCTCGGGTGCGACAAGAATCTGGTGGACACAGAGGTGATGCTCGGTCTGCTCGCATCACGGGGATATGAGATGACGGATGATGAGACAGAGGCGGACATCATCGTCATCAACACCTGCTGTTTCATCCACGACGCCAAGGAAGAGAGTATCCAGAACATCCTTGAGATGGCAGAGTATAAGAAAGAAGGAAAGGTCAAAGCACTTATCGTGACAGGCTGCCTGGCAGAGCGGTACCGGCAGGAGATCCTGGACGAGATTCCGGAGGTAGATGAAGTGCTGGGGACGACGGCCTATGACCGGATCCTGGACGCGGTGGACGCGGCGCTGGCCGGGGAACACTCAGTCATGCTGGCGGATATCGATGCCCTGCCGCTGCCGGATACAAAGCGTCTGGTGACGACGGGCGGACACTTTGCCTACCTGAAGATCGCAGAGGGCTGCGACAAGCACTGTACCTACTGCATCATTCCCAAGATCCGGGGAAATTACAGGAGCGTTCCCATGGAGCGGCTGATCCGGGAAGCGGAAGAACTGGCTGCGCAGGGAGTGAAGGAGCTGATCCTTGTAGCCCAGGAGACCACTCTCTATGGAAAAGATCTGTACGGGGAGAAGTCTCTGCACCGGCTGGTCAGGGAGCTGTGCCGTATCAGCGGGCTTCAGTGGATCCGGATCCTCTACTGCTATCCTGAAGAGATCACCGATGAACTGATCCAGGTGATGAAGGAAGAGAAGAAAGTCTGCCACTATCTGGATCTTCCCATCCAGCATGCCAGCGACGCTGTCCTGAAGCGGATGGGGCGCAGGACGACCAAGCAGGAACTGATCGAGATCATCGGAAAGCTGCGGAGAGAGATTCCGGATATCTGTCTGCGTACGACGCTGATCACCGGATTCCCGGGGGAGACGGAAAAGCAGCACGAAGAGCTGATCGAGTTCGTGGATGAGATGGAGTTTGACCGGCTTGGGGTATTTACCTACTCTCCGGAAGAGGATACGCCGGCCGAGAAGATGCCGGATCAGATCGATGAGGAAGTGAAGGAAGAGCGGCAGGCAGAGCTGATGGAGCTCCAGCAGGAGATCGCTTTCGACAATGCAGAGCGCATGGTCGGCAGGGAAGTCCTCGTCATGATCGAGGGAAAGGTGGCGGATGAGAACGCCTATGTGGGCCGGACATACCGGGATGCGCCGAATGTGGACGGACTGATCTTTATCAATACCGATGAAGAGCTGCTCTCCGGCGACTTCGCGAGAGTGAAGGTGACCGGGGCGCTGGATTATGATTTGATAGGAGAATTGTTATGAATTTGCCAAATAAACTGACCGTATTGAGAGTGATAATGGTACCTTTTTTTGTATTTTTCATGCTGACGGATGTGGGCGGCGCGGCGAATAAGTGGATCGCCCTGGCGCTGTTTGTCATCGCCAGCCTGACGGACATGCTGGACGGAAAGATCGCCAGAAAATATAATCTGGTGACAAATTTCGGAAAATTCATGGATCCTCTTGCGGACAAGCTCCTTGTCTGCTCTGCCATGATCTGCCTCATCCCGTCGGGGAAGCTTGCGCCGGCGATCGTGATCGTCATCATTGCGAGAGAGTTCATCATCAGCGGGTTCCGGCTTGTGGCGTCGGATAACGGGATCGTCATCGCGGCGAGCTACTGGGGCAAGTTCAAGACTGTGTTCCAGATGGCGATGATCATCGTGCTGATCGCGGATTTCGGAGGCGTCTTCGACATCATCGGAGAGGTCCTGATCTGGGTGGCAGTGGCGCTCACGATCATCTCCCTGATCGATTATGTGTGGAAGAACAGGCAGGTTCTCACACAGGGAGGAATGTAATTTTAAGGGAATCGTTCAGCCATAAGGGAAGGGGCGGACTGATTTATGCCGGCACCGGCATAAGGATCAGTCCGCCCCTTCTCTTATGAGAAGAGCGTCTGTATATGAGCAGAGGAACGGCGCAGAGCAGTGGCAGCTGTTACATATTAAGTGAAAAATATGTCAAAGTAAGATTGACGAATGATGGAAATTGTGCGAAAATGATTGATATATGGGGCAGGCAAAATCATCCGCTTCAGGCAGCGGTTGGCTGTGTGCCATATGCGAAGAAAATCATACATATTGAAAGGAGTTTTAACATGATTTATTCACATGAAGTAGAAATGATGTGTCCGGTGGCTCAGGGC
>CAJFQZ010000017.1:0-27234 GCA_904419285.1 Lachnospiraceae bacterium UBA1818
GTTTTACCATGGTCAACGTGGCCGATGGTACCAATATTACAATGCGGTTTTGTTCTTTCAAATTTAGCTTTTGCCATTTTGAATGTCCTCCTTAAAATTGCGCCTGTTGTTCAGGCATTTTTACTGAATTTCGATTTTACCCGGCTAAGTTTGATTATATTTCAAACTTAGCCGTTTTTCAAGCCTTTTTCTAATATTTAGGCATTTATTTAGGCATTTTTATTGGATAATACTTTCTCCTGTACAGACTTCGGTACCTGCTCATATTTCTCGAAGAACATTGAGTAGTTACCACGTCCCTGTGTTCTGGAACGGAGGTCTGTAGAGTATCCGAACATTTCGGAAAGCGGAACAAAAGCGCGAACGATCTTTCCGCCGCCGAGATCATCCATACCTTCGATACGTCCACGGCGGGAGTTCAGGTCGCCGATGATATCGCCCATATATTCCTCAGGCATTGTTACCTCAACCTTCATGATAGGCTCAAGGAGTACCGGAGCCCCCTGTCTCATAGCATCCTTGAATGCAAGAGATCCTGCAATGTGGAATGCCATTTCTGAAGAGTCGACCTCATGGTAGGATCCGTCGTAGCAGTTTGCGTGAACGCCTACTACCGGGAATCCGCCGAGGATACCGGACTTCATAGCGTCCTGGATAACTCTTTCGGAATAGATCCGCCGACAACAGTAGACTCGAAGGAGTATGTCTCCTCTCCATTCGCATCCATTGGCTCAAATTTAACTTTACAGTGTCCGTACTGTCCACGTCCACCGGACTGCTTAGCATATTTGCTGTCGATATCTGCCGGCTTTGTGATCGTCTCTTTGTAAGCAACCTGAGGTGCACCTACATTCGCCTCTACCTTGAACTCACGCAGAAGTCTGTCTACGATGATCTCAAGATGGAGCTCACCCATTCCGGCGATGATCGTCTGGCCCGTCTCCGGATCAGTGTGCGCGCGGAATGTCGGGTCTTCCTCTGCCAGTTTTGCAAGGGACTCTCCAAGTTTGCCCTGGGAAGCCTTTGTCTTCGGCTCGATCGCGAGCTCGATAACCGGATCCGGGAATTCCATGGACTCAAGGATTACCGGATGCTGCTCGTCACAGATCGTATCTCCTGTTGTGGAGAACTTAAATCCGATCGCTGCAGCGATATCTCCTGAATAAACCTTATCCAGCTCATGTCTCTTATTCGCATGCATCTGAAGGATACGTCCTACACGCTCCTTCTTATTCTTTGTAGCGTTCAGTACGTAGGAACCGGAATTTACAGTTCCTGAGTAAACTCTGAAGTAAGCGAGCTTACCAACGAACGGGTCTGTCATGATCTTGAACACAAGAGCGGAGAACGGCTCATCGTCTGATGAGTGTCTTTCCACCTCGTTGCCGTCCTCGTCAACACCCTTGATTGCCGGGATGTCTGTCGGAGCAGGCATATATTCAAGGATTGCGTCCAGAAGCTTCTGAACACCTTTGTTTCTGTAAGCAGAACCGCAGCATACCGGAACAGCTGTACACTCGCATGTTGCTTTTCTCAGTACTGCTTTCATTGCGTCTACTGACGGCTCCTCACCCTCGAGGTATTCCATCATAAGGTCGTCGTCCAATTCGCAGACCTTCTCTACAAGCTCTGTGTGATACAGCTCAGCCTCATCCTTCATCTCTTCCGGAATATCTGTAACTGAGATGTCGTCACCCTTCTCGTCATTGTAGATATACGCCTGCATCTCGAACAGGTCGATGATACCCTTGAATTCGTCTTCTTTTCCGATCGGAAGCTGAAGACAGATTGCATTTTTTCCAAGTCTTGTTTTGATCTGATCTACTGCATTGTAGAAATCAGCTCCAAGAATGTCCATCTTATTGATGAAAGCCATTCTCGGTACATTGTATGTGTCTGCCTGGCGCCAAACGTTCTCTGACTGAGGCTCAACACCGCCCTTTGCACAGAAAACACCTACGGCTCCGTCCAGTACACGAAGTGAACGCTCAACCTCTACGGTAAAGTCAACGTGTCCCGGAGTATCGATGATATTGATACGATGCTCAAGTGCACCCGGCTTCGGTTTTGTCTTCTCTTCCAAAGTCCAGTGACATGTCGTAGCTGCTGAGGTAATCGTGATACCTCTCTCCTGCTCCTGCTCCATCCAGTCCATGGTAGCAGTACCCTCATGAGTATCACCAATCTTATAGTTAACACCGGTATAGTAAAGAATACGCTCTGTAAGCGTTGTCTTACCCGCATCGATATGCGCCATGATACCGATATTTCTGGTTCTCTCTAATGGATATTCTCTTCCAGCCAAGATTTTTTCCTCCTAAGATAATTAGAAACGATAGTGCGCAAACGCCTTGTTTGCCTCTGCCATCTTGTGCATATCTTCTTTTCTCTTCACAGCGCCGCCTGTATTGTTCGCTGCGTCAAGAATTTCATTCGCCAGTCTCTCTTCCATTGTCTTCTCGCCTCTCTGACGGGAGTACATTGTCAGCCAGCGAAGAGCGAGCGCCTGTCTTCTGTCAGCTCTGACCTCGATCGGTACCTGGTATGTTGCTCCACCGATACGTCTTGCCTTAACTTCCAGTACCGGCATCATGTTGTTCATAGCCTCTTCAAACACTTCGATTGCCGGCTTCTCAGCCTTTGCCTCTACTCTTTCAAATGCTCCGTATACAATCTTCTGTGCTACACCTTTCTTACCATCAAGCATGATGTTGTTGATAAGCTTGGTAACAACTTTATTGTTGTATATTGGATCCGCTAATACATCTCTCTTCTGAGTATGTCCTTTACGTGGCACGGTCCTTCCCTCCTTAATCATATTTTCCGGTCAAACCGGGATTAATTCATCGGTACTCACATGTGTCTTTCTATGCTCGTGGCCGCGGGACTTATATTATAATCCGCAACCCATACTCACTGAACTCAAAGTCCAATGAGGTACGATAATCATAGTTCTGTTTGTGATACGATTTAACACTTTAGTTACTTCGTGCTAAGGTAGTTCTTCTTGCCTGGCTCATGGAATCCCCGCCAAGTTCCGAAGAACAGTATTCACACTAAATTCGTTCTTCGCTTACGCTTGAACTCATTAAGCGTTCATTACTTCTTCGCGTCTTTCGGTCTCTTAGCGCCGTATTTAGAACGCGCCTGTCTTCTCTTAGCAACACCTGCTGTATCAAGCGTACCACGGATGATGTGGTATCTTGTACCCGGCAGGTCCTTAACTCTTCCTCCACGGATCATAACAACGCTGTGCTCCTGAAGGTTGTGTCCTTCGCCCGGGATGTAGCTTGTTACTTCGATTCCGTTAGAGAGACGAACTCTGGCGATCTTTCTCAGAGCTGAGTTAGGCTTCTTCGGTGTAGCTGTCTTAACAGCTGTGCACACACCTCTCTTCTGCGGTGAAGATGTGTTCGTCGCACGTTTTCTCAGAGAGTTGTATCCTTTCTGAAGTGCCGGTGCTGTAGATTTCTTCTCAGAAGTCTGACGTCCTTTTCTAACTAACTGGTTAAATGTTGGCATTTCTTTCACCTCCTATGAATTATTCGTTACCTCATGACTTATGTCACAAGGGGCTGCGGATAATCTTGTCATTATCCTTTCCGCGCACAAAAACAACGCCTCATTTTCATGCACGCTAGATTAGTTTATTACGTTTATTTTCGGATGTCAAGGGATTTTTCAAAGATTTAATCCGGATTTGACGGGTGCAGCGCTAAATCCCCAGAATGTTTAATACGGCCTGCCCGCCGCTCCTCCTTCGGACTTGCCGGAGATACGCAGATACAGATTCCGGCTGAAAAAGAGCAGGTCCGCTTTCCGGATCCTGCTCTTTGCATCAAGTCAAAGTATTAATATGCTCTTCCCCAGTAAACCATATGCTTCGCCGGCTTTCCGCAGCAGACGCACACATCAGAGAGATGTTCCTCCTCCATCGGGATACATCTGGATGTCACCCCTCCGGTCTGAGCCTTGATCTCATCCTCGCATGCTTCCTCGCCGCACCACATTGCTTTCACGAAGCCTTTCCTGTTCTGGACAGCCTCTTTCATCTCATCCATCGTGACTGCCGTGCTGATGTGGGAATCAAGGAAATCTTTTGCCTTCGCATACAGATCCTTCTGGATCGTCTCCAGGATCTCACCCAGCTTCACTGTGATTTCATCCATCGGCACAACAATCTTCTCTCTGGTATCCCTGCGTACGACTACAACCTGTCCGTTCTCGATATCCTTCGGTCCGATCTCGATACGGGTCGGGATTCCAAGCATCTCCTGCTCGCTGAACTTCCATCCCGGGCTCTTCTCGGAATCATCGATCTTCGCCCGGTAGCCTGCTGCCTTCAGTGCTTCAAGCAGTTCGTTCGCCTTCTCCAGGACACCCTCCTTGTGCTGTGCGACCGGGATGACTCTTGTCTGTACCGGAGCGATTCTCGGCGGGAGCACCAGTCCGCTGTCATCGCCGTGTACCATGATGATCGCTCCTATGATCCTTGTTGACAGTCCCCATGAAGTCTCGTAGACACTGTGGAGCTCATTGTTCTTATCTGCATATTTAATATTGAAGGCATCCGGGAATGCATTTCCGAAGAAATGACTGGTCGCCGACTGCAGCGCCTGTCCGTCATGCATCAGCGCCTCGATCGTGTAAGTATCCTGGGCGCCTGCGAACTTTTCGCTCTCTGTCTTTCTTCCCGCAACGACCGGGATCGCCAGATCTTCCTCGACAAAGCTCTTGTACACTTCCCACATCATCTTAGTCCGCTCTTCCGCCTCTTCGTATGTGGCATGGATCGTATGTCCTTCCTGCCAGAGGAACTCTCTGGAACGCAGGAACGGTCTTGTCGTCTTCTCCCAGCGGAGCACAGAGCACCACTGATTCCACACTTTCGGAAGATCGCGGTAGGACTGAACCGTCTTGCTCCACACATCGCAGAACAGAGTCTCAGATGTAGGACGGATACAGAATCGCTCCTGGAGCTGTTCCATTCCTCCATGGGTGACCCATGCGACCTCAGGAGCGAATCCCTCGATATGGTCCTTCTCTTTCTGCAGCAGGCTCTCCGGGATCAGGACAGGAAGATAGACATTCTCCACTCCTGTCTCCTTGAATCTTCTGTCCAGATCTGCCTGGATGTTCTCCCAGATCGCATATCCGTTCGGCAGATAGTTCAGGCAGCCTTTTACGCCTGAATAATCGCACAGCTTCGCCTCGCGCACAACATCTGTATACCACTGCGCGAAATCTTCATCTCTGGAAGTAATCGACTGTACCAGCTTCTTTTCCTTTGCCATTTTCCTTCTCCTTTTCCAATACAATACTATAAAAAGAATCCTGCTCTGCAGGATTCTCCGCCTGCGGTGGGTCGCACAGGCGGCATCCTCCAATCCGCCGCAGTGCGATCCTCGCGGAGCATTTTATTTCATAGAAAAACAATTTCCTATGGAATAAAAAAAACAAAACGCCGGGACATTCAGTCCCTGAAAACAAGGGACCGAATCTCTCGGCGGTACCACCCTAATTAACTCCACATGCCCGTCTGAAAGCCGCGCATATGTCGTTCACTCTTCTGTCTCTAACGCAGACCTGCGCCGCACTTTCATGCGGAAGCTCCCGGGCCGGTTCTATAGTGTCCTGCGGAGGCTCTCACCAGCCGCCTCCTCTCTGTGGCATTCCTTCCTATATACTAATCCCGTTCATCGCACAGTTTCCGGTCCAGACCGGAACTATCTGTGATTCTAACGAAAAACACAGCCGTTGTCAAGAATCATCCGCGGATCTCCAGCAATTTATTCTTCAGCTCCTGCTCCATATTCTGCAGCTCAGCCTCTGCCTCCCTGCGTTTCTGTCTGCCTTCTCTCTGAATGTTCATCACTTCGTCCAGGGTGGAGATCAGAGATTCATTCGTTGCCTTCAGCGTCTCCATATCCACGATGCCGCGCTCCGATTCTTTCGCGGTCTCGACGGTCGCCATCTTCAGCTTCTCCGCATTCTTTCTGAGCAGCTTGTTCGTCATGTCCGTCACCTTGCGCTGTGCCTCTGCCGCCTGTGTGGAGTGCTCCACTCCCAGCGCAAGTACCATCTGGCTCTTCCACAGCGGGATCGTATTCACGATCGTGGACTGGATCTTCTCTACCATCAGCGTATCATTATTCTGCACAAGACGGATCTGAGGTGCTGTCTGGATAGAGATCATCCTGGTCAGCTCCAGGTCATGGATCTTCTTTTCAAAACGCTCGCACATGGAGTCAAGATCTTTTGCCGCCTGCGCATCCTCCGGCAGCCCGGAAGCCTGCGCCCTGTCTGTAAGTTCCGCCAGCCGGGTGCTCCGCACTTCCTGCAGCTTCTTCTTTCCCGCAAGGATATACATGGACAGCTCTTTAAAATAAGTAAGGTTCAACTCATACATCTTGTCCAGCAGAGCAGTATCCTTCATCAGCTGTACCTGGTGCTTCTCCAGCACTTTTACGATCTCATTGACATTTGCCTCCGCCTTGGCATACTTCGCCTTCATGGATTCGATCCTGCCGGAAGCCTTCTTAAAGAATCCGAAAAACCCCTTTTCCTCTTCTTCATCAAAGTCCCTGAGTTCTTTTACCACGCCGCTCAGGAGCTCTCCCACTTCGCCGAGATCCTTGGACTTTACGTTTTCCAGGGCAGCCTCTGAGAAATCAGCCATCTTTTTCTGCGTCCCCGCTCCGTACTGCAGCACCATCGCGGAATTCGTAAGATCGATCTGCTTTGCAAACTCATCCACCGTCTTCCGCTCTTCCTCAGTGAGGATACTCTCATCCAGTGCCGGTTCCTGCTTCTCCGCCTCAACCGGCGGTTTCTTCTCTTCCTGAGTCTGGAACGGGTCCAGGGTCAGCGTGGGCGTTGTGCTCAGATCTTCAAATTCATTGCTCATTTTTTCATTCCTCCGTGATTTTATACAATGCGCAGCTCACTTCTGCGCGATCGTTCTGATTATCTGCCGGACAGCATTCTAGTTTTTCTTTTTTCCGGTAAGACCGTCCTCTGTAAGCCCCTCCTGGGCAAGCATCATGTTCAGCACCGAGATGTCCGATGACACATCCCATGCCGTGTCCTGGAACAGGTCGTCCAGCAGCTTCTCGAAAGCAGTGTTGAGCGTATCCAGCGTCTTCTCGATCTCCTTTTTCGATGAAATAATATTTTCTCCCTGGACAGGCTGGGAGTCGAGATCTTCATATGCCTCCAGCAGCTTTATCGTCGTCGGAAGATAATACTCCATCAGCTTCCGGATATCGTCCACTGATTCCGGGTTCTGCTCTACACGGTCGAAAATACGGTCCACAAGCGTCTCCATCCTCGAGATCTTCGCCGAGATCTCTTCACCTGGGATCGCGTCGTTCGCCTCCCGGATCTTCCTCACATATTCATCCCCGGTGCGGACGATCTTCTGTATCTCCGGAGACAGCTTTGAGTACTCCTGCCTTGCCTTCTCCGCCGCTGCTTCCTGCTCCGCCTTCTCCCGTCTCATGCGCTCCATCAGTCCGGTATATTGACGGTACGCCTCGTCGCTGACCATCAGACAGGTCCCCTGGTCATCCAGATGCCCCTGCCGGAACCATCCCTTCCGGATCATTTTCTTCAGGTCCTTGACCACCGACTTGACAGAGCGTCCTGTTTTCTGCGCCAGCTCTTTCACATCACAGTATTCTCTATCCTTAAGAACACTCAGATATTTTCTGAAGCGCCCCACACTGCACACCATGCTTGTCCCTGTCCCCGCCATCCAGCCAAAGACAAGGGTAAAAACGCCAAGGGCCGCGACTCCTGCGGTCAGCATTGTTCCCCATCCGCCGGCCACAGCTGCCGCCGCTGCGACGAGCAGAAGCACCAGCGTCCCGATCCCGAAAATATATCCTGTAGCGGCAAGAAAGGCTCCGCCGATCTTCGTCGTAGTCCCTTTTAGATAGAGGTTCTGCTTTACCGGCTTCATCTCTGAGGGCGTCCCCTGCGGACGGCCTGTCTGCGGTCCCCCCGGCATACTTTCGCGCCCGTTTCTGTTCATCGGATTTTCCCGATACCAGCCGCCGTTTCGGATCCCCCGCGACACATTGTCGACAGCCTGGTTCACTGTATCTGCTATGGTCTGATTAAGTCTGCTGAAATCCCGGGAATCCACTGCATTCTGTATTGTCCGTCGTATCTCGTCTCCAAATCGTTCCCACTCATTATTAACCATGGATTTCCTCCTTGCGCTTGACCTGAATGATCTTTTATATGATAATCAGTTTAGTCTGAACGACATCAAAAGTCAAGAATACCGGATAAGAAAGGTTACTGTCCATAAGCGCGAATAAAACCCACAGCTGCCGCCCTCATGAGCAGTCTCAGCAGGAAGCGCAAAGCAGGAGCATGTCAGCGCGGCGACCACGCATGCGGCGGCAGTCCAGCAGTTCAGCGTGAACAGTAATTAACCAGGAAAGGAATCAGGAAAATGAAACCCAGGATCATCTATGAAGACAGGCAGATCATCGTCTGCCACAAGCCCGCCGGAATCCCCGTCCAGACCAGCCGCGTCAGCACGCCGGACCTGGTCAGCATCCTCAAGAATCATCTTGCAGGAGCGCGCTCCGGTCTCCCGGGGAAATCCGTTTCTCAGGGGAGGCCTCCCTATCTTGCCGTCATCCACCGGCTCGATCAGCCTGTGGAAGGACTCCTCGTATTCGCAAAGACACCGGAAGCAGCAAAGGATCTGAACCGCCAGCTCACCTCTTCCGGTTTTGGGAAATATTACCGCGCAGAGGTTTGCGGCATTCTCGCTCCTCCGGAAGCTGATCTGGAAGATTATCTCGTAAAGGACGGAAAGACCAACACATCCCGTGTCTGCACAAAAGAGACTCCCGGGGCAAAAGCCGCCAGGCTCCATTACCGTGTGACCGGGACGCGCAATGAGAACGGGACAGTATATTCTCTAGTTGAGATCCGGCTCGATACAGGACGCCATCATCAGATCCGGGTACAGATGTCGCATCTCGGATGCCCTCTGGCCGGAGACAGGAAGTACGGCGGCACGGCGGCCCCTGGGCCGCTGAAACTCTGCGCATACAGGCTGGAATTTTTCCACCCGTCGGATCACCGTCCCATGCACTTTGAGCTGCCATGAACCCCCGGACTCCGTCCCCCGGCCTGCTCCTTGTCTCAGCATTTCCCGGATCTGCACCGTGCAGAAAATGAGCGCCGCATCCAAAGTGGTAAACCACCCGCCGCGGCGCTCCTTATGTTCACTGTTCAATTATTCTATCGTTCTTCTTCCTGCCGCCTCATTCACATCCCGTCAACGACCATTTCCGGCTCTTCCGCCAGAGATTCCTCATATTTCTGGAGGATCGTAGTCTGGATCCTCTCTCTTGTACCTGAATTGATCGGGTGCGCGATATCGCGGTACTCGCCGTCCAGCGCTTTCTTGCTCGGCATTGCGATAAATAAACCTTTCTCTCCCTCTATCACCTTAATATCGTGAACAACAAATTCATCATCGATCGTGATAGAAACAACAGCCTTAAGCTTCCCCTCTTTTGCGACTTTCCGTACGCGTACATCAGTAATCTGCATACTCTCCTGATCTCCTTTCTCCCTCCGCACTATCTCCGGCCCGCCGGTTATAATGCATATCGTTCGTTTTTCTCAACTACTACTTTTACGCCGTTCTCACCAACGTGCCTTGTATTTGCCCTGATCGTATCCCGGCTCTCAACAATACAGTTCTCAATGTACGTGTTGTCTCCAAGATATACATCGTTCAGGATGATGGAATTCTTGATCACACAATTATTTCCCACAAAAACTTTCTTAAAGATCACTGAATTCTCTATCGTGCCGTTAATAATGCTTCCGCTTCCGACAAGGCTGTTCTTCACGACTGCGCCCGGATTATATTTTGCCGGCGGCTGATCGCTCACCTTTGAATACACGCTCGGAAGCTCTCTGAAAAAGTAATTCCGCACTTCAGGTTTCAGGAAATCCATATTTGTCCTATAATATGCGTCTACGGTTGCAATATTGCTCCAGTAACTGTTGATCTTATATCCATATATTTTTTTCAGATTCTTATACCGGATCAGAATATCATTTACAAAATCGTGTCTCTCTTCCTCCGCACAGTGCTCTACCAGGTCGATGAGCTGTCTTCTTCGGATCACATAGATACCGGTGGAGATCGTATGAGAATGTGCCACCATCGGCTTCTCCTCGAACTCTTCAATCCTGCTGGACTCGTTCATGCGGACCGTGCCGAATCGGGTCGCATCGTCTCCCGGCTCCAGTTCCTTGCAGACGACTGTGATATCCGCCTTCTTCGCGATATGATATTCCAGCACCTTATTATAATCCAGCTTATAGACCGCGTCGCCCGATGTGATGATCACGTACGGCTCATGACATTTCCGGAGGAAATCCAGATTCTGATAGATCGCATCCGCGGTTCCTCTATACCAGTAGCCGTTATCGGCAGTGATCGTCGGCGTGAACACGTACAGTCCGCCCTGCTTTCTTCCGAAATCCCACCACTTGGAAGAATTCAGATGTTCATTCAGGGAACGGGCATTATACTGTGTCAGGACCGCGACCTTCTGAATATGAGAATTCGTCATATTGCTGAGTGCAAAATCAATCGCCCTGTAGCTTCCGGCAACCGGCATCGCCGCTACTGCGCGCCTCGTTGTCAGCTCTTTCATCTTCCTGCTGTTGCCGCCCGCTAAGATAATACCTACCGCTCTCATACTCTGTCACCTGCCTTTATCAATGTTTCTCCGCTCGCCAGCACGCCGTCGGGATAATCCTCCGCCACCGTAACGCCGCTGACCGCCGTGTTCTTTCCAATCTGAACTCCCGCAGGGATCACTGAATTCTCACCGATCGTCGCCAGTCCTCCGCTGTATATATTCGGTTTCATCTTATTCGGGACCTCACTTCCCACTCCGATGACCGTGTTATCGCCGACCACTGTGTCCTCCGCTATGATCGCCTTATCGATCACACAGTTCTCACCGATCGTAACGCCCTGCATGATGATCGAATCACGCACCACGCTTCCTTTTCCGATCATTACGCTGCCTCCCAGCACTGAACTGTGGACTTCACCGTAGATTTCCGAACCATTGCTTATGATGCATCTGTCTACTACGCCCTGCTCCGCGATATACTGAGGTGGAATATTCGCGCTGTTCGTATAAATCTTCCAGAATTCTTCATAAAGATTAAATTCCGGGATAATATCGATCAGTTCCATGTTGGCCTCCCAGTATGAACTGAGCGTGCCTACGTCTTTCCAGTAGCCGTTGTACTCATATGCAAACAGCCTGTCTCCCTTTTCATGACAGTACGGAATAACATGCTTTCCAAAATCACAGTTCGGCTGATCCTTCAGCGCCAGAAGCGCATCCCTGAGCACCGGCCAGCTGAAGATGTAGATTCCCATCGACGCCAGATTGCTGCTCGGGTGTTCCGGTTTCTCCTCGAACTTCTGGATCTTCCCGTCGCTGTCCGCCACGACGATTCCGAAACGGCTCGCCTCCTCAATCGGAACTGGCATTGCCGCGATCGTGACGTCTGCCTTATTCGCCTTATGATAATCCAGCATTACTTCATAATCCATCTTATAGATATGGTCGCCGGAGAGGATCAGAACATAATCCGGATTATATGTCTCCATATAATTCATATTCTGATAGATCGCATTCGCAGTACCCGTATACCACTCACTGTTCGAGCTCTTCTCATAGGGTGGCAGAATCGAAACTCCTCCCACATTTCGATCCAGATCCCACGGAATGCCGATCCCGATGTGTGTGTTCAGACGCAAAGGCTGATACTGTGTAAGTACTCCGACAGTATCAATGCCTGAATTAATACAGTTACTAAGCGGAAAATCAATAATACGGTACTTACCGCCAAAAGCCACAGCAGGTTTTGCAACCTTTGCAGTAAGGACTCCCAACCGACTGCCCTGTCCGCCCGCCAACAGCATGGCAATCATTTCCTTTTTAAACATTGCGTCACCTCATTTCTAGTTGGTTTCATTCATTATACCATATATTTTTCTTTAGCCAATAATTTTTACAATTTTTTTGCGTTTTTTTTCAGCTTTTTGTGAAATTCAGACAAAAAGAACTGCTTTTAATTTTTACCATATATAGTATAATATAAAAGATAAGATAGGTTTATGACAAAACTGCTTTAATTTTTTTTAAAATTACTGTTAACATGAGCAGACTCGCCACAAAGCACGGCCCCGGGGCGCTTCACCGCCGCGGAGATGCCTGCGCACGGAGTTTCAGATGGGAACAGTAGCAAATAAAGAGAAAAAAGGGGCATGCGCAATGTATAAGATTGATTTTCAGAAACCGATCCACATTCATTTTATCGGCATCGGCGGCATCAGTATGAGCGGACTTGCAGAAATACTTCTCGAAGAGGGCTTTACCGTATCCGGTTCTGATGCAAAGGAGTCCCCCCTGACCAGAAAGCTGGCATCGGAGGGCGCACGTATCTGCTACGGGCAGAAAGCGGAAAATATCACGGATGATATCGACTGTGTCGTATATACGGCAGCGATCAGCAGAACGAATCCTGAACTGATCGAAGCGGTCGCCCGCAAGATCCCGATGCTGACAAGAGCGGAACTTCTCGGACAGCTCATGAAGAACTACGACACTCCGATCGCTGTATCCGGAACTCACGGAAAGACTACAACGACTTCCATGATCTCCCATATCCTTCTGGAAGGGAACCTGGATCCCACGATCTCCGTTGGAGGAATCCTCAAGGCCATCGGCGGCAATATCCGCGTCGGCAGTTCCGAAACTTTCCTCACAGAAGCCTGCGAGTACACGAACAGTTTCCTTCACTTCTTCCCGAAGATCAGTGTGATACTGAATATTGAAGAAGACCACCTGGATTTCTTCAAGGATCTGGAAGATATCCGACACTCCTTCCATCAGTTTGCAGCGCTCCTTCCGTCCGACGGCACGCTTGTTATAAACGGAGAGATCAAGGATTACCCGGAGATTTACAGCGGACTTGACTGCAGCGTTGTCACATACGGCTCCTCTCCTGATTTTGACTACAGTTCGGTCAATATCACTTATAATGAAGAAGGGCATGTTTCTTTTGACCTGGTAAAACACGGAGAAAAAACAGATCACATCGCTCTGTCCGTAACAGGGGATCACAATGTTTCCAACGCACTCGCCGCCATCGCAGTGGCAGAGCTTCTGGACATCCCGATGGAGACGATCAAGAAAGGTCTTCTCTCCTTCAGCGGCACAGACAGACGCTTTGAGTACAAGGGCACCTTCAACGGTGTGACCGTGGTAGATGACTATGCCCACCACCCGACCGAGATCAAAGCCACCCTGAAGGCTGCGCAGCACTATCCTCACAATGATGTATGGTGCGTGTTCCAGCCTCATACTTATACACGTACAAAGGCATTTTTCCACGAATTTGCCGAGGCTCTCTCCCATGCGGATCATCTCGTCCTGGCAGATATTTATGCCGCCAGAGAGACAGACACGCTGGGGATCTCCTCCGCTGACCTGGCGGAGGAAACCGCAAAGCTCGGGACAGATTCACACTACTTCCCCAGCTTCGGCGAAATAGAGACATTTTTAAAAGAGAACTGCAGACCGGGTGATCTTCTGCTCACCATGGGCGCCGGCGATATCGTCACCGTAGGTGAGGACCTGGTAAAGTAATCCACCTCGGAGGCCGCCGAAAAACGCCGGTTCTGCACGAGAATTCCGCATTTATCCATATTTTCAACAGAGTTATCCACACTTTCTGCACAGAGTTATCTACAAAAAAGCGGGATTTACCCACGAGAAAATGCTTTTTAACACTATCATTAGATGTTATAATGAGCACAATCACAAAGGGCATGTCATCCCAATGATGTGCCCTTCTATTATGGACACAGAAGACAAAGCGACAGCACACTGGTATCAGCTTTGCAGTATAACCCGGCGGGATCAGCCGGACCGTGACAGAAAGTAGGACAGAATCAGTATGAAAACATTAACTTTAAAAAACAGATGTCAGACGAACGCGACACTGCTGCCGAATGACTTTATTGACAACTACATGGTAAATGCGAACGGCGAGTTTGTAAAAGTATATCTTTTCCTTCTGCGCCATCTCGACGACCCATGCTCTTCTCTTACCATCTCAATGATAGCCGACTGCCTGAACAATACGGAGAACGATATCCTCCGGGCTTTCCGCTACTGGGAGACAGAAGGGCTTCTTCGACTGGAGAAGGACGCGGACGGCAGGATCGCCGGGATCGAACTGCAGAAGACCGGGCTGTCACAGAATACGGCAAAGACTTCCGGGGCTCCCGCTCAGGCTCCGGTCCAGTCCCCCGCTCCGCTCCGTGAGGCACAGTCCTCTGCTCCGGAGCCCCCGGTATCCACAGCCAAGGCTGTGCCGATCGATACATTCCGCGCTCAGAAAGAGCTGAAGTCTCTTCTTTTCATCGCGGAACAGTATCTCGGGAAGACGCTGACCCGTACGGATGTGGATGCGATCACCTACTTCTATGACACGCTCCACATGTCCGCAGACCTGATCGAATATCTGATCGAGACCTGCGTGGAGAACGGCCACAAGAGCATGCATTATATTCAGAAAGTCGCTCTTTCCTGGGCTGACAGCGGGATTGAAACTGTTTCCCAGGCCCGCGAGCAGTCCGCATCCTACAACAGGAACTGCTTTACCGTACTGAACGCCTTCGGGATCAAGAACAGAGGCCCCGCTTCCTCAGAACTCGCATATATAAAGAAATGGGCGGAGGACTACGGCTTTACTTCAGAAATCATCCAGGAGGCCTGCCGCAGGACGATCTCTGCCACTCATCAGCCCAGCTTTGAATACGCGGATTCGATCCTGACAAAGTGGCACAATAATAATATCCGTCATCTTACGGACATTGACGCCCTGGATGAGGCATATCAGAAGGAACGCTCAGCTGCAGCGCGCAGGTCGGCGGCTGCAAAATCGAAAGCAGTGACCAGAAATCTGAATAATTTTGAAAGACGCAGTTATGATATGGACTCTCTTGAGGAACAGTTGTTAAACAGTAATTAAAAAGGAGTTTGCTTCATGGGACTAAAGAACTCACAGTACTATGCTATCATGCGGGACTATGAAAGGAAACAGCTCAGAAGCCATGATATACAGACGGCCCGCTATGAGGAGGTATATAAAAAGCTTCCGGAATTCAAGGCTCTGGACGAGTCTATTTCCATCCTTTCCGTACAGTATGGGAAGAAACTGCTCAACGGGGATGACAAAGCCATCTCTTCACTTAAAGAAGAGCTCGCCATCCTTCGCAGCAGCAAAAAGGACCTTCTCGTCTCCGCCGGTTTCCCGGAGGACTATCTGGAACCTGTGTATGAGTGCAGCGACTGCAGGGATACCGGATATATCGGGAACCAGAAATGTCATTGCTTTAAGAAGGCGATCATCCGTCTCCTCTACGAACAGTCCAATATGAAAGAGCTTCCTGCTGACGCGGATTTCAGAAATTTCAGGCTTGATTTTTACTCTGCTTCTTATTATGATAAAAAGACTGGGCGCTCTGCGCGTGCCATCATGCAGGATACGCTCAGGATCTGCCATCAGTTTATCGATACTTTCGGCAGCGAATTCCATAATCTCTTCTTCTACGGAGATGTGGGGGTAGGCAAGACCTATCTCTCAACCTGCATCGCGAGGGAGATCATGGATAAGGAGTTCTCTGTCCTCTACTTCTCTGCACCGCAGCTGTTCAATGCGCTCGCCCAGACAGCCTTTGACAAAAAGGATGTGGACGCGCGCAATATGTATGAATATATCTTCAGCTGCGATCTTCTGATCATCGATGACCTGGGCAGTGAATACACGAACGCCTTTATTGCATCCCAGTTTTTTACCTGCATCAATGAAAGGCTGCTGGACAAGAAATCAACGATCATCTCAACAAATCTCTCGCTGGAGTCGCTCGCCGATCTCTACACTGAGCGGTCTTTCTCCAGGATCACGAGCAGCTATACTCTGTTGAAGATAATCGGTGATGATATACGTATCAAGAAAAAATTAGAACACAGGGAGGATCACTCATGTTACGTCGAACAGAACGAATCTTAGAAAACATTCCGGTCGGAAGCCTCGGGCTTATCGCCCTCACCGGATGCGAGGAACTCGGAAAAAAGGTTGATGATTATCTCGTCAAATGGCGCCACGAAAGCGGGAACGAGCACAGAGACGACATCGCTTTCGCCGGATATGAGAAGGATACTTTTCTTGTCAACGCAGAGGTTCCGCGTTTTGGTTCCGGAGAGGCCAAAGGCATCATCTCCGAGTCTGTCCGCGGAAAAGATCTCTACCTGATGGTAGATGTCTGCAACTACAGTGTAACCTACTCTCTGACAGGAAACACGAATCATATGTCGCCTGACGATCATTTCCAGAATCTGAAAAGAATCATTGCCGCCGTCGGCGGAAAGGGACGCCGTGTCAACGTCATCATGCCGTTCCTCTATGAAAGCCGTCAGCACAAGAGAAGTTCCCGTGAATCCCTGGACTGCGCTCTCGCACTTCAGGAGCTCGTCCGCATGGGCGTAGACAACATCATCACATTCGACGCACATGACCCGAGAGTACAGAATGCTATCCCGCTCAGCGGATTCGAAACTGTGAAGCCTACCTATCAGTTTATCAAAGGTCTGCTCCGCACCGTGAAGGATCTTCAGATCGACAGCGATCATATGATGGCGATCAGCCCTGACGAGGGCGGAACGAACCGTGCCGTTTACCTTGCGAATGTGCTCGGACTGGACATGGGAATGTTCTACAAACGCCGTGATTACACCCGTATCGTAGACGGGCGCAACCCCATCGTCGCGCATGAATTTCTTGGAAGTTCTGTGGAAGGCAAGGATGTCATCATCATCGACGATATGATCTCCTCCGGAGACAGCATGATCGAGGTTGCGACTGAACTGAAGCGCAGAAAGGCTAACCGCATCTTTGCCGCAGCAACCTTCGGCCTGTTTACGAATGGTATGGAAAAATTCGACAAAGCATATGAGGACGGAATCATTACAGGAATCCTGACGACCAATCTGATCTATCAGACTCCGGAGCTCCTGTCCAAACCGTACTATATCAACTGCGATATGAGCAAATATATCGCTCTGATCATCGACACGCTGAATCACGACGGTTCGATCAGCTCCATCCTGAGTCCTAACGAGAGGATCCAGAATGTCGTTCGGAAATACAAAAACGGAGAGCCGATCTGATCCGCTGATCTAATGACTGTTTATGAAAAGAATTTTTTCTGATGTTTTATTTACTGTAATACTGCTTGCAGCAGCAACTGGATTATCCTTTTGCTTTTTTCACTTTGGCAATAAGAATCCTTCGAATATTACCGTTATCTATATTCTTGCACTGATCCTTATTGCGCTGAAGACAACCGGATATTTCTATGGAATAGCGACGGCACTGTTTTGTGTCGTCGCTGTAAATTATTTCTTCTCCTATCCGTATTTCAGGATCAATTTTTCCCTCACAGGATATCCTGTGAATTTTATCGGCATGCTCGCGATCTCCCTGATCACCAGCACCACGACCACTGCCCTGAAAAAGCAGCGGCTTGCGATCGCCGAGAGGGAGAAAGAACTGGCTGAGGCGGACAGGGAGAAGCTTCGCGCGAACCTGCTGCGTGCCGTCTCCCATGATCTGCGCACGCCGCTGACAAGTATTATCGGTTCCTCATCCTCGTTCCTCGAGAACTACAGAGATCTTTCCGAGGCAGACCGGCTGGAGCTTGTCTCGAATATCAAAGAGGATTCCGAATGGCTCCTAAATATGGTGGAAAATCTTCTGACTGTCACACGGATCGACGATACTTCTGACAACAAAGTCAAAAAATCTGCCGAAGTAGTGGAGGAGGTTGTCTCTGAAGCGATCCGGCGTCTGCAGAAACGTCTTCCGGACGTCCGCATCCGTGTTTCCATGCCCACAGATTTTCTCATGCTTCCGATGGATCCCACTCTGATCGAGCAGGTGCTGATCAATCTTCTTGAGAATGCGGTCGTCCATTCGGGCAGTACAGAACCTGTCGACCTGGCGATCCGCGAAGAAGAAGAGCTTGTTGTTTTCTCTGTCCGGGACTATGGAAAAGGAATCGACAGCGCCGCTCTTCCCCATATATTCGAGGGTCAGCAGCTCTCATCCGAGACCCCGGACGGGCATCGCGGCATGGGGATCGGCCTTTCCATCTGCAGGACGATCATTCAGGCGCACGGAGGGACGATCCGGGCCGAAAACCGTGAAAAAGGCGCAGAATTTATTTTTACTCTTCCGAAAGAAAAGGAGAACTGATCTATCATGCCTAAATTCTCAGTCCTGATCATTGAAGACGAAAAGAACATACAGACCTTTATGGGGAAGGTGCTGAAGCGCCATGACTACCGCGTGCTCTGTGCGGACAATGGGACACAGGGACTCGACCTGATCCGCTCCCAGTGTCCTGATATCATCCTTCTGGATCTCGGACTTCCGGATATGAGCGGAAACAAGGTCATAAGTGAAGTCCGCACCTGGACAAGCACTCCGATCATCGTCATTTCCGCCCGGACGGCCGAACACGAGAAAGTCCAGGCGCTGGATCTGGGCGCCGATGACTATATCACCAAACCATTCGGGACCTCTGAACTGCTGGCGCGTATCCGCGCGTCTCTCCGCCACAGCAACCGGCTCAGGACAGACAGCACTTTCTATATCCGTCCATACAGGCACGGCGAGATGACTCTTGACTTCTCCAGGCGGCTGCTCAAGATCGGTCAGGACCCTGTCCATCTTACGCCCATCGAATATAAGATCGTTGCCTTTCTCGCTCAGAATTCCGGGAAGGTGGTCACATATTCAACCATACTGTCCAATGTATGGGGGCCCTACGCAGACGGCGACAATAAGATTCTCCGGGTCAATATGGCTAACATCCGGAGGAAGATTGAAACCGATCCTGCCCAGCCGAAATACATCTACACGGAAGTGGGCGTAGGATACAGGATGGCTGAAGATGAAGATGACAGCCAGATGATGTAACGCATTCATTCAAACGTACAGCTAAAAAACTGCCCGCCAGTTATCGATCTGATAACTGGCGGGCAGTTTTTCTATTCTCATTATTCTTCTGTCGTATCAGCCTCAGCTTCCTCCTGGACATCATCTGCCACTGTTTCCGCCTCATCCGTCTGTACCTCGCCCTCAGCTTCGGTTCCTTCCGGAAGATCTGCATCTTCATCCAGACTGATCTCCTCGTCCAGATCCAGCTCGGACTCCATCTCTATATCTGTGTTAAGCCGTACATCGCGGTATTTCTTCATACCCGTACCAGCCGGAATATGTTTACCGATGATAACGTTTTCCTTCAGACCTACCAGATGATCGACTTTTCCGTTGATGGCAGCTTCAGTCAGGACCTTTGTGGTCTCCTGGAAGGATGCTGCCGACAGGAAGGAATCTGTAGCAAGTGACGCCTTCGTGATACCAAGCATGATCTGCTCTCCTGTTGCCGGAGTCAGTCCGTCAGCCTCAAGCTGTTTATTCACATCCTCAAACTCAAGCACATCTGCCATTGTACCCGGAAGGAAATCAGAATCTCCTCTTTCCTCCACACGCACCTTCTTCAGCATCTGGCGCACGATGACCTCGATATGCTTATCGTTGATATCAACACCCTGAAGACGGTATACACGCTGTACCTCTCGGAGCATGTAATCCTGAACTGCACGGAGTCCCTTGATCTTCAGGATATCGTGCGGATTCACACTACCTTCTGTAAGCTCGTCTCCGGCCTCAAGCATCACGCCGTCCTGGATCTTGATACGTGATCCGTACGGAATAAGATATGCTTTTGATTCGCCTGTCTCTTCGTTGGTAACGATGACCTCGCGCTTTTTCTTTGTATCGCTGATCGTCGCTCTTCCGGCGAACTCTGTGATGATCGCAAGTCCCTTCGGCTTTCTTGCCTCGAAAAGCTCCTCGACACGGGGAAGACCCTGAGTGATATCATCACCGGCAACTCCACCGGTATGGAACGTACGCATGGTAAGCTGTGTACCCGGCTCTCCGATAGACTGCGCTGCCACGATACCTACTGCCTCGCCGACCTGAACGACTTCTCCGGTCGCCATGTTCGCTCCGTAGCACTTCGCACATACACCGTTCTTGCATCTGCAGGTAAGGATCGTACGGATCTTCACTCTGCTGATCGGCTCACCGTTCTCATCCACACCTTTCTTGATCACGCGCTCAGCACGTCTCGGTGTGATCATATGGTTCGCCTTGACAAGTACATTGCCTTCTTTATCCTTGATGTCCTCGCAGGAGAAACGTCCTGTGATACGATCCTGGAGGCTCTCGATCTCTTCATTTGCATCCATGAATGCACTTACATACATTCCCGGAATCTCCTCATCCGGTCCCACGCAGTCAGCATCGTGGATGATCAGCTGCTGTGATACATCGACCAGACGTCTTGTCAGATATCCGGAATCGGCTGTACGAAGCGCTGTATCGGACAGACCCTTACGAGCTCCATGAGCGGACATGAAGTACTCCAGTACGTCAAGACCTTCACGGAAGTTGGACTTGATCGGCAGCTCGATAGTACGTCCTGTCGTATCAGCCATCAGACCACGCATACCGGCAAGCTGTTTGATCTGCTTGTCAGAACCACGGGCTCCGGAATCCGCCATCATGAAGATGTTATTGTATTTATCAAGACCGGAAAGCAGGGCGTCTGTCAGCTTATCGTCAGTTGCCTTCCATGTCTCCACAACCTCTTTGTAACGCTCTTCCTCTGTGATGAGGCCTCGCTTATAGTTCTTTGTGATCCTGTCTACTGTATTCTGCGCTTCCTCGATCATCTGCGGCTTCTGCGGCGGCACGGTCATGTCAGAGATAGAAACCGTCATGGCAGCTCTCGTGGAGAACTTATATCCGATTGCCTTTACGTCATCCAGCACTTCCGCCGTCTGTGTTGCCCCGTGTGTGTTGATGACCTTCTCGAGGATCTGTTTCAGCTGTTTCTTTCCTACATGGAAATCAATTTCAAGAAGGAGTTCATTTCCTTCTACTTCTCTGTCAACAAATCCGAGATCCTGCGGAATGATCTCGTTGAACAGGAGTCGTCCGAGCGTCGCATCGATCGTTCCTGTCTTCACTGTTCCGTCAGGCATTGTCTTGGACACACGCACCTTGATCTGGGAATGCAGTGTGATGTATCCGTTCTCATATGCAAGGATCGCCTCGCTGACGCTCTTAAAGAACATTCCCTCGCCCTTGGCTCCGGGTCTTACCTGTGTCAGGTAATAAATACCGAGGACCATATCCTGCGAAGGAACAGCCACCGGACCTCCGTCGGACGGTTTCAGCAGGTTGTTCGGTGAGAGGAGCAGGAAACGGCACTCTGCCTGAGCCTCCTGGGAAAGCGGTACATGGACAGCCATCTGGTCTCCGTCGAAGTCGGCGTTATATGCCGTACAAACGAGGGGATGAAGCTTGATCGCTTTACCTTCCACAAGGATCGGCTCAAATGCCTGGATACCCAGTCTGTGAAGCGTGGGGGCACGGTTCAGCATGACCGGATGCTCCTTGATCACTTCCTCGAGCACATCCCATACCTCAGGCTGCAGTCTCTCAACCATTTTCTTTGCATTCTTTATATTGTGAGCTGTTCCGTTTGCAACAAGCTCTTTCATAACAAACGGCTTGAACAGCTCGATCGCCATCTCTTTCGGAAGACCGCACTGATAGATCTTCAGCTCCGGTCCTACGACGATAACGGAACGTCCGGAATAGTCGACACGTTTTCCGAGCAGGTTCTGACGGAAACGTCCTGACTTACCTTTGAGCATGTCTGAAAGAGATTTCAGAGCTCTGTTTCCGGGTCCTGTGACCGGACGGCCGCGGCGGCCGTTATCGATCAGAGCATCCACTGCCTCCTGGAGCATACGCTTCTCGTTGCGCACGATGATATCCGGCGCTCCCAGCTCAAGCAGTCTCTTCAGACGGTTGTTTCGGTTGATGATCCTTCTGTACAGGTCATTCAGGTCAGACGTTGCAAAACGTCCGCCGTCGAGCTGTACCATAGGACGCAGATCCGGCGGGATCACCGGGATTGCTGTCAGGATCATCCACTCCGGCCTGTTGCCGGACTCGCGGAATGCTTCCACCACTTCCAGGCGCTTCACGATCCTTGCGCGCTTCTGTCCCGTCGCATTCTCAAGCGCCTTCTGCAGCTCATCGTATTCCTTGTCAAGGTCAATCGCCTCGAGCAGCTCCTTGATCGCCTCGGCGCCCATGCCTACGCGGAACGCGCCGCTGCCCCATTTCTCTTTCTGCTCCTGATACTCCGCCTCAGACAGGATCTGCTTGTTCTGCAGATCTGTCTCTCCCTTATCCAGCACGATATAGGAAGCAAAGTACAGCACTCTCTCCAGAGTCCTTGGTGAGATATCAAGGATCAGTCCCATGCGGCTCGGGATGCCTTTGAAATACCAGATATGAGATACCGGCGCCGCCAGGGCGATGTGCCCCATACGCTCACGGCGCACACTCGCCTTTGTGACCTCAACGCCGCAGCGGTCACACACAACACCTTTATAACGGATCTTCTTATACTTACCGCAGTGGCACTCCCAGTCCTTGCTGGGTCCGAAGATCCTCTCGCAGAACAGACCGTCCTTCTCCGGCTTTAATGTCCTGTAGTTGATCGTTTCCGGCTTGGTCACTTCACCTCTGGACCACTCAAGAATCTTTTCCGGTGAAGCCAGGCCGATCTTGATCGCATCAAAGGTTAACGGTTGATATTGTTGTTCATTATTATTTGGCATAGAATTGGCTCCTCCTATTCTTCCTCATCACCCGGGTACTCGTCAAAACTGATATCGTCATCTCCGAAGTCACTGTCATCCGGCTCTTCCTCAGGCTCTACGTCTGCGAGCTCCTCGCCGACAAATTCCTGCTCGGTGAATCCGTGGTCTCCGAAAGATTCATTCTCATCGCGGTATTTCCTGTCTCCTTCGATAATGTGGCGCAGGTCTGTCTCGCCGTAATCCACATTCTCCATGATCTCGACTTCTGTATTGTCGTCGCGGAGCACGCGGACATCCAGGGCAAGAGACTGCAGCTCTTTCAAGAGCACCTTGAAGGATTCCGGAACACCCGGCTCAGGGATATTCTCCCCTTTGATAATCGCCTCATATGTTTTCACACGTCCTACAACATCATCGGACTTCACTGTCAGGATCTCCTGCAGAGTATACGACGCACCGTAAGCCTCCAGTGCCCATACCTCCATCTCTCCGAAACGCTGTCCGCCGAACTGGGCTTTTCCTCCCAGAGGCTGCTGCGTTACCAGTGAGTACGGGCCGGTAGAACGGGCATGGATCTTGTCGTCTACCAGATGATGCAGCTTCAGATAATGCATATGTCCGATGGTTACCGGACTGTCGAAATATTCTCCCGTACGGCCGTCACGCAGACGTACCTTTCCGTCTCTGGAGAGCGGCACGCCCTTCCACAGCTTTCTGTGCTCTCTGTTGTCAGACAGATACTGGAGCACTTCCGGGAGAAGTTCCTCGCCGTGTTTCTTCTCAAATTCATCCCACTCAAGATTTACATAATCATTGGCGAGATCAAGTGTATCCATGATATCGTTCTCGTTCGCACCGTCGAATACCGGTGTGGAGATGTTGAATCCGAGGGCTTTCGCCGCAAGGCTTAAGTGGATCTCGAGCACCTGTCCGATATTCATACGGGACGGCACGCCCAGCGGGTTCAGCACGATATCCAGCGGACGTCCGTTCGGAAGGAACGGCATATCCTCAACCGGAAGCACGCGGGAAACGACACCCTTGTTACCGTGACGTCCGGCCATCTTATCTCCGACGGAGATCTTTCTCTTCTGTGCAATGTAAATTCTTACAGACTCGTTCACACCCGGAGACAGCTCGTCGCCGTTCTCCCTTGTGAATACTTTGGCATCAACTACGATACCGTACTCGCCGTGCGGCACCTTCAGGGACGTATCCCTTACCTCGCGCGCCTTCTCGCCGAAGATCGCACGGAGCAGTCTCTCCTCAGCGGTGAGCTCTGTCTCTCCCTTCGGAGTCACTTTTCCGACCAGAATATCCCCTGCGCGGACTTCTGCTCCGATCCGGATGATTCCTCTCTCATCAAGATCTTTCAGCGCATCGTCGCCGACACCCGGAATATCTCTGGTGATCTCTTCCGGTCCGAGCTTGGTGTCCCTGGCCTCTGCCTCATACTCTTCGATATGGACAGAAGTATAGACGTCATCCTGAACCAGTCTCTCACTTAAGAGGACAGCATCCTCGTAGTTGTAACCTTCCCAGGTCATGAAACCGATCAGCGGGTTCTTTCCAAGCGCCATCTCGCCGCCGGATGTAGACGGACCGTCTGCGATGACCTGTCCTTTCTCCACTCTCTCGCCTTTGTCAACGATCGGTCTCTGATTGTAGCAGTTGCTCTGGTTGCTTCGCTGGAACTTAGTCAGCTTGTATGACTTTCTTGTTCCGTCATCGTGTTTTACTACGATCTCAGTCGATGTGGAGCTCTCCACAACTCCGGCTTCCTCTGCGACAACACAGACTCCGGAATCGACTGCTGCCTTGACTTCCATTCCTGTTCCTACGACAGGAGCCTCTGTCGTGAGGAGCGGCACCGCCTGACGCTGCATGTTGGATCCCATCAGCGCACGGTTCGCGTCGTCGTTCTGAAGGAACGGAATGAGGGCTGTAGCCACCGAGAATACCATCTTCGGCGACACATCCATGTAATCAAATTTATTTCTCTCGTACTCCTGCGTCTCCTCGCGGTAACGACCGGATACGTTCTTGTTAATGAAGTGGCCTTCCTCATCAAGAGGCGTATTCGCCTGAGCCACATGATAGTTGTCTTCCTCATCAGCGGTCATGTAAACAACTTCATCCGTAACACGCGGGTTCATCGGATCGGACTTGTCGATCTTCCGGTACGGCGCCTCGATAAAGCCGTATTCATTGATCCTTGCATAGGTCGCAAGGGAGTTGATCAGACCGATGTTCGGACCCTCAGGGGTCTCGATCGGACACATTCTTCCATAGTGTGAATAGTGGACGTCGCGGACCTCAAATCCTGCACGGTCTCTTGACAGACCGCCCGGTCCGAGGGCTGAAAGACGTCTCTTATGGGTCAGCTCACCAAGCGGGTTGTTCTGATCCATGAACTGGGACAGCTGGGAGGAACCGAAGAACTCTTTCACAGCTGCAGTCACCGGCTTGATGTTGATCAGAGACTGCGGAGAGATTCCCTCCTGATCCTGCGTCGTCATTCTCTCACGAACAACTCTCTCCAGTCTTGAAAGACCGATCCTGTACTGGTTCTGGAGAAGCTCTCCTACCGCACGGATACGTCTGTTGCCCAGATGGTCGATGTCGTCGTCATTTCCCATGCCGTACTCAAGATGCATATTGTAGTTGATGGAAGCCAGGATATCCTCCTTGGTAATATGCTTCGGAATCAGGTCGTGGATATCGCGTCTGATCATGCTCTTCATCTCGTCGATATCTCCGGCAGCCTCCTCGATGATGCCTGCCAGCACCGGATAGTACACCTGCTCCTTCACGCCGACTTCGTGGGGATCAATGCCTGTGACAGCCTCCAGATCCACCATCATATTGGAAAGGATCTTGATGTTCCTTGACTCATCCTCTCCCTCTACCCACAGATACGGAGCTGCGGAATTCTGGATCGCATCCGCGATCTCACGGGTGATCTTCGTGCCTTTCTCCGCAACGATCTCACCGGTGATCGGGCTCACAACATCCTCTGCGAGGATCTGTCCTGTGACACGGTTCTTGAGCATCAGTTTTTTATTAAATTTATAGCGGCCGACTTTCGCGAGATCGTACCGGCGCGGGTCGAAGAACATGCTTGTGATGAGACTTTCCGCACTGTCTACCGCAAGCGGCTCACCCGGACGGATCTTTTTGTACAGCTCAAGCAGACCCTCCTGATAATTCTCAGCAGTGTCCTTTCCAAAGCTTGCAAGGATCTTCGGCTCTTCTCCAAAAAGCTCTATGATCTCGGCATTCGTTCCGATTCCGAGCGCTCTGATGAGCACTGTGATCGGTACTTTCCTCGTCCTGTCAACACGCACATAGAAAACGTCATTGGAGTCTGTCTCGTATTCAAGCCAGGCGCCTCGGTTCGGGATCACGGTAGCTGAATAGAGCTTCTTACCGAGCTTGTCATGGGCAATTCCATAGTAAATACCCGGAGAGCGGACAAGCTGGCTTACGATAACACGCTCTGCGCCGTTGATCACAAAGGTTCCCGTCTTTGTCATCAGCGGGAGATCTCCCATAAAGATCTCGTGTTCGTTTATCTCATCATTTTCCTTATTATAAAGCCTTACTCTGACTTTCAGAGGCGCCGCGTAAGTCGCATCACGCTCTTTGCACTCGTCGATCGTGTACTTCACGTCGTCTTCACAAAGCGTAAAATCGACAAATTCCAGACTCAGATGTCCGCTGTAGTCAGCGATCGGGGAAATATCGTCGAAGACCTCTTTGAGTCCTTCATCGAGGAACCACTGATAGGAATCCTTCTGAACTTCAATGAGGTTGGGCATCTCCAATACTTCTTTCTGCCTGGAATAGCTCATGCGGAAGCTTTTTCCGGTTTTGATGGGACGAATTCTGTTTTTCTCCATTGACGTTTCACTCCTCATTCATTTAATGTATATATGAAAAGAGCCCTGCGACAGTATATCTGCCGCTAATATGGCACACCTTTCCATAATAGCGCATTTTTTACTATACCACAAAGCTCTTTTTGTTGTCAACAATAATTAACGAGTTTCATCATTTTTCTCTTGACTTTTTTCTCTATATGTGATATGTCACCACAATCTGCATACAAATTGCTCTTCAACGGTGTCAAAAGCAAAAAACCGCAGAAGCATTTTTATCTTCTGCGGTCCTCTCATCACATCAAAGGCGATTATTTCAGGTTGACTTCTGCTCCCTGCTCTTCCAGTTTAGCCTTGATCTCCTCAGCCTCTGCCTTGGAAACAGCCTCTTTCACTACCTTCGGAGCGTTGTCAACAAGCTCTTTTGCTTCTTTCAGTCCAAGACCTGTGAT
>CAJFQZ010000017.1:27291-188081 GCA_904419285.1 Lachnospiraceae bacterium UBA1818
AACTCTTCTTCACAAGCTTTTACAAGCTCGTTTAACTCTAATACTGATAACTCTTTGATCGCTTCGATCATTTCAGCTGTTGTCAATTTAGCCATTTTTAATATCCTCCATTTTTTCTTTTTCTTATAATCGTTGTCATCCCTGACGGGATCTCTGAATCCTTGTCCCTATGCGCTCTTCCGAGTGCTGTCCGGATTATTCTGCTGCCGGTGCCTCAGCCGCCTCTGCTGCCTCAGCCGGAGCCTCCGCTGCCTCTGCCGGTGCCGCCTCGCCGTCTTTCTCAGCGATCTGCTTAATAACACGAGCAAAGTTTGCGATCGGTGACTGCATGCTTCCAAGCAGTCTGGAAAGAAGAACTTCTCTTGAAAGAATCTTGGAAAGTTCTGTCAGTCCTGCGATGTCATAAACTGTTCCTTCAACTACGCCGCCCTTAAGCTCAAGAGCCGGAGCGTCCTTTGTGAAATTGCAGATGATTCTTGCCGGTGCCGTAGCGTCATCCTTTGAGATTGCGATAGCGCTCGGTCCCTCCAGGCATCCCTCAAGACCTTCGAACTCTGTTCCCTCGAAAGCTCTCTTCATCATCGTGTTCTTATAAACCTTGTATGTCACACCTGCTTCTCTGAGCTGTTTACGAAGCTCTGTATCCTGAGCAACTGTAAGTCCGCGGTAGTCAACAAGAACGACTGACTGAGCGCCTTCGATCTCTGATGCGATTGCCTGAACGATCGGCTGTTTCAATTCAACTTTTGCCACTTTCGGGTACACCTCCTTATTTTATTCTGCGTGTACTGCCAAAGTCTAACATGTAAAAAACCTCTGTATCCAAAGACGCAGAGGTTTGAATCCATACTTTCGTATAAAATCTAACTTTCCTCGGTAGGCGTTTTGTCCTTACGCTTCACAGCACCTACTGTCTTCGGCAGTTGCTGGTAAAGCATAACACAGCATTTCGTATTTGTCAACCACTTTTTTTCATTTAGCGGTTACCGACGCGCCATTTTCAGATAAGTCCGGCAGTTCTGATGATTGTAATCATATTCCAGCGCTTTTTCAAACTTCGCCGCAGCCTTCTCGTTCTCTCCTGTCCCCAGATAGGACAGCCCCATCAGATAATAGCAGTGGGCCTTGTTCTTTCTGTTCAGATCATCGTCGAAGATCAGGAAATCCGGCAGCGAGACCGCAAAATAATCGACCCGCATCTCATCCCCCAGATGCTGCTCGCCGTAATCCATCAGCTTGTTGAAGCATGCATGAGCCTCCCGGCTCTTTCCCAGCTCCTGCTTCGCAAGCCCTTTGTAGAGAATCATATCCGCCGGCTGGTCATAATAATACATCACTCCAGCCGGCTCATTTTCCCCGAGCTCCGCCAGATGGAAGCAGTCAAGGGATTCTTTTGTTTTGCCGAGGTGCTTTTTCACAACGCCCAGATAATAGTAGATATTATTATCCTTCGTTCCCTCCAGCCTCCCCTCTCCCAGGTTCTCCGGATAGGACAGGCAGCGTTCCAGCAGTTCTTCCGCTTCTGCATACTTCTCCTCCTCCATCATCTTCTTCGCCATCTCAAGGAGTGCAGTCTTATACTGGGCCGCGATCTTCCCTTCCGCGCCCTCCCAAGGTCCGAAGGTGTGGGACATGATCGTCTCATAAGCCTTTTCATGCATGCCGAGAAGATTGCAGAGCGTCACATATTCGATCATAACGTCGTCCCGCATACGGGTGAGTCCGATATGCTCTTCATAATTTTTCAGCCGCGTCTCGAAATCCACTCCCAGTTTCTTATAGAGCTGGTCCAGCTCAAGGAACACTCTCGCGTCTGTTTCATCCAGGGCAAACGCCTTCTCCATCTCTGCGCGCGCCTTCTCCGGCTCGCCCTGCTTATTGTAGTATGCCAGGGCAAGGTTCCTGTGCACGGTGGGGAACTCCGGTCTTCTCTCGGCAGCATCCTCCCACAGGCGGACCGCCCGTTCGTACTGCAGCTTATCGTAGTACAGATCGCCGAGATAATAGTACGCCATCGCCCCTTCCGGATACAGCTCCATGGCGCCTTCTAGCACGGCGATATCCTCCAGCTTGTTCGGGAAGCAGTACAGCGGCGGGCAGCTGTCCGCTTTTCTGCACGCTTCTTCTGCCGCCTCCGTCTCTCCCTGCCGGTTCAGATAGTATGCTCTGTAATATGTAAGCATCGGATAATCGTCTGAGCATTCTCCAAGGACTGCCAGTGCCTCTTTCAGGCAGCCGGATTCCGCATAATCCCGCGCGGTCTGGAGATAACTTTCCCGGAAACCGCGCATCAGGGCATTCATCTCACGAAGGACCGCATCGCGCTTTGGACTGACCTGTGCGAGCTCGAATCTTGAGAGATAGTCAAAAGGATCCACTTCCAGATTCTCCTCGATCTGCCTGCGCGCCTCCTCTGTTCTGCCGAGCTTCCTCAGGATCACCGCTTTCAGGCCGCGCGCCTTGATGTTGTGGGCATTTTTCACAAGCCCTTTCTCTGCAAATTCGAGAGCCTCTTCATAATGGCCTTTCTCTGACTCGATGGCCGCAAGATAATAGAAGGACATCTCCTGCTGCTCGTTGCTCCATGTCGCCTTGTAGAATGCATCAAACGCTTCCTCCTTTCTGTCCTGATAGAACAGTGCAAGCCCGAGGTTGTAATACGCCTCGCTGTCGTACGGATTCGGATTCTTCCAGGTGAGCCGCTTCAGCGCCTGACGGAAATACCCTTCCGCCTCGCCAAAGCACCCACTCCTAAGCAGCAGGAGGCCGTAGGCATTGTTGATGCGGATATCTCCCTTATCCCGCTTCAGACCTTCCAGATAATACGGGTCGGGGAGGTACGTCGCGTGGCGGTACTGTTCGATATGCTGTCCTGTCAGGAAGAGCTCCTCATTGGTCATGATCTCCTCCGGATCCTTTGCCGCCTCCGCCGGCTTTGCGGTCTCCGGGATCCCCTCCTCTTTCGGCTGATATTCCACAAGAAGCTTTCCGCCCGCATAGACGGCGGCGCGGATATCTGACGGCTTCTCCGCCCGGAAGGGGACTGTCTTTTCATAGATATCCACCGGCGAGAGGACCGTGTTCTCCCGATAGATCTCATCTCCCCTGCAGCTTAAGACAATCTCTGCATTCTCATATCTCTCTGTGCCGTAGACTGTCAGAGCGATCTCATTCTCCGAGACCTCCATATTCAAGACAGCGTGGATCGTGGCGTTCTTCACCGGTCCGACCTTTTTATACGGCATGAAATACTGCCTGAACACCTTTTCCTCAAACGGCTTCAGCCAGGTGAAATCCGGCTGATTATCCGTATATACACCGGTCATCAGCTCAATGTACGGGCCGTCCTCATCCGTCAGGTTCCGGTCCCAGGCTTTGCCGAAGTCGCCGCATCCCCATGTCCACTGCTTTTTCCCCGGCGAAACATGATGGTCCGCCACATGCAGGATGCCCGCCTCTTTTCCGTAGTCATAGCCTCCGACGAAGTCATAGTCTGACTTTTCCGCCATATAAGAGGTCGGCACAGGTATGTTCTTATAACGTGAGATGTCTACGCCCTCGCTGTAGTCATGCTTGTAATAAACGCCCTTTGCGATCGGGAATCTGGACACATCCCTTTTCCCGTGGTCCATGACAAAATGGACGTCCGGCGGAAAGATCGACTGTGTATGGTCGTTTACAGGGACGGCCGGATTCGCCCACCAGAGAAACGTCTGGGGCAGCGACGTCCTGTTGTAGAGCTGGCCTCTGATCTCAATGTATGCTTTGTCAGGATAGAGAGTAAATGCGGCGATCCCCTTTGTCCCGTACATCTGATCCACATCGTTGACGAGAAGGGTCCTGCTGCCGTCCTCATTCTCCCGGATCAGATGGTCCACCGGCATGAACGTAGTCGGCCTGTGGTGCTGCGGCCAGTTGAATTCGATGCCGCCCGAGATCCATGGTCCCAGCAGCCCGACCAGAGCCGGCTTGATCACGTGGTTGTAATATACGAAGTCATAGCCGTTGGTCTTGTCATAAGCCCTCTGGATCCTTCCGCCGAGTTCCGGGAGAACCATCACCTTTATATAATCATTCTCAAGAAAGACCGCGTGATATGTCCTGTCTGTTTTCACGCGGCTGATCTTTTCCGTGGCAGGGTACGGATACACTTTTCCGCTGCTGCCCTGATAGACTCGTTTCTCCAGAAACATCGGATTCTTATCCGGCACTCCAACTTCATAGGTCGGGATCACTACCTCTTCTTCCCATATTCTTGCTTCACTCATCTTCTTCTTCCTTTCCCTGAGTCACCTGTTCCGTCTGGTTCGGTATTTATACATATTATATCCGGATAACCCGGCGGAATCATTAGCGTTTCTTGCCATTGAGTTTCAAAAAATTGCTCTTTTCATCCTTCCACAGGGAAACTGCCGTCTCTGCTTTTGTTCTCCGCACAGAAGAAGACCGGGGAGAGCTCCTGTTCTCGGATCTCTCCCCGGTCTTCTTTAAACTTTATAGGAAGTCATTCAGCAGAACGCTGTTTCTTCTAGTGTTTCCGCTGTCTGTTCTTCTGTGCGGCCGCGATGAGAGCAAGTGCGGCCCCCATAACTGCGACAAGCCATACCGGGTTCATCTCATCCCCTGTCTTAACTGCACGGTCTGCCGAAACGTTTGTCTTCTGTACGGTGCTTCCGCCCTTATTGACGGTGTCTCCTGCTGATGCGCTCAGCTTATCCCCGCTGCCAGTATCTGTACTGCCCGCAGCAGAGCCGCCCGAACCTGTATCACCTGCGCCGCTGTCTCCGGCACTGCCGCTTTCCTTCTTCACAAGCTGATCCAGAGATGCCCTGAGCTCTGTCTCCACCGCTTTTACCTGAGCCTCATCAGCCTGTCCGTCATTATATACCGCGACCGCCCTTGCCAGTGCGCTGTTTAACGCCTGTACAGACTCTTCAGTATATTCCGCTGCATTGACCGCCTGCGCCTGGCTGATAAGTTCCTCAAGCAGATCTTTGTCCGGTATCAGCCGAAGATTTCCCATCGCAGTCAGCAGTTTATTCCATGCCCGGTCAACCTCATCCTGCATTGCATTTTCATCCGCCTCTACTGCTTTTGCTTCCTCAAGAGCTGCCTTGAACTCATCCTGTCCTGCATCCAGATATTTCTCCAGGTCAAGACCGTCCGCCATCTCGATCACTTTCCCCAGGTCAGTCTTGTCTCCCTGTCTGAATGAAAGCATCTGCATGATCCTCATCAGCTCTCCCCAGTTCTCGTCGACCATCTCCTGCGTCACAGATGCATCCTGAGCCTGTGCTCTCGCAAGCAGATCCTCTGCATCTGCCAGGCACTTATTGAACTTCTCCACTACCGCCGGAACAACACCTTCGGTGTCGGCCGTTCTGGCAATCTCTATCATATACTCCAGGACTGCTGTTGAAACGGGCGCTGTGTATTCTGCCGCGCCGACATCTGTCTTCCCATCTGTAAGCGGTGTTCCAAAGTAGTCTCTTCCGCCATTGTCCTCGATCTCAAGTCCGGCATCGATCGCCGGCGAGCCTTCCCTGAGACGGTATCCCCTCAGTGTATCGATGGCAGAATCGCCGAGCACTCCTGTGCCGCCTGTTCCCGGATCGGCGAACATCGGGTCAGCAATGATCTTGCTGCTGTCTTCCGGCGTACTGTCATATCCGTAGTACAGATTGTTCTCATAGGAGAAGTTTCTTCCCCATGTCGTTGTCGTCGATGTGCCCAGATTGTAGAAAATATTGTTCTTCAGCGTCGCAACTCCGCCCACGTCTTCTACAACTTCTGTGTCCAGTCCCTCTCCAATGTAGAAGGTATTGTTGTAAACATCTGCATTATGTGTATTCGATGTGAGGAACAGGCATCTCTGGTCATTCTGGCTGATATTGTATCTTACCACGCTGTCCAGCACCTCGGACTGGCAGATCAAGATAAATCCGCCCTCATTGTCATGGCTGTAGTTGTACTGATAGACCGTTCCGCGGCTCCAGTCACAGTCATAAGCCTGTCCGTCGCCGTTGAGGATCGTTCCGTAGCACTCGTTGTACTGGAATACAGCATCCTCACAGCGCCACGGCCAGATTCCTGCATTGTACATGGAAGTATGCTTCGTGTTCTGGCTCGCTCCGTTGCTGATATTGTATTCGATCAGAGGTTTGATCGAGAACATCGGGACGATTGCATCGCCGCCGGACTCTTCCACATAGTTATTTCTGATCAGTACATTCGTGTGTCCGTAAGCATCCAGGACTTCCTGCGGGATATTTCCGCCGTGTCCGTCCCAGAGATCCGTGGATGACGTCATTCCCACAGAGATTCCCGTGCGGCTGACGCGCTTCACAATACTGTTCACTACCCGGATATCATCAAAACGGGTGTTATTCGAGTGATCGCTCACCACATAGTAAAGCCCGCCGTTCGGGAGCGTCTTCTCCTCATATGTACCGTTTACATCATGGATGTAGACACTGTCGATATATACGCCCTGCATTACGCCGCAGCCCGCCGCTTCCACGCATACTCCGACTGACAGCTTCCGGGTATCTCCCTGATTGGAGATCTCGAGATTGTTCACCCGGACGTGAGAAGCATTTTTAATGTGCAGACCGTATGAGATCTGATTTCCCTGGTACTCAAAGCTGTTCTTTCCGTTTCCTTTGATGTGCGGCCTCTCTCCGGCCTCAGCGCCGACGACCTCTCCGTCATACATGTCTATGATGATCGGATTCTCCGCTGTGCCGCCGCCCTTGATGGAAAGAGCCTGATCTTCAAATACACTTCCCGCTTTCAGAAGAATGCGGTCTCCCCCGATGAGTTCCGTGTCGTTTAATTTTGCCAGTGTCTTCCATGCAGTCTCCGGCGTCCTTCCGTCCGCGCTGTCGTCTCCGTTTTCACTGTCCACATAGAATGTCGCCGCCTCTGTACGTTTTTCTTCAAAAACCGCACTGACCGTCACGTCTTTATCCGGCATCACGAAAGTCGTACTCTTGGCATAGGCGTCCGCAAGATCGACGTCCCCGGACTCCCACTTGACGAAGCGCTCATCCTCAGCCGGTTCATCCGCAGTGATCGTCACTGTATCGCCGGCAAGATATGTTTCCTGATCAGCCGTACCGCCGTTTACCGTAACTGTTCTCTCGATGTTGGAATAGTGCAGCTCCTCGAATCCGAAGACCGCGATCTGCATGCTGGCAAATCCGCCGCCGTACGCCGGATTGTACCGGTCTGTAAAGGTCAGGACCAGTGTATGCTCCCCGTCTTCCAGACCTCTCTTCTCATAAACCGTCCCTGCGGAACCGGTGCCGCTCGCGCTGAAGAAATCCACGTCCTCGACTACCGCTCCGTTGTCGATATTTGCTTCCGCAATGGGACCGTTCTTCGCGATCCCTCCGATCACGGCGATCCCGGTTCCGTTAAACTTGACAGTCACCGTGCTTCCCACCGTGTTGGAATACATCTGACGATCCTCATAATTATTCCAGTGCCCCTCACTGTAAGTCACGCTCGGGTCATCGAACGCAATGCTCACCCGATCTCCGTCTGCCGCCTGAACAGTCCTTCCGCCGACAGCAAATATCAAAACACAAAGACATGCCAGGATCAGGCTGAATATTTTCGTATTCTCTGTTTTTCTCTTTTCCATTTTTTCCTCCTGCCCGGGGTCACAGCCCCCAATTTTCTGCGACTGCGTCCAGCTCTTTTTCATACTGCTCTCTCACGATCATGCTCCGGACCATTCCCTGTTCTTCATCTGACAGATCCGTGTCCTTCTCAAGCTCTGCAAACTGTATGTAGACATTCTTTCCATCCTCGCTGTACAGAAGGTTCACCTGATCTTTTTCAAAATTCAGGAAGACATTTTCCTCCACTCCGTACTGCCGGATATAGTCCCGGATCTCCCCAAAGGTCAGTTCAAGGCTCTCCCTTTCTCCATTGTTCACATCAGGCAGCGATCCATCCGTAGTATAGAGATAGTAGGACACCTTCTCTCCGTCTGTATACAAGGGCTCTTCCATATTGCTGTAATATTCCACGATTTCAGCGCTGCCGACATCAGACTCTTCCATCATCCGATCCAGGACAGAGCTCTCAAGCTCATCCAAGTAATAGGTACAGAACTCCGGGAAATCAAATTCCGTATTGCCGTACACAACTTCTCCGTCCGCAATCTTTTCCGCCCTGGAAGCATTCTCGCTTTCCATCAGCTCGTGCAGTTCATCATAGTCTAAAGGTTCGATGTCACAATACTGTTCCGCCAGGATCTGGACCGCCCGCCTGCGTGCGATATATTTTTCATTTTCTTTGGCGAGTTCTTCATCATAGGAATCACCGAGACAGTCTTTCACACTCACATCATCCGGTATACTGTATGCATCTCTGAGATTCTGCTCATAGAGAAGAGCATTTTCGTCCAGGAGCTCCCTGAATTCTGTCTCACTATACTCCAGTTCTCCTGAATTTCTCCTCCTGACAGCAAAAATAACAGCCCCTGCGCACAGACAGATACACAGACACAGCAGCAGACCGATGCCGGCTTTCTTAAACCTTCTCATTTCACCTCTCCTTTACGCAGTATTACTATGATTCGTATCTTTTCCGCCTCCTCCCTTCTTTTCCGTAAAATATACTTAGATTTTAGCATGGTTCCTCGGATCCTTCTTATATGATTCGGAATGCAGAAGTGCGTTTTTTATACTTTTCCGCCGTTTTTTCCACGCATTTTGTATATTTCACTCATGATCATATACAAGATTCTACCACCCGCCATTCTGTATATCACTGCAAAAAATTGCTGACCTGTTTCTAAAAATTGCTTTTTCCTTGTCATTTGTTCTGCGAAATCGTAGAATAGGCTTATCAGATTCAAAACGAAAGGAGTCCGCTATGCAGTCCCTTGAAGAAAAAGTATCTCCGCGGTCAGACTATTATGTGTATGTGCCGACCGCACTTGCGCGCAAGCTCTATCTGTATCCGCTGCATGTCGGTTATTTTATCTATGAACCGGGATACCACATCCGGCGCGACCGGTTCGACAGCTTCCTCATTATGTATATCGTTCACGGCACTGTTGACGTCATTGCCTGCGGCTCCGCATACCGCGCAAGAGAAGGCGAATTCGTGCTGCTGGACTGCTATCGCCCCCATCAGTACGGAAGCCAGGAAGAATGGGAGGCGTCCTGGCTTCATTTCGATGGTCCCCTGGCGAGGGAATACTACCAGGAGATCAGTTCACAGTACGGCAATGTACTGAGACCTGAGAATCCAAAAGCGCTCATCCACAGCATGAATAAAATCTGCAGTCTCTTCCGCACCGCATCGCCGGTCATAGAGCCGGAGATCTCCGGTTATATCACGAATATCTTAGACGGGCTCCTTGCGCCGTCTGCCGGAAGATCATCGGCTCAGCCGAGCTCGATCATAGACAGCGTCGCCTATATAAACGACCATTTTCAGGAGCAGATCTCGCTGAAGCATCTGGCAGAAAAAGCCAACCTGAGCCTGTATCATTTCACCAGGAGCTTTGCGAAGGAGACCGGTTTCACGCCTCACCAGTATCTGATCAACGCCCGGGTCTCCGCCGCAAAATTCATGCTGAAATCCTCGGAAATGCCGGTGAAGGATATCGGCTACAGCACAGGATTTCACTCCGAGAGCAGTTTCTGCACTACCTTCAAAAAGTGGGTCGGGGTCACTCCGACGCAGTACCGCGGGGACGCGGCAAATCAGGCATAGCAGAAAAATTTACAGCAGAAAGGAGTTGCTCAATCATGAGAAAAACAGGACTTCACACAAAAGGGAACTGGTATAAAGGCAATCTGCACACACACTCCACCAATTCCGACGGAAGGAAAACGCCGGAGGAGATCGTCAGGATATACCGGGAACACGGATATCAGTTCCTTGCTTTTACAGAACACGAACTCTACACGCACAACCGGGAGCTCACCGGCGAAGACTTCCTCATCCTTCCCGGCGTCGAACTCTCATGCAACAATCCGGATCCGTGGCGTATTTACCACATGCTCGGAATCGGCCGCCACGCAGCCGGAGATGAACTATCCTCAGGAAATGGATTCTCAGACAGGCAGCGCTTCCCTGTGCGGAAGTGGAAAGATCTCGGATCAGTCCAGTCCGCGCTGGACGAGATCCGGAATGCAGGCTGTCTCGCGGTCTTCAATCACCCAATCTGGTCCCGCCTGGAACTGACAGATTTTATCGATCTGGACGGTTATTCTGCCATGGAGATCTATAACTACGGATGTGCGGTGGAGAGCCATACCGGCCTGTGTATCGACTACTGGGATTCTCTGCTCAGGCGCGGCAGGAAAATATGGGGCATAGCCACCGACGACGCACACTTTGCACTGGAGGATTACTGCGGCGGCTGGGTCATGGTAAATGCGCCGGAGCTCACCATCGAAGCAGTCACCAGCGCGCTGGCGGAAGGCAATTTCTATTCCTCCAGCGGTCCGGAGATCTACCGATATGAAGCCGAGGACGGCGTCGTAAAGGTGGACTGCTCCGATGCACGTGAAATCCATTTTGTGACATACGAAAGCTTCGGAAATTCGCTCTTTGCACGCAGCGGAGAAAGCCTCACACACGGAGAGTTCCGTCTTTCCGGCGAAGAGCTCTATGTGAGGGTTGAGGTCGTGGACCACAGCGGGCGGACTGCCTGGTCGAATCCCATTTTTCTGAATGAACCCCTGTGAGTGTATGTGAATAGTGCGTGTATGTCAATAAAACCGTACTGCAGAGCTGACTGATTCCGGATTGACTGATTCCGGATTGATGGATTTCGGATGTGACCGATTCCGTACGTGACAGAATAGAAAAGCGGGGTATGATGACTGCATGAGCCATCATACCCCGCTTTTCTAAAAAGAAATTCTATTTTTTACTGCTTTGCTTTTAAATCCGCCGCTGCCGTCAGCAGCTTATCCGTCATCTCATCTGTCTCCTGCTGGGTGGCTCCTGTCAGTGCTCCAAAGCTCTTCGCCTGCTGATAAACAGCATCGAAGCGTTCCCATGCATCTGCGGCATAATCCTCTCTCCGGAGCGTCCGCGCCTGCTCCAGCGCCTCGAAAAACTTTGTCTTATCTGCCGGAGCTCCGCCCCCATGCACTGCGCCTTTGTCCGCTGCCTCTGTCTTATCCGCTTCCTCCTGCGCGCTCTCCGCATCTTTTCTCTCTGCTTCCGTCTCACAGGTTTCCGGAAGAAGTTCTCTTATGAGCGGCAGATCCACCTCCGTCTCCGGATCAAATTCATCCGAATCCATATACTTCTTGATCGAATAGAGAAGCTGCGCTGCCACCGGAGAAGAACAGCCGATAAGATCGAGGGAACAAACCAGCAGCCTGCCGCCGCCTGCCCTGGTCTCAAACAAAGTCCCCAGCCGTTCTCCCAGATCGATCGTCGGGATCGCCTGCACGATGGGCTTCAGTCCGGCAGGCGCATCATTCAGCAGAATGCTGCGGGAGCCTTCAATCATGTCAAACCACTGCCAGTCTGCGAACACTCCTGTGGGGAAATCTCGGAATACCGGATGCTCTGCATCGATACTGCATCCCAGCACATAGCCGTCTCCGTCCGCGCTGTGGAACATCGGGCTCCAGAAATCAGGACGGAAGGTCACAGCCCGGCTCTTTGGAAGGGCCTCCTTTGTCCCCCGGGAAATGATCAGCACTTTCCTGCCTGCCTCCAGATCCTTCACGGCGTCAGCGCCGGCACAGCGGTAAATCACAGTATCCCCAGAATCTGCCGGCACTTCCGCGATCTCCGGATATACCCACACCGGATAAGTATTCACGCCGACAGCATAAGGTGCGCTCTCTTTATCCGGCATCTGTTCCAGTTCCAGCCGCAGCGTCAGACGCGCAGCGCGGGAGATCCCGCTCAGATCCGCCCGGATCCTTCCCGCTGCCGTCACCCTGCCCTGCGCCGCAGAAACGCTGTCAGTCACTCCCTCCGCAACGCATTGTCCGTCCTCATCCTGAAGGCGCCACGCCACAGACGTCTGCAGATCAGAAGCACTGTAATTCGAGATCACAAGGCCGGCTGTAAAGCTCTCATTATTCTTCCACACAAATCCGGGCATCCTCGCAAGCACGGCAAGCTCAGAGCAGGACTGCCGGAACTCTTCCGGAGTAATATGCCCTTTGGATTCCATAAAAGCGTCGATCATCCCGACAAGCGCCGTTCCCTGTCCCGAGAAATCCTGAAGTCCCAGAAGCTGGAACCCGCCTGCTCCCGGAGTCCGCAGATAACTCTCTGTCATATAGCGGTACAGCATCGCAGAGAGTTCTCCGGAGGAACGATTAAACGCTTTATCCAGTCCGCCCATCCCCGCTCTCTCCAGGATCCCGCGGAAATGTTCCAGGTTTCTAGGCTTCAGCAGCGAATGCTTCGCATAATATTTCTCAATATCTTTTTCATAATCCGGATAGACCTGAAGCTGACCGACCTCGTGCGCCAGGAAGGGGACCGGGGTCTTCTGCACATTGTCGCTGTGATCCCAGTCTGTCGAGGGATCGACCCTGTGCAGGAAATCCTCCCCGTATGTAGGCACTGACCCGGAGAAATCCACACGCTCTGTATATGCGCTCCAGCCCGCAATGTCCGTATACAGAAGCTGCGGTTCTGCTTCTTTCAGCCTTGCCAGGAATTCATCATAGTAATAAAATCCGGGGCGCAGTTCATTTCCCAGAGCCATCATGACCGCAGACGGCGAATTCAGCACCCACTTAAAAATCTTCATAGATTCTTCCCAGTAATAATCCGCCGCAGATGTATCTCCCTTGTCAATATCGCCGAACATCTTATGCCCCCACTGGGGCAGCTCAAACTGCACATAAAGTCCCAGCAGATCAGCTGCCCAAAACGCCGCTCTCGGCGGGACCCATGTATGGAACCTGACATGGTTAAATCCATATTCCTTATAGATCTTCATTACCTTCAGCCAGGAATCCAGATCCATCGGCGCATATCCAGTCATTGGAAATACAGCGCAGTTGATCTCTCCTCTCAGCTGCACCGGACGTCCGTTCACGGCGAACTGCTTTCCGCCGTCTTCCAGATACAGCGTTTCGAATTTTCTCATCCCGAAGCTTTCTTCTGCGATAAAGCATTCCTTTTCTTCTCCCTTATTCCAGGACACTTCTGCCGTCATCCGATAAAGTGTCGGAGAGAATTCATCCCAGGAGAGGAATCCCTTTCCCATCTCATAGTCCAGCGAAAGCTCAGTTTCTCCCTGTCCTTCCTCGAAATGGAACGGGAACTTCTGCACTGCCGGCGTATGGCTCAGCTTCTCATTGTTATAACTGGACGCCCTCAGCTCGATCACGCCGTCCTGAGCTTCTTCTCTGCCGCTTTGCGCCAGTTTCATTTTTACACACGCGGTCTTCCTGTCTGTATCCGGCCTGATCCGGAACTCCCGGATATAGACTGAGGGAAGCGCAGTCAGCTTCATCTCTCCCACGATCCCGTTCCAGTTCGTCTGCGTATGCTCGCTGACCATATGCCCCCACGGGAAATCCTTTTCAAATGTCGTATACATCGCCTCCGGCAGGCCTGCCGGAGAATTATCCACCTCTATCGTCAGAGTATGCTCTGCGCCTGTCTGCACATGGCTGCCAAGATCGTAGACATGAGGTGCAGTGTAGCTCTTCTGCTGTCCGTTTCCAATCGGAACACCGTCGATCCACACCCGCGTCTTTCTCGTCCGCTCCAGGAACAGGATGATCCTCCTCCCCTCCCAGTCCCGGGGAATCCAGATCCTCCTCTGATAAACTGCCGGTCCTGCATAGATGTGGTCGCGGTTCAGAAATGTAGGAGAGACATTTCCTCTGTTATCAATGCCTTTCCCGTTCTCATCCATGCTTCCCGGAAGCCTTACTGTCTCACAGAATTCCTGATCTTCTTTCCTTTCAGACATCGCGAACTGCCAAATGCCGGACAGATCGATACTGCTGCATCCTGTTTTCATAAACTGCCGTCTCCTTTTCTTCTCTTATTATAACTGTCCAAAACTAAGCTTTTTGCATTCTTCTGTACAGATTATAGTCTTGAATCCGACAGACTGCATTAGTAAAATTTGCGTATCTATTTAAAAAAATTGCTGTGTGTGATCTTAATCTCAATAATACTGTTCACGCCCTGGCTCCGCCCACATAAGTACGGTGTAAACAGCAGCATTTTAACGACAAAAAAGAGACCCCGTAAACAGGATCTCTTTTCTATCATTTTATTATGCAATTACGCAAGCTTCATCGGGTTAACCTTAACGCCAGGTCCCATTGTGGATGTAAGGGTCACGCTCTTAAGGAACTGTCCCTTAACGGCTGCCGGTCTTGCCTTGTTGATTGCATCGATAAGCGTCTGGAAGTTGTCCGCTAACTGCTCCTCTGTGAAGGAAGCTTTTCCGATCGGCACGTGGATGATGTTTGTCTTGTCCAGTCTGTACTCGATCTTACCGGCTTTGATCTCGTTGATCGCCTTTGTCACGTCCATTGTAACCGTTCCAGCCTTCGGGTTCGGCATGAGACCCTTCGGTCCGAGTACACGTCCGAGACGTCCTACAACACCCATCATATCCGGTGTAGCAACAACAACGTCGAAATCAAGCCATCCCTCATTCTGGATCTTCGGGATCAGCTCGTCTCCGCCTACGAAGTCAGCGCCTGCTGCTTTTGCTTCCTCAGCCTTTGCGTCCTTCGCAAATACAAGGATGCGCACCTTCTTACCTGTTCCGTGCGGAAGAACTACCGCACCACGGATCTGCTGGTCAGCGTGGCGTCCGTCACATCCTGTTCTGATGTGAGCTTCGATCGTCTCATCAAACTTTGCTGTTGCTGTCTTTTTTACTAATGCAACTGCTTCTTCTTTGTCGTAGAGGTTTCCTCTCTCGACCTGTTTCGCAGCTTCGATATATTTCTTTCCTCTTTTCATTTTATAAAAACCTCCTTGTGGTATTCGCGGGATATTGCCCCTCCCACTAATCTATAAACCTCTGCATTCGGGTTTAGTCCATCGCTGAATGCCCGACTCTTACTCTTCTACAACAACACCCATGGAACGGCATGTTCCGGCTACCATGCTCATAGCAGCCTCAACTGTAGCAGCGTTCAGGTCCGGCATCTTTGTCTCAGCGATCTCTTTTAACTGCTCTTTTGTGATCGTAGCAACTTTGTTCTTGTTCGGTACGCCTGAACCGGATTTGATCTTGCAGGCTTTCTTGATAAGAACTGCTGCCGGCGGTGTCTTTGTGATGAAGCTGAAGCTTCTGTCATTGTAAACAGTGATAACAACAGGAATGATCAGATCTCCCTGATCTGCCGTTCTTGCGTTAAACTGCTTTGTAAATTCAACGATGTTTACACCGTGCTGTCCAAGTGCAGGTCCAACCGGTGGTGCCGGAGTTGCCTTGCCGGCAGGAATCTGTAATTTGATATAACCTTCTACTTTTTTTGCCATTTTAAATTACCTCCTTGTGGTATTGGCGGGATTGCTCCCTCCCACTCATTCTTAATCCAATTTTTTCACTTCTGAAAAACCAAGTTCAACCGGAGTCTCTCGGCCAAACAGCTCAACATTGATAGACAGGCTCTTCTTCTGCTCGTTCATGCTCTGAACTACGCCGACCGTGCCTTCCCATGCACCGCTTAAAACGGTGACAGTATCACCGACTCCGAAGTCGACGACCACATCGTCCCGCTTGATGCCGAGATTTTCCATCTCGCTGTCCTCCAGCGGCACCGGTTTTGATCCCGGTCCTACGAATCCGGTAACGCCGCGGGTATTTCTCACAACGTACCATGTGTCGTCATTCATGATCATATGGATCATTACATAACCCGGAAGCATCTTCCTCTGCACTGTCCGCTGAACACCGTTCTTCAGTTCCACAACCTCTTCCATGGGAACACGGACTTCCAGGATCTGATCTTCCATGTGCCGGTTCTCGATCGCCTTGTCAATGTTTGTCTTAACTTTGTTTTCATACCCTGAATAGGTATGAACCACATACCATTTTGCCTCTGACATACAATCACCTTTCTGCTGCGGTCAACTATTTCACCAAAAAGTCAATTCCGTATCTCAGGATCACGTCGATCACTGCGATCACTGCGCCGAGCACTACGGACACTGCCACTACTGCAGTAGTCTGTCTTGCAAGTGTTTTCTTGTCCGGCCAGACAACCTTCTTGAATTCTGCCTGAAGCCCTTTGAACCAGTTCTTTTTCTGAGTTTTAGTATTCTCAGCCATTCTCTCCACTTCCTTCCGACGACTACTTCGTTTCCTTGTGCAGTGTGTGTGATTTACAGAACTTGCAGTACTTCTTAGTCTCCATGCGTTCCGGATGAGCTTTCTTATCCTTCGTCATGTTGTAATTACGGTTCTTGCATTCCGTACACTCTAATGTGATTCTTGTGCGCACAACTTCCACCTCGCTTTTAAGATATTCACTACGTGTTACTGATGGTTGCGAAGCCATCTGTTTTTAGGCATAAAAAAAAGACCTAACTTCCATTCGCCGTAGTATTGTATCATGATACGGCCGGGGAAGTCAAGCCTTTTCCCGTATATAACAAAACTTCTAACAGCAGTTCAGCCATAAGGATCAGTCTGCCCCCTGCTCTCCTTTCTGCTGCTCCGGCATACTCTCCTTATCCTCCCTGTGCTTTTTCCTGAGACGCTTATACACACTGGCTCTGAATAAAGTATAGATGACCGACACGATGGGGATAAAGATCAACATTCCCACAACGCCCATCAGGCTGCCGCCAATCGTGACCGCCGCCAGCACCCAGATGGATGGCAGCCCCACTGAGCTTCCGACTACCTTCGGATAGATAAAGTTTCCCTCGATCTGCTGCAGCACAAGGAACATGATCACGAAGATCAGCGCCTGCAGCGGATCCACCATCAGGATCAGGAACGCTCCGACAAAGCAGCCGATGAACGCTCCGAAGATCGGGATCAGCGCCGTAAATGCAATGAGCACGCCGACCAGGAGCGCATACGGCATATTGATGATGCTCATCACAACGAAGAACATCGTCCCCAGTATGAGCGCTTCAACACACTGTCCTGCAAGGAAGCTGGAAAACGTCTTTGATGTCAGGGAGCACACCTCGAGAAAGCTCTCCACTTTGTTCTCAGGGAGAAATGCGTACAGCACCTTCTGTACCTGCACTCTCAGCTTTTCCTTCTGTAGAAGTACATAACACGCAAAGACAAACGCAATGACAAATGTCGTAACACCGCTCACAATGGAACCGATCGCGGACATCGTCGAATTGAGGATATTGCCTGCCCCGTTCTGGAAAAAGGAGACCGCCTGGTCCACAAGCTGATCAAGATCCAGGTTCAGCCCGTCCAGCCACGCCCGCACCTCGCTGTTGTCCGTGAACAGTTCCTCCAGGAAGCGCTGGGCTTCGGGAATAAATGTCTGGATCGTCTTCCCCAGTGAAATGACTGTCTTGGTCAGCTCCGGGATCACAACAAACATTACAAGGACTATAACGCCGATCAGCACGGCGATCGTCAGCACCAGGCTGACCGGCCGGGCGATCCGGTTCGCAACCTTCTTATCTTTCAGATATCTGTTGTAAAACAGCTTCTCCTCAAAAAAGCTCATCGGAACGTTCAGCACAAATGCGATTCCGCCGCCGAGCAGAAACGGAAAGATGATCCCAAAGGCAAAACGTACCGCGCTAAAGATCACCTCATAGTTCCACAGAGCGATCAGTATGATGATCGTAAAGAGGATCAGCTGCCTAATCTTTCTCATATTTTCTTTATCAAGTTTCATTTTTCCTCCTAACCGCCTGTTAAAGTATTGCCGGTTCTTATATGCTTTTATTCCACCACATATGGAATTATGCCTCCGCGTAAGCCGCAGATATAGAATAGCACAACTTCACCTGGCGGACAACCTGATTAAGAAAATCTTTATGTTTTCAGGCGGCAGGTCAGATCATGCCGCGTTCCAGGCAATAGTAATAAATCCCATCCTCCGCCACATGCCCGCAGACCTCGTCCGCCTCTGCCTTCAGCTGCTCCGACGCGTTTTCCACCGCCACCCCTGTGCCGACAGCATGAAACATCTCGATATCATTATTCCCGTCTCCGAAAGCGATCGCATCTGCCGCATCCAGATGGTAATACTCAAGGATTTTCTGTATTCCGTTTCCTTTTCCCGCGGCAGCCGGGATAATATCTGCCGCCCGTTCCCACCATGCGGCAATCTTGGCGCTGCGGACATTTCTCAGCAGCTCTGGATAATCTCTTTCGCGGCAGCCAAGCATGAGCTGATAGATCTCTTCCCGATCTACTACATCATCGAAATCCTCCGATACAATTAATTCTGCCTTAGAAATAGCATAGTAGTCTTCCAGATCTTTATCCCTGCCATTCGAAAGCAGACGGTCCTTTGTCGCGACAGATACCGGTCTGTTGATCCGAGATGCATTTTTGATGATCTGCTTCACATCCTCTGTCGGAATAGGGCTGCTGTAAATCATATGCTGTCCACTGAAACAGCAGGCTCCGTTGTATGTAAGACAGGCATCAAATTCTACTCCCGGGAAATGCGGCACCCCCATCGGTCCCCGCCCTGTTGCCACGCAGAGAAGCAGTCCCTTTTCTTTTAACCGGATCAGTGTCTCCAGCATTTTTTCTGAGATCTGTTTTCTGTCCATATCGATCAACGTTCCATCGATATCAAAAAACAGAATTTTAACATCCTGCACGTTCCACGCTCCTTTTGCTTTTCGTTTTTTTGTCATACTGCTTATTTCCATCTCTTAAAACAGACAGAAGCGGATTCTCTGCTCCCGCAGCGCCTTCCGCTTCCGCCTTTCACCTTCATTCTTTTTCACTGTAGTGATGTGCCTCTTCAAGCATCATATCCTTTACCTTCATCAGCCGGATCTGAGTGCTTCTCTCATTTTCATCCAGCTTCATCGTGATGTACTTGATATTCTCCTCCGTCTCCGGTATGATCACATGCTCAAGGGCGTTCACACGGCGCCTCGTTTTCTCAATCTCCTCCGCCATGAGCTGGCACGCCTTCTCGCACTCTGCCAGCCTTATCATATCCGGCAGGATATCGGCCAGAGACTTCACCGCTCCGTCAAGATCGCTCGACGTAAAAGCAAATCCATAAGAATAGATATCATTCTCGTCAGCAGTCCTCGTGCTGTACTCAAAGGTCGGGATATCAACGCTCATAACATTCTTCTCGCCTACTTTGAGCTCAACCTCCTGCTTCGAAGCCATGAGCGCTGTGTTGAGCGCCGCCTCAGACATCCCTGCCTTGGCGATAACAAAGTTCCGGTCCGCCGACCTGATCCCCGCCTCAACTCTCTTGCGCACGGTCATATTCTCCCTCACAAGGTCAAGATACTGGCGCATCAGCTCATCCCTCTTGTCTTTTAAAAGTTTGTGTCCGCGGATCGCGGTGACACGCTTCTTCTTGAGCCTGGTCAGCTCCATCCGGGTAGGATTTACATGTTTTGCCGCCAAAGATTCCGCCTCCTTTAAATCTTCTCCCGCCGCGGGGGCAGTTATTTCCGCCCCGGGGGCTTCGGGGACAGTCCCGCTCCGCTTACGCTGCGGGAACAGTTATTTCCGCCCCGAGGGCTTCGGGGACAGTCCCGCTTCGCTTACGCTACGGGGACAGTCCCGTTATAATATTTATCGAGGAATTTATCGTCGATACGCTTCAGTTCGGTCCTCGGGAGCATCCGCAGGAGCTTCCAGCCGATATCCAGCGTTTCCTCGATACTGCGGTCTGTCGTATAGCCCTGGGATACATACTCCCGCTCAAAGGCATCCGCAAACTTTGCATACATCAGATCGATCTCTGTCAGCGCCGCTTCTCCAAGGATGACCATCAGTTCTTTCGCGTCCTTGCCGCGGGCATACGCTGCAAAGAGCTGGTTCATAGTGTTGGAGTGGTCCGCGCGGGTCTTTCCCTCGCCGATTCCCTTATCCTTCAGACGGGAGAGAGACGGGAGCACATCGATAGGCGGGGTGATCCCCTTCCTGTAGAGTTCACGGCTCAGGATGATCTGCCCTTCTGTAATATAACCGGTCAGGTCCGGGATCGGATGGGTCTTGTCGTCCTCCGGCATCGTCAGGATAGGGATCATGGTAATGCTCCCCTTCTTCCCGTTCTGCCTGCCGGCCCGCTCATAGATCGACGCCAGATCCGTATACATATATCCCGGATATCCGCGCCGCCCCGGCACCTCCTTCCGGGCAGCCGAGACCTCCCGAAGGGCATCCGCATAGTTGGTGATGTCTGTCAGGATGACAAGGACATGCATGTCTTTCTCGAACGCCAGATACTCCGCCGCAGTGAGCGCCATCTTCGGTGTGGCGATACGCTCGATGGCAGGGTCATTCGCCAGATTAATGAAAAGGACCGTCCGGTCAAGGGCTCCGGTCTCCCGGAAACTCTCCACAAAGAAGTCAGACTCCTCGAATGTGATCCCCATTGCCGCAAACACAACGGCAAAGCTTTCATCCTTTCCCAGCACCTTTGCCTGTCTGGCGATCTGCGCCGCCAGCTGAGCATGAGGGAGTCCAGAGGCTGAGAAGATCGGAAGCTTCTGCCCGCGGACGAGCGTGTTCAGCCCGTCAATGGCAGACACGCCGGTCTGGATAAACTCCTCCGGATAGCTTCTCGCCGCCGGGTTCATGGGAAGTCCGTTGATATCCATGCGCGCATCCGGCAGGATCTCCGGTCCCTCATCGATGGGACGCCCCAGCCCGTCGAAAACGCGGCCCAGCATATCCTCGGACACTCCAAGCTCCATGCTCCGCCCCAGGAAACGAACCCTGCTGTTGGACAGATTGATCCCCGTGGAGCTCTCAAAGAGCTGTACGAGCACGTCGCTGCCGTTCACCTCCAGCACCTTGCACCGCCTTGTCTCGCCGCTGGCCAGCTCGATCTCTCCCAGCTCGTCATACTTTACACCTTCCACGCCTTTGACAAGCATCAGCGGTCCGGCAACTTCCTGTATCGTTCTGTATTCCTTCGGCATTTAGCGGTCCTCCTTTCTGAATGCAGCCGCGATCTGCGCGTCCAGTTCTTCCCGGACCCTTGCATACTCTTCATCCAGCGCATCCTCTTTCACATATTTAAACCGGCCGATCCGCTCTCTGACCGGCATGGAGATCAGTTTTCGAAGCTCCGCTCCCTTTGCGAGCGCGTCCACTGCCTTCTCATAAAATGCATTCACAAGCCGCATCATCATATACTGCTTCTTGAGCGGCGTATAGGTATCCACCTCATGGAAAGAGTTCTGATGAAGGAAATCCTCCCTGATGGACCGGGCAGCTTCCATCTTCAGCCGGTCCCCCGGCGAAAGGGCGTCCATGCCCACCATCTTGACGATCTCTTCCAGCTCCGCCTCCTCCTGAAGCAGGGACATCATCTTCTGACGCCCCTCCATCCAGTCCGGCGCCACCTCTGAATTGAACCATTTCTCCATATCGTCCAGATACAGAGAATAGCTGTTCAGCCAGTTGATAGCAGGAAAATGTCTCTTATACGCCAGCTCAGAATCCAGCCCCCAGAATACTTTAACGATACGGAGCGTTGCCTGGGAGACCGGCTCCGATGTATCTCCTCCCGGCGGGGACACTGCCCCGATCACAGACAGAGCACCCTCGCGCCCTTCTTTTCCCAGAGAGATCACATGTCCTGCCCTCTCGTAAAACTGCGCCAGCCGGCTACCCAGGTAGGCAGGATAACCTTCCTCGCCCGGCATCTCCTCCAGACGCCCCGACATCTCCCGGAGCGCTTCCGCCCACCGGGACGTAGAATCCGCCATCAGCGCCACCGAATATCCCATATCCCGGAAATATTCTGCGATCGTAATTCCTGTATAGATCGATGCCTCCCTGGCCGCCACCGGCATATCCGACGTGTTGGCGATGAGAACGGTCCTCTGCATCAGAGGCTGTCCTGTCTTCGGGTCTTTCAGCTCTGGGAATTCATTCAGTACATCCGTCATCTCATTTCCACGCTCGCCGCATCCGATGTAGACGACGATGTCGGCCTCCGCCCATTTTGCCAGCTGGTGCTGGATCACGGTCTTTCCGCTTCCAAAGGGTCCCGGCACTGCTGCCACGCCGCCTTTCGCGATCGGGAAAAAGGTATCGATGACTCTCTGTCCGGTTACCAGCGGCATCTTCGGAGGGAGCTTCTTCCTGTAGGGCCGTCCGCGGCGGACCGGCCATCTCTGCATCAGCGTCAGTTCCTTCTCACCGTCCGCTGTCTGAACCACGGCCACGACATCCTCCACGGTAAATGTGCCGGATCTGATCTCCCTGACCGTCCCTCTGATCCCATAGGGGACCATGATCTTCTGCTGCACGAGCGCCGTCTCCTGCACCGTGCCGATCACATCCCCCTCTTCCACTTCATCGCCTTCTTTTACCACAGGGACAAACTCCCATTTCAGATTCCGCTTCAGGGACGGCACTTCTACTCCCCTCTTCAGATTGTTTCCGGAGATCTTCATGATATCGTCCAGAGGTCTCTGGATTCCGTCGTAGATACTCGTGATCAGCCCCGGTCCAAGCTCGACGGACATGGGCACTCCCATAGACTCTACCGGCTCCCCCGGCCCGAGGCCGGAGGTTTCTTCATACACCTGGATCGACGCTTCGTCGCCGTGCATTTCAATGATCTCACCGATCAGACGCTGCTCAGACACACGCACCACGTCGAACATATTTGCATCCCGCATCCCCTGTGCAATGACAAGAGGTCCTGCGACTTTTTTGATTACTCCTTTGCTCATTCGCTTACTCCTCCAAACAGAATATCTGACCCGACCGCCTGTTCCACGGTCTTCTTTACGCCCTCCACTCCGGCGCCGGTATTTCCGGACACGCCCGGTATCTGTATGACCGCCGGAACTGTCTTGTCCCGGTATCTCTCGATCTCATCCCTGGCCTGCGCTGCCGCAGCTTCAGTGATATAGATGATCCCGTATTTCCCTTCGGCAAGCCTGCGCAGTGTATCTCCTGCCTCCTCCCGGTTCCTGACAGGGAAGACGGCAAGACCCAGCGCGGCAAAGCCGTAGATACTGTCATAATCGCCCATCACTGCAATCTTATACATACATCTCCCTTATCCTTTCCCGGATCGCATCATCCGGAAATCCGTTCTGTTTTCCGGTCAGAATGATCCGAACTGTCTTGATCTCATTCTCTCTCGCGATCAGATAACCCAGCAGGGGGCCCACAGAAAACGTCTCATACTTCTGGGGCTTCATGGTCTCTATCATCCGGTTGTCGCACCAGCGTTCAAACGCCGACGGCGACTCTTTCAGCGCCTCGGCCCCTCCTGCATAGGAGGTCTCCTTCAGATACTGAGCGATCTCGTCCTCTCCTGCAAGCGCGGCGCGGATCAGCTGCCCGATATTCAGGCCTGCGCACTCCGCCATTGCGCTTCGCATGAAATCCGCAGACTTCCCGGTCTTCTGGGCACGTACTGCGATCTTAATATCCGCGATCGCCACGGTGGTATCCGCATACTCTTCTATGATCCGCTCCCCGGAACGCTTTCCCGCCTCCATCACTGCCTCCAGGGCGGCTTTGTCCACGCAGATATCGCAGAGCTGTCCGTCTCCGGTATGGAGCAGGATATCAAGCGCCTCCTGTGCAGTCCGGGACATTTTTCCCGGAAGCCGGGAGAACTCTTTGTTCTCCACGATCCGCATCATATCCTCTCCAGTGACAGGACAGCCGTCATAGAAAATATTCAGGTTCTTTCTCCCTGTACAGACAGCTTTCACGGCCGCCTTCAGATTATGGTACAGCCTGGGGCAGGACAGCACGTCGAAGACGCTCATATCCGGCACCACATCGCGGATCACCTTCCATGTCTTTTCTTCCTCACAGCTAAGGACAGACTCCACAGTGCTGTCAGAAGAAGCGTCTCCCCATCCTCTGTCGAGCAGAAGCTGCAGGGCCTGCTCCGCCGTGCCGCATCCGAGAAGCTGTTCGATCACAGCATCGGTCAGAAGAGACGTCTCAAGGGCACGTATGCGTGCGACCGCGTAAGTATATTTTGTATTGCTCAAAACCAACCCTCCTTACCGGCCCTGTTCTATCCGAACAGCATCCTGTTCACCTGATCTGATAATTCTTCTCTTCTGGAGCTGAATACTGCTTTCAGCGTACAGTTTTCCTCAATTCCGCCATAGACGAGAAGGAATCCTCCGTCTGTATCAAGCGGTGTTTCAGATAATGTGAGGCCGCCGCCGGCCTCCGCGGCGATCGTCCGGATCCTGCCGGAAAATCCTTCCGGCATGCGCTCCAGATCACGGCTGTTAAAACAGATTTCTCCCTCTTCCGGGAGCACATATTCTCTCAGCAGCTTTTCCATCAGTCCGAAATACCTTTCCGCCTCCAGACCGAGGATTTCCTCATAGGCTTCCCGGAGCACCTCTCGGATCATCTCCTGCTTTGCCGCAAGGACTGCCTGTTTCCTCTGCATATCCGCGGCAGCCCCGGCGCGCCTTTTCCGTTCCAGGGAATCACGCACCGCCCCCGCCGCGATCTCCGCAGCAGCGGCGTCCGCAGCCGTCCCTGCCTCCCTGAGGATCCGGTCCGCCTCTTCTCCGGCTCTGTCAAGGATGTCACGGGCCGAACTCTCCGCCTCTTCCAGGATCCGGGCTTTCATCTTGTCCAGTCCACTCATCTCCATCATCTCCTTCTATGTCTCACTCAGCCCGGCTGGCGCCGGCGCAGTTTCTGCGTTCTCTGATAACCGTCTACACCTGGATTCCCGTTACTGACAGGAAGGAGATCAGAAGTGCAAGAATGGCGTACGTCTCAACCATCGCCGGGAAGAGCATTGCCTTGCCGAACTGATCCGGTTTCTTCGCCACGATCCCGATGGCAGCAGCAGCCGTCTTGCCCTGAGCGATCGCGGAGAGGAGCCCTACCACACCGATGGGCAGGCACGCCGCAAGGATCAGAAGCCCGGTCTGTACAGACAGGTCCGCAAGCCCTCCGCCCAGCACGCCGATCTTTGACAGCGTGATGAATCCGATCAGGAGTCCGTACAGTCCCTGCGTACCCGGGAGGAGCTGGATGATCAGCACCTTCGCGAACTTGCTCGGATCCTCTGTGACGACGCCAGACGCCGCCTGTCCGGCAATTCCCACGCCGATGGCAGATCCTGTGCCTGAGAGAAGAACAGCGGCCGCAGCTCCAAGTAATGCATAAACAATTCCTAATTCACTCATGATATTGTTTCCTCCTTAACCTCTGCATATTTTGTATTTTCCCTGAAGGGATGGAACGGACGTCCGCCTCCCTCATAAAACTTTCCGAAGAATTCCACGAACTGCAGTCTGTTCGTGTGAACGTATGCTCCCAGCAGGTTGATCGCCAGGTTCATGGAATGTCCGATAATAAAAATAATGATGAAGAAGATTACTCCGATCACATTATTAGGGAGCATGCTTCCCATCTGATTGATCACTGATGCGATGACTCCCGTCGCAAGGCCCAGAGCCAGAAGGCGCGAGTAAGAGAGGACATCGCTCAGCCAGCCTGTCACATTATAAAGATCATATGCGCCAAGCGCGATCCGCAGCGCCGGATTCCTGTTCGCTCTTCCCGACATCAGAACGATCCCGGCCGCCCCGGCCGCAGCAAGGATCTTCGCCAGCAGGTTCAGTGCCTCCGGAAACACGATCGTCATCTGTGCGATCGAGGCAAACAGGCTGCTCGGAAGGAACAAAAGGATCAGCCCGATCAGAAGCATGAACCAGAGCACCACATCACAGAAGAAATCCATGATCTTCCCGTCCTTCAGACAGAGATACCCTTTGATCCCCAGGCCCGTGAACAGATGGATAACGCCGAAGAGCAGTGAATAGAGCAGCAGCTTCATCGGCTCATTCAGCGGGACAAACCAGAGCGCCGGCGGAGTGATCGCAGTACCGAAAAACTTCTCCGATACGATATCTACGATATTTCCGAAATATCCTCCAAAGAGGACACCCCACACAACGGTGGACAGCCCGCAGTAGAAGAACAGTTTCAATGACTTCTTCATCCCCGGGGACATGCGTGGGAATTTCCACACAAGGACGCCGCACACGACCGCTACGATCAGACCGTACGCCGCATCCGAGAGCATCATTCCGAAGAAGAACACGTAGAAAAACGACATGATCGTCGTCGGATCGATCTCTCCTTTGACCGGAAGCCCGTAGGATTCCACAACGCCTTCCATACTCGCCGAAAAAGGATTATTCTTCAGGATGACCGGCGGTTCCTCATCCTCCTTCAGATCTTCCACTTCCGCCGCACAGTCGTAATGCTGCGACAGATAGTCAGCCACGCGTTCTGCCTCACATTTCGGGATGTAGCCGCTGATGACAAATGTCCTCTCCGACTGCGGGAGCTGACCCAGCACCACATACTTTTCAGCACGGACGCGGTAATAATCCGCCACGATCTTTAGTTTCTCCCTTAATTCCGTATATTCTGATATCTTCTCCTCAATCTCTCCGATCTTCCGTCTGCAGGATACGATCTCTGCCTCCAGACTGCGCTTTTCCTCCGCCGGAATCCCCTCCCACATCTGGGATGGCCTGGCGAATCCGGCGCTGCGAAGCGCCTCCTCGGCTGCGTCCGCATCTTCCTTCATACAGATCAGCGCCAGATAAACCGCGCTCTGCTCTGCCAAGACCACGTGAATATCCACACCGATGATCTCAGGTGCTTTTTCCGCAAGCACCTCATAGATGCTTTCTACTGTAGTCCCCCCCGGCATCGTGCCGACCAGCATCACCGTCCGCCTGGTCCCGCTGTTCTTCATCGGGACGTCCAGACCGAGCCAGGGCGTCAGGCTTCCTATACTGTTCTCTAGTTTCGTGATTTCCGAGAGTTCTTCCGCCCTCTCCCTGTCCAGGTCGTAGATCTCTCTTGCCGCCTTCAGAAGATCTCTTCGTTCCTCCCGGACACGCCGCTCCTCCCCGGGACTGATCAGTTTCTTTCCCTCGAGGGCAGCGAACATAGATCTTTTCTCCGGCGCATATCTCTCCAGGATCTCCAGCGCCTGGTCCGCCGATGCCGCAGCCTTTTCAAATCCCTGCCGCCTGCCTGCGGTGTCCATCTTTTTAAAGTCCTCGTCCTCGCCGATCACATGGTCCACTTCCAGCACGCCGAGATTCTGCAGCTTTTCCAGAATAAACTTCCGGTCCTTCTTCAAAGCACAGACCGTGAGTCTCTGCATCTCAAGTACCGCCATCGTCTTATCCCTCCTTCCCGTCTCTTCATCCGGTCAGTCTCAAACCAGATGGGATATGACATAGTCCACTGCCGCACGCTCCTTTTCCCGGGCGGAAGCTTTCAGTCTGCCGATCTCCTCTTCCAGAGCCCGGGACGCCTGCGCCTCTGCCTCCGCCGCTTTCGCTTCTTCTGTCTCGGCTGCAGCTTCCGCCTCTTTCTTCGCCTTCCTGACAGCTTCTTCTTTCAGCCCGACAGCCTTTTCCTCAGCTTCTGCCAGCAGTTTTTCTCCCTGCCTGCCGGCTTCCTCTACAATCTGATCCGCCTTCTTTTCTGTCTCCCTGATCGTCCGGATCGTCTCCTCCACCATAGCTCTCACACCGCCTTTCATTTCCTGCCGTTCTATGTCTTATTCTTTCTTTCCATCTACTTAGCTTTACCAATCCTGCAGACTTCATGCATATTTATGTCGTTCTTTATTTTTGTACATATTCTATAAGAGTTTTATCGGTATTATATAACATAATGGTAAATATTTCAAATATTTGCCGTTTTTGCCATTTATTTTTATTTATTTTGCTTATACAAATCTTCTGTATACGCAATTATACTCTTTCCATCTGTTTCTTATACCGCAGATCCCCGCCTTTCCCGGAACGCACAGAAGGCAGGCGAAATATTCGCCTGCCTTCTGTCTTCTTCTGTCTATGCTTCCTGTTTCCACTCCAGCCTGTGCAGATGTCCCTCCAGGTTCATCCCCGCAAATCCATTCTGTCGAAGCGCCTCATAGAGTATGACCGCCACTGAATTTCCCAGATTAAGGGACCGTATATCTCCGATCATGGGAATCCTGACGCAGTTTTCCTCATTCTCCACAAGGATCTCCTCCGGGATCCCCGCGCTCTCCTTGCCGAACATGATGTAGCAGTCCGGCTCATAGGACACCTCTGTGTATGTCTTCTGCGCCTTTGTCGTGGCCATATAAATCTTTGCTCCGGGATTCTTCTCCAGAAAATCCCGGTAATCAATATAAGTCGTCACATCCAGGTCCTTCCAGTAATCCATCCCTGCTCTCTTCAGTGCCTTCTCGCTGAGCTTGAAGCCGAGAGGCTCGATCAGGTGGAGTCTTGTGCCCGTGGCGACACATGTCCTTCCAATATTTCCCGTATTCGCCGGGATCTCCGGCTCGAGAAGTACAATATTCAGCATCTGCCCTCTCCTTTACTGTTCTCTGCTGCGCAGACGCTGGATGAATCTGTCCACCCGGCCCAGCGCTTCCTTCAGCTCTTCCAGCGAATAAGCATAGGAAATCCTCAGATAGCCTTCACCGCACTCTCCGAACGCGCTGCCCGGAACTACCGCCACTTTTTCTTCCTGCAGAAGCTTTGTGGCAAACTCCTCCGACGTCATGCCGAATTCCCGTATGCTGGGAAATACATAAAATGCACCGTAGGGCTCGAAGCACTCCAGCCCCATACGCTTAAACTCATTCATGAGAAAACGCCTTCTCTGATTGTAGGACCTGCGCATCTCCTGCACTTCATTCTCGCAGTTCCGCAGCCCTTCCACCGCCGCATACTGGCTTGTCGTAGGCGCACACATGATCGCGAACTGATGGAGCTTGATCATCTGTTCAATGATCTTTTCCGGACCGCAGCAGTATCCGAGGCGCCATCCTGTCATTGCAAATCCTTTGGAAAATCCGTTAATGACGATCGTCCTCTCACGCATCCCCGGAAGACTTGCGATGGAAACATGCTCCGTACCGTAGGTGAGTTCGGAATAAATCTCATCAGAAATCACATACAGGTCGTTCTCTTTTACAAACTCGGCGATGGGCTCAAGATCTTCCCTGGTCATGATAGACCCCGTCGGATTGTTCGGGAACGGCATGATGAGGACCTTCGTCTTCGGCGTCATATGCTCTTCAAGCTCTTCCACCGTCAGCTTGAATTCATTCTCATTCTTCAGCGGGATGATGACCGGAACGCCGTCCGCCATCACAGTGCAGGGCAGATAGGACACATAGCTCGGCTGCGGGAGCAGCACCTCGTCCCCCGGATTCAGCATGCAGCGGAGCCCGATATCGATCGCCTCACTCCCCCCGACTGTGACAAGCGTCTCCTTCTTGGGATCATAAGAGACGCCGATCTTTCTCTCCAGATATCTGCAGATCTCATTTCTCAGCTCCTGGAGCCCTGCGTTGGATGTGTAAAATGTCCTTCCCTTTTCAAGAGAGAAGATTCCTTCCTCACGGATCCGCCACGGCGTGTCAAAGTCCGGCTCTCCCACACCCAGGGAGATCGCATCCTTCATCTCATTCGCCACATCGAAAAACCGGCGGATGCCTGACGGCTGGATATCAATGATCTTCTTTGATAATGGATTTCTCATTACGGCATCACCAGCATCCTTTCCGACTCTTTCTTCGGCACCATGATCGTGCCGTGGTCTTTGTATTTCTTAAGTATAAAATGAGTCGCCGTGCTTATGACCTCGTCGATCGGTGAGAGCTTCTCAGACACAAAACGGGAAACTTCCTTCAGTGTCCTTCCCTCAAGTGTGACGAGCAGATCATAGCTGCCCGAGATCAGATACACTGCATACACTTCCGGATAGTTGTAGATCCGCTCTGCAATCCTGTCAAACCCTCTGTCTCTCTGCGGTGTGACACGGACTTCGATCAGGGCAGTCACCATCTCCACACCGGTCTTGTCCCAGTCGATCAGCGTGTGATAGCCGCAGATGATCTTCTCCTTCTCCATCTCAGCCATCTCGTTGGCAACATCAGTCTCCTCCACGCCCAGCAGCACCGCAAGTTCTCCCAGTTCTACACGGCTGTGTTTCTCGATATATTTCAGGATCTCCAGCCGCAGAGCTTCCTTTTTCTCATTTATTTCCATCTTCGATTACCTCCTGTCGAATCAAACTGAAGCAGCGCGTCTCTCCGCCTCTGCTTTCTGTCTCTTTTATCTCCGAGCCGGACGCATCCCCTGCCACCGCATCAGTTCATCCGGTGCGGGACGGTCCAGATATCTTACCTCTTCTCCGCTTGTGATCACCCGCGCATTCTGCGCTCTGGCAACCCCAAGCCTTCCGGCTCGTGCGCCGGCCTCCTTCAGGACTGCGATCACTTCCTCCGCATGGTCTGCCGCGAGCAGGAAACTGCCCGCCGAAGTCATCTGATAAGGATTCAGATGAAAGAATTCGCAGATCTCAACCGTCTCCTGCCGGAGCGTCATAAGCCCCAGATCGGACTCGAGACCGATCTGCGCGTGTTCTGCCAGATCCCACAGCGCCGCCAGGATCCCTCCGCTTCCGATCTGACGGACCGCAGTGACGCACCGCCGGTCTGTGCCCTCTCCGTCCGAGCGTTTAAGCTCCAGCGCCTTTGCAAGCGCCTGCGGCAGGACAAGTTCCCGGTTCATCGCCTCCGCCTCTGCAAGGAAGGCGGGCACAAATCTCGTCCTCAGCTCATCCCCTGCCTCATCCAGGATTCTGAGCGTTCCTTCCAGGCCGGTACATCCGCAGAGCAGGATCTCCTGTCCCGGATAGATCCGTTCTTCCGTCATGCTTTCCGCGCTGCCCGCCGCCGTGGCCAGGACAGTATTCCTGCACACTCCATGAGAGACTTTCCCCTGGATGCAGGACGCCGCCAGATTCATCTCATCACAGGCTGTCCGGATCCCCGCCGCAAGTTCTCTGAGCGTCTCTTCTTCTGAGCCCGGAGGGAGCTGGATCTGAGCCGATATGGCAGACGGGACTGCGCCGGCAGCAGCCACATTTCCCGCAGCTTCAAGCACGGCATAGTATCCGATACGCCCGGAACTGCCTTCCTTCACGGAATCCGCCCACACCGCATATCCGCCGGCGGGCATCGCAAGAGAACTGTATCTTCCTTCGCGGGTCAGATCCGACACGCCGTCCCGCTTCTGATCATGAAATTGTTTTCCCACGGACCGTCTCCATACGGTCTGGGACAGATTTCCCGGTTTCATTGCCATTTTCCAGATTTCCTTTCCTCATCTCTCACCGCTTCCCATTCCCGCAGCAGCCGCCTTAGACCAGATACGGGATCACCATCGTCGCGACCATAGCGACAATAAGGACAAGGATCAGGGCTGAAACGATTCTTCTTACCTTCTTATCATAGAAATTCATATTTTCACTTTCCTTCTTTCTCACAGTCCTCCGGCGTGATACAGAACACTGCGGCATCCCCGGTCAGGGGGCTTCTGTTCCTGTAGTCAAACAGCAGGAGCTTCCCGCCGATTCTCTCCAGATGCGTCATCTTGCGCATCTGCCGGCTGTCGTATGCCTCATAGCCCTTCAGGAACCTGTGCTCTTGAGCCTCTCTCTTATAGAAGTCCGCCGCTTCCTGTTTTTCCACAGCGCTTTCTCCCAGAAATGCCGGACGGTTTTTCACATTATCTCTCAAATACAGGTCCAATGTCAACCACTGACGGTATTCTTCCGGATTTTTCACGCCGCTCCCGCATAGAAAGCGGTAAAGGATCTCATATCTTGCGATCCTGGAATGATTCATCCCGTACAGGCCGTTCTTCTCATAATATGCGCCGAGCGCCTCATACATGGCAAAGGCGGAAGGGAAATGTCCCTCCAGCCTGCGCAGCGTATTCGCAAACTGTGCGCTGTTGTAGTAGACCTCCACCATTTCTTCCACTTTTTTCAAACGGATGATCTCTCCGTAAGACAGCCAGCGGGTGGAGAGCACCTCATAGGGCGCCCGGTCCTGATAAAGGATCCCGTACTCTTCCGCCTTCTCATGCATGAGAGATCCCTTGAGCACTTTCAGGAAACCGAGCTGAAGCTGCTCCGGCCGCATGCCGTAGACTTCGTTGAAGGACCTTTCAAAACTTTCAATATTTTCATGGGGAAGCCCGGCGATCAGGTCAAGATGCTGATGCACGTTTCCCGCCTCCCTGATGCGCGCTGTATTGCTCCGCACTTTGTCAAGATCCATCCGCCTGCAGATCTCCCGGATCGTCCGGGGATTGACAGACTGGACGCCGATCTCAAGCTGGATCAGCCCCGGGCGCATGCTGTTGATCAGACGGAGCTCTTCCTCGTTCAGCAGATCCGCCGCGATCTCAAAATGAAAGTTCGTCTTTCCCCTGTCGTGCTCCCTGATATACTCCCATACCGCCATCGCATGGTCGTGACGGCAGTTGAAGGTCCGGTCTACGAACTTCACCTGAGGGACCTCATGATCGATGAAGAACTGCAGTTCCTTTTTCACAAGTCCTATGTCGCGGAACCGCAGGCATTTATCGACAGAGGACAGGCAGTAGCTGCAGGAAAACGGACAGCCCCGGCTTGATTCATAATAGATGATCCGGTTCCGGAAGTTTTCAAGCTTCTCATAGACAAACGGGATGCCGCTGAGATCCATGGCCGGACGGCTCTCATTCCTTACGACCGTCCCGTCCCTGTCCCTGAAGACAATCCCCCTGATGCCGCGCAGTTCCTTTCCTTCTTCATGAAAATATTCCGCCAGTTCCCGGAAGGTCTCTTCTCCTTCTCCGCACATAATGCCGCTGACCATGGGATACCTGCCAAGCATTGCCGGGGCATCATAGGACACCTCAGGACCGCCGAGCCAGATCTCCGTATCCGGCAGTATCTTGGGAAGCTCTGCGATGATCTGCTCCACATACTGGATATTCCACAGATAACAGGAAAAACAGACAACATCCGGTCCGGCTTCATACAGATCCATAAGGATATCGTCCAGCGGTTGATTTATTGTATACTCCCGGATATTTATTTCTTCCTCATACCGGGGGACAAAAGCCTTCAGACTGTATACGGCAAGGTTAGAATGTATGTATTTTGCGTTGATCGCGGTAAGGATGATGTTCATTTCGATTTCACTCCGTTGGTTGATCTATTTTCAATTGGGGACGTAGTGAAATTGAATTTCACTACGTCCCCAATTGAAGATTTTACTATATTTCCGGATTTAAGTAAAGTATGGTAACAGTTCAGCCATAAGGGAAGCAGCCGCAGGAGCACGTGCGGCTTTCCGAATGGCGGGGCCTGAACTGTTACAATATAAATATATACGCCAAAGTGCCGGCTCAGCCATTGACATTTAGGCAAAAACCATGTAAAATTAAGACTCGTGCAGCCGGGGTGTTAGCGGTACCTTGTACCTGCAATCCGCTATAGCAGGGGTGATATTGCGCGGAGGGCGACTGATGTCTGGGTCTCACGCGACGGGAATCTGTGAACCGTGTCAGGTCGGGAACGGAGCAGCACTAAGCAGAACCTCTCGGGTGCCGTGAGGGTGCCTGGGCTGAGTTAACTGCCGGGGTAACGTCTGATAGCCAAGTTCGAAGCGCAATGCACGTAAAAAAAGCTGATTTTAACGCAGCCGTCACATTTCTGTGGCGGCTGCGTTTTCCTTTTCTTCTCTGGATTTTTCTTTCTCCCTCTTCTTCCTCTCCCGCAGTTCCCTGAAAAACTGCTTCATCATCCCGCTGCACTCTTCCTCCAGCACACCGGTCTCAATCTCCGCCTGGTGATTGAAGCGTTCCACCTGAAGCAGGTTCAGCACAGACCCGGCACATCCCGCCTTCGGGTTCATGCAGCCGATCACCACCCGGGGGATCCGCGACTGTACGATCGCCCCGGCGCACATCTGGCACGGCTCCAGCGTCACATACAGAGTACACTCCTCCAGACGCCAGTCACCCAGCTTCCGGCTCGCTTTCCGGATCGCCGTGATCTCCGCATGGGCGAGGGGACTCTTATCTGTATTCCTGCGGTTATACCCCCTTGCGATGATCTTCCCTTCATGGACGATCACGCAGCCGATGGGCGTCTCATCCAGCTTATACGCTTTCTTTGCCTGGCGGAGAGCCTCCTTCATAAATTTTATATCTGTCTGTTCTATATTCTGAATGATCTCTTTCATCTGTCCTAATCTCCGTTACCGCGGACATTAACATCCCTCCCCGGTTCTTTTTCTCCTATTTGCTGAATAGACTAGACTCAAAAGAGACAAGACCAGAGGTATACTATGAATCCCGGTATTTGTTATGTATATGAATATGACAATAATCAGCGCAAAAGAAATGCGGGCTTTCTGAAAATCGTCCGCCACTATCAGTCCTGCATCCTTCAGATCCACGTCCGCGGGCTCCCACTGGGAAACGGGACCACCCTGGAGCTCTGCGCATTCTACCTCAGCGGCAGGAATATGGTCGGCGCCACCGTTGCATCCCTGACCTGCTTCAGCCGATCCATATCCGTGCGGCTCCCCGTATCCGAATCCCATTTTCCAGAGCATCGCCCGCTCTCTGAGATTGACGGCTTTCTGATCCGTCTTCCAGGCAGCAGAGACACTGTCTTCTGGGCAGCCTCCGAAAAGGACTTGAATATGAATCCTGCGCACATGATCCTTCCCGGGGACCAAAAAACAGAATCTCCTGTGCAGGAGGTCCCGCCTGCTGCAAAATCAACGAAGCTGCAGGAAAACTCCCCGACGTCGGGAACCGCTTTCCCGCCAGCCGGCGCGCCTGCGCCTGAAGCTTCTCATTTTCCGGAGAATACTCCCACCGAAGAAGACCATAGTTCACAGGAAGCCTCCCTCCCGCAGGAAGAAAATCTCCCACAAGAAAACACGCTCCCGCGCGAAGAAGCTCTCCCACAGGAAAACACGCTCCCACACGAAGAAGATCTCCCACAGGAAAGCGCTCTCCCCCACGAAGAAGATCTTTCCCCGGAAAATCCCCGCTCACCGGAGCCTGCCTCTCCTGCCGAAGCGCCCCTCCCGCACGAGACACCTGATGCCCCCGGACCAAAAGCCGATCAGACAACCGGTAAGCCGGAAGAGAGCGCCAGCCCTATGCAGGCCGCAGAGCAGGACAGCCGGATTCCTGAACAGAACCCGCACTCCCCCTCCGCCAGAAAGATCCAGCGTTCCGACATCTCGAAGCTTCCCCGGCGTTTCTGGTTCCTGGCCAACAACAGCTTTCTCCTTCATGGCTGTCACAACTATAACCACCTTCTCCTGGTAGAAGAAGACGGCCATGTATGGCTGGGTGTCCCCGGCATCTATGACGTGCGCGAAGCTCGGGCTGCGGACCTCTTCGGCTTTCCCCAGTTCACCCGTTCCTACGCGCCGCTTCTGGGGCTTTCCGAAGACGAGCGGAACGACGAAGCCGATTTCGGTCACTGGTGCCGCTATCTTGATTCCGACGGATCCTCTAAATGATCCCGTTCATCTCCTGATACAGACGCTTCGCATAGCTGTCTGTCATCCCGCACACATAGTCTGTCACGAGAAGCAGGCGGAGATACAGCTTTTCCGCCTCGCTTTTCCCCTCTGACTGGAGCCGGTATGCGTTCTTGTAGTTGTCAGAGATCAGGGCGACGACGCGGCTGTCTACAGAGTCCTGATTTTCTCTTGTATCATAGTTCAGCACAGCCCGTACCAGCCGGTCCATGAGAAAGTTCAGGATCGTGGACTCGGTCAGTTCCATCTTATAGATGGCGCGGGTGGAAAATACACGGCGGTCCGCCATATCTCCCAGAAGATCCATAAGCAGAGCGCCTGGGGTCCCGCAGAACAGATCGTGCCTGAAGCATCCCTCCATGATCGCATCATAATTCGACGCGAAACCATAAGTCGCGCAGCCGATCAGAAATCCCTGGGCGCTCACGATCCAGTTTTTCACTGCATAGGATTCCGGACTGTCCACACATTTTTTCTGTCCCCGCTCATAGAGCTGATGCAGCTTTTCCAGAGGGCGGAAGGACGAGCCTTCATAATTTTTCTCCAGTCCCTCCAGCTCCTGCTCCAGCGTATGATATGTGATAAATCCTTTCACAAAAGCATCCTCAATGTCCGCCGTCTTATAGGCAAGATCGTCCGCTGCCTCAAGGATAAAGGTAAGCGGATGTCTCCGGTTTCCCGTCCCGGTCGCAGCTGTTATTTTCTCGAATATCTCCCGGTCAGCATAGTAGTAGCCCATCTTTTTCTCCCGGATATCCCCGCTGTGCGGGTCGATCCCGGTAGACGGCACAGGATATTTAATGATCGTGTTGAGCAGCGCATAGGTCAGGTTCATCCCGTGTTCATCCACAAGATAATGAAGCCTTGTCACCAGCCTGAGCGCCTGGGCATTCCCCTCAAAATGATAGAAATCCTGCTTCATCTGTTCGCTGAGCATGTCTTCCACAGGCCTTTCTCGAAAGGTAAGCCTCGGAAGGTTCAGCCGAAACCACTCCCGGATCGCCAGCTCACCGAAATGCCCGAAGGGCGGGTTCCCGATATCATGGATCAGTCCCGCGCACTCCAGGATATGCGAGATATCCTCCCGCATCCGGGGAGTAAACCCGGAATTTTTCCGGTGCTCCAGAATATTCTCCCCGATATTCTGTCCCAGCGATTTTCCCAGCGAAGCCACCTCCAGTGAATGGGTCAGCCTTGTCCGGATAAAATCACTCTTATCAAGAGGGAACACCTGTGTCTTATCCTGCAGACGCCGGAACGAGGCGCTGCCGATGATCCTGTGATAATCCTTTTCAAACTCGCTTCTCAGATCCGCAGAGCGCCTGCCCCATGCGTTTCCCCGCTCCCGCTCTTCCGAGAGGAGCCTGTTCCACTCCATTCTTTCCATCCGCACTTTTCTCCTGTTAAAAAAATACATCGGTGCGCCGGAGATACGAGTTCTCCAGCACACCGATACGCCTGATCAGTCAAGATAGATCGGAGGTTCATAAGCGCTGCCGAGAAGAGCCTTCTTCCTCTCCTGGTATCCCAGAAACGCCCACTCTGTCATATCTGTCCATTTATGGATGCTGCGGTCATACACCTGCACATATCCGATCCGCGTAGGATGCATGCGCACACTGTTGGACTGGTATTCCTTGCCGGTGTACGGATTGACATCTCCCGCTTCCCGGTCTTCCTCCGCGTCATTGTGGGAGATGACCGGCTCAAAGTCCGGCGTTTCCTCCCGGTAAGATTCTTCCCGATAAGCCTCCTGCTGTGGTTCTGTCTCCTGGGCCTCTGCATACGTCTCCGGTTCCGGAGCCGCCTGCTGCTCCGCCTCATATACCGGCTCTTCCGTCTGCTTCTTCTTCTCTTCTTTCTTTCTCCTTCTCAGGAAGAAATTCCCATGGAACCAGTCTCTCTTCGGCTTCTCCAGCTCTTCCTTGATCGCTTCCACAGGCTCTCCTGCCTTTGCATTCTCCTCCAGCTGAGAGAGTTCCTCATGAATGTCATAGAGCTCTCCGATCGTCATATCTCTCTCATCCGGACCGACTTCTGTGTCTGAATGCAGACTTTCCGCCTCTGCTGAAGGCGCCCAGGCTCCTGCCTCTTCCGGCTCTGATGAAGCAGAGTTCCACATATCTTCCTGCTCTGCGGAAGATGCATTCCATGTATTTTCCTCTTCCGCCGGAGCTGCATTCCAGCTGTGCTGCTCTTCTGCCGGAGCCGCCCAGACCTCATCTGCAGCCGCTGCCGCTGTCTTTTCTTCTACTGCCTCCGGCTCCGCCGCTGCGGCCGCCCCGTTCTCTTCTATCTCATCCGGGTTCTCTGTCGTTTCCGCTGCTCCGCGGATCTCCCCAGGCTCCTGCTCTGCCGGCGCTGCTGCAGATTCTGTACCTGCTGCCGGAGCCGCTTCCTGCTCTGCCCGCTCCCCGGCTGCTTCCTGTACTTCCGGCAGTTTCTCCTCCGGCCGTACTGCTCCGTCCTCAGCTCCGTCCTCAGGAGACTTCGATTCTGTATTCTCTTCTCTGCGCGCGTCTGCCGCTGTATTATGCGCAGCTTCCTGCATGTCTTCCGCTGTCTGGCGCGCCGTCTCGGTGCCCATAATACTGAGCTGGAACGGGCACTCCAGGATCCGGGCGATCATCCGCATATCCTGCTCCTGAAAATTATCCCTTCCCAGTCTCTGGGTCAGATTCTGTCTGGACATCTTCTTCCCTGTCTTCGCCTCGATCGTCTCCGCCAGCTCCTTGATCGTCATACCCTTTCTTCCAAGAATGATCTTGACCTGTTCACCAAATGTTAAATCTTCCATCATTTTCCTCCTTACGTATAATTATACTCCTTTGTTTTCTTTGGAAACGAAATCGTTTCTCCCCTTTTGTTCCAAATCATCTGTTATCACTGTCCGAGAATGTACTCTTCCAGCGTGATCTCCTGCTCTGTTATCTCTTTCGCGGCTTCTTTTCCCACATAACGGTAATGCCATGGCTCATATACGATTTTGGTCACATCCGACTTGTCCGGCGGATAGCGGAGGATAAATCCATATTCCCAGCAGTGTTCCATGAGCCATTTCTGCTCTGCCGTATCCCCCTGTTTATCATCCAGTTCTTTATACTGTGAAGAAATAATATCCACTGCCAGCCCGGTAGCATGTTCGCTGGTCCCGGGCACCGCCACTGACTTTCTCGTCTCATCGTACGCATCGATAGGGCTGTACCCCTGAGTGAGCCAGTCCTGCATCGTAGTGTTGAACACCTCCCGCTGTCTCTCATAGGAACGGTAGGCGGAGGCCACGTACATGCTCAGCCCCTCATCCGCCGCATCGCTCAGCATCTGCTCAAGATCCTCTGCGATCCGTGCATCCACAGAGCGCTCTGTCTCGATCTCCGTCAGCTCCGCCGGTACATAAGATGTATCCAGAGGATGCCCCTCGTTGACCAGTGCGATAGCCCAGTTCTCCGAGTCACTGCTCAGCAGGCCTGCACTGTCTTCTGCCGCTTCCAGCTTGTTCTTCTGAGTCCTGAGCTCTTCATTTTCCTGAGACAGCGTCTCATTCTCCTGAGACAGCTCCGTATTCTGTGCTGTCAGCCTCTCCTCATGTTCTGTCACCACGCCTCTTGCCGCAATAAATGTGATCAGGACGCCCGCTGCCGCTCCTGCCGCCACGCAGAGCAGCATCTTATAACGTCCTACCTGCCTGTCTCTGTCGTCCTGTTTCATCATAATCTTAACCCCATATGAATCTCTGAATCAATTTCTTCATCTGTTGAACAGACCGCCATCTTATATGAGATATCTCTGACAGAAAACTCTCTGTAGTAATATCTGCAGGGATACTCCTCCGGCTGTCTTCTAAGGACCGGCGGCTCTCCCAGACGGATAGAGAAGCTGTTCAGGGGAAGGGCCATTCCTCTCCCCGTCGCTTTGATAAAGCTCTCCTTCAGCACCCAGTATCTGAAAAAGCAGTCTCTGCGTTCCTCCTCCGTTTCCCGCATCAGAACAGCCTCATACTCTTCCCGGCAGAAAAATCTTTCTGCAAGATCCAGCCTCAGCCTCCCGATCCGTTCCAGGTCGCATCCCACCTGTTCCGTTTTCCCATCCAGTTCAACAGCACACATCACATAATCTCCGGAATGGGAGAGATTATATGCAGAAGATTCAGGCAGACCTTCCTCCGCCCGAATCTTTTCCAGCAGGCTCCATACCCCCACGCTCTGAGCCTTTCCCTGAACGGACCGCAGTGCATCCGCCTTCTTTTTCCGGAAATCAGGGAGTTTCTCATAATATTTTCTATAACACTTTTCTTCACAGAGCGGTCTTATATCCGCGATCCATGCTCTGACCATTCTCTATTCCTTCATGTAGCGCAGTTCAAATGTCTCAATCTTGATCGGCTTATTGAAGAGCGCTCCCTGAGCATAATCACATCCCAGTTCCTTCAGCACATTCAGCTGATCCTGCGTCTCCACGCCGGATGCCTCAACGTATGCGCCGAGCTGTCCGCAGATATCGATCACCGCCTTCGCCACGATCTGGCTCCGGCTGTTGCCCACGATATCAGTGATCACGCTCTTATCCAGCTTCAGTCCGTCAAATTCCATGATGGACAGGATAGAAAAGCTGGAATTCTTTGCCCCGAAGTGATCCAGAACGACTCTCACGTTCGCCTTTCTGATCTTATTGCTCGTCTCTGTGAGCATTTCCTGGTTCATATCAGTAGATGACTCCGAAACCTCAACCTCCAGGTATTCACAGTACACATGATATTTTTCGATCAGGAGAAGCATCTTCTCCGCAATATTATCCTGTCTCAGTGTCGATCCGGCAAAGTTCACGGAGATCGGCATCATCGGCAGGCCTTCCACTTCCCATCTGTGCAGAGTCCTGCAGACCTCCTCGAAAACATAGAGATCCAGATAGTGGGAAAGCCGTGTCTCGTCCAGAAGATTGATGTATCTCTCCGGATTCATGATCCCCAGATCCTTGTGGTGATAGCGCACTACCGCCTCCGCACCGGACACCTTCCCTGTCTTTACATCGATCTTCGGAACAAGGCATACAATAAAATTCCCGTTCTCAAGGTCATCGAGCAGATCCTGCTTGATGATCGGCTCATGATGGCCTTTTCTCAGATTCTTATAATACTTCTTCTTCTCATCGCGCATCATGTTTTCTGCATTTGCGACGAGATTGCTGATATTGATGTCCATTTTCTCCCAGGAGTATCCGATGGATACAAGTCCCAGGCTTATATTGTCAAACTTGTCGTGCGCCGCATGTACCTGTTTTGCGAAATCATCATAAGTACAGTCCTCTACAAGGACAAGATACTCATCCCCTGTCAGCCGGTACACTGAACCGCCGCGGAAATACTCTTCCAGCACTTCTCCGACACGGGTTACGACCTCGTCTCCGTAATCCCGCCCGAACTCTTTATTGAAGTTCTTCAGGCCGTTGATATCCACAGAGACGGCTCCGATCGACTTCAGGCCGTCATGCTCTCCCTCATCCATATACGCGACAAAACTGTTCCTGTTCAGAAGCCCTGTCAGATTATCGTGATAGCTCAGATATTCCTGCTGCTTCTGCATCTTCTGGAGTGTGATCGCCTGAGGGATATACGGAATCAGCGCACGCATCAGGTACAGATCACATCCGCCCCGGTGGACTCCCACGACTGCCAGGATCGCCGTGGTGTCTTCATCCAGCTGCTTGAAAATACTGTAGCTGTCAGAGGTCGTATCTGTGATTTCCTGCTTCATCCACTTCGGCTGCTGATCCGCAGGCAGCATCTTGATCTTGTCCCGCTGCCACGGCACATATTCAGCGCACCATTCATAGATGGTCACCACGTCATCAAATTCTTTCTCGATATAATAAGCGTACTCTGCATCGTAGTAATCACGCACTGCGCTCAGCACATCATTCATGATCTCTACGAGAGAACGCGGGCTGTTGTTATCACTCATGAATTTTCTCCCCTGTTACTTTAATGGATTTCTCATGTCCCTGACACTGATTCAGACATGAATATTGTAGTATACTCATTCCTAAAATGCAAGATAAATTGATTCTTGTTCACATTACAGTTTCCTTCGCATGTCTTCCGTGGACCGTCCGCAAAGGCGCCGGAGCCGCCTCCGAAGGTGCGCCGAAACGGAAATGCAGAGAACAAGGAGTTCCTGTTAAACAAAAAAAGATCCCCGGGGGAGTTTCCCCTGAGGATCTGTATTTGTGTTTTTTCTATTTATTTGAAATCCCATCGTTTGTCACGGGCCAGCCTCAGCCTGTTCATGGCGCGGGCCAGGGATGCCTGAGTATGATAGTACTCCTGAATGCTCTGCTTCTGGCGCATCTGCTCCTCCGCACGCTCCCGCTGTTCCTGGGCACGCCGGATATCGATCTCTTCCGGGCGCTCTGCGGTATCCACCAGAAGCGTGACGCGGTTGTTGACGATCTCCGCGAATCCGGTTCCGACCGCCACTTCCGTCCACTCGCCCTCTGTCAGTTCCATGCGTGCGATCCCGACTGCGACGGCGATGACCATGTTCTCATGGTTTGGAAGGATTCCCTTCTGCCCGTCCGGCGCGGGGATGATCAGCTTGCGGCATCTGCCCTCATAGAACACTCTGTCGCTGGCTATGACCTTCAGTCCGAATGTATCCATCTGCACACACTCCTATCTAGGCCTCTTCGCACTCAGCTTTTGCCTTTGCTATCACATCGTCGATCGTTCCCACATTAAAGAATGCGGACTCCGGATACTCATCCATCTCTCCGTCGATGATCATCTTGAAGCCGCGGATCGTCTCCTTGAGCGGCACATATTTACCCGGGATTCCGGTGAATGTCTCAGCTACGAAGAACGGCTGGGACAGGAATCTCTGGATCTTTCTGGCACGCATTACTGTCGCCTTATCCTCATCGGACAGCTCCTCCATACCGAGGATCGCGATGATATCCTGCAGTTCCTTATACTTCTGAAGGATCGCGATGACTTTGTTCGCCACCTCATAGTGCTCTTCTCCGACTACGTCTGCCTCCAGGATACGGGAGCTTGACTCCAGCGGGTCCACCGCCGGATAGATTCCCTGCTCAACGATCTTTCTGGAAAGCACGGTCGTCGCATCCAGATGTGCGAATGTAGTCGCCGGAGCCGGGTCTGTCAGGTCATCGGCCGGCACGTATACAGCCTGCACGGATGTAACGGATCCGTTCTTCGTGGATGCGATACGCTCCTGGAGCTCACCCATCTCTGTAGCCAGCGTCGGCTGATATCCGACGGCTGACGGCATACGTCCCAGAAGCGCGGACACCTCGGAACCTGCCTGTGTGAAACGGAAAATATTATCGATAAAGAGCAGCACGTTCTGATGCTGTTCGTCACGGAAATACTCTGCCATCGTCAGTCCTGTCTCCGCCACGCGCATACGGGCTCCTGGCGGCTCATTCATCTGGCCGAACACCAGGGCCGTCTTCTCCAGTACTCCGGATTCCTTCATCTCGGTCCAGAGGTCATTTCCCTCACGGGAACGCTCTCCTACTCCGGTAAAGATGGAGTATCCGCCGTGCTCTGTGGCGATGTTTCGGATCAGCTCCTGGATCAGCACGGTCTTTCCTACGCCCGCGCCTCCGAACAGACCGATCTTACCGCCCTTTGCGTAAGGAGCCAGAAGGTCAATGACCTTGATCCCGGTCTCAAGTATCTCTACGACCGGACTCTGATCCTCGAATGACGGCGGCTGTCTGTGGATCACCCATTTCTCTGAGTTCTCGATCGGCTCGCCGTTGTCGATGGTCTCACCCAGTACGTTAAAAAGTCTTCCCAGTGTCTGTTCGCCCACCGGTACTTTGATGCCTGCTCCGGTAGCCGTGACTTCCATATCCTTGCAAAGTCCCTCGCTGGCCGCCAGCATCAGGCAGCGCACCTCATTGTTTCCGAGGTGCTGTGCAACCTCCATGATGCATTTCTTTCCGTTGTTCTCCACTTCAAGAGCATCTTTGATAAAAGGAAGGTCGCCGTCTTCAAATAACACGTCAACGACAGGTCCCATAACCTGTACGATTCGTCCTTTATTCATCTTGTTCCTCTCTTTCTCCCGAAATCGTCAGCTCCGACTATTTATTCTGCTGCGCTCTTGCACCGCTGCACACCTCGGTGATCTCCTGTGTGATCGCCGCCTGTCTCGCCCGGTTATAGACAATAGAGAGCTCTTTGATCAGGCTCTCCGCACTGTCCGTAGCGGATTTCATCGCCATCATACGGGCGTTATGCTCACTGGCATACGCCTCTACAAGCGTTCCGTAGATCATACCTGTGATGTAGTTCGGCACAATGCTTTCCATCACGATCTCAGCCGACGGATACAGGTCGATCTCCTCACGGTACATATTGAGCGGCATCTTCATCTCGTTGAAAGAAGACCTCTCCAGCGGAAGCAGCTTCAGTACTTCCGCATCCGCCTGCACGGAATTCTCCATACGGGTATATACGACATAGACTTCATCCAGCTCTCTGTTCAGGAACTGCTCTATAAGTACGCTGGAGATGTCACGCGCCCTGTGCATGGTAGGCTTCTGGACCGTATACTGGAAATTCGTATCGATCTCCACGCCCCGCTTTGCAAAGTAATGCCTTCCCAGCTCACCTACGATAAAAAGCTTGTGGATCCCCGGTTTTGCAAGGATCTCTTCTTCCAGCTTCACGATATTATGGTTATACGCTCCGGCAAGCCCCTTGTCGGCGGTTATGACGATAGAGCCGATCTTCCTCTCTTCCGTCGGGACATTCTCTCTCTTGCTGAAGTAGCGATGCCGAAGTTCCGGCATATGACGCAGGATCCTGGAGATCTCTCCCTGCAGCGCATAGAAATAAGGCTCAGTATCAGCCAGTTTCTTTCTCGCATGGGTCATCTTGGAAGACGAGATCATATACATCGCATTGGTTATCTTCATCGTATCCCTGACGCTGTTGATTCGGCTCTGTATCTCTCTGATATTTGCCATAGTATCACCTGCTCTTCTTGAATTCCTTCGCGGTCTCCACGATCTTCTCGATCAGCTCGTCCGAGAGGACCTTTTTCTCCTCGATCTCACGTCCGATCTCCGGATGCGCAGAGTCAAAGTAGCTCAGCATATCCATCTGGAACTGTTTGATCTTCGCCTTCTCGACTCCCAGCAGCACCTTGTGTGTTGCCGCGCACAGCGTGATGACCTTCTCATGAAGGCTGAGCGGATGATAAAGCGGCTGCTTTAACAGCTCCATCAGGCCGCTTCCGTACTCGAGCTGTTCCTTTGTCGCCGCGTCCAGATCAGAACTGAACTGAGTAAACACTTCCATCTCCCGGTACTGCGCAAGGTCGATACGGATGCTTCCCGCAGCCTTCTTCATCGCTTTTGTCTGAGCTGCGCCGCCCACACGGGATACGGAAAGTCCGACATTGACTGCCGGTCTCATACCGGATGCGAAAAGACCGCTCTCCAGGAAGATCTGACCGTCTGTGATGGAGATCACATTGGTCGGGATGTATGCAGACACATCTCCGGCCTGAGTCTCAATGATCGGCAGCGCTGTGATAGAACCGCCTCCCTTTGCCTCGCTGAGACGGCTCGAACGCTCGAGAAGTCTTGAGTGAAGGTAGAATACGTCTCCCGGATATGCCTCACGTCCCGGGGAACGTCCCAGCAGCAGGGACAGCGCACGGTAAGCTACCGCGTGCTTGGACAGATCGTCATAGACGATCAGGACATCCTTGCCCTGATACATAAAATATTCCGCCATCGCTGTACCTGAATAAGGTGCGATATACTGCAGTGCCGCGCAGTCGCTCGCTGTAGAAGAAACAATGATCGTATAGTCCATTGCTCCATTATTTGAGAGTGTATTTACCACCTTTGCAACGGTGGAAGCCTTCTGTCCTATGGCCACATAGATACAGACGACATCTTTTCCTTTCTGGTTCAGGATCGTATCCATCGCAATGGATGTCTTTCCTGTCTGACGGTCTCCGATGATCAGCTCACGCTGTCCGCGTCCGATCGGGAACATCGCATCGATGGACAGGATTCCTGTCTCCATCGGCACGCTGACCGACTTACGGTCAACGATCCCCGGCGCTTCGCGCTCGATCGGCAGATATTCATCTGCCTTGATCTCTCCTTTTCCGTCGATCGCCTCGCCGAGAGCGTTCACGACTCTTCCGATATAGGCATCGCCCACCGGAACGCCGGCCCTCTTTCCTGTACGGGACACCTTCGTCCCCTCACGGATCTCCGTGTCGCTTCCGAAGAGGATACATCCGATCTCATTTTTCCGGATATCCTGCACCATTCCTTTCAGTCCGGTCTCGAAAGTGACGATCTCCCCGTACATGGCGTGATCAATCCCGTAAATGGTGGCGATACCGTCACCTACAGCAACGACAGTCCCAACTTCACTGTCCTTGCTCATTGTATCAAAATTTTCTATCTCCTCTTTGAGGATAGAAATAATCTCATCTGAATTGATTGAACTCACCTTGCTCACCTCCGGTTACTTTAATCTTTGCTCTAATCTGTTCAGGCGTCCTTTTATGCTCCAGTCGTACTCGTCGCTTCCCACACGGAGGATGAACCCTCCAAGAAGCTTCTCGTCCCGGCTGACTTCAATATGCGCTTTCTCGGCGCCGTATTTTCTGCACAGGAACGCCTCCATTCCTTTTTTCTGTTCCTCGCTTGGAGGTGCCGTACATGTCAGCGCTGCATTCAGAACATTGTTCTGTTCATCACAGTAATCATCATACGCAGTGAATATCTCAGGGATAAGATCCATTCTCTGATACTTGCACACTACCTTCAGGAAATTCCTTATTTCCTCAGGAAAAACCCTGTCGATCACACTCATCTTCTTTCCGAGCGCGATGGTAGGATTCACAAAAATATCGTGGAGCTGAGGCACCTCTTCAAATATTTCCCTCGTCTTCTGCACCTGTTCTCCGGGAATCCCCAGATCGTACAGTATCCGGGCATATCTGACCGCCGCCAACGGGCAGCGCATGCGACTATTTGTTGTCTGTGTCTTCATGCGTTCCACCTACTTCTTTCAGAAACTGATCATAAAGATCCTGATCTGCGGTTTTGCCGACGATCTTCGCTGCAGACGCAACAGCCAGTCCTGCGATCTCGCCCTGAAGCTCTTTCATCGTCCGCTCACGCTCGACTCTGACAGTCTCTTTCGCGCTCTCGATGATATTTCCAGCCTTGTCGCCGGCTTCGCCGACGATCCTGTCATACTCGTTCTTCGCAGCAGAACGCGCATTTTCTATGATCTGTGCAGATTCCTGCTTTGCTCCCTTGAGTGCGTCCTCATATTCCTGTTTCATCTTCTTCGCGTCACTCTGCGCATCCTGCGCATTTTTGAGGCCGTCCTCAATGATCTTTTTCCTCTTATCCATGATCCCCATCACAGGTTTGAACAGGAAATGTCTGAGCAGAAGATAAAGAACAACAAGATTTACTATATTCCAGACAAGGTTCAAATCAAGACTCAGCATCTTTTCCACCCGCCTTTCTTGTTACTTTCCATCTGTTTGCTTCCTGTCCTCATTATCCTAAGAACCTCTGCCAGGGCACATCCGAGGATCAGTGTCTTGCTGATCTTTCCTTCAGCCTCCGGCTGTCTTGCGATTGCTTCAGTTGCCTTTGCTGTTGCGATTCCGATTCCGAGACCTGCTCCGATACCTGTAAGTACTGCTACAGCTGCTCCGATTGCTACAAGTGTTCCCATGATAATAATCTCCTTTTTCTCTTTTTTACTTATTTTTTAGAGTTTTCTTTTCTTAATTCAAGTTCATGTACATCTGAATCTGTCTCCGGCCTCACGCCGGATCCTTCCCTCTGCCTGCGCTTTCTACTCCATTTCCTCATTCATGAACAGCCCTGTCAGGAAAACAAATACATATGCCTGAAGAAGTCCGTCAAAAATATCGAAATAGAAACTCACCGGTATCGGTATGATCAGCGGGATGACGGATTTCAGAAGTTCCATCACCACGAATCCGGCAAGCATATTTCCGAAGAGTCGCATACACAGCGACAAGGGTCTGATCACGACCTCAAGGATCATGATCGGGGCGACCACCGGGACCGGACTGGCAAAATGTTTTACCCAGTGCTTCAGTCCGTTCTTATGAATACCTGAATACTCGATCAGGCACATGCTCATGATCGCCAGTCCCGCCGTCACATTCAGATCTTTTGTCGGCGGTTTGAAGCCAAACAGGGGGGCAATGGTATTCGAGAAGGCGAGATAGAGAAGTACTGTGATCAGATACGGAACGTATCTTCTGTTCTCTTTCCCGATGATCCCCTCGAAGAAATCCTGCGCCCAGCTGATTCCTGCTTCCAGTGCGAGCTGCACTTTGCCGGGATTCTCAACTTTCAGATTTCTCACCAGTATGATGGATAAAAGGACAAGTACTGCCATAATGATCCAGGTGACGACTACAGATTCTGAGATCCCGCCAAGAACCGGAAGAGTGAAGACTGTCTCACAATTCAGTTCTTCCATAAGTGTGTCTGCCAAATTTCCCGTATTACTCCCTCCTTTTCTGAATTAATGCGGGTGCGCGGGGCAGGCTTTACAAGCCCGGGCTGCAACAGTTTTTTGCATAAAAAAAGGAGTTGTTCCCCATTGAACCCCTTGAACCCTTGCCGCTTTTCAGGCTTTAATATAGAAACTTTCCCGAAAAGTTGTCTAAATCTTACGCCCAATTTTTTTGTTTGTCAACATTTCGTTTTCCCCCTTATTGAACGGCTTTTCCGACCTTTTTTTATTTCATTTTGCCCTCTTTTTGACCGGCGTTTTTTTGTTTTTTATTGATTTTTTATCTATCTTTTCCCCAAAATATGATGTTTTTTTCACATGCGGTGCATTTTTTGTCTATATTTTTCCTATTTTTCGAATTTATTCGTTAATTCTGCATAGGATTGTTTCTGTTTTTAAACAATCTTGCCGTCTGTTTTAGCAATACTGCTTATTTCTGCGAAATTATGCGCTATAATATAGAAAAGGATACCGAAAAGAGGATGAATCATGAAAGCGATCCGATCAATAAGAACAAAATATTTCCCTGAACTTTCCGACAGGCTTCTCTTTCTGTGCGGCTTCCTTATGCTGTGCAGTGAGATCTGGAAGCAGTATGTCCTCACCTTCGTCCTGGGCGGCGGGTCTTATAACTGGTGGTATTTTCCCTTCCAGCTCTGCAGCATCCCCATGTACATCCTGCTCGCTTACCCCTGGCTCCGCAGACCGTTCGTCCGCCGCATCCTGCTCACCTTTCTCATGAGCTATACCCTTCTGGGCGGCATCGCCGTGTTCGCGGACACCAGCGGCCTTCACTACTCTTACGCTCCGCTGACCGTACACTCCTATGTATGGCACTGTCTTCTGATCCTGCTGGGGATCATCTGCGGTTTTATCTATTTTCGTTTCTTTCGAAACAAAAATACCCTGCGTGCCTTTGCAGGCAGCACAGGGCTGTATCTTCTCTGCTGTGCAGCGGCAGAAGGGTTCAATCTGTCCTTCGACCGCTTCGGAGAAATAAATATGTTCTACATCAATCCGGACTATCAGATGCAGCAGATCGTATTCCACGGACTGTCACTTGTAATCGGCAATCAGCCTGCTATCCTGCTGTATATCGCCGCCACAGTCTTCGGCGCTTTCCTCCTGCTGCTGCTCTGGAGACTGATCTTCGCCTTCCTCCCCCGCTGAGTCTTCCTCTGCGATCCGGAGGAAATCCCGGTCCGCCCTTTTCCTGCGGGGAACAAACCGTCCCACCAGTCTCCCTCTTCCCCGGTTCTTCACATAGAAGAAGCCGATGACTGAGAAGAGAAATGCGCCGATAAAATTCACGATCAGGTCTTCCATCGTATCGATCAGCCCGATATCCAGGTATCCTCCGAGGCCGAGTTCTCTGCCGTTCACAGCAGTCTCCCTGATCCCGTCCAGCACATAAGGCACATTACGTCCTGCCGGATCCAGCATCACAGACCGGATCGTATGGATGACCGTATCCTTCTGCATATCATATCCGATGATCTGATCCATCCCGAATTCAAAGAATTCCCACAGCACGCCGATCGTCATAGAGAAACAGAATGCAACGATCGCCGTAAACAGAGGCGACAGATTGAACACCATCTTCTCGCTGCGGTTCAGAAGATCCACAAGAGAAAAGCCGATCGCCGCGGCAAGGAACCCGTTCAGAGTGTGGAGCACAGTGTCCCAGAAGGGAAACATCAGGTAGAATTCACTGATCTCTCCGAGGATCTCCGCCGCAAATATAAAGACCAGGATGATGATCTCCAGGGTGGTCGGCAGTTCCACCTTGAATGTCACCTGTACGAAGCTTGGCGCCACAAGAAGCACCAGGGTCAGCACGCAGAGGAACACATTCTCATAATTCCGGTTCAGGAGCTGCAGCACCATCATCACAATGACAAGAAACCGCAGGACAAAATACACGATAAACGAGCTCCTGTGTTCCCGCAGTTCCATATACATCGCTTTTCCCATATTCTTAAACCGGCTGTTCTTCTTCCTGTCTTTCATTCTTCTCCTCACATTCTGTCTGTACTGCAGATTCAGCATGAACAGCGCCCCGCAGCCGGGCGCATTCTCCTCAGAGCGCCCCCAGTTCTTTCAGTGTCTCATACACTTTGGATACGGGAAGCCCTACCACATTATAGTAGTCCCCTTCGATCTTCTCAATATATGCGGCGAATCTGCCCTGTATTCCGTAGGCGCCCGCCTTATCCATCGGCTCGCCGGTAGCGATGTACGCCCGGATCTCGTTTTCCGTCATGGGATTTACAAATACCCTGGTCCCCACCGCATAACTGCAGACTTCCTTGTCTCCATTTCTCCCGTAGGTCAGGAATGCCGCTCCGGTATAAACATCGTGGGATCTCCCCTGGAGCGCCTTCAGCATCCGCTCCGCATCAGCTTCATCCTTCGGTTTCCCGAGAATTTCCCCGTCGAGAACAACGACAGTATCCGCTCCGATCACGATGAGATCTTTTTCCTGGGTATCTGCCGCTCCCAGCTCTTCCGCCACATTTTCCGCTTTCATGAGCGCCAGCTCCTTCACGATCGCAGCGGGATCAAGGCTGTAATAGACTTCTTCTTTGCCGCTCACCTTTACTTCAAACTCCACGCCGATCTGTTCCAGAAGTTCGCGCCTCCTGGGCGATGCAGAGCCGAGTATGATCCTCTTCTTCATCGGAATTCCTCCCATGCCTTTTCCAGCAGTTCCTGCTCTGATACCAGCCGGTATGCACCTGCCGCCATGCACTCCGCCGCATAGAGCATCCCTTTCTGTCCGATGCTCATTCCCGCCTGCGCCGTGGCCGCCCAGTGGTGGAGCGGCGTTCCCCTGCACATGGCCGCAGCGCTGAGCATCACTGTGGGTACTGTGTGGCTGACATCCGACACATCTGTTCCGATGGCCAGCGGGACCGGCTGATCCTCCAGCGGCTCCAGCCCGGTAAAATATACGCCTCCGTTCTCAAATCCCGCCGCTTCGGATATCTCCGCCGCAAACTTCAGCTCTTCCTCCGTATAGGAAGGCGCCGGGATTCTGCACATCTCTTCATAAAAGGTCTCGGCCAGCACCCGGTTCACCTTCATTTCCTTATTGCAGGTCACGCGCTCGATCTCGACTCTCGTTCCGGTCATGAGCGCCGCGCCCCGGGCGCAGTTGTCCACCCGCTCCGAGGCGTCCTCCGTCCTCTCCCACTTGGAAGAACGGATAAAGTAGTTCGTAGATGCATACGCCGGCACGATATTCGCAGGTCCGTCTGTATTCGTATAAGTATAGTGCATCCGCACATCATCCGCAACATGTTCGCGGAGATAATTCACACCGACATTCATCAGCTCCGCCGCGTCGAGAGCGCTCCTCCCCATCTCCGGATGCTTAGAAGCATGCGCTGCCGTCCCATAAAACTTATAGTTCTTGATGTCCTGCGCCTGCCAGATATCATAGCTCACCCGGTTCCGATCGAAAGGATGCCATGTAACGGCTGCCGAGAGATCATCGAACACCCCTTCTGCATTCATCCGGATCTTGCCGATCACCGTCTCTTCGGCCGGACACCCGTAGACTCTGACTGTTCCACTGAGCCCCTCTTTCTCCATCCGTTCCTTCAGAGCACAGGCAGCGCCTGCACACGCTGTGCCCAGCAGGTTGTGGCCGCAGCCATGCCCCGGACCGCCCGAAGGTCTTCTTGCGCTGCACACCTCCTGCCCCATTCCCGGAAGCGCATCATACTCTGCAAGGAATCCGATGATCGGTTTTCCCTGTCCCCACTGGGCAAGAAACGCCGTCTCAAATCCGGCGATTCCCCAGCTGAGCGCAAATCCCTCTTCCTCAAGGAACGCTGCCAGAGCGCGGGAGGACTGCACCTCCTGCTCCGATATCTCCGGATGTCTGAAAATATAATCCGCTGTCTCCTTCATCTTTTTCTCAATTTCCGCTCTCATAAAACAGACTCTCCTTTACAGCTTTCTGAAAAACGGTTTTCTCTTCTCAAATACCGTATAATACCGGAACCCGCAGTCCTTAAGGATCTCCTCCGCCTTGTCAAAATCATAGGCGACGTGTTCCGGGCAGTGCGCATCCGCTCCCACGGTTATGATCTCTCCGCCCAGCTCCCGATACCTTCTGATGATATCCGGATGGGGGTTGCAGAATCCCAGGCCGTATTTGAACCCGCCCGTATTCAGCTCGATTCCCTTTCCCATCTGCAGCACTTTCTTCAGCACTGCGTCGATCTCGTCCGCGAACTCATCATAGGAATATTCTTCCGCCCGCTTTCTCCCGTAGCGCACCACATAATCAATATGGCCGAGCACGTCAAAATCCTGCACTTTCTCCAGATTCTCAAGCGTCAGGCGGAACATCTCTCCGTATACCTCCCGGTCCGTCCTTCCTTCAAACACTTCCCCGTAATACGGATCCTTCCCGTTCATCAGATGGACAGAGCCGATGACAAAGTCGAAGGGGTATTTAGGGACAAAGTCACTGTAAAATCCGCCCAGATGAGGCTGGAGCCCGATTTCGATCCCGGTACGCACAGCGATCCGCCCGGCATATTCTTCCCGCACTTCTGCGAGCGCCGGGAAATAGTCCTCCGGATCAAAGAGGAACACTGTTCCCTCCACATCGGGCACCGGAGGATAGTCCTTGTCATAATGGTCTGTAATACAGATCTCTGTGAGCCCTTCTGCCAGCGCGGCCTCGACCATGTCACGCACCGGCGCTTCACTGTCTGTTGAAAACTCTGTATGCATATGGCAGTCACATCTTATCATAATATTGTTCCTCCCGCTGTTTTCTCCTGTTATTATATCAGAAGTATCAGAGAAATCCAGCCCGGATCTTACTTCAGAAAAGGGAGACCGCCGGCAGAATCCCTGCCGGCGGCATTATTTTCCCGTCATATTATTTCCCGGCCGCCTTCAGTATCTCGTCCGGGAAGCCCGCGATCCTCAGAAGCGCGATCGCATTCTGGGAGGTCGCAGGGCCCGGCATCAGCTTATAGCTGAACGCGACGTCATTCTCTCCCATTTCCTCACTGAAATGACAGTTGATATAGGAATCTTTCAGCAGCTCTGTCAGCTCCTTGTCGTGGGTTGCCACCAGGGCGATGCAGTTCTTATCCGAAATGTACTCAAGGATCGCCTTGGAAGCTCGGATCCGTTCGCCCGTGTTCGTACCCCGCAGGATCTCATCGATCGCACAGAACGTCATTTTCTCTTCATTCAGACTGTCCAGGATGCGCTTCAGATACCGGATCTCCCGGATAAAATAGCTTTCTCCTTCCATCAGATCATCCTTCACCGCCATGGAAGTAAGGACCTGCACCCGGGGCATGCTCATCTTCCTCGCAGCGCAGGTATTCAGCGACTGAGCAAGAACAGCATTGACCGCCGCAGCTTTGATGAAGGTGGACTTGCCCGAAGCGTTGGAACCTGTGATCAGACAGCCTCTGTCCAGAGTCAGTGAATTTTCCACCGGGTCAGACAGGAGCGGATGATAGATGTCTTCCATCTCGATCTCCTTTCCCGTCTCTTCTTCCGGCGTACAGTACCAGGGCAGGCTCCTTCGGAAAGATGCCGTGCTGACTGCCGCATCGATCTCCCCGATCATCCGGTATACTTCCAGATAGTCCCGGGACCGCTCGCTCAGAAGGCTCACGATTTTATTGTAGGTCGTGACCTGCCAGAGGGTGATCCCCAGCACATAGTCGGAGAGGATTCCCAGCGGGTCTCCTGAAGTCACATTCATTTTCTGGGTCTGAAGGAGTTTTGACCGTCTGATGACCCCCGAGAAACTTTTAATCTGGCTCTCCAGTTCAGGGTAAAGCTCCGCAACTTCTTTCCTTGCGGCAAGCTTTCTTCCAATCTCGAGAAGCTGCACTGCAGGCCCGCTCAGCGCAAGCTCCACCTCATACTTCATCTTGATCACCATATACAGAACAAGGTTCACTCCGCACACTACCGCCGGAAAGAGCAGCGCGCTGTCGCCCGGGATCACAAGAGCCGCGATGACCGATACGAGAAGAAGTATCTGAAGCAGACGGTACACCCAGGCATTCCGCATGCGGTATTCTTCGATCGAATCCATATAGGAAGGGATATGATACGACGCAGAAGATTTTCCCATATCGCACAGCAGATCCTCCACGGATTCCCTCAGCCGTTCATCTCTGTCAAAGGCTTCCACCCGCTTTTCGAACAATGCGCGCTCCTCCGGATCCATCCCGTTCTTTCTGAGCCGCCAGTACAGGATCTCTTCTCCCGCGGAGGTATCACACTGGTTGATCCGGTCGAAGACCTGATCCATGGACAGATCATTCCATGTAACGTCATCTACACTGATCTCCTCCGGATACAGATCGCAGAAATTCCTCCTGTTCTCGTTCCACTCCCCCGCTTTCGGGATCCTGCCGAATTTTTCACGGATATAGCTCTTCCGTCTGCGCTTCATATCCCGCCAGGAGATAAAAGAAATGATCTGCACAAAAATGAACAGGACAAGTACTGTAAGAACTGCCACCAGCATAAAGGCCGCCTCCCTTTTGTATTATGTTGTTAATACAATAATATAGCTGTCCGGAAATGTCAATGACAGATTCCTGCTATCATAAATTTTCATGAATAGTCCCGGCCCTCCGCGGACAGCCTATAGTATACCGCACGATGGCCTGCCGATGCGCCGGTCATTGTACAGGATTATTTTATCTGAAAGGGGATTACCAGAATGGACGAACAGACCAGAAAACTTTTGGAAGAATGCAGCTCCGGATGCAAAATGGCGGTAAACAGCATGGAGCAGGTCAGTGAATATATCAAAGATACGAAGCTTAAAGAGCTGGCAGACTCGTTTACAGAAAAGCACAGAGAACTGGAAGCAGAGACTGCGGCGCTTCTCAACGATGCAGGAAATGATGAAAAAGCCCCCGGCGCGGCTGCCAGTACGTTTGCCTGGTTTACAACAGAGATCAAGCTTGCAGTGAACAGCGATAACACACACATCGCCAAGCTTCTCATGGACGGCTGCAATATGGGCATCAAGACCCTGGGCGAAAAACTTCATCAGTACTCCCAGGCAGACAAAAGCGCCGTCGTTCTTACACACCGGATCATAAAAGAAAACGAAGATATGATGAAAAAGCTTCAGGAATTTCTCTGAGTCTGCTGTCATACAATGATAGAAAACTCCGAGGATCATCTATGAACAGCTGCTATCCTTTTGTCAACACACCGCTGCCATATGCGTACGACGCTCTCGAACCTTATATCGACGAGGAGACGATGCATCTGCATCACGACCGCCACCTTCAGACATATATTGACAATCTGAATGCATTTCTTGAAGAAAACCCGTCGCTCCAGAAATTTTCCCTGGAGGAACTGCTGTCCACGTGGCGGCGTCTCCCCTGTCATCTCCAGGCGCCCCTCCGGCACAATGCAGGAGGGGTGTTCAATCACCGCTTCTACTTCGACAGCATGAAGCCGCCGGGCACGCCCTGCTCTTCTCCCAGCTGTTATCGCCCACCTTGAACGGGCAGTACAATTTCCCGGCCAGCATTCGCTCCTTCTCTGTCATCCTCTGCTTCTGCTCCTTTTCCATGAACTCTTTTCGTTATGGTACCTTCTCACAGGATCTCCTCAATCTTCTTCAGTTCCTCCTCCGTAAACTCCAGATTCTCGATCGCCTTCACATTATCAAGCACCTGCTGGGGTCTCGATGCTCCCACCAGCACGCTTGTCACGATCCCGTCACGCAGCACCCAGCTCAGAGCCATCTCCGCAAGCGTCTGTCCCCGGCCTGCGGCAATGCCGTTCAGGCTCCGGATCTGCTGCAGCCTTTCTTCTGTCAGAGCCCCTTCCTTGAGGAAACGTCCGTCAGTACGGATCCTGCTGTCCTCCGGGATCCCGTTCAGATACCGGTTCGTCAGAAGTCCCTGAGCCAGAGGGCTGAAGGCGATAATGCCCTTTTTCAGTTCCGCCGCTGTGCTTTTCAGCCCGTTTTCCTCGATTGTGCGGTCGAAGATCGAGTACCGGTTCTGATTGATGATAAACGGGCAGTGCATTTCATCCAGGATCTCCTCCGCCTTTCTCAGCGCAGGGCCATCGTAATTGGAAAGTCCCACATAGAGCGCCTTGCCCGACCGGACCGCCTGAGCCAGCGCTCCCATAGTCTCCTCCAGCGGTGTCTCCGGATCCATCCTGTGATGATAGAAGATATCCACATATTCCAGCCCCATCCGCTTCAGGCTCTGATCAAGGCTGGCCAGCAGATACTTCCTGCTGCCCCAGTTTCCATATGGCCCCTCCCACATGTCATAGCCCGCCTTGGTACTGATGATGAGTTCATCCCGGTACTGCCCCAGATCTTCCTTTAAGATCCTGCCGAAATTCTTCTCCGCGCTCCCGGGTTCCGGACCATAGTTGTTGGCAAGGTCAAAATGAGTGATCCCATTGTCAAACGCAGTGAAACAAATCTGTCGCATATTCTCAAAGTTCCCCGTATCCCCAAAATTATGCCAGAGTCCCAGGGAGACTGCAGGCAGTTTGAGTCCGCTCGCCCCGCAGCGGTTGTAAAGCATTTTCTCGTATCTTTTATCTGATGCAGTATACATATCCTTATCCTCCTGAATTCTAAAAACACCTGTACTGACAGCCTGCACTGTCATCTTACCTCTGCTCCGAACGGCATCAGAGCAAGTTTCGCCAGCTTAAAGTGCTGAAGCCCGAACGGGATCCCGATCACCGTGATGCACAGGACACATCCAAACGCAAGATGCTCGATCGCCAGCGGCAGTCCGGACACGATGATCCAGATCACATTCAGCAGAAGCGACCCTGCGCCACCCCCATAGACGACATCTTTCCCGAACGGGAAGAAGCTCAGGGATGCAAACTTAAAGCACTGCATCCCCACCGGAATCCCGATGATCGTAATACACCACAGACAGCCGGCAAGGCACCAGCTCAGTCCGCTGATCATTCCTCCGCAGAGAAACCACAGCAGATTCCCCAGACATCCCATACTCTATCCCTCCTGTTTCAGAAATACATATTCTTTCTCTGTTGACAGTTCTTCTGCAAAACGGTAACCCAGCCGGTCGAATCCTTTGATCTTATCCGGTTCCTCCGCCTGAAGTTCTGCAAGATATCTAACCATCTCGCCCCGCGCCATTTTTGCATATGTACCTTTCTGCTTCACCTTTCTGTCCACAAGCTCCCCGAAGGTCACAGTGATGAAAGCATCCTCCGGCTGAATATATTTCTCAATGCACCTGGAATACTCTTTCGACGCCAGATTCACGATCACTGCGCCCTTGCGGCTTTCTCCATCCGTCCCTCTTCCGCAGAGCGGATCTCCGGTATCGTCGCGCACCACTTCCCGGTACAGCTTCCCGCCCCAGAACCGGTACAGATCCCCGGCATCCGACGCTTTCGCCTGCATCTCCAGACGGTACGGCACAACGCCGTCAAAGGGCTTCAGCACGCCATAGAATCCCGACAGGATCCTAAGGTGCTCCTGGATGTATTCTGACTCTTCAGCTCCGAACACAGCCGGCGCCATATACTGATACTGGATCCCTTCATAGGCAGTCACTGCCGGCGTCAGGTTCCGGGTCAGATCCATCTCCTGAAAGCGCCTGTAGTTCTGCTCCGCAATCTTGTCATTGCACTTCCAGAGTGCCTTGGCCTCTGCATAGGACAGCCGCCGCATCCAGTCCATGAGCTGCTCTGTTTCCTTCAGAAACACCGGGAGCCCTGCAGGCGCAAGTGTATCTGTGTCAACATTCATTTTCTTTGCCGGCGAAATAATGATCCTCATATTATTCTCTCCTCTGCCTCTCTCCTGTTCAGCCGCAGTATGTACTCAATTCCCTCTGCAACGCCGTCTCCGTCATTAGAAGACACGATCCGGTCCGCCGCTTTCCTGCATTCTTCCACAGCATTCTCCACGGCGAACCCTATCCCTGCGAATTCCAGAAGCCCGCTGTCATTGTGCCCGTCGCCAAAGCCTGCAAGCTCCTCCCTCGTCATCCCCAGATATTCGATCAGGAACCGCGCCGCTGCGTCCTTCCCCGCATTTACATCCGAAATCTCCAGCAGCTGTTTTACAGATGAAGTGATATACACATGACGCGCCTGTTTTTCCAGAGTTTTCCACAATTGCCTCTTATATTCTTCACTTTTCACCACGACGTCAATGCAGTCCAGTTCCCCTTCGTGTCTCTGAATAAAATGCCGCATGTTCTCCACCGGTTCCCGGGTACCCTGTATATACGGTATCGACTGGGGCATAGCCCCGAACCGGACCGGATCCTCCACATAGTCTTTCTCAGCGTAAGGCTTTCCATCAATAAATGCCTCAAAAGTCACATCTGCCTCTTCCGTCCAGCGCAGGATATCCCGTACCGCCTCTGCTGTCAGCTTATACTGCCTCAGGCAGGTTCTCTCCTCCAAATCATATACCGCAGCTCCGTTGGATGTGATCGCGTACCGGATCCCCGGGATCTCCAGAACCGCCGCGGGAAGAGAATCCAGAGAGCGCCCGCTGGCCACAGCGATCTGTATCCCGTTTTCAATTGCCTGTTCCATGGCCTTTCGGTTCCTTTCACTGAGCTGTCCCGCGCTGTTCAAAGTCGTTCTGTCCAGATCAAGTGCAATACATCGTATACTCATATCTTCTGCTCCTCTAATTTCTTTCGTCAGACTCTTCGGATCCGCTGGCCATTCATATTCCCTGTTCTTCAAACATCTGGCGGAACTGCAGGGCTTCCTCCAGGGTATTATGCCAGCCGTCCTTCTCTAAATCTACCCTCCAGCCGTCCTCTGTATATTCCGTCTTCACGCCTTCCGCCTCCAGGAGCCGTCTCTGCATGTCTCCTGTTTCAAAAGCGGCCGCGCCGCTTAAGATTCCCCGGGAATTGACGACCCGGTGAGCCGGGATTCCGTCCCCCAGCCTGCCACGATTCAGCGCGTATCCGACCTGGCGCGCATTTCCGGGCTTCCCGCAGAGCAGCGCGATCTGCCCGTATGTAGCGGTTTTTCCATAAGGGATCCTCCTGCAGACGATAGCAGCACGCCTGTAAAAATCAAAGTTGTCCTTCTCCATACCTTAGCTCCGGCATCTTACGCCTTCTCTGTCACCATTTGTCCAGATCTGATATATTCTTCAGTGATTCCCATGATCTTCTGAAGATTCTCGAGGTCCCGTCTCACATCTCCCGTCTCCAGGGAATGATTCCCACCCTCTGTCACATACAGAGGGAATCCGCCTTCCCGGCAGCCCTGTTCCACAGCATCAAAGGTCACCCAGGGATCCGCTGTCCCGGTAAACACGATCCCCGGCTGCTTCATGAACTGAAATGAGGGCGCCACCGGAGTATAATAAATATTCCGCGTGTTCAGTCCGTATTTCTCCGCATAGGCAGCCGCTACTGCTGTACCCACGCTCTTAGAAATAAAGAGGATATCCTCATTCCCCGAAAAATCCACATCTCTCAGGATCTGCTCTGCCTGTTCCAGCGCACTGAAAAATGATTTCTCCATCTTCTCCTTTGATCCTTTCACGCCTCTGGGGAATTTCCCATAAGGGACCTCTATTACATTATATCCCTGCGACGCGGCGATCTTCCTGCTGTAATAGAGAAGAGGTTTATCTGTATGGTATCCGATTCCCGGAAATATCACTGCTGTTTTTTTCATGATCTGTTTCCCTCCTGTCAGTCTGTAAGTTCTATCTTATCACGTTTCTTTTTCCCACGAAAGGCAGTCCGGATTATTTTAAGAGAACCTTTATTTTCTCCTTTCTTTTTTGCTATAATAGTCTGCACAGACTAGAGTTTACGGAAGCGCTCCCGCCCATCCTGCCACAGACAGCAGCCAGGGGCGTTCCGCAGATCAAAAGTTATAAAAAAAATTAAAATTAGGGGTTTACAAACATCTCCGCTTATGGTAAGATACCACTTGTCGAGCGGAAGTGGCGGAATGGCAGACGCGCTAGATTCAGGTTCTAGTGGGAGTTAATCCTGTGAGAGTTCAAGTCTCTTCTTCCGCATCAGAAACATTTATTTACGCCAAATATGTCATCTTGCATTTTCCTTTTAAAGTGCTATAATAGTCTACATGGAAGCATAGCTCAGCTGGGATGAGCGTTCGCCTCACACGCGAGAGGTCATGGGTTCGAGCCCCATTGCTTCCATTTTTTTGTGCCCTGATTTTCTATGCCCCGTCCCCCGCAGGATCTTCTTCGCACTCAGTGATCACACCGGATCTGAGCATATCCGTCAGGAGCATCTTCGCTTCCTGCCTTATCTGTTCCAGAGGTGTTTTTTCCTCATGACATTCATTGATAAATCCAAACATGCCGAAACAAACAAATCCAGCGATCTTCCTGGGTGAATATTTCAGTTTCAGCCGCTGTCTCACATGGGCAGTATGGAGTTCCACAGTCTCCAGGACAATGCTGTAAAACCGCGATGCCAGGTACGGGTTCTCCTCCGGATTCGTATGCCGAAAAAAATCAAATCTGTCATAATATACTTTCAGAATACTGTCAAGGATATTCAAATACACTGCAACCAGCCCGTTCCTCTGATTATTTTCCTGCTGCCGCCTCCGGTAATCCGCCGTGCCCTGCGCGAGCATATCATTAAAAATATCATCCAGAAGTGCATACTTATCGCTGTAGTGTGAATAGAACGTAATACGGCTGACATCTGCTTTCCTGCACAGTTCGGTTATGGAAATCTGTTCGAACGTCTCCTCTCCCAGCATCCGGATCATAGACTCCTTCAGGCTCCGCTTCGTTTTTGTGATTCTTTTATCTTCCATTACCTGACATTTTCCCTTTCCTGTATAGATATCTGACATTTTCCGATAATTGTCAATTGTTATTCCCTATGTGTTTTGCTATAATCTTAACACCTGTTATAATAACGGTCAATAAAGTAACTATTATCGGAGGTCTCTATGTCAAATACTGCCATTATGACGGACAGCAACTGCGGGATCATGCCTGATGAAGGCAGAGATCTCGGTATTTATGTACTGCCGATGCCGCTGATCATCGACGGACAGACCTATTATGAAGGAGTCGATATCACTCTGGATGAATTTTTTAAAAGACAGATCAGCGGAGCCGATATCACGACTTCCCAGCCGTCTCCGGGAGATGTGGAAGCCATGTGGACGGATCTGCTCAGAACATATGACGAGATTGTATTTATCCCCATGTCCGGCGGCTTGAGCAGCACCTGCCAGACCGCACTCATACTGTCTGAGGAGGAACCGTTCAGAGGTCGCGTCTTTGTCGTGGATAACCGGCGCATCTCCGTGACTCAGGCTCAGTCCGTCCTGGATGCCAAACTCCTCGCTGAGGAGGGAAAGACCGCTTCACAGATCAAAGAGATCCTGGAGGCTGAAGCGCTGGATGCCAGCATCTACATCGCTGTAGACACTCTGGAATATCTGAAGAAAGGCGGACGGATCACAGCCGCTGCCGCTGCCATCGGCACCCACACCGGACCGGGCGCACTCGGGATCGGCGTCGTCCGTTTTCATAAGAGTTCACAATAAGACCTGTCTTTTCAGCAGGATCCATACACATCTGTTAGTACAAAAAAAACCGTGACTCCGGATGGCTGCTCTCACACAGCAGCACCGGAGTCCCGGTAACATTTCCGACCGCAGTCCCACTATACATATCCGCCGCCATAGCCGCCTCCGTAACCGCCGCCATAACCGCCGCAGCACAGGCCTCCTCCGCCGCAGCAGAGATTGCACAGCAGGTTTGCGACACAGAGCTTCACACAGCAGCTGCTGTCAAAGCTTCCCGGATAGCCGTACATGCTCTGTCTCTGCTGATACCAGCTGCCTCCGTTCTGCAGACGCTGAAGGAGCATCTGATACTGGGCGTTCTCCGGGTCAAGCCGTACCGCTTCCTTTGCATGCTCCAGGGCGGTCACATTGTTGCCCGCGCCGGAATTGGCCGAAGCGCTGTAAAAATACCAGAGTGCGCTCCTCTCCTTGATTCCGTTCAGCACATTGAGCGCTTCCGTATAATGTCCGCTCCGTATGTAATTCGCCGCTGCCTGAAGATGAATATCGTCCTCACTTCCGCCGGTGTTCCTGGCGCCGCCGGAGGAACCATAGCCGCCTCCGAACGGACCGTAACCGCCGAATCCACCAAAGGGACCATAACCGCCATATTCCCCGTAGGATGAATTGCCCGAACTCCCATCCGAGGAGTATCCCCGCTCACGCTCGTCCATGATCTGCTTGTAGGCCTGCTGGACTTCCTTAAACTTTGCCTCTGCCTCATCCTTATGCGGGTTGTTGATATTCGCATCCGGATGGTACTTTCTGCTCAGCCTGCGATATGCCTTTTTGATCTCATCTTCTGTTGCATTTCTGTCTACGCCTAATACACTATATGGATCTGTCATATTCCTTATTGTTTCTCCCTGTTATTCTACTCTCTTCTCCGATTACTGTTCACACCGTGCTCACGGATAGAAAACTGAAGCGTCATGCCTTCATGTAAGAGGCTGTTCCTCAGCTCTTTTTGATAAATGTAGTGCCGCACTTCGGGCAGCGGATCTCGATCTTTCCTTTTCCTCTCGGGATACGGATCTTCTGCTTGCAGCCCGGACACTTATAGATATGATATACTTTTCTCTGCTTCCAAATGCTCTTCTGGCGCTGAAAGAACATGCGGATCTTATATGTCTTTGCAAGAAAAGCCTGATTTTCAGCATATCTTTTAGACACATTTCTTGAAAATATCCTGAAATAGCAGTAAATGATCAGGACCCATCCAAGCAGATAAAACACCATTCCCACAGCGTTCCTTGTGAGAAACGCTGACAGGAGCACAACGATCAGTCCCGCCCCCAGAAGCACTTTGGAAAGTGTATCCGCACCGTACCTGCCCTGCATGAAACGCAAAAATTTTTCTTTCATTCTGATCCTTCCTTTTTCTCTGAAAAACTGCTGTCTGTTCAGGCCCCGCCCGGGGACCTGCCGCGTGATCCGTTTCAGCTTTCGCCGGAATAACAGATCTCCTCACTGATATTCTATGTATCAGTCTGAATATGGGATATATTTTCCTCCGTTTTTCAGACAAAGTCAATTAAATTCTTATAAAATTTCCTTATAAAAAGGAGACAGATCATACGGATCTGCCCCTTTCACTTTCCTGAAACCAGGCGTTTTAATCTTCATTTAAGATATTGCCGCAGATCTCATCCGAGATCAGATATACGATCCTCGAATCATTGATCATCACATATCTGCTGCCGTCGTCATCTTCTCCGCCGATATACAGGGTCATCGTCTTTTCTTCATCGTCGTCTGTGTAGGTCACTTCCACTGTGGTACACGCCGCTTCGTCAAGCCCGAATCCCGCCAGGTCCGCATCTGTCACAGAATAGTCCGCCGCCTCAGAGAGAGATACTGCGCCAAGCCCTCCCGCGATCGCGGAAATGTCCTCGGACTGTTCCTCATTCTCGGAATCGTAAGTGGTCGTCTCACCATTCTCGGTTATGACCACTTTTTTGATATTACCGCTTCCGATACTGGGATAATCGTCAAACTGCGCCATATCTGCCAGGGAATCTGTCAGATCCGATACGGATGTTGATGAAACCGTATACACGTTTCCATCGTCATTTACGGTGACATAATAATAATCGTCCACTGTATTTCCGTAATAAATCTCTGTCACCGTTCCGTCACTCTGGGTCAGCTTCACGGTATATGCAGGCTCCTCGAGGCCGTAATCCGCCAGTTCATCTCCGTCCACCAGCTCCCGGTCTGCTCTGAGCTGGCCCATATCCTCTGCGATCGTCTCCGGGAAGCTCTGGTCGAGCGGAAAATCCGGATCCGGAGTGTACACCCATGTATCATCCTGTTTTTCAAAAGCTCTCTCGCCGCTTCCCATGTCATAGCTGACCGCGATGACCGTATCCGGATCAATGTCCGTGACAACAACAGACTCTTCTTCCGCCTTTTCTTTTTCCGCCTGCCGACGGTTCCATGACTGCAGAGCAAAATATGCGATCAGCAGCACCACAAGGACGCCCAGCAGAACAAACAGCGCTCTGTTCTTCTTCACACACTGCACCTTCCTTTCCTGTTTTCGTCCGTCCGCCTTATGCCTTTCTTCTTCGGAACCATACGACAAATCCTGCGATCAGCACAACAGCCGGTATGCCAAAGATCACAAGGAAACTGAAGGATCCCGCGTGCTGTACTGTATTGTACTCAGTCTGAAGGCTCTTCGCCTCGATCGAAAGGTTCTGGACACCGTCAAAGTTTGCCGTAACGGCATTCATGAATACCTGCGTATTCTCGAGCTGCGAAAATGCATCTGTGATCTGAGAATCGATCAGGCTGCCTGCGGAGATCACCGTAAGCCTCGAAGTCACGTTTTCCGCAGCATCTTCGTCGGAAGAATCATCTGAACTGTCTGTATCTTCACTGTCCGCATCCCCGCCGGTGGAAGACGAGATCGTCTCTTCCGCCACCGCTCCGAGCGTGAACGTTCCCTGCTCCTGAGAGGTCTCCGTAACCGCGAAGGAGCTGTCAGAGGAACTCATGAACCCGGTCGTGGAGATCGTATCCCGCTCCGGATCGATCAGGTTCATACCGTGAGTATTAGTCAGGAGGACCATCTCTGTCGAGATACCGTCAGCCAAATCTCCGGTGAGCGAGAGTTCCGGGAATATATAGTAATAATTTCCCTGATAACACCTCTGCGGATCCGCGATATATCCGTCTTCCGCCTGCATTCCATACTCCTCAAGGATGCCTTCCAGATTGGGGAGCTCCGCCGCGTTCGTATCGCCGAGAAGGATCATGACTTTCCCGCCTTCTCCCAGATAAGACCGGATCATGGACGCTTCATCATCCGACAGGTCCGCCGTCGGCTCGTACATCAGCAGCAGGTCACAGTCGTCCGGTATGGCCGTCGTCATCAGAAGATTGAGTTCTGAAAGACTGTAGTTGTTTTTCTCCATCAGATCCGTGACTGTCGTGGACAGCGTCGCTTCCCCATGGCCGCTGGTCTGATAGATCGTCTGCTCAGTATCGTTCGTCACATAATTGACAGCGCTGGTGAGCTGGCCGTCCCCGTCAAAAGAAGTATATGTCATATTTCCGTAATAATAGTAGGAATACATATCAGGAACAAGGATATCATCAAAGGAGATCGTAGTCGTCTTCCCTGTCGCCTCACAGGATACCACGATATTATTCTCCGTCGTGTCATATTCCGTCAGCGCCGATGGATGGAGGACCGGATCGATCCACTCCATATTGATATTTCCGGACAGCGAAGCATATCTGCTCAGAAACGTCGTGATCCTGTCATCTGTCTCATCCTTAACGGCGAGCACTTTCATATCCACTTCTTCATCAAGGCTGTCCAGCAGTTCTTTTGTCGTATCAGAAATCTCATAAATCTTTGTACTGCTGACATCCAGGTTGCGGTAAGCCTCCGGTATCTGCCCGATCACCAGATTAAACACAATAACGACCGCGATAACAATGACCGTCAGTCCCACGCTGTAAGCTCCGTGTCTTGTTCCGGCTGTGCGGAAAATTCCGCCTATCTTTCCAGTTGTCTTCTTTATTCTGTCCATTTCCCGCACCTCCTAGCTCCAGCGTCTCTTCTGTATTGCCTGAACGGTCAGGAATACAAACACCGCAATGACGGACAGGTACAGAACCACGCCTGTCACATCAACAATATTGTTATTCGATATATCCGTGAACACATCAGCAAGGGCAAGTCTCCCGAGCACATCTGTGAGAAGCCCTTCATACAGGCTCGATCTCACAAAATAAAGCACGACAGCGATCACGGCTCCGACCGCCTCGACCGCTCCCGCCAGCACAGCGTTCGACGTCATCTGCCAGATGTAGAACACAGCCACGGTCAGCAGGATCAGGACTCCAACAAGGACGCTCACCGCAGAGCTGGGCAGCATAGACATGATCCCGTCCCAGAGATAAAGCACAAGCAGGATCCCGAATGTACTGATAAACGCGATGATCTGGCTCTCTGTCAGAGACGACAGGAACATTCCGATCGCCGCATAGACACAGCCCAGAAGGAAAAACACAAGGATCGAGATGTAATCCACCTTGAGATAGGCCGTTCCCTGTGACTGAATGATCAGCGGATAAAAGCAGAAGATCACATTAGGGATCGCGATCACAGTCACCATTGCAAGATATTTTCCCATAACAACCTTTCCCAGGCTGACCGGCGCCGTGAGGAGCAGCTGGTCAGTCTTATTTTTCCGCTCTTCTGAAAAGCTCCGCATCGTGATCAGCGGGATCCCTACGATAAACACGATCAATGATCCCGAAAGTGTATAGGAAAAATACGGGTATCCCGCCGTCAGGTTATACGCCATAAAATAAATTCCCGTAAATGCCAGAAGAAATGCGATAAACACGCACCCCACCATGGACTGAAAGCAGGACTTCAGTTCTCTTTTATAAATCGCCAGCATTCTTTTCATCCCCCTCTCCGTCTGTATCATTCCATACTGCTTCCGCAGCAGCCGGTGCCTGTTCCTCTGCCGCAGCCGTCTCATCCTCCGGTTCCGCGGCAGCCGGTTCTGCCGTTGCCTCAGCAGTCTCTGCTCCCGCTGTATCAAAGCGTTTTCTCCGGAACGCTTCCGGCACAGTCTCATTCTGCGTCAGTTCCATGAAGACGTCCTCAAGACTTACCCTTCTCGTCTGCAGAGTAAGGAGGGGTACATTCTTTTCCGCAAAGGTACGGAATAGATTCTCCCTGATATCCTCTCCCTTTTTCTCTCTGATCACTGCCGCAGCGACGCCTTCTTCTCCGCTCGCCTTTACAGATGTCTGTTCAATTCCCGGGATCGTCTTCAGGATCTCTTTCGTCAGTGCCTGGGACGCCTTCACCTCAATCTCGATGGTATCCGCGTCACCCAGCATTTTCTCCAGATTCTCAGGGGTATCACTGGCTACCAGCTTTCCTTTTGAGATGATCAGTATGTAGTCGCACACCTCGCGCACCTCTGCCAGTATATGCGAACTCAGGATCACCGTATGCCCCTTCGCCAGCTGCCGGATCAGCTCCCTGATCTCAACAATCTGCTTCGGGTCAAGGCCTACGCTTGGCTCATCCAGGATAATGATCTCCGGAAAACCGAGCACTGCCTGGGCAAGCCCCACTCTCTGGCGGTAACCTTTGGAGAGATTCTTGATGAGACGGTTTTCCACGTCTTTGACCCTCACCATCTTCTCCACTTCCGTGACCGCCTCCTCCCGCTTCGCCCGCGGGATCTTTTTCAGCTCCGCCGCAAACCGCAGACATTCTCTCACAGTCATATCCATATAAAGCGGCGGCTGTTCCGGCAGGTAACCGATATGCTTCTTTGCTTCTTCCGGCTCTTTCAGTATATCGTGCCCGTCGATGAGCACTTCACCCTCGGTGGCGCCGAGATATCCCGTCATGATGTTCATCGTCGTGGATTTTCCGGCTCCGTTAGGACCCAAAAAGCCATAGATCCTTCCGGCTTCCAGAGTGAAGTCCAGATGGTCTACGGCCAGATGGTTTCCGTATTTCTTCACCAAATTCCTTACTTCTATCAAAGTTCTGCCCTCCCTAACGTATTTTTCACGTTTTACAGGGTATCAGATTTGTGTGAAAGTTTTGTGTTATAAGTGTGACAGAGTTTTGTACGGTACTTCCGCCCATATCAGGGCGTTTTCCTGCGTGGATCACTCCTCTCCTTCCCCGGATTCAAACTCTTCAAACACAAGGTCCGCTATGACCTGCTGTCCGTCCTGATTCGGGTGAAGCCCATCGGACTGTACATATGCAGACACGTTCGAATCAAACGTATCCGCCACACTGTATCCGTATTCACCCGCATGGTCATCTATGATCGTGTTCATATTTCCGATAATATCCTCCACCACCTGATTCATCGTGGATGGAAGCTTCAGATTCGCCACCGGATTATAAATATTCGTCACTATGATCCGGGTATCCTCCTTCTCCATAGCCGTCACCGTGTCCATCATCTTGACCCAGTTCGACTCAAAGGACTGATAATCCCAGCTCCCCAGCGCGCCTATGATCTTCAGCACAAGAAACGGATTCTCCTTCACAGAATCCTCCAGGACCTGCAGCGCCTCATTCGCGCTTTTAAACTTTGTATCTGTGTTGAGGATCTCCTGCACGACACGCTTACATTCATTCAGCAGATCGTTGGATCCCACGGTAATAAAGATGACGTCCGCTTTCTCCAGGCTGTCCTGTACTTCTTCCCTGGTAAGGATCTTCTCGTTCATGCCCGCCGAATCCAGCCCGTTCCTGGCGAAATTCTCAATCTCATATCCGCAGTTTTCCCGTTCTGCGATTTCTTCCATTGCCAGGCTGCCGTAGGGTACAAGTTCCGCCTCTCCTTCTCCGGAATAGCCCTTCGCGATACTGTCTCCCAGGACCGCCGCGTACATTGTCCGCTCTCCGTCCGCCGCCTGCCCTGCACCGGGCGTCTCCCCGTCAGTCTCTTCCGCCGCTTCACGCTCTGTTCCCGCTGCATCCGCACCGGCAGCTCCGCCTTCAGGGCTCTCCTGCTCTGCCGTCCCGCTTGTCTCCATATCATCCGTGACGCCGCTCTGATCCGCCGCAGTTCTTCCGGCAGATCCGTTCCACTGTATCACAGAGAATGTAACTGCGGCTGCCGCCAGCACCAGAGTCAGCAGCGCCGCTGCCGCTGTCCGTATATATCTCTTCATATCCCCACTTCCTTCATGTCCCGGACCGTTGATCCGGACTGCGCTCTGAAAAACCGGAGGACAGCCTTTCCAAGCTGTCCCCTCTTTTTCATTATATCACTTATAGTGCCCACACATCACTGCTGCCATGCTTTCTTTTTCTGTTATTTTACAGGATCCTCCTGCGCAGATCGTGGAACCACATCGAATTTCATCTGTATTTTAAAGTCTCACGGTCGTCGGCTCATGCCCCATCGCCGGGATGATCTTCTCTGTCAGATCCTCCATCCTGATCTTCAGACTGGAAGTATTGATACAGGGATGGCATCCGAAATACTCATCCTTCAGCACATCCTCGTCGATCAGAAGCCGCACCTTCTTCTCATGGTCGTTCATCAGGCCGAGTACGCTCACAGATCCGGGCGTGATATCAAGATACTTCTCCATGTACTCCGGTTTCGCAAAGGACAGCCTGGAGGAACCGATCTGTGCAGACAGATATTTTGTCTTAAAAGGCTTGTCCCCGGGAATCAGAAGAAGATAAAACTCTGTCTCCTGACGGTTGCACAAGAACAGGTTCTTACAGATCGCCACACTGTTCTCTTCTCCTTCACTGAGCGTCCTGTCGATCTCCTCGCACGCCTCCATGGTCATTGCCGCCTCATGGTCGATCCTCTGATAATTTATGCCCAGTGAATCAAGGAAATCATAGACTCTGATCTCCTTTTCAAGACGCCCTTCTGTATTCTCCGGTCTTCCGTTTACTAACTCCATTTGTCGTTCTCCTCAGTTTTATAATGTCTGCTCATGTTCTTATCTGTTCATGTTCTTAGCCGCTCATGCACTTGTCTGTCGAGGCTCTTCTACAGGCGCAGGCTGCGGCAGCGGTCAAAGCATGCAAATATCTCCTGGCTCCTCGGCTTCGCCATGCAGGCAATGCTCGAACTGCTCTCGCAGAGCGCGGAAAGCGTTCCCTTTTCCATGACCTGCTCAAGCTCTTCTACAATCTGCCGCAGGTCCTTCCTCCCGTTCATCAGATGCTTCTGAGCATAGCGCACGCAGTACCCGAGCGCCGTCACCTGCTCGCTGTCCGTGATCTGCTCCACATACCGCAGATCGATGGTTTCCCTGTTGATCATGACAGACTCTCTTCCCATCGTCTTCATCTTGATCCGGTCATTCCCCTTAAATGCAGGAGATGGCTGCGGACATCTCCGGAAATCCGGTTTCTCCGCCTTCTCTTCCGGCCCCGTGAGCATGGGATAGCTCTCTGCCTCTTTCTTGGCGTACTCTGTGATATCTTTCGGCACATAGCGGTCCATCTGGATGATCGTGTCGGCAATATGAAAGTAAGCCCCCGAGCTTCCCGCCACGATCACCGTAGAAATGCCGTAATCCTCATAAAGTTCACGGATCCGCTCGATGAACGGTGTGATCGGCTCCATATCCCTGTGGATGACTCTCTGCATCAGTTCATCCCGGATCATGAAGTTCGTCGCGCTGGTATCCTCATCGATCAGGAGAAGGGATGTTCCCGCCTCAATGCTCTCCACCACGTTTGCCGCCTGCGACGTACTTCCGCTGGCGTCCTCGGTGCAGAATCCAACCGTATCTTTTCCGTTCGGAAGATCATTGATAAACATAGAGATATCCGTCTTCCGGATGCTCCGCCCGTCCTCCGCACGGATCTTCATCGCCGTACTGTCCGTGATCACATATTCCCTGCCGTCCCCGGCGATATGGTCGTATACGCCCAGCTCCAGCGCCTTCAGCAGTGTGGATTTTCCATGATATCCGCCTCCGACGATGAGGGTGATCCCTTTCCGGATCCCCATTCCCGTGATCTTCCCTCTGTGGGGAAGCTCCAGAGTCACTTCCAGCTCCTTCGGAGACCGGAACTTCACTCCGCCCTTCATCGGCCGCGGGGAAATGCCGGACTCTCTCGGCAGGATACTGCCGTCCGCCACAAAGGCGCACAATCCCATCTTCGGCAGCATTTCTCTGATATAGTGCTGATCCTCCGCAAGGTCAGCGACAGAGCGCAGCCGCTTCGCATCCATATTTTTATAGAACAGCGCATGCTTTACGCACTCCGGCACAAATTCAAACAGGATCTTCTCCAGCTCACGGGCATTGATCGTCCTGCCGTTCGCCGGAAATCCGATCTCCATCCGCAGAATGATATCCCCTGTCTCCGGATCGATCCCGCAGGCGGTCCTCTCCAGCACTTCCTGGCCACACCGGCTCACCGAGATAAGCCCGCTCTTTCCCGATCCTTTTGCCTTAAACGCGAACTGCTCCGCCTTCCTTCCGAACTGCCTTGTCAGCTCATCCTGCAGGGCAGTCCTCTGATGCTTATCCTTATAAAGCTCCCGCGGGAAAGCTGCGTTCTTTCCCTTCACATGAACGCTGACCTTTGACGGAGACGCAAACGGATCGCCCTGTACATGATCAATGGACAGCACATAGCCCGGGAACTGGTATGTCCCCTTTGTATCTTTGTAAGCAGGATATCCCCTGTGATCGATCCTGCTGAGCAAACTTCTCAAATCTGTTGATGACTGCATTTTATCGTTCTCCCTTCCTGTTCTCCGTCTTATTTTAGACCACAGGTTTCTTTTTATCAATAATAAAAGCGGAGAAACCACAGGGCTCTGCACCGGCCGCAGACTTATTCCATAAGAAAAAGCGCGGAAAAATCCGCGCCCTTTCGTGTATTTTAATTCTTATTAAGTACGATCTGTTCCGTTCTCTTATACCTCGAAGATCAGGTCGCCGTAGGACGGCATCGGCCATGCTTCCTTGTCAACGATCATCTCCAGCTTATCAACCGGAGCACGCAGTGCTTCCATAGCCGGGAACACGTCGGAATGATAGAAGTTCGCCTGTACTGCTCCTTCTTCTTTCGATGCCGCTTCGTCTGTCACTTTGATCAGAGTGTCCAGCGCTTCCTTCGTCTCTCCCATAAGAGCAGTCACTTTGTTGAGGCAGTCCATCTGTACAGATGCATCTGCGCCTGCTGCCTTCACAGAGTTCACTGTATCCGCCAGTGTCTTCGTATATTTGATGAACGCCGGCATAAACTGCTTGCTTGCCATATCGATCATCGTACGAGCTTCGATATTGATCGCCTTTGCGTAAGTCTCATACTGGATCTCCGCACGGGACTCAAGCTCAGCCTTTGTGAATACGCCGAATCTCTCGAACAGGCTGACAGCCGTATCTGTAACCATCGCCGGGATTGCCTCGACCATGGAGCGGATGTTCGGAAGCCCTCTTCTCTCTGCTTCCTCTACCCAAGCCTCAGAGTATCCGTCTCCGTTGAATACGATCCTCTGGTTCTCTGTAGCGTACTGCTTGATCAGATCATGTACAGCCTTGTCAAAATCATCTGATTTCTCGATCACATCACACGCATCTGCGAAGGACTCTGCCACGATCGTGTTCAGCACGATGTTAGGCATTGCAATAGAGTCGCGTGATCCGACCATACGGAACTCGAATTTATTTCCTGTGAACGCGAACGGTGAAGTTCTGTTTCTGTCCGTTGCGTCCTTTGTCAGATCCGGAAGAGTGCTGACACCTGTGTCAAGCTTGCCGCCCTTTAAGCTGTGGGTAGCTTCGCCTGTGCTGATCAGCTGATCCAGGACATCCTCAAGCTGCTCGCCGAGGAAGATGGAGATGATCGCCGGCGGTGCCTCGTTGGCTCCCAGTCTGTGGTCGTTGCCCGGGTCTGCTGCAGATTCTCTCAGCAGATCTGCATGCTTGTTGACTGCTCTCAGGATGCAGGTCAGAACAAGCAGGAACTGTGTATTTTCGTGCGGTGTCTTGCCCGGATCCAGCATGTTGATTCCATCGTCTGTTGTGATGGACCAGTTGTTGTGCTTACCGGAACCATTGACTCCTGCGAACGGTTTCTCATGGAGCAGGCACTTCAGTCCGTGCTGGCATGCCACTCTCTTCAGTGTCTGCATTACGATCTGGTTGTGGTCTACTGCAATGTTCGCCTCTGAGTAGATCGGAGCCAGCTCGTGCTGCGCCGGTGCTACCTCGTTGTGCTGTGTCTTTGCCGTAACGCCGACTTTCCACAGCTCCTCATTGACATCCTTCATAAACGCCGCGATTCTCTGGCGGATCGTTCCGAAGTAATGATCATCAAGCTCCTGTCCCTTCGGCGGCATCGCTCCGAAAAGTGTGCGTCCTGTATAGATCAGGTCTTTTCTCTGCTCGAACTTCTCAGCATCCACGAGGAAGTACTCCTGCTCCGGTCCTACGGACGGCGTAACTTTCTTGGATGTAGTATTTCCGAACAGTCTGAGGAGTCTCAGAGCCTGTTTGTTGATCGCTTCCATGGATCTCAGAAGCGGTGTCTTCTGGTCAAGCGCTTCTCCTGTGTAGGAGCAGAATGCTGTCGGGATGCACAGAGTCGCTCCGCCCGCATCCTGTCTCACGAACGCCGGAGAGGTGCAGTCCCACGCTGTATATCCTCTCGCCTCGAATGTCGCTCTCAGTCCGCCTGACGGGAATGAAGACGCATCCGGCTCGCCTTTGATCAGCTCTTTTCCTGAAAAGCTCATCAGTACCTTTCCGCTCGGCAGCGGTGCTGAGATAAAGGAATCATGCTTCTCCGCCGTAACTCCTGTCAGCGGCAGGAACCAGTGTGTATAGTGGGTTGCGCCTTTTTCAATAGCCCACTCTTTCATCTCATGCGCGATGACATCAGCTGTCTCAAGATCAAGCTCTTTTCCTTCCTCGATCGTCTTCTTCAGGTTCTTATACACTTTTTTGGGAAGACGTTCCTGCATTACTGTGTCATTGAATACGTTCTCCCCGAAGATCTCGGCTACATTGATTAATTCTGTGCTCATAGTAATCCCTTCCTTTTTTCTTCTTTTCCATTCCGGGGAGCCGCAGAAACGTTTCGCCGCCGCAACCCTGTCTCTCTGTTCCTCAGAAGTATCCCGGAGGTTTTCCGCAGAAAACCGGGATCGGTTCCTACGAAAAAAGGGCACTCCAAGCTATGTTGGAACGCCCTTGTTCTTGTCTACGTGTGACAGTATACCTCAATCTTTTGAAAAAGGCAAGTAAAACTTTGCAAAAAATTATTTAGGTAATTCTCAAAATTTTTCAGGCTTTTCCTACAGATCCGAATAACTCCATTTTCTCTTTTACCTTTGCCATGATAGCTTCTGCGCCCGGCTTCAGGAGCTTACGAGGATCAAATCCCTTGCCCTGTTTGTCCTTTCCAGCCTCGATGTACTCGCGTGTTGCCTGTGCGAATACGATCTGGCACTCTGTGTTTACGTTGATCTTAGCAACGCCAAGGCTGATTGCTTTCTTGATCATGTCATCCGGAATTCCTGTACCTCCGTGAAGTACGAGCGGCATATCGCCTGTCTTCTGCTGGATCGCATCCAGAGTCTCAAAGCTTAATCCTTCCCAGTTGTCCGGATATACGCCGTGGATGTTGCCGATACCTGCTGCCAGGAAGTCGATTCCGAGATCTGCAATTCTCTTGCACTCATCCGGATCAGCGCACTCGCCTTTACCGATGACGCCGTCTTCCTCGCCGCCGATCGCACCAACCTCTGCCTCCAGAGACATTCCGTGCTCATGAGCGATCTTGACAAGCTCTGTCGTCTTAGCTACGTTCTCGTCGATCGGGTAGTGTGATCCGTCGAACATGATGGATGAGAAGCCTGCTTCCACGCATTTCAGACATCCGTCATAGCTGCCGTGATCCAGGTGGAGAGCTACCGGAACTGTGATGTTGAGTTCTTCCATCATTCCGTTTACCATTCCCACAACAGTCTTGTATCCTGCCATATATTTTCCAGCTCCCTCAGACACACCGAGGATAACCGGTGAATTGCACTCCTGCGCTGTTAAAAGAATGGATTTTGTCCACTCAAGGTTGTTGATGTTGAACTGGCCCACTGCATAGTGGCCTGCTTTTGCTTTCTGAAGCATTTCTGTTGCTGATACTAACATTTTCTTCTCCTCCAATTCTAATGCCCCTGCGGGGTTTTTTAATACTTCTCTATTATAGCTTATCCCATTGAAAAACACAATCTCAAGTTTTTTGTATATGTGTTCTTTCTATAATGATATAATCTCTATCTTTCCCCTGTCATCCGGCAGTTCAGGGCACAAAAAAAGCACCGCTTCTGCGATGCTTCTTCGTTCAGTGACTCCGAGGGGAATCGAACCCCTGATTCCAGCGTGAGAGGCTAGCGTCTTGACCGCTTGACCACGGAGCCATTTCTCTGTTTCGTTCGTAAGCTTTTGTGTCTCACGAACGAAACTAAGTATACTACATGATTTTGCATAATGCAAGTACTTTTTTAAATTTTTTTCAACTTTTTTTACAGATCTCTTCCAAGGCCCTGTACGGCACCACTCCGACCGCCGCCTGTTCCGCCTTTCCGTCCCGGAAAGCGACAAACGCCGGCACCTTTTCCACGCCGAATTTTTCCGCCAGCGCAGGAGATCTGTCTATATCCGCCCTGCATACCTTGATCTTTCCGGCGTTATTCCGAGCAAACTCTGTCAGGACATCCTCCATCATGGCACACCTTCCGCACCACAGGGCAAAAAATTCCAGGAGCACAGGAAGTTCTGATCCCCTCACCTCGCGCCGGAAGTTTTCCTCCGTTATCTCAAAGATCATCCTGCTCACCTGCGCTTTCCCTTCTGGTGTTCACCACCGTGGCAGAAGCCCGAATTCAGCATCTCTTTCAGCTCGCACACAGAATTTCGGATACAGAGCGCACGCCTGTTCAAGCCGGGATTACAGTAAAATAATTCCAGTATCCATCTTTTCCAGTTTCCGCACTTTTTCAAACCACCCACCTGCCTTTTTAAGCTTCACTCGTACTGATGGACAGTGACGTTCTCTATATATGTTATTATATGCAGAATATAAAATGCGGTTCCTGCTTCCCGGCAGCCAGCTGCCTCGCCTATTTTCTGACAGCGATCAGCATATTGATCGGATTTCCCTTCTGAGAGAACTTCTCCTCATATTCTGTCATGACATTATCCTTATTTAATTCCTCGTGATGGTGCAGGTCATAGGTAAAGCGCTGAAGCGTCCAGCCCGCCTCCTTGATCTGCTCCAGAGAGAAGTTGAACAGCTCTGTATTGTCTGTCTTAAACTCGATGGTCCCGCCCTCCGGCAGGATCTTCTCATAGCGCTCCAGGAATTCTTTCGATGTCAGCCGCCTCTTGGCATGCCTTGCCTTGGGCCAGGGATCAGAAAAATTCAGATAGATCTTTTCGATCTCCCCCGGCGCAAACACATCCGCTACATTTCTGGCATCCATGCAGACAAAGCGGACATTTGCCAGCTCATTATATTCTTCCGTGTCATATTTTTCCACGGCGCGCAGCAGCACGCTGGAATAACGCTCGATTCCGACAAAATTGATATCGGGATATTTCTTCGCCATATCCAGAATGAACCTTCCTTTTCCCATACCGATCTCGATATAGATAGGATTCTTGTTCCCGAAGACCTGCCTCCAGCATCCCCTCTGGTCTTCCGGTCTCTTGATCACTGTGTGATGTGCCTGTATTGTCCCCTCAGCTCTCGGTATATTTCTCAGTCTCATTTCTGATCCTCCCCTTATTTCAAAGACGACGCAGATGCGCCCGTCCTGTTCTTTTCTTTCTTTATTATTATCCCCCTGCCTGCCGGATCTCTTCCCCCTCATCCCGCCGCAGGCCGTTTCCAGCCCTCACATCCGGGATCCGGTATACCGACTGTTTTCCCGGTGCATGCTACCATCATAACATGTGAAACGTCTCAGGTCAAAAGAGACCGGAAAGTATTTGAAAAAAACTGGTAAAATCATATGAAAAACTTTTTATCCGCCTGTTCTTAACTTGCATTTTTCTCCAAATGGTGTATGATATAAGATATTATGATTTTCTTACAAACAGGAGGCTTGATATGGAGTCTATTGTGAACAGATTGACGGAAATCGAGGATGCCGCATCAGCAATTGTGCAGCATGCTGAAGATCAGAAAGAAGCTCTGAACAAGGAATATGACGAAAAGCGTCGAAAGTTCGACGAGGAACTGGAGAAGAAGACACAGGCCCGCATCAAGGCGATCCAGGAGAAGCTGGAGAAGAACACATCGCAGCTCCTCGATGACCAGAGCGGGACAAGCGACGCAGTGATCCAGGCCCTGCAGAAGGAATATTCCGAGCGGCATACCGAGTATGCCAGAGAGATCTTAAGAAGGATCACCGAGGTGTAGCCTATGGGAAATTTACTTGCTTACAGCGGGATCGTGACAAAGATCCACGGGATGAGAGCCAAGCTGCTGAAGCCGGAACAGTTCGAGGCGATCGCAGCGCTCGGCAGCGTCCCTGAGATCGTGGACTATCTCAAAAGGAACACAGCATATGCGGATGTACTGGAATCCCTGGCGGAAGATCAGATACACCGCGGCAATATCGAGAAGGTTCTTGTTCAGTCACTCTATCACGATTATACGAAGATCTACCGCTTCTGCGGTCAGAAACAGAGACAGTTCATGAAACTGATCATGAAATCCTATGAGATCAATCTCATCAATTACTGTCTGCGAATCGTGATCAACCGGTATAAGCAGCCTTTCGACCTGAATTATAAGCGTGCCTTTTTCGACCGCTATTCACAGATTTCGATCGAGAAGCTGATCACATCCCGGACCACAGATGAACTGATCGAGAATCTCAAGGGGACCGAGTACTATGCTCCTCTCAAGAAGCTGAAGGACTCGCAGAATGTCACTCTCTATGATTACGACCTGACACTTGACCTCTATTATTTTACTACAATATGGAAGCAGAAGAAGAAGGTCCTGCGGAAAGATGACATTGAACTCTTTACCAGAGACTGTGGTTCTCAGATCGATCTTCTCAACCTTCAGTGGATCTACAGGGCAAAGAAATACTATAATATGAAACCCGCTGACATCTATCTGCTGCTCATACCGATCCACTACAAACTTTCGACAGATCTGGTCAAAGAACTCGTGGAAGCGCCCGGACTGGACGAATTCCAGACAGCATTAGAGAAAACAACTTATGCGCGCCACTATAATTTCCACCAGAATCTGACGATCGAGCAGATGTATGCAGAATGTCTTCATCATCTGTATACGGTTGACCTGCGGCGCAGCCCCTACTCCATCGCTGCAGTCAACACATATCTCTTCTTAAAAGAAGAAGAACTGAAAAAGCTGACGACCGCCCTGGAATGCATCAGGTACAAGCTGACACCGGGCGAGACGCTGGCGTACGTTGGAGGTAGAACCCAATGATTGTTAAAATGAAATTCATTAACATCTCCGGACCGAGGGATGACATCGACCGTGTTACTGATCTGTATCTTTCCAGATATGAGATCCAGCTTGAATCCGCTCTGTCCGAGCTTAAGACGGTAGACAACTTAAGACCATTTGTAGAGATCAACCCCTACCGTGATGTACTGAACAAGGCGGTCCAGTTTGTCGGCTATCTTCCGAACGCCGATGACGTGACGCCGGACACCTCTCTCGGGCTGGACGATATGTTTGAAGTTGTCCGCAGGGCAAACGACGATTACCAGTCTCTGCAGGAGAAAAAAGAAAAACTGAAAAAAAAGATTGAGGAGCTTCGTTCAAAACAGCTGGTCATCGCTCCTTTCCGCCCACTTGACTGCGATCTTCATAAGGTGCTGCACTACCGGTATATCACATATCGGTTCGGCCGCATTGCCGTTGAATTCTATCACAAGATGCAGAAATATCTTATGGACAATCTCGGCGCGATCTTTGTGGAGGGCGAGCGCGATGAGAGCTATGTTTACGGGGCTTATTTCGTGTCTCCGTCAGAGGCGCAGAAAGTGGACGCGGTCTTCCGTTCGCTCCATTTTGAACGGATCGAGCTCAAGGATGAGTTCGACGGGACTCCGGCGCACGCGTATCAGTCTCTGGACCGGGAGATCGCAAGGATCAATCTTGAGATCGAAGATATCGATAAACAGGCCGGTGAGATGCTCGCCGACCGCGCACCTCAGCTAGTAGCCGCCAGGAACCGGCTGGAAGAGCTTTCCAACAACTTTGACGTCCGGAAACTTGCGGCGCGCATGGAGGATAAGAAAGAAGACTATTACATCCTCTGCGGCTGGATGGCGGAAGACGACGTGGAGAAATTCCTTGAAGAGATCAAGGATGACGATAAAGTCTTCGTCGTCGTGGAGGATGACCACGATGCCTATTTCGGGGAACCTCCGACCAAGCTGGATAATCCGAAAATATTCAAGCCCTTTGAAATGTTTGTACAGATGTACGGCCTGCCCGCGCACAATGAGATGGATCCGACCATGTTTGTGGGGCTTACCTACTCCTTCATCTTCGGAGCCATGTTCGGCGATGTGGGCCAGGGCCTCCTCCTTCTGATCGGAGGCGCCCTGATCTACCACTTCAAGAAAGCACCTCTGGCAGGCATCATCGCAACAGCGGGAATCTTTTCCACGATCTTCGGATTCCTGTTCGGAAGTATCTTCGGATTCGAGGACGTTATACCCGCACTGTGGATGAGGCCCATCGACAACATGACTACCCTTCCCTTCCTCGGGAAACTCAACACCGTATTCATTGTTGCCGTTGGATTCGGAATGCTGCTCATCATGGTGGCGATGGTGCTCCACATCATCAACGCCGCGCGGGCGAAAGATGTGGGCGGCATGTGGTTTGACGCGAACGGCGTAGCGGGGCTTGTGTTCTACGCAGCCGTAGTCATCACCATCGTGCTCTTCCTGACAGGGAATCCGCTCCCGGCAGGGATCGTCATGGCGGTCATGTTCGGCGTGCCCCTGATCCTGATCCTCTTCAAAGAGCCTCTGACCCGCATGATCCAGAAGCGGGCGGACAAGATGGAAGAGAGCAAGGCAATGTTCCTCGTAGAAGGATTCTTTGAGATGTTCGAGACGCTGCTGAGTTACTTCTCCAATACGATCTCCTTCATCCGTATCGGAGCGTTTGCAGTCAGCCACGCCGCTATTATGGAAGTGGTGCTGCAGCTCGCAGGTGCAGAGAGCGGCCATCCGAACTGGATCGGCGTAGTCTTCGGCAACCTGTTCGTCTGCGGTTTCGAGGGACTGATCGTCGGTATCCAGGTACTGCGTCTGGAATATTACGAAATGTTCAGCCGTTTCTACAAAGGCAGCGGCCGTGCATTTGATCCATATACAAAAAAGAAAACGAATAAAAAGTAGGAGGGTTCTACCATGACATTAGCAACCAAAATCATCTTTATCGCAGCATTAATCTTAAGCATCATCATTCCGTTCGGATACTATCTGATCGGTGAGAAAAACAAGAAACGCTACAAACGAACCATCGGCGTAAACGCCTTCTTCTTCTTCGGAGCCTTCGCCCTTGCATCCATCATGATGCTCGGCGGACCGGACGTACAGGCCGCAGAGGCTGCCGCTTCCGGCGCAGACCTGGCGGAAGGACTCGGTTATATTGCAGCAGCTCTGGTAACAGGACTCTCCTGTATCGGCGGCGGTATCGCCGTTGCAAGCGCAGCCAGCGCAGCACTCGGCGCCCTGAGCGAAGATTCCAGCATCCTCGGTAAATCGCTCATCTTCGTAGGTCTTGCAGAAGGTGTCTGCCTCTACGGCCTGATCATCTCCTTCATGATCCTTGGAAATCTATAATCCCAGCCAGCCTTGCGGAAAAGCACGGACCGGCGGTATTTGCGGACTTGTCCGCAGGGGCCGGCGGTTCGTCCGCACGGCGAAAGGAGCGACAATATATGAAAATGTATCTGATCAGTGACAATGTCGACACTTACACCGGAATGCGCCTTGCAGGGGTAGACGGTGTCGTTGTCCACGAGCGCGAAGAACTGAGAAAAGCTCTGGAGGATGTGCTCTCTGACAAGAATGTCGGCATCGTTCTGTTAACAGAAAAATTCGGACGGGAATTTCCCGATATTATCGATACTTTCCGTCTGGAGAGGAAGATGCCTCTCCTTGTCGAAATACCTGACCGCCACGGGACAGGACGTAAAAAAGACTTTATCACGTCCTACATCACCGAAGCGATCGGACTGAAACTATAACGAAATGGTAAAGGAGGGATCCCTCTTGACTTTGGAAGAAAAAATCGTGCAGCTGCAGACTTCATCCATGGAGCAGGCGCGTGCGGAAGGCAACGCCATCATCGACTCCCACAGAGAAGCACTCGAGAAAGTGTTTCAGGATCATAAAGCAGAGGCTGTGCGCCAGTCAGAGACCCGGATAAAAGCGGAGACGACAAATGCAAAGCTTATGCTCAACCAGGCGGCAGCAAAGTCCCAGCTTGAGATCAAGCGCCGCCAGGGCAAGGTCCAGCAGGAGCTGAAAGATAAAATATTCGAAGAGGTGTCAGGCCTTGTCAGCGACTTTATGAAGACAGAGGCGTACACGGATTTTCTCATAAAATGCATCCAGCAGGCGGAACATTTTGCAGGGAAAGATCCTGTCGTCATCTATCTGAACCCGTCTGATGAACAGAAGCGTCCTGATCTCGAGGACGCCACCGGAGTACACCTGACGATCAGCGCCGAGGATTTCATCGGCGGAGTGCGGGCGGTCATCCGCAGCCGCAATATTCTGATCGACAACTCGTTCAAGACACAGCTCCGGAACGAGTATGATAAATTTTTGTTTTTAGGAGGTGACGGCATTGCTTAAGACCGGAACTATCTATGGAATCAACGGACCCGTCATTTACCTGAAGGGAAATACAGGATTCCGTATGTCTGAAATGGTCTATGTCGGCAGCCAGAAGCTGGTCGGCGAGGTTATCGCCCTCGACAAAGACCTCACCACTGTTCAGGTATACGAGGAGACGACAGGTCTCCGCCCGGGAGAGGAGGTCATAGCGAGCGGCAGTGCAGTCTCAGTAACACTTGCTCCCGGAATCCTCAACAATATCTTTGACGGAATCGAACGTCCGCTGGAGCGCATTGCCGAATCTGCGGGCGCTTTCATCACCCGGGGAGTCAGCGTGGACTCCCTGGACAGACAGAAAAAATGGTCTGCACATCTTACCGTGCAGAAGGGACAGTATCTCCACGGAGGCGATATCATAGCCGAAGTGCCGGAGACCCACGCCATCATGCACAAATGCATGGTTCCCCCCGGCGTGGAGGGAACTGTGACGGATGTTGTGCCTGACGGCGATTACACCATCGACGAGACACTCGTCACGTTGGAGCTTCCCGACGGAAGTGAGCGGAAACTGACCATGACGCAGCACTGGCCGATCCGCACTCCCCGTCCGACACACCACCGTTTTCCGGCGTCTGTGCCGCTGATCACGGGACAGCGTATCGTTGACACCATGTTTCCCATCGCCAAAGGCGGTACCGCCGCGATCCCGGGAGGTTTCGGGACCGGGAAGACCATGATGCAGCATCAGATCGCAAAATGGGCGGATGCGGACATCATCATCTACATCGGATGCGGCGAGCGTGGCAATGAGATGACCCAGGTACTGGAGGAATTCAGCGAGCTGACTGATCCCCGTACAGGCAATCCTCTGATGGACCGTACCGCGCTGATCGCGAATACCTCCAACATGCCGGTCGCTGCCCGCGAGGCAAGTATCTACACAGGACTTACTCTCGCGGAGTACTACCGCGACATGGGCTATGACGTAGCCATCATGGCAGACTCTACCTCCCGCTGGGCAGAGGCTCTGCGTGAGCTCTCCGGGCGGCTGGAAGAGATGCCCGCCGAGGAAGGCTTCCCGGCGTATCTTGCCTCCCGCCTGTCCGCGTTCTACGAGAGGGCCGGAATGATGCACAACTTAAACGGGACCGATGGTTCCGTCACCATAATCGGAGCTGTCTCCCCGCAGGGCGGTGACTTCTCCGAGCCCGTAACACAGAATACCAAGCGTTTTGTCCGCTGTTTCTGGGGACTGGACAAGAGCCTTGCCTACTCCAGGCATTTCCCCGCCATCCACTGGCTGACCAGCTACAGCGAGTACCTGACCGACTTAAGCCACTGGTACCAGGACAATGTATCACCCAAGTTCGTGGATTACCGCAACCGTCTGATGGCGCTCCTCAACCAGGAAAGCAGCCTTCTGGAGATCGTAAAACTGATCGGGAGCGACGTACTCCCGGATGACCAGAAGCTTGTCCTGGAGATCGCCCGCGTGATCCGGCTTGGCTTCCTGCAGCAGAACGCTTTCCACAAGGATGACACCTGCGTGACCCTTGAGAAACAGTTTCTGATGATGGACACCATCCTCTATCTGTACAAACAGGCGCGCGCCCTTGTCACCATGGGGCATCCGATGTCCGTACTGAAAGCGGAAAACATTTTCGAGCGTGTCATCGCCATCAAATACGATGTTCCCAACGACCGCCTGGAAATGTTCGCGCAGTATCACCGCGACATCGACGCATTCTATCAGCGTGTACTTGAGAAAAACGCATAAGGAGGGACTTTATTCATGTCAATCGAATATTTAGGCTTAAGCAGCATCAACGGCCCTCTGATCGCGCTGGAGGGCGTACAGGACGCCTTCTACGATGAGATCGTGGAATTCATCGTGGACGGCACCGAGAGAAAGATCGGGCGTATCGTGGAGATCTACGAGGACCGGGCTGTGATCCAGGTCTTCGAGGGCTCCGAGAATATGTCCCTGAAGAATACACACACGAAGCTGACCGGACATCCCATGGAGATCGCACTCTCCCCGGATATGCTGGGGCGCACCTTCAACGGCATCGGACAGCCCATCGACGATCTCGGCCCCATCGTCTCTACTTTGAAGCGGGATGTAAACGGGCTTCCGCTCAACCCGGTCCGCCGTGAGTATCCGAGGAACTATATCCATACCGGCATCTCTGCGATCGATGGACTGACCACACTGATCCGCGGGCAGAAGCTTCCGATCTTCTCCGGAAACGGGCTTCCCCATGATCAGCTCGCGGCACAGATCGTAAAGCAGGCGTCGCTGGGCGAAGGTTCCGATGAGCAGTTCGCCATCGTGTTCGCCGCCATGGGCGTAAAGCACGACGTTGCGGATTTCTTCCGGCACACCTTTGAGGAAAGCGGCGTTGCGGACCATGTCGCAATGTTCCTGAACCTTGCGAACGATCCGGTCGTGGAGCGTCTGATCACCCCGAAGGTGGCGCTTACAGTGGCCGAATATCTGGCCTTTGAGCAGCACATGCATATCCTTGTCATCCTGACGGATATGACTTCTTTCGCCGAGGCAATGCGTGAGGTCTCCTCCTCCAAAGGAGAGATCCCCAGCCGTAAAGGCTTCCCGGGCTATCTGTACAGCGAGCTGGCGACGATCTATGAGCGCGCCGGCATCGTGCAGGGCGTGGAAGGCTCCGTGACACAGCTTCCGATCCTTACCATGCCGAACGACGATATCACTCACCCGATCCCGGACCTGACCGGATATATCACGGAGGGACAGATCGTGCTTGACCGTCCGCTCAACGGACAGTCCATCTATCCTCCGATCAACATCCTCCCGTCTCTGTCCCGTCTGATGAAGGACGGTATCGGAGAAGGGTATACAAGAGAAGACCACCAGGATCTTGCAAACCAGCTGTTCTCCGCCTATGCAAAGGTGGGCGACGCGAGGAACCTTGCCTCTGTCATCGGTGAGGATGAGCTCTCCCCCATCGACAAGAAATATCTGGAATTCGGAAAAGCCTTTGAAGAGCACTATATCGGCCAGGGCATAGAAGAAAACCGGAGTATGGAGGAGACCCTTGACCTTGGCTGGAAACTTCTCGGCAAACTGCCGAGGGAGGAACTCGACAGAGTCGACACGAAGATACTTGACAAATACTATAAACCGGAAGCTGAAACCGAGTAAAAAGGAGGGATCTCATGGATCCGCGTACATTTCCGACAAAGGGAAACCTGATGCTGGCAAAAAATTCACTCGCACTTGCCAGACAGGGCTACGACCTGATGGACAGAAAACGGAATATCCTCATCCGCGAGCTGATGGATCTGATCGATGAGGCCCGCAATATACAGGATGAGATCGATACGACCTTCACCTATGCATATCAGTGTCTGCAGCGCGCCAATATTGAGCACGGGATCAGCACAGTGGAGCTTCTGGCATACACCGTGCCCATCGAGAATTCGATCACGATCCAGACGCGCAGTATCATGGGAACAGAAATCCCCCATGTGAAATATGTGCCGGACGCCGGAAAGCCGACCTACTCCTTCAGCACGACCCACGAATCCATTGACCAGGCAAGGGAAGCTTTCCGCAGGGTGAAGGATCTGACGATCAAGCTGTCCATGGTAGAGAATGCCGCTTACCGGCTTGCAAGCAACATCAAAAAGACGCAGAAGCGCGCCAACGCACTGCAGAACATCACGATCCCGATGTACTCCTCCCTGGTTTACACGATCACGAACGCCCTGGAGGAAAAGGACCGCGAGGAATTCACAAGACTGAAAGTGATCAAACGAATGAAGCAGAAAAAAGGATGAGCCCTCATCCGACTGCAGACAGGGAGCCGTGCCTATGCACCGCTCCCTGTCTGTTTTTATGCTCATCCCGCTGTATTCTGTTCTGTCTGCTCGCCTAAGCGTTCTTTTCCCCATCATGCCTGTCCGCCATGTCCGCTTCACAGTTGGGCGCTGCGCCTTCCCCCGCTAAGCGACAATGATCGTATAGGCTTTCTCAAAGCGCTCTCCGCCTTCCACCCGGTTGATACCGGGCTTCTCGGAGATATCTTTCTCGAATCCCGCGTCATCGCATCTTCCCATCCATGGCTCGAGACACACAAAGGGGGCGTCCTTTACGGACCAGATCCCGAAATTCGGGAATCCTTCGCACTCCATCCCCACATACGGAGTACCGTCCTTATGGCAGAGCCATACCTCCTCGATCTGAGTCCCGTCAAAGATCAGCGCGTCCTTCTCAAACATTTCCTCTGTGACCGGACAGCACTCTCCCTCCAGCGGAAGAGTGAACACGTGCTCCGGATCAGCCGCTGCCTCCGCCGGATCGATAAGGATATATTTCAGCTCGCTCTTTCCCGGAAACTTCAGCAGATAGTCTGACTTCACCTCATCCTTCTCCGCAAAGCGGAATGCCGGGTGTCCTCCGATCGTAAAATACATAGTCTCATCCGAAGGATTCCTCACTTCCCATTTCACCTGAAGCCTGTTTCCTTCCAGTGTGTATGTGATGAAAAGTTCAAAATCGAAAGGATAGACTTCCTTCGTCTCTTCATTTGACACGAGAAGGAAGGATGCTGAATCTCTGGTTGAATTAGTGCACTTAAACATACTGTCCCGGGCAAATCCGTGCTGAGAAGTCGGATAATGCATCCCATTGATCAGCACAGTATTCCGGTATGTCTTCCCCACATTCGGGAACAGGACCGGCGCATGGCGTTTCCAGTAGGCCGGATCCGCCTCCCAGACAACTTCCCTGCCGTACTTCTTGTCATAGACGCGCAGGATCTCAGCTCCCAGCTCAGTGATCTCCACACAGAGCCTCTCATTTTCCAGTCTCATAAAATCACGCCTCCTTTGGTTCTTTTTATAATGAAACAGGGAACTTTCGTCCCCTGCTCCTTTCCCTGTATCAGTCTTTAATTGCTCTCGGAATCTTCCACCTGCACGCAGTTGTCCACAAGATAATCGAGAACTGCCTGCCGCAGAGCAGAGTCCTTCAGACTATCTTCTCCATACTGCTCCTTGAACGCATCGATATCGTCTGCGCCTGCTTCTTCTGCATATCCTTTGATGGCCTCTTCATATTCTTCGTCTGTAGGCTCCAGCTTCTCCTTTTCAGCGATCAGCTTCATCGCCTCGTCGAGCTGCACAGATTCCTTCGCAAGCTTTTCGACCTGTGTATTAAAGTCATCCTCTGTCATCTGGAGGTAACCTGTGATGAAATCAGAAAGTTCAATTCCATACATGCTGGCGATCATCGTATAATAATTATTCGCCTGCTCGATCTGCTCATCCACAGAGCCGTCCGGATATTTCTTCATCTCGCTCTGATCAAGGAGCGCCTGCTGTACGCCGTTCTCAAGCTCTGTCCTTGCGGACTGCTCGCTGCTCTCTTCCAGCCGCTCCTTCACTTCCTCGCGGTACTCGTCAACCGTCGTAGAGTCCTGGCTGTTCTCAGCCACCCACTCATCCGTCAGCTCAGGGATATTCTGGCTGTAGATCTCATTGAGGACGATGTGGAAGCGTGCCACCACACCAGCCTTGCTCGTATCCTGATAATCATCCGGGAACTGGACTGTTATATCGAACTCATCGCCAGTGTTATGTCCCACGATCTGATCTTCGAATCCCGCATACTCATCCGTCGCACCGATAAAAGTGCCGGAACCAAGCTCCAGGTCCGCGCCCTCGTCTGAGCCGCCGTCAAATGTCTCGTCATTGATATAGCCGGTATAATCGATATTCACCCAGTCGCCTGTCTGCGCCGCGCGGTCCGTGATATCCGTCTTTGTCATCGTCGCGCTGAGGTTGCTCTGGATCACCTGCTCCACATAATCATCCGTAATCTCCTGGGATTCGGTCTGCGGAACCTCAAGCCCTTTGTACTGCTTCACTGTCACATATTCATTGGACAGATCCCCACTGCATCCTGCGAGCAGTCCGGCTGTGACTGCGGCTGCCGTCAGAACGGCTGCTAATTTCTTTTTCATCTCTGTTTCTTCCTCCATATATTGTATTTTATCTCTGCTCCGCCCGCCTGCTACAAAAGCGGTGACAGGAGCCTTGAAAACTGTTCTTTCGCTTTGATCACGATTCCTCTGCCCTCATAGACCTGTCTCGTCACTCGGGTACACTGTGTCATATCATTTTCAAACGCGCGCTCCAGGCGCTGAACAGTCCTCTCACTGTAGATCACTGCGTTGACCTCAAAATTCAGGCCAAAGCTTCTGATATCCATATTCGCGGTTCCCACGCATGCCACCATGCCGTCTGCGCACAGTGTCTTGGCATGCAGGAAACCGTTGTTATATACATAGCACTTTGCGCCGGCTTCCACCATATCTCCGATATAGGAATAAGTCGCCCAGTAGACAAACGGATGATCCGGCTTGCACGGGATCATGATCCGCACATCGATCCCTGATCTGCTGGCGATCTTCAGCGCATCCAGTATGGAATCGTCCGGTATGAAATAAGGGGTCTGAATATAGACATGATCCCTCGCGCTGTGTATCAGCCTCAGATAGTTGTCATGGATCGTCTTGATCTGAGAATCCGGACCGCTGGATATAATCTGGACCGGATCCCTTCCGTTTCTTACATACTGAGGGATCTCAAACAGTTCATCCTCCAGGAACAGGTTCTCCTTCGCCGCATAGTTCCAGTCCAGGACAAACCGGACTGCCAGAGAGGTCACCGCCGCTCCTTCGATGCAGAGATGCGTATCCCTCCAGTAGCCGAACTTCTCGTCTCTTCCCAGGTACTCTCTCCCCACATTGAATCCGCCCACAAAACCGATTCTGCCGTCGATGACGACGATCTTCCTGTGATTGCGGTAGTTCACGCGGAGCTGGAGCTGTCCGAGCAGTGCGGGGAAGAACTCCGCCACCTGGATTCCCTCCTTTTCGAGGCGCTCCCAGTCTTTGTTATGCATGGTGCGGCACCCCATACTGTCGAAGAGCACCCGCACCTGGACTCCCTCATGCGCCTTCTGGATCAGGACCTTCTCTATCTCCTGCCAGAGCTCGTCGTTCCGAATGATATAGTACTGTACATGGATATACTTCCGCGCCTGTTTCATCTCCTCGATCAGAGCCCGGAACTTCTCCTCTCCGTCCGTATAGATCCTGATATCATTATTGTCCGTGAGGACAGCCTCGCCCGCCTCCAGATTGTAGAGGATCAGATCACTGAACCTCCTGACGGAAGGATTGACCGGGATCAGCTTCTTCTGGGAGATAGTCTCCTCCTGCTTTCGGACAGCATATTTCAGCTCTCCTTCGATCTCCTTCGCCTTGAACATCCTGCTCTTGTGAAAATCCTGTCCGATCACCAGGTACAGGATAAACCCCAGGATCGGTATAAAATAAAGCAGAAGCAGCCATGTCCAGACAGTCTGCGGGGATCTTCTCTGAAAAAAGATAATGATCAGGGCCAAGAACACATTTATAATGACCAGATTGTCCATTATAAAGTGATAGACCGTCACCGCTCCGTTCCAAATTGTTTCTGCCATAAGTAACTCCTTTATCAATCGCCGCAGCACATTTCCTAAAAAATGCCGCTATTAACAGTATACTCGTTTTCGCTCTGAAAAGTAACCCCCAAAATGTCAAATTGCTTGCACTCGCCCGAAAACAATGATACAATACTACATGCAAACCAGCGGAAAATCAAGGATTTAGGAGGAATTTATCGTGAGTACACCAGTTATCGTCATGCTCATCATTCTTGTCATTCTGATCGCAGCATGCATCGCATTGTATTTCTTCGGAAAGAAGGCTGAGAAGAGACAGGCCGAACAGGAAGAGCAGATGGCCTCAGTTGCCCAGACCATGAGCATGCTGATCATCGATAAAAAGCGGATGAAGCTGAAGGAAGCCGGACTGCCGGCAGTAGTGATCGAGAATACTCCCAAATATTTAAGACGCACTAAAGTTCCTGTTGTCAAAGCAAAGGTAGGGCCTAAAGTCATGACACTTATGTGCGACGCCAAAGTATTTGAAGTACTCCCGGTGAAAAAGGAAGCCAAGGTCGTTGTGAGCGGTATCTACATAACAGGAATCAAGAGCGTACGCGGCGGATCGATCCAGGCACCCGTGAAAAAGAAAAAAGGTCTGCTGTCACGTTTCAAAAAAGACTGACAGGATTTATAAATTAATAGACAGACGACAGAATCTGCCGCAGCAGCGGCAGATTTTTTTGTTCTAAAAAATCTTTGTCCATGCAGAAAGACCGGGGCATCAGCCGGTCTTCCCGCTCTGACGCCCCGGTCCGGATCATCGATCTCTTCCAGAGGATCCTTTACTTTATTTTCTTCCCGGCCTGCAGGACCACCGCGGCCGCCGCAAGTACTGCAGCTGCCCAGAGAACTGCCGTGGAGACGTCTCCTGTCTTCACTGCTTTATCCGCAGATACGGACGTTTCTGCCCCGCCTTTTGTTCCGCCGCCGGCTGATGCGGTCCGGTTTCCTCCATCGCCAGATTCTTTCTCTGCCGCTGTGTTTTCCGCCGTGTCAGCCTCTGCCTTCGGATCATCCGCCTTTGCCGTCAGCTGTCCCACAGCCTCCTGCAGCCTGGACGCTGCTTCGTCGATCTCCTCCTGAGCCGCTCCGCCGTCATCACAGACTGCCTGCGCCTCCGCAAGTACGCCCAGCATCGCACGGAAGGAAGTTTCTTCATAATCCGCCTCATTCAGTCCCCGGGCCTGCGCGATCAGCTCTTCCAGGGCGGATCTGTCCGGCTTCAGCCTCAGATCGCTCATCGCCCTGAGCAGCTCTCTCCACGCCGGATCCACACTGTCCTGCATTGCATTCTCATCTGCGAGGACTGCCTGTGCGTTTGACAGAGCCGTGACGAACGCATCTCTGCCCTCTTCCAGATATTTCTCCAGATCCAGGCTCTCCGCCATAGCGACAACCTTCTCCAGATCACTCTTATCGCCCTGTCTGAAGGACAGATACTGCATTGATGTGATCAGCTCTTTCCAGCTGTCCTCGATCATCTGCTGTGTGACCGAAGGATCCCCGGTTTGCACTCTCTCCAGCAGATCCTGCGCGGCTGCATAAGCGATTTCGAATTTCTCTGTTGCGGCCGGTACAACGCCCGTCGTATCCGCAGAAGATGCAAGCTCGACCGCATATTCAAGAATGTCCGTGTCAAGCTGCTCCGGCTCGTCGGGTTCATCCGGCTCCTGAGCGCTTTCCTTATACGCCTCATACTTCTCGCTGAGGGCTGTCAGCGCCGCTGTGATCTCCTTCTGCGCTGCCGCCGCATTTTCCAGCGTATTTTCCGCCGGGATCACCGCCGCCGTCAGAGCGGCTGCCGTCTCGTCATCACTGTTCTCCAGATCATTGTCTGCGATGACCTGTCTGACCTCTGTGAGAAGTCCGCTCAATCCGCTGCGGTCTACCGTCTCGTACACTTCCATTTCACGCACGCCGTAATAAGTAGAATTTCTCGACACGCCCTGCATCTTCACATAACGTGCGGCCGCCGGCGCATCCAGCGTCACATCTGTGACGGACGACGTATTGCCGCGCACCTGCTTCACCGTCTGCCATTGTGCTCCGTCTGTGGATACCTGAATGTCAAATCCCCCTGCGGTATACTGGCCTTCCCATGTCAGGACCACTCTGCTCACCTGCCGTTCCTCACCGAGGTCGACCATCAGATAGTCGCTGTTATTGTTTGAGCTGATCCAGTAGGAGTTCGGATCCGTGGACGTGATCTCCGCCTCCGCATCCGCTTTATCTCCGTCTGTAGCCTTGGACGCCGGATGATATTTCAGAAGTCCGGTGTTCAGATCAGGCTGGTTTCCGAACCGTTCAGAGTACGCGTTCTGGTTCAGCGCCACATTGACCTCCGTCACGTCTGCCGCGTCCGTACGGATCATATCCGGCTCAAGCGCTTTGTTATATGCCTTGATATTTCCGATATATCCGTGGAAATCCTTCCCGATCTCTTCCATCGGGAACACAAATGTACTGAAATACTCGTCCGTCTTTCCTGTGTCGGAGGAATACAGCATTTTTACAAGCTGTCCATCCACATACATCTTTGTATTGCGGGCAGTCCCGACGATCGTGACTGTCACGCTCTCATCCTCCGGGATCTCATAGTCGAAGGACTGATGGTAGAGGCTCCGGTTCAGAGAGATACAGTCGTTATCCAGCCCCTTAGCCAGAAGCTGCCCGTCATATCCCGAGAACAGGAGAGAATCTTTCGTGTTCCCCTCCGACGCCTTCACATCGAAGGATACTGTATACGGGTAGGACAATGTATGAAGCGGCGTCGTCATGAGAGTAGAGCCGTCGAATTCGATCATCATCTCTCCGTCCACCTCGACTGCCTTTCCATTTATGACCTGAGCGTCATATCCGTTTCCGCTGCTGTCTTTTACCGTGACAATCCCTTCTGTTTCCTCTGTTCTGCTCATGTCATAATCAACAACGACATCTGTCTTACTTTCAATCGTCATCGCAATCTGTGTCCCCGGTCCTTCCTGAAGGCGGTCAAACGTCTCCTGATATGCAATATAGTCATCCGTCTTCTCAGAGCCGCCCCAAGTCTTCTCAGCTACCATAGCCACTGAACGTAGCATTCTCTCATGCAGATCCGCTTCTGTGATTCCCTCGCGGAACTCATCCCCCCAAAGTGCGGCCTTAGCACCGAGTAATAGAGGTTCTCCCTCATCCGCTTTGATATCTCCATTAAAGATTGTAGGATCCCAATTCTTATACAGCCACTCTTCCACAATCATATCTTTATGGTCGCGCCCCGGTGTAGTATACAGATACGGCTGGGGCAGATTCACCACACGAAAACCTTCACTCATTCTGGCGATCGGATCATCCTCATAAGTTGCCCAAATATCAAGAATAATATTATCCGGAGATATCTCTGTCTCTCCCGGAAAGAGCTTCAGCGCTCCCCACATCCTTGTCGTCTTCCCATATTTCCGCATTAATTCATCCAAGAAAACCACATACTGCCGATATGCTTCTGGATTGCTTTTATCCCAGTATTCATCCGCACCCACATTCACCGTATCACCGCTGAATACCGGATCATCGCCGCCCAGATAATCCTCATAAAGCGTCTCCATAAACTTTCTCGCCGTCTTTGCCTTTTTCGCCTCGTCTGCGTTACTGCTGTTAATGTCGAGCGCAAGCATCTGAGGGTCATTATTGGACTGGATTGGTCCAAGCCAGTCTATATCATCCGGATTCTCCTGTGCATATTTGATATATGCATTAGAGTGGGACGGCGTATCAAACTCGGGTATCAGATTAATTCCTCCCGCATTCGCCATATCTTCCAACTCTCTGTAATCGTCCTTTGTATAAACCGGATCGCTGTACTCTTCATTGAAGTACTCAAACCTTTCTCCGCTGTATACTCGATTGTCCGTCAGACTCGGAAATGCATCGCTCTCCAGACGGTGCATGCCGTTCCACTCAGAGCCGCTGGGAAGTCCTGCCGAACTGTATGTAAAGTCATCATTCAGATGGAGCTGGAACTCATTCATCTTGTACCAGGTCAGAATCTTCGTATAATCCTGAAGATACTGAAGCCGGTGAGGGATCCTTCCCACATCAAACATCACGCCGCGGATCTCATAATCCGGATAATCGCGGATCACGCCGCATGGGATATTGTCATTTCCTTCATCCTGCCACAGTATCTGCTCCGCGGTGACTGTCCCGTAAAGCGCCCCTGTATAAGTGCTGCTGTAAATGTGCACACCGTTCTCGTCCACGGTCATGAAGTATCCTTCCTCACCGGTGTCATAGATATCCTCTGTCTGCGACTCGATATAAATATCCGCAGCAGACGCATCGCCGGCTTCGCCGGATACAACTGCCGGCTCTACGCCCGCAAACTCTGCCAGATCCTCCTGCATATTTTCCGCGGCCGCCTGCAGATCCACGCCCGCCGCGTCATTGATGATGATCCGTGAATTCTCCTGAAGCGTAAACTCGCCCTCACAGCCGTACCACTCCTGGAGTGTCGGAATCACCGCCGGCTTCCCATTGGGGTTCTCCACCTCAGGGTAATACTCCGGATAAAAGGAATTCTTGGACGGCACTTTCAGTGTAAAATTCTTTCTTGCAGTATCCGCATCCCCGCCGTCTTCTTCTACAGAACGTACTTCCACGAGGATCGTGACCTCCCGGTCTCCTATATTCCGGTCAGTGACCTCGCCGCTGTTCGAGATCACCTGTTCTTTGTCACTTCCGACCACTGCGATCTCGAAGCCATCCGGCACCTCCGGAAGTTCAACCCGGGTGCTCTCTGCGGTCAGGGACGGGATCTCCCCGATTCCGTCGAGTACTTCCTCTGCGGTCACGGGATCTTCCGTAGTGCTGACATAGGGCTGTGTGCCATTGATCGTGACCTCACGGACGGACACTCCATTCCCTCCGGCATTGACGTTGATCTTCTCAAAATAAAACCTCACAAAACGTTTCAGTTCCGTCGTCTGAAGCTGATCCCCTGAAAAAATATCCGTCTGGTTGTCCGCACCGTCACTGCTCGTCCGATCTACTTCCGCCACTGTGGTCCAGGAATCCGACTCGCTGCTGTCAGCAGTCTCGATCCGGTACTTTGTCGCCCACACCTTCAGGTAGAAATCGATCCTGATCTCATCCACCGCAGACTTTTCCGCACCCAGATCGATCAGAAGCCACTGCGGCGTCTGGGGATCACTGTCTGTGATCCCGCTGTTCTTCATCCGCTCGCTGGACCATCTTGTCTCACTGTCTCCGTCCACTGTGTTCTCCGCCACATTCTGAGGCATCAGGATCTCAACAGTAGATACTTCCGCCGGTTTGTTCAGGGAGATATTTCCTCTCACAAGCTGTGTGCCCAGGATCTTGATCTCCCGGATGGAGATCCCCGTGCCTGCGGCCTTCGGATTCACCTTCTCGAAATAGAAACGCACATATCTTTCCAGCGTGCCGACGTCTGTGATCTCTTCCACATAATCATCCGCGAGCGATCCGCCGGCATGCTCAATGGACGCAACGTCTTTCCACTGAGTGTTCTCATCGTTCGTCGATGCTGTCTGGATCTTATACTGCGCGCCCCATACCTTCTTGTAAAAATTGATCGTAATACTGTCAACGCTGGTTTCCGGCGCCTCCAGATCGATCACCAGCCACTGAGGGTTCTGCTCCTCTTCCTCTGAGGTTCCCGTCTTCATCCCGGCACAGGACCATCTTGTCTCATTGTCTCCGTCCACCACAAGCGCGCCGACATTTCCCGGAAGCGCTGCTTCAACACTGGACACTTCCACCTGCCTGCCGGATGCCACATTCCAGGATGGAAACACATCTGTCTCCTGTGCAGACGCCGGGACCGCGATGCCCGACGCTGCCAGCACCAGAGCTGTCAGGAACCCGATACATCTTTTTCTCATCTTTTCCCCGCTTTCCCTGCATTTGTGCAGTCTTCTTATTATAAGTTGCCAGATATATTTCCATTTTAGCAGTTTTCCCACACATGTCAACATATCAGTTTTTTCTTTTATGCAGCATTTTCTCAATCGCTGTTTTTTCACCAGTATTTTTATGTATTATGCAAAATTCCGTTCAAAAAAAGCCTGTATGAGCATTGCTTTTATACTCATACAGGCTGATATTTCCCCTAACTCAGGACAGAAAAATTACCGCTGTCCTTTGATACGATATTCATTTTGATCCTGCAGTCTGCAAACGGTTCATGATTGACATCCAGCTCGTAATCCACCCGCACATCGATCTCGTCGTCCGCCACTCTGATCTCCATATTCCTTGTATTCAGTCCCACGAGCATCTGTCCGTAGGGCGTCCGGTAATAGGTCAGATTCTTTCGATTTTTCTCAAATACCATGTGCGCATTCGACAGTCCTGACTTCATGATCTCAACGACAGAATCTCCGGTGATCTTTATCTTGTTTGTGATCGTCCCCGGCGTTCCCTCCACCACTTCATCGTAAATGATGTAGTGCTTCCCGTTTCGACAGTAATAGCTGGCCGGTGTAACAACCTCGATCTCCTCGTCCTCGTCTTTCTGCTCCGTCAGGATATTCATGTGCATTCCTGAAATGCTGACCAATACATCCTTTGTCATATTTTAATATTCCTCAATATTTACAACATTTGTGGTAGGCACATCAAACGGCATTACTGTGTTCGCAAACCTACGGAATTTTTCCGCAGCATCACTGACATAGAAAGAATATCTGCTGTGCTGCGGCGTTGCGCCGTCATTTGCCATCCCCTGTTCTTTCAGAAGCCTCTTCAGATCCATCGCCGTCTCATATGCGGGATTCACGATCTGGATCTTGTCTCCCATATATTCACGGATCCTGGACCGGAGCAGCGGATAGTGAGTGCAGCCGAGGATCATGGCGTCAATATCTGTACTCCGCATAGACTCCAGATAATATTCTATGATCTCACCGGTGACCGGATGCTCCTTGAACCCCTCTTCCACAAGAGGCACGAACAGAGGGCAGGCCTTTTCGATCACGGTTATATCCGGCGCCATCCCGTGGATCACCTTCGTGTACATTCCGCTCTGGACCGTGGCATCCGTACCGACAACGCCCACTTTGCGGTTCTTTGTCGCCTCCACGGCAGCCCTCGCCCCGGGAATGACAACGCCCATGATCGGAAGATCGAATTCATCCCGGACCGCATCCAGTGCCAGCGCGCTTGCCGTGTTGCATGCGATCACAATTGCTTTCACATCTTTTGTCTTTAAGAAACGAATGATCTGTTCCGAAAAACGGATGATCGTATTCTGTGATTTACTTCCGTAGGGGACCCTTGCGGTATCTCCGAAATACACGATATTCTCATTCGGAAGCTGGCGGGAGATCTCCCTTGCCACCGTCAGTCCTCCCACGCCGGAATCAAACACTCCGACCGGAGCTGTCTTCCTGTTTTCCATACTCACGTTCTGCTCTCCCCTGATCTGTGATCTATGTGTTCCCAGTGCCTCATCGGACATACAGTCCGCCCTGACACAGATATCCGGCAGGGAAAGCCCTGCCGGATCCTATTGTTAATTCAGTAAATTCTCTCCAGAACCTGCCGCTCCTTACAGTGCCAGAGTCTTTGCCACCTCATACTGGTATTCGGAAACCGTCTTCTTCATTGCCAGAGCTTCTTCGATATCAAAGTCAACAAACTTTCCGTCCTTGTATCCTACGACACGGTTTGTCTTACCCTCGATGAGAAGATCCACTGCCATGGATCCCATGATAGAAGCATATACTCTGTCCTTACATGTCGGGCTTCCGCCGCGCTGCATGTGTCCCAGGATCGTTGCTCTTGTCTCCATGCCTGTTGCTTCCTCGATCCTCTTCGCCATGTTGATCGAATCTCCGATACCCTCTGCATTGATGATGATATAGTTCTTTTTACCGCGCTTCTGACATTCTTTGATGTCAGCGATGATCGCCTGCTCGTCATAATCATGCTCTTCCGGCATCAGGATGCGCTCTGCACCGTTGGCAATACCGCACCACAGAGCAAGGTATCCGGCGTCACGGCCCATAACCTCTATGATACTGCAGCGCTCATGAGAGGTGGAAGTATCACGAACCTTATCGATCGCTTCCATAGCTGTATTTACCGCAGTGTCGAATCCGATCGTATAGTCTGTACATGCGATATCAAGATCGATCGTTCCCGGGATTCCGACTGTGTTCACTCCCAGGTTCGCCAGCTTCTGAGCTCCTGCGAAGGAACCGTCACCGCCGATAACGACCAGGCCGTCGATTCCGTATTTCTTGCAGATAGCAGCAGCCTTCTGCTGCCCTTCCTCTGTGCGCATTGCTTTACAGCGGGCTGTCTGCAGGATTGTACCGCCGCGCTGGATCGTATCAGACACATCACGTGCGGAGAGGTCGATGATCTCCTCCTTCAGCAGTCCGTGATATCCTCTGCGGATACCGCGTACTTTCAGGCCTTTAGAAAGAGCTGTACGGACAACTGCACGGATCGCAGCATTCATTCCCGGCGCATCGCCGCCGCTTGTAAGGACTCCGATCGTACGGACACGATCTTCAAAATCTTCCGCATACATTTCATTATTCTCTGCCATGTTTTCTCCACCTTTCCATAAAGTAAGATAACTTTAAGAATTCTAAAATAAATAATTTTTAACAATTCCGACAATATTTTACCGTATTTAGAACCTGTTTTCAATAGCTTTTTCAACCACTTTTACCCTGTTCTCCCCGAAATGATTCATCAGCCTGCCCAGAACCTGCTGATTTATCCTGATATTGCGGTTCCTCGGCAGCCGTTTCACCGCCCGCTCCTTCGCACAGTAGATCACGACTTCATCGTCTCCCTCCGAGTCCGCCAGGTATCCGTACACGATCTGTTCTTCCTCAAGATATGTCTTCTTGTCGGGGAACTGGATCCAGAGTTCCCGCTTCGTCTTTTCAAAGGGAATGACCTTCTCGCAGATCAGCTTGCTGGCACGTTCATCTTCCTCAGAGACTCTCCCCCGGATGAACACCTTCTTATCTGTCTCCAGATATTCCCGGTTCTTCTCGTAGTCTCTCGGGAACACGACCACTTCTACGGTTCCCAGAAGATCCTCCAGTGTGACGAAAGCCATCATCTGATTCGTCTTTGTGTGCTTGACTGTCTTATCCGTGATCATACCGCCGATGATCTCTCGCGAACCCTCGCGAACCTTGGTCCTTCCGGTCTCTTCATCAGGCTGGAAGTCCGCGGTCGTCGCGGTGATGACCTTTCTCCATCTGTCCTCATATTCCTCCAGCGGATGTCCGCTGATATAGATCCCCAGCACCTCCTTCTCGAACGCCAGGAGGTTCTCTCTGGAATATTCTCCGACATCGGGGAGACGGATCTGGAATTCTTCCTTCTGTTCTTCCGAAACCATATCGAAGAGCGTCATCTGTCCCGCCATGGAATATTTCTTCTCCTGATTGACATGATCCACGATCTGGATGTAGATCGTCATGAACTGCTTGCGGGTCCCGCCGAGCGTATCCAGAGCGCCGGACTTGATCAGGTTCTCTATGGCCCTCTTGTTCAGCGCGTCTCTGGAGGCCATTCTTGTGATGAAGTCCTCCAGGTTCTTAAACAGACCGAACTCCTTCCGCTCGGCAACGATCGCCTGGATCACCGGGCGGCCGATGCTCTTGATCGCTGCCAGGCCGTAGCGGATATTTCCTCCGTCCACAGAAAAATCTGCCTCTCCCTTGTTGATGTCCGGGGGGAGGATCCGGATGTTCATCTGCCTGCACGCGTAAATATATTCTGCCACCTTCGGCGGATTTTCAATCACGGAGGTCATGAGAGCCGCCATGAATTCCACCGGATAATAATATTTCAGCCATGCTGTCTGATAGGAGACCACCGCATACGCCGCCGCGTGGGACTTATTGAACGCATATTTTGCAAAATCGATCATTTCGTCATAAATCTTGTTTGCAGTTTTCTCATCAATGCCGTTCTTGATACAGCCCGGAACATTCGCCGCCTCGTCTCCGTAGACAAAGATCTGGCGCTCCTTCTGCATCACGTCCCCTTTCTTCTTGGACATGGCGCGGCGGAGAAGGTCGCTCCTTCCCAGTGTATATCCGGCCAGATCACGCACGATCTGCATGACCTGTTCCTGATAGACAATGCAGCCGTAGGTCGGCGCCAGGATCGGTTCCAGCTGGGGACAGTCGTAAGTGATGGAGCTCTGATCGTTCTTTCCCTTGATATACTGGGGGATAAAATCCATCGGACCCGGACGGTACAGCGCGATCCCGGCAATGATATCCTCCAGACTGTGGGGCTTGAGCTCCTTCATGAAGCCCTTCATCCCGCTGCTCTCGATCTGGAAGATTCCGTCCGTCTTTCCCGTGCCGATGTAATCCATCACGGCCTGGTCATTGTAATCGATCTTCTCAATATCCAGATCCGGATCCTTTCTCCTCGCCATCCGGACGGCATTCTGGATCACCGTCAAAGTCCGGAGTCCCAGGAAATCCATCTTCAGAAGTCCCAGCTCCTCCAGTGTGGTCATGGTAAACTGTGTCGTGATCGTACCGTCTGCCGCCCTGGACAGAGGTACATATTCGTCCACAGACTTCTGGCTGATAACAACGCCTGCGGCATGCATGGAGCTGTGCCGCGGAAGCCCCTCCAGACGCTTCGCCATGTCGATCAGGTTCTTCACCTGTTCATCATTTTCATAGGTCCTGCGCAGCTCCGGATTCTCCTGAAGCGCTTTGTCGATCGTGATATTCAGTTCCTGGGGGATCATCTTCGCGATGCTGTCCACGAACGCATAGGGCAGATCCATCACACGCCCCACGTCGCGGATCACGCCCCGCGCCGCCAGGGTTCCGAAAGTGACGATCTGCACTACCCGGTCCTTGCCGTACTTGCGCACCACATAATCGATGACCTCCTGCCTTCTCTCATAGCAGAAGTCCACGTCGATATCGGGCATGGACACACGCTCCGGGTTCAGAAACCGCTCGAACAGGAGCTGATAACGGATCGGGTCAATGGTCGTGATCTCCAGGCAGTAGGAGACAATGCTTCCCGCCGCAGACCCTCTTCCCGGACCGACTGCGATCCCGTGATCCTTCGCATACTTGATGAAATCCCATACAATAAGGAAATAATCCACATACCCCATGTTCCGGATCGTATCCAGCTCGTAGCTCAGACGGTCCTTCAGTTCCTGGGACGGCTCCGGTCCGTACCGCTTCTCCAGCCCCTCCCAGCAGAGCTTCTGCAGATATTCCCATGACGTCATCCCGTCCGGCACGTCGTATTTGGGCAGCTTGGTCACTCCGAACTCGATCTCCACAGAGCAGCGGTCCGCGATCTTCTGCGTGTTCTCCAGCGCCTGGAGCGCATACGGGAACAGACGCTCCATCTCCTCCGGAGACTTCACATAATACTGCCCACCTTCGTAGCGCATGCGGTTTTCGTCCGCCAGCTTCTTGCCTGTCTGGATGCAGAGGAGGATATCGTGGGCTTTCGCGTCCTCCGCATAGGTATAGTGGACGTCGTTCGTGGCGACAAGCTCGATGCCTGTCTCCTGGGACATCTTGAGGAGCTGCTGGTTCACCAGCGCCTGATCCGGCAGCCCGTGATCCTGCAGCTCGAGGAAATAGTTATTCTCCCCGAAGATATCCCTGTACTCAAGCGCAGTCTTCTTCGCCTCTTCATACAGACCTTTCACGATATACCTCTGGACTTCTCCCGCAAGACATGCGCTGAGGGCAATGATCCCGCCGTGATACTGGCGCAGCAGTTCCTTGTCCACCCTGGGTCTGTAATAATATCCTTCCACAAATCCTTTGGAGACGATCTTCATCAGATTAGCATATCCTTCATTGTTCTCCGCAAGAAGGACGAGATGATAGTATCTGTCATCTCCGCCTGTCACCTCTCTGTCAAACCTGGAATTCGGCGCCACATAGACCTCACAGCCGAGGATCGGGTTGATCCCCTGCTTCTTCGCTTCCCTGTAGAAATCGATGACGCCGTACATCACTCCGTGATCCGTGATCGCAGCGCTGTTCATCCCCAGCTCTTTGACCCTTGACACATATTCTTTTATTTTATTCGATCCGTCCAGAAGGCTGTATTCTGTATGAACATGCAGATGTACAAAACTCATTTACGCACCTTCCTTTCTTTTTTACCTCTTCTTTAACAATCAGGAAAAGGGCCGCTCCCACCCGGGAACTGCCCTGGTCAGTCCTGCCGATCCCTCTGTCCGGGACCGGCATCTGTTTATTCAGCACTGTCTCTTATTTTTTCAGCCGGATGGCTTCCTGCTCTCCGCTGATCTCGATCTTTCCCTGCTTCAGCAGACGTCCCACAGCTCTCTTGAACGCCGCCTTGCTCATGTCGAACTCTCTTCGGATCTCTTCCGGAGAGGACTTGTCCGTGACTGCGAGCCTGCCTCCGCACTGCTCCAGCCTTGCGAGGAGCAGCTCCGCATCCTTGTCCATCTGCTCCGGGATCCTGCCGCGCACGCTTAAATCCAGCTTGCCGTCCGCCTTCACCGACGTGACTCTCGCCTCGACCAGCTGGCCGATCCGCATCCGTCCATAGACTTCCCTGCGGGGTATCATCGCCGAATACTGATTATCCACAGCCACATAGACGCCGTATTCTCTGTTGATCCCGTATACGGTGCCGCGCACCATATCGTTCTTCTTATATGGGGAATCTGTTCTGAGCAGAGACGATATCTTCATCGTGGCGCAGAGACGTCCGCTCTTGTCAACATAGAGACTGACGAGACACCGGTCTCCCTTTTCCACCTTCTCCGTCTGCTCTTTATATGGGAGAAGAAGATCCTTCTCCAGCCCCCAGTCGAGAAATGCTCCCACGCGGCCCACATCCACGACCTCCAGGACCGCCAGCTCTCCCAGCGTCAGCTTCGGCTCCCTTGTCGTGGCGATCATACGGTCGGAAGAGTCCTTATATAAGAAAACCTCTACCGGATCGCCGACCTCTATCCCTTCCGGAACCTGCTTCTTCGGGAGAAGCACTCTCTCTTCATCGCTTCCCAGGTACACTCCGAAATCCACGATCTTGACCACGGTCAGCACCTGTTTTTCTCCTAATCTCATACCATTCTCCTTATAACTCCTTATAATTTTAAGGTCTTATGCCGTCTTTTGTAACTTTACCTATTTAATCTAATGGATGGTGTTAAAATTGTCAATCAATTCACTTTTGAAAAACATCATTTAATCAGACGGAATTCTGTTGACAATAAATAAACATATGAAGTGTACGAATATACACTTCCATCACAACGTGCAGTAAGTACTAATTCATCCACCCCAGAAAGTGGGATTGAATAATTTTGTGGCTCTACTCCTGCTGTAAAATGCTCTGTAGCCTGTATTAATTCCTCTCCATTTCTAAACTCCAGCCATGCCTGACGCTTAGTATCATTATTCACAGATGATAATGCTAATGTAAATTCTAATCTGCTGAACTCTCCATTTAATTTATAGGTTACTTCCTGGAAACCATTATTGTTAGTCTGATAATTAGTACAATATATTACATATGGTCTATTGTTTCCTTCATTATCCGTGGTTCCGTTATATATACAAAATCTCCTACGTTCCCTATAAATTCCTGCATATGAAACAAATCGGTTACTGTTGGTTCTTCTGGTGTCACTGGTGTGTCTCCAGGATCCCCGCTTCTTGAAGCCCCATCATTTCCATCATCAGTGTCCCCCTTCTGTCCTTCTGTAGATCCTGCACTATTCCCTTTACCGTCATCCGTTTCTGTACCTTTACTGCTAGACGGATTAGTACCTGTACTTGAAATATTAGATATTAAGGCTATCATTGCTCCTATTACCGCTACGGCTGCAAGCAACTTCAAAAAGCTTTTATCAACCTTCAATATTATATACGCCCCTACAATTGTAACAATTAACGGAATTAAAATATCGCTAATAATAACTTCACCCATACAAATCGCCCTTTTAATTATTGTTTAGATTATTTTTTAATTATAACACCCGTCAGTCTTTTTTTATAGTTTTATCTCGACACTTTACGCGTACAATATTTATCTCATTTCATCCTCAAACTTTTGAATTTCTAAAAGCGGTACTCTATATCATAGATAGAAAAGGAAGAGCAGCCAGCAGCTTGCCACAAAATAATTTACTATCACTCACAAACAGCCGTCACTGTTGGCAGTAGTGACGGATATTTCTTTTCCTATAAGACCTCATAATAGAGACTAATTTCTACAGTTCAAACAAACTCATCTGATGACAGTTCTCTTCTTTTCTCTTCTTCTCCGCATTTTCTGTCTCTATCAGTCCCTGCGGAAGTGTTTTTAGAAACTCAGATGTTTCTCCGGATGTCGTCAGGATCAGTTCTTCCTTTGCCCTCGTCATGCCCACATAGAACAGCCGTCGCTCTTCTTCCCTGTCTGTGGGATGCGTTTCACTCTCCAGGGGGATCGATCCCTGATCCGCCCCGTAGATGAACACAACCGGGAATTCCAGCCCTTTGGAGCCGTGCAGGGTCATGATGGTGACCGCGTCGGAAGTGTATTTTTTCGTGCCGCACCGCTTCAGGTCGCTCTCCACGCCCAGGCTGAGTGCGTCCAGGAATTCCGGCATTGTCTTGTAAAACACAGTCATCTGAAGAAGCTTCTGCATGGCAGGGCTGTCTGAGAGTCCCAGTTCTTCCATCCACTGCTCCAGGAATTTCTGTGGCTTTTTCTTCTGATAGAGCGGGCGGAACTTTTCTGCTGCATTTTCGATGATCTCTGCTGTCATCTCATTCCACTCCAGCTTCCACAGCTCCTCAGCACAGGACTTCACAGAGGCAGGATCCTGCGGCTCCTCCAGATACCGGAAGAAGCAGATGCTCTCCTGGACGGCCCTGTCTGTTAAGAAGTCCTCTCTGCCGGCTGCGATATACGGGATGCTCTCCTTCTTCAGGCATTTCTCCACAAGCTCTGCCTGGTGATGGGTCCTGCAGAGCACTGCGATCTCATCGAATCCTCTGGGCCTGCGCTCTCCCATCTCCCAGGCCGCTTCATGAGCCTCAAGCATTCCGATTCCGCCCACCAGACGGTTGATCTCCTTTGCGATAAAAACAGCCTCTCCCATGGGGCTCCCTGCGCGGACAAGCCGTACGGGAAGACCGTCCGGACAGTTCGGGTGGAGCAGACGCCCATCACACTGTTCCGTGTCTTTTTCCCCGCTCTGCTCTGCATCCGCCTTCTCTCCCTGGGAGATCATCTCCAGCGCCGCGCTCAGGATCTGCGGAGATGACCGGTAGTTTTCCTTCAGCTGTATCACCTCAAGGTCACTATATTCTTTCTTAAGCTTCTCAAAACATTCCGCATCTGCGCCTCGGAACCCGTAGATGGACTGATCCGGATCCCCGATCACAAACAGCTCCCGCCCCACTCTGCTCCACAGCTTCACGAGCCGGAACTGCGCCGGATTGATATCCTGGAATTCATCGACCAGAAGATAGCGGAACTGCCGCTCCCATCCTTCGCTCAGGCTGCCGTCCTCGATCCGCTCTGCCGTGCGCAGCAGAAGCTCGTCAAAATCCCAGAGCTTCCGCAGAGCCTTCTTCTCCTCATAGCTCCGGAACGCCTGCTGCCGCAGCTCCCTGATGTTCTCTCCCTCCTGAGACATGGAAAGGCCGGACTTGTACCTTGAGGCTGCCTCAAGAAATTCTTTCGTGTTCATCGGGATCCCGGTCTCGGCGATGGTTTCTTCTGCCATCCTGCGCTGTTCTTCGTCCGTGATGAGCACTGAGTCCTCGCCCTGCGCCTTCAGAAAATTCAGGCACACAGCATGGAAGGTCCCGATCTGCATGGTGCGCGCCGCCTGCTTTTTCCCGGTCTCCCGCTGGATCCTCTCTCTCATCTCCGCAGCCGCCTGGTTCGTAAAGGTGACCGCAGTAATGTCAGACGGCTTCACCTTCCTGTATTCCAGAAGGTACCTGAGCCGTGAGACAAGCGTCTTCGTCTTTCCCGTACCCGGGCCGGCCTTCACAGCGATATGAGGCGAACTGCACCGCACAGCATATGCCTGTTCCGGGTTCAGGACCGGCGCCGAGGCGGCGCTTTTCTCTTTTCCGTCTGTCACGTCCCGGCCGCCACGCTCCGACGCAGTCTCCTGCCCTTTCTCCGGCTCTGCCGAGGTCTTTTCCTGCTGTACGCTCTGCTCCCCGCTGCATTCTCCGCCGGCAGGTAAGCCGCCCTCATCTGATCTGCCGGCAGATGAGCCGATCGCATCTGATCCTTTGGCAGGTGATCCATCCGCATCTGATCCGCCCGCCTGCGCCGTGCCCGCGCCCAGCAGATCGAAGAAATTCATCTGTCCCTCTGTATTGTTCAGCTCCTCAGCGCTGAACAGACGGATAACGCCGTATTCTCCGTCGAATCCCGGGATGCGTTCCACCTGGCCGCTGCGCAGCCTCTCGATTCCTTCCGCCACACGGCTCCCCGACACTCTGCGGATATCTTCCAGAGGGAGGTTTCTCAGGATCTCGAATTCCGGTCCAAGCTCAGAGAGAATCCTGCGATATTCCCGTTCCGCCTTTTTGCTGGCGGCAGATGTCCCGATGGATGCGCCGATGACTTCCGGGAGCGGCACAAGGCTCTCGAACCGCTTTGCATTTTCCCGCACATACCCCTCCGGGCGGTCTGAGAGCTCCTCCACCCGATGGGAGACTCCGATGGTGATCTTCCTGCCGCACACCGGACATTTTCCGTTATACTTCATCGTCTCGGACGGAGTGAGACAGAGGTTGCACTTCCGGTGTCCGTCCATATGATATTTTCCTTCTTCCGGGAAGAACTCGATCGTCCCGCCAAGCCCTTCCCCGGTCTGGATTGCTTTCGCCAGCGCCTCATATGACATCGGAATGTCGAACAGGTTCGCCTCCCGGCCCAGCTTTGCCGGGGAGTGGGCGTCTGAATTTGAGATGAGCTGGAAGCGGTCCAGAGCGGACACGCGCCAGTTCATCGGCGGATCTGAAGAAAGCCCGGTCTCCATGGCGTGTATGTACGGCGTGAGATCTTCAAAGCACTCCTCCACTGTGTCAAATCCGGAAAACGCGCCGAACAGAGAAAAGTGGGGCGTCCAGATATGCGCCGGCACATAGACTGCGTCAGGGCAGAGCTCCAGCAGGATCTCCAGCAGATCATGGCAGTCCAGCCCAAGGATCGGGCGGCCGTCAGAATGGATATTCCCGATCTGTTCCAGCTTCGCGGAGATCTTTTCCGCGTCCTCCAGCCCCGGCAGAAGGATAAGGCTGTGTACCTTGCGGACCTTCCCGTTTTTCTTGTAGATCGAACTGATCTCGCCTGTGACCACAAAGCGGGGAATCATTTCCCCCGGCACGCCTTCCTCCCGGAGCCGGTACTCATCTTTCAGCACATACAGCCCGTCCTCCGCCGGTTCCAGTTTCTCCGTCAGTTCCTCCCGCCATGCCGGATGCGTGAAGTCTCCGGTACCCACGATGTGGATTCCTTTCCTCCGCGCCCAGAGGTCAAGATGCTCCGGCGTACAGTCTTTGCTCGTTGCCCGGGAATAACGGGAATGAATGTGTAAATCTGCTATGTACATTGAAATCACCTCTCTGTACTTTCCCTTGATCGTAAAGAATAAACCATATGGACCCCAAGCCCGATCAGCAGTCCCGCCAGAGCCGGGCATACCCAGCCGAAGCCCTGCTCCGAAAAGGGAAGGACACCCGACGCGGCCCGTATTACTGTCTCAAGATGCAGGACATCACGCAGTACCTCCGGAAGAGTCCTCAGGAAGTCAAAGACCGCTCCCGCTGCCGTAAACCCGATCGTCCACCGCAGCACCCTTCTGTCATCCTGGAAGAATCTTCCGCAGAGGGTGAGCAGGATCAGCACAACAGCCAGCGGATACAGGAACATCAGAACCGGCATGGAAAATGCGATGATCGCATCCAGCCCAAGATTCGCCACCAGGAACGACAGGACACAGAAGGATACCGCCCAGACGCGGTACGACGGGCCTCCCGGGAAGATCTTCACAAAGGTCTCTCCGCAGCTTGTGATCAGCCCCACTGCAGTCTTCAGGCACGCCACTGTGACAGTCGCCGCCAGGATGACCGCGCCGGCGCCGCCGAAATAGTATTCTGCGATCTGCGCGAGTGCTTCCCCTCCATTGGACGCTGCCGGGAATACGCCCCGGCTCTGCGCGCCTACAACCGTTACCAGGACATAGATCACCGCCATCAGAAGCGCGCTGAAGGCTCCCGCCTTCACTGTATTTGCCGCCACTTCTCCCGGCTCCTTCACCCCCAGGCTCCGGATCACGTCCACCACCACGATCCCGAACGCGAGTCCCGCCAGGACATCCATTGTATTATATCCTTCCAGCAGCCCCGTGAAAAACGCTGCCTGCTCATAGGCCCCGGAAGCCGAGATCTCCCCGATGTTTCCCATCGGTGACAGGACAGCGCGTATGACAAGGACTCCCAGAAGACAGAGAAAGAGCGGATTCAGCACTTTCCCCACCCAGGTCAGGATCTCTCCCGGCCGCAGGGAAAAGAAAAGCACCGCCGCGAAAAACACTGCCGAAAATAGCGCCAGAGCGGCCGTCTGCATCTCTACCGGAAGGATCCGCTCTACTCCCACAGTAAATGAAACAGTAGCGCAGCGCGGGATCGCAAGGAACGGCCCGATGGCGAGATAAAGCGCACAGGTGAAAAAAAGGCCGTACCGCTTTCCCACACGGCTGCTCAGCTCAAGCAGACTTTCCTCCCGGCTGATCCCCAGCGCCGCAACACCAAGAAGAGGCAGGCCCACGCCGGTGATAAGAAACCCGGCTGCCGCCTGCCACATATTACTCCCCGCAAGCTGTCCCATGGATGCCGGGAAGATCAGGTTGCCCGCCCCGAAAAACATGCCGAACAGCATACTTGCCACAAATATAAGTTCTCTGAACCTCAGTTTTTTCATCTTTTTTCCATCCCCTGTCAGTTCTGCTCCGATACGTCGGCAGGTTCCGCCGCCCATATCCGAAGCCGTCTATTGCCATTCTACTACAGGGGAAATCAGGATTCAAGGGGTGGGAAATTCCAGGCACGCCTTGAACTGATCGCAGTCGATCTTGATGTCAAATTCTCCTCCCAGCGCTTTCGCATAAGTGCTCACGATCGCCAGTCCGAGACCGTTTCCTTCACTGCTCCTGGACTTGTCGCCTCTCGCAAACCGCTCCACAATATCCTCTTTCGTAAAGTCCATATAGTATCCGGCGGTATTAGTGATCTCAAGACAGAGCTTCTCCGGCTTTCCCTGTTCTTTCCCTTTCCGGTATGTCTTCACAAACACGCGGGTCCCTTTTGCCGAATATTTAAGCGCATTCTCCATCAGATTCTGGACGATCCTGTAGAAATACATATTGTCCGTCTCGACCTCCGTGCTCTCGTCCGTGAGCTGCTCTACAAAGCTCAGCCCGCTCTCTTTGATCCGGTCGTCCAGATCCGCGAAGATCTGATCGATCAGACGGTTCACCTCAAACTTCTCCACATGGAGCTCCACATTGCCGCTGCTCGCTTTAGCCAGTGAGAACAGACTGTTGATCATCTCCTTGAGCTTTTCCGCCCGCTCTGAGATAACTTCCACATAATCTTTCACAACATCGCTGAGCTCTTCCTTTTTGATCAGCTCGATATACCCCACCATGGACGTCAGCGGCGTCTTCAGGTCATGGGACACATTGGTGATCAGGTCCACCCTGAGCTGATCGCTCCGGGACACCTTTTCCAGACTCTTTCTCTCGATCTCCAGCGCCTCGCTGATCCGCTGCTCGGTCCGCTCTTCCAGATGATCGATGATGAAGTCCAGCTTCTTCTGCCAGAACCGATGGGACAGTGCCAGGTACAGCGCCGTCTGAATCAGGACGGTCATCACCGTCAGATATCCGGATGCCGTATACATATATCCCTCGCTGATCATGCTCAGAAGATACACGCACGCCAGGAAGAGGATCACGCCGCCCGCCTTCAGGATCTTCTTCTCCAGCTGTCTCGATGCCTCTCTCCATTCTTCATAGTAATCTTCCTGCTCCGGCTGCCATCCGCCGAGTTTTCTGTTCAGGAAATTATTGAAGAAAAGCACGGATCCGCCGCCGAACGAAAGATTTCCGCAAATGAAAAAAAGAAGACTCGCCTCATCCGAATAATATCCTCTGTATATAATATTTATCAGAAAGAAAAAAAGTCCTCCGGCGATCGCTCCGGCGCCCAGCACCATGATCAGATCCCGGTTCCTGGAATTGATCTCTCTCCACTTTTCACTTGTATTTTTCCATCTTGTAGCCAATTCCCCACACCACCTTTACATATCTTGGTTTCTTTGTATCAATCTCGATTTTTTCCCGGATGTGCCTGATGTGCACCATCACCGTGTTCTCCACTGCGAAATTCGCCGATTCCTCCCAGACATTTTCATAGATCTGCTCCGCGGAAAACACCTGCCCCGGATGCTCCATGAGAAGCTCGAGGATCTTATACTCTGTCGCAGTCAGGTGCACCTCCTCTCCCTCGACAATGACAATCCTCTGCTTCTTATCCAGCACAAGTCCCCCATTGACGATCCGGTCTTCATCTGCCTTCGGCGCCGCGCCGCCCCAGGCATGGTATCTTCGCAGATGAGCCTTCACCCGCGCGATCAGCTCCGACGCATTGTAGGGCTTCTCCACATAATCATCCGCCCCGAGAATGAGCCCTGATACCTTATCGCTCTCCTCAGTCTTCGCCGAGAGAATGATCACCGGTATCCGGTACTGCTCCCTTAGCTTCATCAGCGCCGACAGTCCGTTCATCTTCGGCATCATCACATCCAGGAGGATAAGGTCGATCTTCTCCCTCTCCAGCGCGTCAAGCGCCTCCATCCCATCATACGCCTTCACTACTTGATAGCCTTCATATTTCAGCAGTTCGCTGATCGAGTAGACGATCTCTCTGCTGTCGTCCACCACAAGGATCGTTTCTCTGTCCATAAGCTGCCCCCCCTGTTCCTGCCTGTATTTCAGCCCTTGCGGCTGCTGTCTTTTGTTCATATATACCATAGTAAATGCGAATTAAAAAAACCTCAATGTAAATCTTAAAAATTTCTTATCATATGGGTTGCCGTTCCCCGTACCCATGGATAGGAAAATGCAGCGTCATAGCTGAACCAGTTAAACGAAAACACCGCGGAACCTCCGCGGTGCATTCATATATACGATACCATATTTTACTCCAGCGCTGTCTGCTTCACTCTGTTCAGCCCTTTCGACACTGCCGGGATCGAGATAACGATGACCGTGATCACCGCCTCCACAAGCAGGTAGCTGTAGTTGTACAGGATCGGGTAAAGGCTTCTCAAGGACTGCGGGAAATTATCCGGCATGTAGTCCATCCAGTACAGGTAGCCTCCCAGCGCATGGAACGCGCCCCTCGCAATCACTGCCGCAATATATCCTTTCACCAGGCCGTGTTTACTCTTCGCGAAGAATCCTGCGGTCCCCAGCGCTGCAAATGTCAGGATGTAGTCGCAGCACACCTGGAAGAAGGAAAGCACGTACGGCTCCTGAAGGAACTGAAGGATCCCGTATGCAAGCCCTACGAGCACTCCTGTCTTCGGTCCGTACCAGTTTGCCGCCAGCACGATGAAGAGCATGCTGCAGAGCGTCACGCTGCCGCCCCACGGCATCTCAAAAATCTTCAGATAAGATGTGACAAATGCCAGCGCCATCGTCACTGCGCAGAATACCAGCTGCTTCGTCCCCATCCTCTTTTTCTCCGACACCTTGCCGGCAAATGCGATCGCCGCCACAAAAAGCAGGATTCCTGCGATGATGCATACCGCGTATCCCGCCGTCGTGAGTCCGCCGTCGGCTGTAACAAGAAAATCAAACATAAAAAATTCCCTCCCATTCTCAGAATTGAAAACAAGAGGGCAGAAAATTCAAGACTCGCCCGCGAGTCTTGGCGCGGGATTCGGGTCGGCATCAGCCGACATAATACTTCTCCGAATCCCTGCGCATCCTCGCGGAGCGTTTATCAGATAGGGAATTTTCCTATCTGATAACGTTTCCCTACGTTGGCATTATCCAAATCAGGTTATGGGTCGAAGTTCTCAACTTCCTCTCAGCCTGTACTGCAAGCTCCCCTTGTCATCAATCTTATGTAATTTTATGTCGGATATTATGTTAAACGTGTCGGGCGGAAATGTCAAGCTGTGTATTTCTTCCTGTTCCCTCCGTCACCAGTACTTTCCCTGCTTCCATATCCTTTTTCCCTGCTGGAACAAGGTGAGATATCTGATCTTTCCGCGGATCGTCCCGGCAATCTCTCCCGCACGCTTCACCGGCATCTCTGTATATTTCAGAAGCAGACTTTCCGCTTCCTCCGGAAAATCCTTCAGCTTCTCCAGATTCAGCATTGAGCTGTTCTTTACATAGCGGAGCAGATCTCTCTCCCATCTGCAGAAAGAATTTACTTTCAGTCCCAGCAGATTGGTCTTGGCAAGGCTCTCCTCCCGATCGTAGAGCAGTGAATTTCCTGTATCGAAGACCGGTGCCATACCGCAGAAGAAACGCCGCTTAGAATCATAGAGAAAGCCCATATTATTCAGATGCCGGTCCGTATTTGACAGGATAAAATCCGTCATGATCGAGTACTCCAGCTGCCGGCGGACTCTTTCTTCCTCCATCCCCGACTGGACCGCCCTGGAGATCAATGCCTCATACAGGGAACTCTCATTCGGTATTTTATAATCCAGCAGGAGCTGGTAAGCTGAAACGAATTCCCTCTCTTCTGATGTAAACATCGGGCTTAGGGAACACGGATATTCCGTTCCCCTGATCTTCCTGTACTCAATTCTGTACGGAACATAATGATCCCACGAAAGCCTCTCATGCAGCCTGACAGCGATCAGTTCGTTCACCGACTGCTGTCCATAATACTCGGAAGTCACTTTCAGCAGGCAGCGGGCCCCCTCCCGGATGACCCACTTTTTCTTCATGTCTCCATTTACAGAGAAAGACGGTGATAAATTCCCGGGCAGCGCATTCTTCCTTCCGGTTTCTTCCGTATCGGTCAAAAGATTCCCGAGCACATCAGAAAAAATATTTTCATAGAAATTCAGATCTTTCCAGTACAATTTCCGCTCAGCAGGCTGCATCCAGTAATGGTCCGTAAGACTCAGGCCATATGAGGATAGCATCAGAGACAGATTCGTCTGCATCCCTGCACCAGCCAGAACATGCTGCAGTCCGATTCTTGAGTCCGGAATTGCACGATTCTCCCACCATTCAGGGAGTCTACTCCCGTCTGCCCCGCAGCCGGCCGGGAGTTCCTCCGGAAGCAGGACTTCCGCAGCGCGCTTCAGGCGGCCTGTACAGACATCCATCTGAACAATGGCGATTTCTTTATCCTTATGTTTCAGCACATAAAGTTCTGTCCTCTGATCTGTGTTTTTCCCACTGATAATCCGTCGCTGCATCATGGGCTCTCCTCCTTCGCCGCATCTTTCTCCGTGTTTGTCCTGTATTTTAACATGACGGACAGCGCTTGTAAATTCGGATTATATGAATGAGGCACGCAGTGTAATATAAGATTTCCCAAAGAAATCGGCAGAACATCTGTCAATTTCGATAGACGTCCTGCCGTTTTTTAATTCCTGTTCCTGCGAGTTTTAATGTCTGTTTATCTCCTGCGCTTTCTCACAACGATCACAACAACCGCTGCGCCTGCTGCCAGAACCGCAATCACCGCAACCGCGATCCAGATTCCAACCGAAGCGTTATCGCCCGTCTGAGCGGCGCTGCCCGGGTTTTTCACTGCTGATCCGCCCTGCTGCGCACCGTTTCCGGTCTGACTGCCTCCGGTCTGCGTATTTCCGCCCTGCTGTCCGCTGCCCGGCTGGTCTGTTCCCGGTACATCTGTTCCCGGCTGATCATCGCCCGGCTGGTCTGTTCCCGGCTCATCTGTTCCCGGCTGATCGCCGCCCGGCGCCGGTTCTTCTCCTGAGATTTCTGTGCAGGATGCACTGATCTCAATCTTTCCTGTTACAGCCTCACCTGGGATCGTCAGCTCGCCAGTCTGCGCGTCATACGTGTAATCCCCGGCGTTCAGCTCCTGTCCTGCGACTGTCACTGTGATCTGCTCCGGAAGCTGATATCCGTCTGCTGCCACAATCTTTCCTGTATAGTCCTGGCCTTCTGCGGCAGTTTCCGCACCTTCAAAGCTTCCGCTGGCAACTGCTACTGTCACCTCATAAGTCTCCGGTGCCGGCTCTTCTCCCGGCTCCGCCGGCAGGATCTCGGACCTGTCGCGGACTCTCAGGCGGTTGCCCTCTGCGTCATGGGAGACGAATCCCACCGCGCTGATGTAAGCGCCCTCTGCCACGAAGTCTTCCAGTGCCCGGGATGTCTCGTCTGAGTATCCGATATATCCGTCGATGAATACACGGCAGCTCTCGCCGCTCTCATCCTGTACGGTGATGCTCTCTACGATTCCGCCTGCAAGGGTATAGTCAATGACTTCGCCCTCCACGCGGACCAGCTTTCCGAAGTTCGTCTCGTAATCGTTGGCTTCTTTTGTAGTCACATCTGTGATCACCACGTCTTTGCTTCCCTCCAGCACCGTCACGGTGATGGCTGACAGCTGTTTGTCGCCGATATACTCGCTGACAGAGCCTGTCACCTGGACCTGATCGCCCCGGCGGATATTGCTGTCGTCAATCGGGAATACGTTGATTCCGTTGCCCTCATCGTCCTGGATGTAGATTGTGTTGAAGAATGCGTTTCCGCTCTCGGCAGAAGAATGCGTTTCCGCTCTCGGCAGTTCCGTTTGCCACGGTTCCGATCACGGTGAACACCTCTCCATCCTCACCCGCGCGCGCCTCCTGGATCGTGCTGATCTCCGGCTCGACTTTCACGTCGCTCAGCAGGTTCTGCGCCATGATTCCGTTCGCATAGGATACCTGGTCCTCTGCGGATACTTCGAAGTTGGAGCAGAATACAGTACCGCACGCATAGACGCGTCCGCTTCCCACAGCCTCTGTCGCCATGGATACGACCTCGCCCTTCGGCACCACTGCTGTCGCCTCATCGTACGGAGCGCTGTAGCTTAATACCGGCTTGTCATGTCCCTGTGTCGGAGCCTTGCTGTTGATGGAATAGGTTGTGTCATGCCCGTAGACAATGGCCTCACCCTCGCCCACGCTGACAGAGCATCCTGAGTAGGAGCTGTAGGTAAGTCCGGATTCCGCAACGCCTTCCAGAATACTCTGGACCGCCGGATCCGTGCTTTCATAGTTAAAATCATCGAAGTACAGTCTGTATGGCTGTCCGCCGTTCTCATCCTGATCGATCAGCTCATCGTCATTGATCCGCATGGTAGAGCCGATACCGCTCAGCAGATTATTTGCCTGCTCATAGGATGTGTACGGCAGTCCGCTGTTCGCATCTTGATAATCTGCCAGTCCGCAGACGACCACGGTCCCGCCGTTGTTGACATAATCGCTGACTGTCTGGATAAAGCTGTCCTCGAATACGCTTGGCTGAGCGTCTCCGGTGTAATCGCTTGTGTATTTCAGCGGAGCGGAGATCACAAAGAGCGCCACATCCTGCAGCATCTCCGGCGTCACTTCCTCGCCCGGCTGTACGATCTTCACCTGGATATTGTCCGAGGTTCCCATGTTAATAAAGTTGGTCATATTGCCGGAATAGTATCCGTTTACATAGTCATTGTAATGTGTGCCGTCCACAAGGACTTTTGTCGCGATGGACGGATCTGACACGCTCAGCTTGAGCACGTCTGTAAATGTATACTCTTCCCCGCCGATCACTGCTCTCAGCTCGGCGTTGATATTGAAGCCGCCTGCCTGGTCCGCCGTGTACGGGAAGGAATACTCGAAGGAGTCTCTTGCACCGATCACGCCGCCGTCGCCGATCTGCGACACGTCAGCTGTGTGGAACGGTTCTGCCTGTCCCTCGATCGTGTAAGTCAGCGACGTCACTGTCATTTCTTCACTTAAGTTGTTGAAGATCTGACTGGAAATGTTGATTTCGTCTCCCCTGATCGGCATCGCCACATCGCTGGATGTATTGGAAATGCCCGCGTTCACGCTCTCGCCGGTCCATACCGGAGCCGTCACCGCGATCTGCTTGTCCGCCTGGGTGATGCGCAGATAGTAGTAGCCGTATCCTGTGGAAAGATTGTCAAACTCTACTGTCGCGCTTCCGCCTGTAAATGTCTTCTCTGCCAGCGTCTGTCCGCCGTTTACGATAACTTCTACCTTTGTCTCTCCCGATGTATCTGTGGGGTCTGAGATATCTGCTGTGATATGGATGGACTCCTGCTCATCAAGGATGGATCCCATGGCATTGCCGTTCAGCTCATACAGGATGGACAGATCGTTGTCCTCTGTAGCATAGACGCGGTAATTCTTCATTGCGTCGTAGATAGAGTTCTCCGTCAGCCCGTCTGCGAGCACCACGCTTCTCGCCGTATTGGAATCGCCCCAGTTTCCTTTGTGGTTGTCCTGGTTGTTGGTAGGAGCTACATGCCAGCCCTTGTCCAGCGCTCTCGTATAGTAGCTGTAGGACGGGAAGTATCCGGAGCTTCCGATGGCTCCCTCGCCGTTTCCTACCTCGATCAGTGTGATCTGATTGTCGATGACCGGATCATACAGTGCGAAATCCATGAAGTCTCCGAACGTATCTCCCGGATGGTTGAACTGGGAGATTGTCTCCGGGTTCTCATTGAGCGTATCATAGTATGCCTCCAGCACCGCGTAATTGTCACCTTTTCTGTAAGGCTCTGCGTTTCTGTTTTCAAATCCTTCGGAATTGAATGTATTGATATGTCCCGGAGCTCCGCCGGACCAGGTCATCTCGAATCCGTAGATCCCGACAAAATCTCCTTCCTGAGCCGTGATATTTCTCGCGCCCTCACGTCCCTCTCTCCAGGAAGCGTTCACTTCCTCTGCATTTTCATCTCCGAGATGGGTCGTTCCCGCACTCGGCAGTCCGCTCTGTCCCTCGAAGGAGTTGGAGTGGTCTGTCAGAGCCAGGAAGTCAAGGTTCTCCACATTTGCCGCATGCTCGAACGCCTGCTCCACTGTGCCCGTTCCGTCGGAAAGGTTTGTGTGGGCATGGAGCTGTCCGAAATACAGGCCATAATCTTCGATCTGCACAGGCGCCTTGTATGTAAATGTATAGACCTCCCCGGTCTGTGCCTCCGCATCGCCGCTCTGCGGGATATATGCCAGCGCCTTCACCACGACAGGCTGATCCTTCTCAGGCGTCGCTGTGATCTCCAGAGGCTCTGAGTACAGCTGGTCTGTATTTCCCGCCTCCGGGTCAGCCGGCTCTGTGCCGTCTGTATTCATTGTGTAATAGATCTGAGCTCCGTCGGCCGCTTTCAGGGTGATCTGCTGTCCTGCCACAACACTTGCTCCGCTCTGCGGTGACGCCTCTACCTCAAGCCCTTCCACTGCAGACGGCTCATCCGGCTCATCAGAACCGCCCGGCACGTCCGTCACCTTGTAGAACTTCAGGGCGAACATTCCCTCGCTGCCCTCTGCGATATTGTAGTACGCGCTCCAGTTTCCGTTGCTGTCATACCACTCCATGTACGCTTCGCGCACCGTGTTCTTCACATAGTACAGACCGTTTCCTGCATCCTCCAGGACCCATTTGTCGTTCTTCTCTCCCAGCGGCATGCTGGAGAAGCTGTCTCCCATACCGATATTCTGACCATTGTAAGAGAAGCTGTAGGTTCCGTCCTCATTCTCTGCAACGGTCCACACATCCGCATCCGTATAACCGCTCAGTGTACCGTCGCTCTCTTCTGTCACGTCTGTACCTTTGTTATAGTAACCGTTATACTCTGCCGAAAGCGCCTTGCCATATGCCGGCGCATAGATCACCACCCGTTCGCCGTCCGCGATGGGCGCTGTGTCTCCCGGCTCGCCAGATCCGCTAACCGTATACTGCAGAGTCTGTACCGCGCTGTACACGCCCTCAAGTACCGCAGCCGCCTTCAGCGTGCAGTCCTCTGTGATCACTGGCATGTTGTCGGCGCTGTAAAGTTCTCTCGCCTCATTCGTCTCATCCGACGGATCACTTCCGTCCAGCGTATAGTAAATCAGCGCTCCGGAAGTGGAAGTCGTCAGCGTGATCTCCGTCCCGGAAGCCACAGCTCCTGCCTGGGGATCCGCCTGCGGCGCAGCTACTGTCCCCTCTGACGTTCCGCCTTCCACCGCTCTGTAGAGCGTGAATTCAGAAGGGTATCCGTTTGGATTTCCCGAAACGGTCGTCGTCTTATAAGCGCGGAACTTGTTCTGGCTGCTCCGGTTGCTCGCCAGGATGACTGTATCATCTCCCTGGCCGCTGAACGTGAACTTCCCGTCCTGGCATTCCCATTTCCACTGATACTCCGTATCGGAAATGCTGATTCCGTTATCATTGCCGCCCTTCGGCGCAAGGAAGTGTCCGTCCATATCCTTGATAGTGGCAGTACCGCCCGACACGGCGATCTCCCAGACTGTCTCGTCCGCCGGAGCCGGGATCGTATCTCCCAGTGCAGTTCCCAGCTCATCCGCCGGAAGCCAGTTATTGTCAAACTTCTGCGGTGCGTATCCGGTGTCTGTCACCATGACATAGCTGCCTGTCGTAAACTCTGCTTCTCCCGTGATCTTCCCGAAGGAAGTCCCTTCCGCGGCAGACACCGTGGACGGAAGCAGGGAAAATGCCATCAGGACAGCCATACACAGTGCGGTAAGCCTTGCGCTTAATGCCGTCTTTCCTTTACTTTTCATCTTCATCCTCCTAATCTTGAAAAATGACTGTAAAACCGGTCTCCGGAAAAATCCCGGAGCCGTCTATCTATATTAAACTCTCCGGCTTCTGCCATGTACCATCAGTCTGGCACTGATGAAAGCCACGAGAGGAACTGTCAGAAGGATCCCGAAAGAACCTGCCACACTCTGTACCACCTCCAGCGCAATGGAGTCTGTATTAATCAGCTGCAGAAAGGGGATATCATAGGTCTGCACCAGGATCAGCATGTTGAGAGACGATCCTGCAAATGCCAGGATCAGCGTATTTGCCATGGTTCCCATGGCGTCTTTTCCAATCTGCATTCCGGAGCGGAACAGACTGCCCGCAGATGCATCCGGGTTCTGCTCCCTCATTTCCCACACCGACGACGCGATTCCGAGTGCCACGTCCATCACTGCACCCAGAGCGGAGATCAGAACTCCGCACACAAGGAGCCCGCTGATCTTCAGCCCTTTGTCCGCGCCGTACAGGATCAGGTTTTCCGCCTCCTGCATGTTGAAGCCGTTCATGGGCGAAAGAGTTCCCGCCGCTGCCGCCGCAATCCCTGCCGCGAGCACACCGCCCACGCAGCCGCATACCGCGCACAGCGTCTTTTTCGAATAACCGTTCAAAAAGATGAGCCCGGCTGCCGCTGCCACTGCCGATACTCCGATGGTCACCGGTACTGCCGGGACGCCCCGGATCAGGCAGGGGATCAGGATGAACCAGATACATCCAAGCGTGAGCAGGAGTCCTGCCAGGGCGCCGACGCCCTTTTTCCCGCCAAGAACTGCAAGCAGTGCGAAAAAGATGAGCAGAAATACGCCCAGCACGATCCCTCTGTCATAGTTGAACACCGATGCGTAATAGGAGCCTTCCTCGTCCGTCATGATCCGCACGATGATCCGGTCACCCTGATCCACATCCACGTTGAACAGCGCGCTCATATAGTTGGTCACTGTCATGATCTCGTCCTTATGGTCTCCTGACAGGATCCGGATCTCCAGCTCCTGATCACCCACGCGGCGTCCCTCCGCGTTCTGATAATCCTCCTGTGCGTTGTCCGCCAGAACTGCCGTGACTTCCGCGGATGCGTACACCATCCGGCTGGTATCCGACGCAGTCTCATCCTCGTCCGTCCTGTACAGCCAGACCGCAGTGCCCGCCAGGAGCGCCAGTACGAGCATCATAGGGAGCACCCGGAGCAGTGTATGTAAAATTTTATCCTTCATAATCCCTGTATTCCTTTCCCACGGAAAATTCAGCGCCGATATACAGGAAACGATCCGGCAGATTTCAGCCTGTCGTCCCATAATATCCGCGCTGTGATTCATTTGCCTTAACTTTTTATGTTTTTATTTTATGGGGGCTGTGTTAAATGTGAGTCTGACTTTCTGTGAAGTTTAATTTAAATTTATGAAAAGTTTTCCGGGCGGTCGTGGCTTTCGTCCGCAATTGGGCAGCGCACCTCGATTCCGCTTTGCTCCATCTCGGTCATGGCTTTCGCCACATAGTCTGACGGGATCGTCCGCAATTGGGCAGCGCACCTCGATTCCGCTTCGCTCCATCTCGGTCGTGGCTTTCGCCACATAAGAACAGAAAGATAAAGCAGGAGAAATGCAAGCATCCCTCCTGCTTTATCTTTCTGTTCTTGCGCTGCTCAATTGCTGCACGCAAAAAAACCGCCGTCCCCGCGGCTTCTCGTCCGCAAAAACAGCGATTTCTAAGTGCGCGATCAGGGGTTCGAACCCTGGACACCCTGATTAAGAGTCAGGTGCTCTGCCAGCTGAGCTAATCGCGCTTATTCTTTTTTCCTGTTGAGCTTTCCTCAACGCAAGTGATATTATATAACAGCTTTTTCAGGAATGCAAGCTTTTTTTTCATTTTTCGAAAAAATTTTGTAGCTGCTGTCCAACAGTGCGGATGCTGTCCTTCCCTGCCATCCGGGCAGACAGCGCGAATGCAGAGAAAACCTGCGATTCAGAGGGCAGCTGCACAGACAGCAGGCCGTGCGAACCGGGTTCGTCAGCCATACAGCAGACTCCGGCTGCATGGCTGGGGCCGGCTGCATATCAGAGCTCCGATCCGTGAGTTGATCCGGCTGCCGGCAGTTCATCCTCCCGCCCGCTCTCAGAAGAAATATCCGCAACAGCCTCCTCTTTTACCATGATGTCCAGCGCCTTCTTCTTGTTTGTCACAACGACGGAATCATGCACTCCTCCGAATTCTCCGTCCAGCGTCCACGGGATTTCTTCTATGGACTCAAACTTGATCGAGCCGGACCGGAAGGAGTACATGCGCTCAGGATTGATCTGTCTCATGACGATCGCTCCCAGCAGATCGTTCAGCTCAAGAGGATTCTTCGGCGTTTTGATCAGGGTAACCTCAAATTCTCCATCATCAAACTTCACATTTTTTCCGATGATCCCCTTAAATCCTCCCACAGAACGCGAATTCGTCACCATACCGTACATGAACTCGTCTTCTATCTCCTCGCCGTCATGGGTCACCTTGATGCGGTAAGACGGAATATTGAAGATACGCTTCGTCCCCTCAAGGACATACGCCAGATGACCGAGGACATTCTTCATGCTCTGTTTCGTCTCATAAGACACGTCTGTGAACAGTCCGAACGCTGCCACATAGATGAAATAATCCTTGTTAAATGTTCCCACATCGCACGAAAACGGCACGCCGTTCACCACAGTGTCCGCCGCCTCAAGAATATTTTTCGAGATATGAAGGCTACTCGCAAAATCATTCGTCGTTCCCGCTGGGATATAACCGATCGGCACCTGCACAGTACGCATCTGCATTCCGCTCACGACTTCATCCAGCGTCCCGTCTCCGCCGCTGCATACGACGATGTCATACTGCTCTTCATATGCTTTTGTCTTTTCAAATGCATCGTGATATTTCTGTGTGGGGTACACGGTCACTTCGTACCCTCCCTTGACAAAGATATCCAGCACATCCGACAGCTTCGGCTTCAGCAGTCCCATACCGGAATTCGGATTATAGATAAACAGCATTTTTTTCATATGAACGCACCTCCATGTCTGTTATAGTGAAAAAGGCTGCACCATTGGCACAGCCTTTTCTTCATCCATTATGATTCTATATTATCCGGCCGGTCCGGCCGTTAAAATACAGCACTCTAGTTGGTTGCCTTGGCAAAAAAAGTCTTGATCCCTTCAGCGGCTTTCTTCTCATCCTCACCGTCTGTCACTACCGTGATCTCATCTCCGCCTACCAGATTCAGGCTCATCATACCCATAATGCTCTTTGCATTGATGTTCTTCTCTCCCACCTGAATGTATACCTTGCTGGCATACTGGCTTGCTTCCTGAACCAGCAATGCGATCGGTCTTCCGTCAAGGCCTTTGTCCGCTTTTACTACAACCGGTGTCTTAATCATAATAATCCTCCTTGTTCTCGCCTCACCTTATCCGCCAATTCACTCAGTTTCCGCAGTCTGTGGTTGATACCTGACTTTCCCACAGGAGGTATCAGCATTGCTCCCAGTTCCTTCAGAGTCGCATCTGGATTTTCCAGGCGTGCCGTAGCAGCTTCTACCAGTCCCTCCGGCATGTTTTCAAAACCGATCGTGTCTCTGAGATATGTAATATCCTCAACCTGTTTTACCGCCGCTGACACTGTCTTATTAATATTGGCAGTCTCGCAATTCACTTTTCTGTTAACAGAGTTTCGCATTTCTTTGAGAATCCGGACATTCTCAAGCGCCATCAGCGACACATGCGCCTCCATAATATTCAGGATATCTACTATCTGAGAGCCCTCTTTTAAATAGACTACATAGGTTTTTTTACGCTGTACAATCTTCGCGTCCATGGAAAACCCGCACATAAGATCCCGGATCTGCTCCGCCATCGGCATGGAAGAACATACGATCTCAAAATGATAGGATTTGCTCGGATCACTCATGGATCCGGACGCCTGAAAAGCACCTCGCAAAAAAGCCCGGCGACAGCACATCTGCTGCACGACCAGAGGGTTCACGGCGTGAAGCTCTTCCGCATTACTCTGATGGTCGTCCAGATATTTTGTCGCCTGAAGAATCCGCAGTGCGTCTTCATGCCGTCTCACGATGACCGCATAAGACACTGTCTGCTTTGCAATATTTCTTCTGACAGAGATATCAGTCTTTATATTAAAGGTTTTTTCTATCAATGTAAAGACTTTTCTGGCAACAAGCAGATTTTCCGTATGGATTTTTATGCTGCACATGTCAAACCGGTTGATGACGACAGTGCCGCACATCCCGACAAAGGCGGCAAGCTCCGCGATACAGCAGTGTCTGGCGGAGCTGATATTCTTCGCCAGTTCTTCTTTAACGTTTCCGGAAAATGACATCCCACTCACCTTTTATTTTGATTTATTTTCTTTTCGTGATACTGTCCTTCCCAATATCCCGATGTTCGATCCGCACCCCATAGCTTTCCTCCTTGTCCAGGATCTGGTAAAGCGCGTTCGCAAGCGTAACGGAGCGGTGCTTTCCGCCCGTACAGCCGATAGCGATGACAAGCTGATTCTTGCCCTCCAATATATAATTCGGAATCAGAAATTCCATTAAGTCCTTCAGTTTTTCAATAAAGATACGTCCCTTGTCATTCTCCATGACATAGTCCTGCACCTCCGGGTCATTGCCCGTCTTCTCCCGCAGCGTGTCAATATAATACGGATTAGGGAGGAACCTGACGTCAAATACAAGGTCTGCGTCCTGCGGAATGCCGTATTTGAACCCAAACGACATGACCGTGATGAACAGATTACAGAAACTCTGCCCGTCCACAAAGATCTTTTCCAGCTCCAGCCTCAGTTCCCTTGTCAGCATCTTGCTCGTGTCAAGGATATAGGTTGCTTTCATCTTCAGGAAGGCGATCTTCTCCCGCTCTTTTGCGATCCCCGTATCCACACGGCCCGATCCGCTCAGCGGATGCTGGCGCCTCGTCTCCTTATACCGCTTGACGAGCACATCGTCATGAGCGTCCAGAAAAAGGATCTCATATCCGACCTTCTTCTCATCCAGTTCCTGCAGGATCTCCTCCAGGCCGTCCAGATCCTGGCCGCTGCGGACATCCAGCCCCAGCGCCGTCTTCTTGATCTCTTCCCCCGGAGCGTTCAGCATTTCCACAAATCTGGGCAGCAGCGGGATCGGCAGATTATCCACACAGAAGTACCCCATATCCTCAAGCATCTTCAGAGCAGTTGATTTTCCCGCTCCTGACATTCCCGTAACTATCACAAACCGCATCTTCTAAAACTCTCCTATCCTTCTTACCTCCGGCTCAAGCTTCACGCCGGAATTTTCCTCCACACGGCGGATCACCTCTTCCATCAGCTCATATACTTCCGCCGCCGTTGCATTCCCCCTGTTTATAACAAACCCGCAGTGTTTCTCTGACACCTGCGCATCACCGATGCGGAACCCCCTAAGCCCCGCATCCTCGATCAGCTTCCCTGCAAAATATCCCTCAGGGCGCTTGAAGGTGCTTCCCGCGCTGCCGAACTCCAGCGGCTGCTTGCTCACCCGCTTCTGCTTCAGCTCATCCATCCTGGCGCGGATCTCTTCCCTGTCGCCCCTGCTCAGCGAGAGAACAGCTTCCAGCACAACATAGTCCATCCTTGACACAATACTCGTGCGGTATCCCAGCCCCATCTTCTCCACCGGGAGTGTCAGGACTTCCCCTTCTGTAGTGAGGACCGTCGCACTTTCAAGCACCTGCGCCATCTCTCCGCCGTAGGCGCCCGCGTTCATCCTGACCGCTCCGCCCAGTGTCCCCGGGATCCCGGAGGCGAACTCCATGCCCGTCAGTCCGGCGCTGTAAGCCGCTGCGGCGACTTTCGAGAGCAGCGCTCCCGCCTGCGCACGGATCCGTTCTCCCTCTGTGCTGATCCCGCTCATCTTCCGGTATACCTGGATGATCACTCCCCGGTAGCCTTTGTCCCCGACGAGCAGGTTGCTCCCGTTTCCGATGATATAATAGGGGATCGACTGCTGTCTGCACAGCTCGATGATCCCCCTTACTTCTTCCGTCCGGGACGGCGTCACAAACCAGTCCGCCGGCCCTCCGATGCGGAAGGTCGTATGTCTTTCCATCGGCTCATTTACGGCTACTGCGTCCGCTCCTGCGATCGCGCACAACTCTTTATATAAATCCATACTTATACTCCGTTTCTTTTCTATGCCGCTCCCGCGGCAGCCTTTCTTCTGCTCCCATATTATAATCCAACACTGCCCCAAAGTAAAGGCGGACGCCGCTAATCTTGCCAAATCATCAGAAGCAGTGTATAATGAAGCAGTATCACTAAATTTTTGCGCCGCACTGAGGCGCACTGTACTATTAAAAGGAGTGAAAAAAATACAGTGGACTCTGGTGACACCTTTCAACTACTCATATTGATCGTTCTTCTGATGCTCTCGGCCTTTTTTTCGTCTTCCGAGACAGCGCTCACGACAGTGAATAAGATCCGTCTTCGCTCGCTTGCCGACTCAGGCAACAAGCGTGCGGCTCTTGTGCTGGACGTGACCGAGAATCACACATCCAAAATGCTGAGCGCCATTTTAATAGGTAACAACATCGTCAATCTCTCGGCTTCTTCTCTCGCCACAACACTCGCATATGCTTTCGGCGGTTATATGGTCAGTATCGCGACCGCGGTGCTTACGGTTGCCATCCTCGTCTTCGGCGAGATCACCCCGAAGAACTATGCCACGCTCAACGCGGAAAAGATCGCCCTCAGATACATCAGGATCATCAAATTCTTCATGACTGTCATGACGCCCGTGATCTTTATCATCAATCTTTTTTCACGCGGGATCATGCTTCTGCTCCGGGTAGATCCGAACTCCGGCAAGCAGGGAATGACCGAGGATGAACTCCGCACGATCGTGGACGTAAGCCACGAGAACGGCGTCATTGAATCCGGCGAAAAGGAACTGATCTACAACGTGTTCGATCTGGGAGACGCCAAAGCCAAGGACATCATGGTCCCCAGAGTGCATGTGACATTTGCAAATGTTGAGAACACCTATGAAGAACTGATCGACATTTTCAGGGAAGACAAGTTCACACGACTTCCTGTATATGAAGAGACACAGGACAATATCGTAGGCATTATCAATATGAAGGATCTTCTCCTCTATGACAGGAACACGCCGTTCAATATTCGGGATATCATGAGAGAGCCTCATTTCACCTATGAATATAAGAGTATCTCTGATCTTCTTGTGGAAATGCGCGCGTCTACCTTCAACATTGCCATCGTGCTTGATGAATACGGCGAGATGGCAGGCCTGATCACTTTGGAAGACATCCTGGAAGAGATCGTCGGAGAGATTCATGACGAATACGATGAAAAAGAGGACGAGGCGGTCCAGGAGATCGGCGACCGGGAGTATATCGTTGAGGGATCCACAAGCCTTGACGATGTGAACGACCGGCTTGGCACCGATCTGAACTCGGAGGATTACGATTCTCTCGGCGGTTTTATCATAGAACATCTGGACGACCGGCTGCCCGAAGAGGGAGACGAGGTCTGTACAGAGAACGGGATCCGGCTCGTTGTGGAGAAGCTTGACAAGACACGGGTAGAAAGTGTTCATGTCTATCTCCCCGAAACACAGAACGGCACAGAGGCCGACTCCGATTCTCCGGATGACGCGGAAACGGAAGAAGCAAAGACCACTTCCCCGGACGCTCCTGAAGAACAGACGGCAGAAGCGTAATCCCCATCAAATTCGGCACAACAGCATCAGCAGGTGGCTGCCTTTTGGCAGTCACCCTTTTTTTCTGTCTGCATACACTATTATAGATCAATCAGAAAAGGAACTTACGCTATGCCTTATTCAATCATGCTTGACGCCGGCCACGGAGGACGTGATCCGGGCGCCGTCTATAACGGCAGGCAGGAAAAAGACGACACGCTCGCCCTTACTCTGGCTGCCGGCGAGATCCTCCAGGACCGTGGGATCGACGTGATGTACACCCGAACCACCGACGTCTATGAATCCCCCTACCAGAAAGCCATGGAAGCGAACGCTGCCGGCGTGGACTTCTTCGTCTCCATCCACCGCAACTCCTATCCCACGGACAATGCGGTTTCAGGTGTAGAATCACTTGTCTACGACAAATCAGGAATCAAGCTGGAGATGGCAGAGAATATCAATGAGCAGCTCGAATCTGTCGGATTCGTAAACCTGGGAGTCAAGGCTCGTCCCGGCCTGGTCGTCCTCCGCCGCACACAGATGCCGGCGGTACTCGTGGAAGCGGGATTCATTAACTCGGATACCGACAATCAGCTCTTTGACGACAACTTTGATGACATCGCGCTCGCCATTGCAGAAGGGATCCTCGGCACCCTTAACACGGACAGCGGCTCCGCTCCCTCCGGCTACACTGTACAGACCGGCGCATTCCGGAACAAGGCAAATGCAGAGCGGCTTGAAGCCGAGCTGAAGGAGCTCGATTTTCCCGCGGATATCGCAGAGGGCGACGGGCTGTACCGTGTCACAGTCGGAGCCTTTCTCTCCCTGGATGAAGCGGCGGACATGGAGCGCAGACTCAGGCGGGCAGGATATCAGACTGTGATCATCAGCCGTTAAGCCCGTATCGGATACTGCGCAGCGCATTGATACGGGTCCGGCGGAACATATGCATATACAGCAGCAGGGGCAGAGAAGATCTCCTCTTCTCTGCCCCTGCATTTTTACTGCCTTATATCTTATGTTCTATTCTCTCCGCCGGAGAACTACTCTGTCAGCCCTTCAGCCTCGATGACTTTCACCACGCTGTCTACATATTTCTCGCAGATGTCATCTGATGCAGCTTCCACCATAACTCGGATCACCGGTTCTGTGCCGCTCTCCCTCACAAGGATGCGCCCCTCTGTTCCGAGCTCTTCCGCCGCTTTGTCGACCGCTGCCTGTACAGCCGGGTTCTCGCGCGCTGTCTTCTTATCCTTCACGCGGACATTCTTCAGGAGCTGCGGGTAGATCTTGACCTCGTCAGCCAGCTTGCCAAGCGTCTGCTTCTTCTCAAGGATCACTTCCATGACCATAAGGGATGTCAGGATACCGTCGCCGGTCCTCGCATGCTTGCTGAAGATAATATGTCCGGACTGCTCTCCGCCGAGAACGAAGCCGTTCTTCAGCATGTTCTCATAGACATACTTGTCGCCTACTGCTGTCTGCTCATATTTCATTCCAATCTTATCACACGCCTTGTAAAGGCCAAGGTTGGACATAACGGTCGTCACGATCGTATTGCCTGCAAGACGTCCCTGCTCCATGAGATATTTTCCGCAGACATACATAATGCGGTCGCCGTCCACAACATTGCCGTTCTCATCCACTGCGATACATCTGTCCGCATCTCCGTCATAGGCGAATCCCACATCCAGCTTCTTCTCTTTCACAAACTCCTGGAGCACTTCAATGTGAGTGGAACCGCAGTTCGTGTTGATGTTCGTTCCGTCCGGTTCATTGTTGATGACATAAGTCTTTGCTCCAAGTGCATCGAATACGCTCTTCGCGATCGCAAAAGAGCTTCCGTTTGCACAGTCAAGACCGATCCTCATATCCTTGAAGGAACGGGTCGCCAGTGAGATCAGATGTCCGATATAGCGGTTTCTTCCTGCCGCATAATCGATCGTACGTCCGATCTTCTCTTTCGTAGCCAGCGGCAGTTCCTCTGTCTCTCCGTCAATATATGCCTCGATCTTCTCCTCTACCTCTGCCTCCATCTTATGTCCGGCGCTGTTGATCACCTTGATTCCGTTGTCATAGAACGGATTGTGGCTCGCGGAGATCATAATTCCGCAGTCAAAATCCTCTGTTCTCACAACATAGGAAACACTCGGAGTGGTCGTCACGTGAAGGAGATAAGCATCCGCGCCCGAAGCAGTAAGCCCTGCTGCCAGCGCATACTCAAACATGTAGCTGCTCCTTCTCGTATCCTTGCCGATCACGATCCTTGCCTTGTGGTCCTGGCCGAAATACCAGCCCAGGTAGCGTCCTACCTTAAATGCGTGCTCAACTGTAAGAACTACATTTGCCTCACCGCGGAAACCGTCGGTCCCAAAATATTTTCCCATAATAATCGTCCTCTTATCTTCATATTCTATACTCGCACTGACAGCCGGCATCTTTTTCCAGCCCCAGCACTTTTTTATTATATATCTTTTACGATTTGGTTACAAGTGTTTCTTGAATGTTACATAAATTATCGTGATAATACTGCAGAAACTGAAGCAAATCAGGCGGCGGACATATAAAATAGGAGTTTACGCCCGTACGCTTTTACGATATACTATGCAGAGAGAACAGCTTTTATAATAGAAAAGAACAGCGGGGAAGCAGAGTAACAGCCTTGCCTTCCCCGGCTTTTTCAGCACCGACAAAGATTTCAGCCGCCCGGAGCGGCAGAATGGAGATCAGAATGATAAAATTAATCGCAAGCGATCTGGACGGGACTCTGCTGCAGAATGGAGCCCAGGAACTGACTCCGAGGGCAATCGACCTCGTCCGAAAACTGACAGAGAAAGGGATCTATTTTGTCGCCGCCAGCGGACGGCAGTACGCAAATGAACGCCGCCTGTTCGCCCCGGTCCGGGACGACATCTCATATATCGCGGAGAACGGATCTGTCTGTATCCACAAGGGGAAAGTCATCTCCCGCGGGATCATCGAAGATGATCTGGCATTCCGGATCCTCAGAGAGATCAAACAGCAGACAAATTTCGAAGTTGTCGTCTCCAGGGAGGATACCTGCCTGATCGAGAACAATGACCCGGCCTTTGTGGATCTGATCGTGAACGTAATGAAGAATACGACAGAGATCGTAGATGACATCACCAAAATACACGGTCCCATCCTGAAGATCGCCATCGCGAGCATGGTGGACGGCCCCCATGTCGTTGATAAGTATCTGAAATATCTGCGGGACAAGTTCGGATCCGAGATCAAGGTAGTGACCTCCGGAAATATCTGGATCGACTTCATTGCCCCCGGCACCAACAAGGGGACTGCCTTGTCCGGGCTCATCAGCCTGCTCGGCGTGAAGCCGGAAGAATGCGTCGCCTTTGGCGATCAGTATAATGACGTAGAGATGCTGGAGCTGGTGGGGACAAGCTATGCCATGTCCAACGCCGCACCGGGAATCTCGATCTACGCAGACTATGTCACCGACTCCGTTGAAGATGTGCTGGAAGACATACTTGCCGGCGTCTGAAAGCCATCTGCCCCATCGCATAGGTAAAAGAAAGGAAGGACCAGCCGCCGCTTCGGCGCTGTCCTTCCTTTTTTCTGTTCCTTCTATTCTCTTGACTTCTGATTTTTCTCAGCTTTCACGTTTTCTGCCCAGAGTCAGGGTAACCCCCGCTCCTCCCGCCAGTGTGAGCATTGCGCCCCACAGAAGAAGCTCGGATGTATCCCCCGTCTTCGGAGCCTTGCTCGTCTTTGCCGTAGATGATGACGTCTGAGACGCCTGTGTCTTCCGTGTTACCGTAACTTTGGCCGCTGTGTCTTTCCCGCTGTCTGATGCAGATGAAGCCGTTTTCTGGTCTGTCTGACCGCCGGTCTCTTTCTTATCATCTGTCTGGCTGCCCGCAGCCGGGTCTTTCGTATCCGGATCCTCTGCATCTGCCGCATCCTTATCCTGCGGCTCAGCTGCCGGGTCTTCCGACTTCACAGGATCTTCAGATTCTGACGGATCTTTTGTCTCCGCGGGATCCTCTGTTTTCACCGGATCTGTCGTCTCCGTCGAATCTCCGCCCGATTCCGCAGGATCCTTTGTATCCGCGGGATCTCTTGTTCCTGCAGGATCTTGTCCCTCTCCGTCTGTTTCTTCTTCAGGCTCTGAGCCCGGCACATATGCTGCTGATGCCAGTACAAGAACACTTTCGCCCGTTCCGTAATCCTCGATGATATTCTCATCATATCGGTACGGATAACCCATGACCTGATATCCGTTCACGATATCCCCTGTTCCTCCTGCTAGGAAGATACCGCCGTCAAGAGCCGAGAGTGTACCCTCATCGCAGTTCGTAGGATCTACAATATAATTCTTCCCGTCCGGCATTGTGACGATATTCCACATATGTACGATGCCGTTCATGGTCCCGCTCACAGTGCAGCACTCAATCTTCTGATCATCGAATTCCGTCTGATCGCAGAGATACTGAAATGCCTTGGCATATGCCTCGCACACTACTTTTGTCTCCGGATCCTGGTCAAATACATAGATGATCTGCCATGCATCTCCGTATGGGACCACACTGTTCTCTGTGATCGTATCATCATAATCCGCCAGACTGCAGATCTCATCCTTGTATCCTGACAGCTTATCATAATCGGATGCATTCCTGTACTTGTCTACGATCTCCTGTGCATAGGAAACTGACCGCTCTGCCATCATCGCCTTTACTGCGCTGACCTTATTGACATTTCCTCCCAGCTGATATGCCTGCGCGACTGCAAACTTGATATTTGCGATCTCCACAGACACAGTATCCTTATTCCGTTCCGGATTACGATAACTGTAGGAATATCCCGTTGTCTTATCGAACCAGTAGAGTTCATAAGGACACTCCGCGATCAGCGCATCTCTGACTTTGTTCAGAGATGTCCTCAGCGCCTTCAGCGCTTCAGTCCTGCAGGAACTGTCGCTGGCACTGCTGCTTAATCCCAGTTCCTCATATGACCATGACATTGTCATCTTTTTCCCGCTCAGCATATCAGAAGTGCTTCCCCCGTCAGAAGCGATCTTAATGATCTTGTCATACAGCCGGTCATAAATCTCACACTCTTCGTCCGACAGTGTGATTCCTCCCCGCTCAGATCGTTCTTCCGCCGCCTGCACCGCCGTGCATCCGGCGTATCCGAAGACTGTACCGGCTGCGAACAGCGACGCGAGTCCGACCACAAGAATCCTTTTCGGCCTTCCTGCCATATTGTGATTCCCCCTTTGTTATAAAATTCCACGTTAAAATCAGTATAGCACTACAAAATAAGTTTTGACCATGTGTTTTATTACTCACTTTTTATTTTATTTGACCTATTTTATATTATTTTGCATTTCACCCTTTATTTTTCAGAATTTTATTTTCATCTGGAGGAAGCGGATGTACCGGGCAGACAAAAATCTGCCGCACCGCCTGCATTCTGCAGACAGTGCGGCAGATATATGTGATTCAATGAGAAACTATATCAGGTGATTATCTCCTCTTTCTGCTCACGATCGTTGTTGCTGCAAGACCGATCACTGCAAGTGCTCCGATCATAGCTGCCATTGCTGTCGTTGTATTGGCTGTATCGCCTGTCTTGACTGAAGTCGTACCTGCTGTCTTCGTTCCCGCCGTGCTGCTTCCGGATGTATTATTAGAAGATGTAACGCCTGCTGTCAGAGTTCCGTCAATATCCTTGCTGTCCGTCGCTGCCGCATTGTTATCTTCTGCTGCTGTTGTGTCATCTGCTGCCGGAGCTGCCTTTACAAGTGCTGCAAGTGCGCTCTGAAGATCAGATACTGCTGTCTGTACTTCTTCTTCTGTCGCGTTCTCGTCTGCATAGACATCTTCTGCTGCTGCAAGAGCCGTTCTCATCAGCGCGAAGCTCTCTGCCTCGTATGCAGATTCATTCAATCCGGATGCGCTCTGGATCAGAGCTGCAAGAGCATCCTTATCCGGTGTCAGCCGCATCTCACTCATCTCTTTGAGGAGTGTTCTCCACGCCTGATCTACATCGTCCTGCATTGCATTCTCATCTGCATAGACGTCGTTCGCTGCTGTCAGAGCCTCTTCGAAGCCTTCTACTGTGCTCTCGATGTATTTGCCAAGATCAAGTCCTTCTGCCATATTGATCACTGCTTCAAGATCAGACTTGTCGCCCTGCTCGAATGACAGATACTGCATCATCATGAGAATGTCGTGCCAGCTCTGGTCTACCATCGCCTGTGTCACTGTGTAGTCGCCCGCATATACTCTGTCGAGAACTGCCTGTCCGTTTGCAACTGCTGCGTTGAATCTGTCAGCAACTGCCGGGATAACACCCTCTGTATCTGCGGATGCCGCAAGCTCGAGTGCGTACTCAAGAACTGATGTGGAGAGTGTCTCTTCTACTTCAGATTTAGCAAGTACATTGTAGGAATCAAGACCTGCATTCTGTGTGAATGCTCCGATCTCTACATCTACGCCGTTCTCCTGTCCGATCTTAACAAACTGTGTAGAATCCATGATCACATTCAGCACGTTCCTTGCTGCTTTCTGAAGGTCGCCGAGCGGAAGTGTATTATTATCTTCATAGTATCCCGTATACTCTACATAAGTCTTTGTTCCGTCTGCTGTTGTTTTTGTTGAAATAGAAGCAACGCCTTCGTCAATCTTCTCCTGCACCTTTGCGTTTACAGCGTCAGCCGTAACTTCTACAGAAAGAGTTGTATCGCCTTCCGGATCAAGTACGAAATCATTCCAGTTCTCTGTTGAGCTGCCCCAGCCCTGAGTAACTGTCACGTAACCGTCGTCTGTGAAATCCGGAGCCACATCCTCAACAGCCTGTCTGATGGAAGCTGATGATCCGCCAGGCATGATCAGATCATTGCCTGCATGCATGGAGTTCACCGGTGTGGACTGTCCGCCGCCCCAGTCTGTCATGATCAGGCCGTTGAATCCCCATTCACCTCTCGGGATATCTGTACACAGATCGTAATCGTCTGCTGCCGGCCATGCATTGTTAAGGTTATAAGAAGTCATAATACCCATCGGGTTCGCTGCCTTTACCGCGATCTCAAATCCCTTCAGGTAGATCTCGCGAAGTGCGCGCTCTGTAATCGTGTTGTTCACAGCATTACGATTGTCTTCCTGGTTATTTCCTGCATAGTGTTTCAGCGTAACGCCGATTCCCGGATAACTCTGCACACCTGTCGTAACGGCTGCCGCAGTCATACCAGCTATAAACGGATCCTCTGAGTAGTACTCAAAATTACGTCCGCAGAGCGGGTTCCTGTGGATATTCATACCAGGCGCCAGCCACATTGTAACGCCCATCTCTGTCATTTCTTCACCGATCGCCTCGCCGAACTGTCTTGCGACTTCTCTGTCCCAGCTCTGTGCGATCAGTGTGCCGATCGGGAATGCTGTACAATACTGATAGTATGTCTGACCGTCATCTTCATACTGCTGTGTGATACGGATGCCGGCAGGGCCATCAGCCAGAACGATATTCGGGATCGTTCTCGTCTCATAATAGTTGCTTGTCGTCTCGCCTGCTGCTCCCTGTACGGAGTTTGCCTGTGCTCCAACGATCGGAGTATTTGATCCGCCCCAGCCGATTCCTTCCACGATATAGGACATTTCTTCCGGAGTCAGGCTTGCAAGGAACTCTTCCATGGATACCGTTCCCTGATATACATCAAGGAGTGTCGGATTGTCCACTGTCTTCTCTACATACTGAATCGTCTCTTCATAAGGCTCGATCAGCTGAGAAGGTGTAGTGTTGCTTCCGCTGGGCTCTTTTGTATATCTCGGATTCGCCGTCTGATCCACTGTTTCATAATCGCTGTCCTCATAAACATAAGATACAACGCTCTCATCATCATACTCAGATGCATTATCCGCATACGCAACATCTGCTGCTGCAATCTCAAATCTCGGAGCCGCCGCGATCTGCTCTGCTTCGCCGTCATAGCTGTACGGCTCAACACCCTCGTTGGAAAGGACATCCATATCCTCATCCTGTACCATCTGGTTGCTGAGCTGCTCTGTGGTGCAGGTCTCATCCAGGGATACTACTGCTGCCACTGCCGTATTTCTGGAGCTGTTTCCGACTCTCACTACATAGTCGCCTGCTTCCATAATATAGGCAGCCTGCTCCATGGAGTAGGAAGACATTTCTGTTGTGTTATAGGAAAGAGCCAGTGTCTGGGACTCGCCCGGTGCCAGTTCATCTGTCTTTCCAAATGCAGCCAGTTCCTGATACGGTTTTTCAAGCTCTCCGTCAGGAGCCGAGAAATATACCTGAACCACTTCTTTGCCGGAATATGTATCGCCGGTATTCGTCACTCTAACAGTTACCGTAACATTTTCAGCATCTACCGATACATCTGTCACATACATTGCAAAATCTGTATAAGACATACCATAGCCGAACTCATATGCCGGAGTTACATTGAATGTATCAAAGTAGCGGTAGCCTACATAGATATCATCCGTATAGTTCTCCTGTGTGTCATCCCCGTCATTCACTCCAAATGTCTCGGAAGATGAATAATCTTCATAGTTTACCGCCCAGGTATCGGTCAGCTTTCCTGAAGGAGTCACTTCGCCGTTCAGGACTTTGACAACAGCATCTCCGCCTCTCATACCTGCCTGGGACATCAAGAGCATAGAATCCAGCCCTTCTGTCTCTGCAAAGAACTTCGTATCCATTATTCCGCCCACATTCAGTACTACGATAGAGTTCTCAAAGTTGGCTGCCATCTTGGCAATATTTGCCTTCTCAATATCAGTCAGATAATAGTCTGACATCTTCCGGTCCGCAAATTCTCCGGAGCTCCTTGCGATCACATAGACAGCTGTATCTGTGCCGCCCGCTTTTGCGGCTTCGATCTGTGCATCTGTAACCTCAATATCCGGGACAAGCGATGCTCCGCCTACGCCGCCTGTACTTCCGCCGCCTTCTTCATAGGCCTCACCGAATGCATTCAGCCAGTCTGTAGACGTTACGTTGTAGCCGGCGTTTACAAAGCCATCCCAGACATTGACTACATTTCTCTGGTTTACATCACCGGATCCTGTTCCTCCTTTAATAGTGGTGTAAGCACCTCCGCCGAACAATGCAATATTTCCGCTGTCAGCAATCGGCAGAGCATCGTTCTGGTTCTCCAGAAGGACCATACCCTGGGTTGCAAGATTCATGGACAACTCCGCATTTCTTGCTTCACGTTCTGAGACTTCGTCGCTGGTCGTTTTCGCCATTACGGGTACTGCTGCTGCGCTTGTAGCCGCAAGCATCATCGCCATAGAGGCTGCGACAACTCGTTTGTGCTTCTTTTTCATTCACTTTCCTCCTTTTTGTTTGTTTTTTCACATCTAAGAAAAGTATATTATCAATTTTCAGATTTTCACATGTAATATATTACACATTTTTTGTGATTTTCTATTATTTTTTGTATATATTTTTAATATATTGTATATTTTTTAAAAACTGTGAAAAAGTATACACTATTCAAAATTACCGGTTTCATTTCCCGTAACCAGTTTTTCTGATATCTCTTTGCAAATACCGGGCAGCACATTCAGGGGCCTCTGACATGGGCGGTCTCCGGCCCGCTGCCGCCAAAAAAACTGCCGTACCGGATGCACCATCCGATACGGCAGTCCTGTCATCTTTTCACTTATTTATCAGCTTCAGCATTTACTATCTTTTCTTTTTGCTCGCGATCGTCGTCACTGCAATTCCAGCTGCTGCAAGTGCACAGATCATAACTGCCGCTGTCGCTGCCGTATTCACTGTATCACCAGTCTTAACTGAAGTTGAGCTTGTTGCAGGTGTACTTACCTTTGTTGTACTGCCGCTGTTGTCAACGCCTGCTGTCAGAGTTCCGTCAATATCCTTGCTGTCGTCAGCTGCTGCTGTTGTATCATCAGCCGCTGTCGTGTCATCAGCTGCCGGAGCTGCCTTTACAAGTGCTGCAAGTGCGCTCTGAAGATCAGATACTGCTGTCTGGACTTCTTCTTCTGTCGCGTTCTCGTCTGCATAGACATCCTCTGCTGCTGCAAGAGCTGTCCTCATCAGCGCGAAGCTCTCCGCCTCATATGCTGACTCATTCAGTCCGGATGCGCTCTGGATCAGTGCTGCGAGAGCATCCTTATTCGGTGTCAGCCGCATCTCGCTCATCTCTTTCAGAAGCGTTCTCCATGCCTGGTCTATGTCGCCCTGCATTGCGTTCTCGGCTGCATAAACATCGTTCGCTGCTGTCAGCGCTTCTTCGAAGCCGTCCAGTGTGCTCTCGATATACTTGCTGAGATCAAGGCCTTCTGCCATACGGATCACTGCCTCAAGATCAGACTTATCGCCCTGTTTGAAGGACAGATACTGCATCATAGTAATGATGTCGCTCCAGCTCTGATCTACCATTGCCTGCGTTACTGTGTAGTCGCCTGCATATACTCTGTCGAGGATTGCCTGTCCGTTTGCAACTGCTGCGTTGAATCTGTCTGCCACTGCCGGTACAACACCTTCTGTGTCTGCGGATGCCGCAAGCTCGAGTGCATACTCAAGGACCGCTGTATCAAGTTCAGCTACTGGCTCTTCCTCTTCCGGAGCATAGGTAAACTGGAAGTAATTAATATTAATATCCGAACAGTTAAAATACAGCCGCAAAGTGTGCTGTCCTTCTGTCAGATAGATTTCCTTCGCCTCCTGAGTCACCCAGTTCCACCATCCGCCTGTATGGCCGTGGACGAATGATGCAAGGACATCGCCGTCGCATTCCAGCTGATAGCTGTACTGGATATTTCCAGATTCATCGAGTGCTGCTGTACGCGGTGCCAGAAGGTAGCGTCCGGATTTTTCTACATTCACTTTGAACAGGAGATAATTGCCTGTCTTCACTGTTCCTACGATCATTCCCGCTGCCCCTTCCGGATCTTCCGGATCCTGGCTTGCCTCTGTAGTAAACTGCGATCCATACTTATAAATATTTGACGTCGCCTTCATCTTCGTCACATCGCCCGGCTGGGAAGCTTTGATCGTTGTAACCTGCACTTCAGGCTGTCCAGCAGAATTAAGATCCGTAACTTGAAGATCTTTCACGATCACCGGTGTCTCCGTCACATCTGCCGTACTCGTTCCGTCTTTGAGAGATCCCATGCCATTCGCAGCATAGATCACAAGCTTTGGATCATTTAACGCCATAGTCTTTGTTCCCATATCGACGAAATCAGTACCATTGACACTGAAACTAAGCTTGAAAGTGTCGCCTTCTTTCCTAATCTTATAATAGAAATCATGTGCCTGCCCGTCATTGGTATATGGACGGAGCAGTTCCATATTCGGCGTATCTGAAGAAGCCGTCCCATTTGTCTCCTGCACATTTACAACGCCTTCCCAATTGCCTGAATTCCAGTCATTACATTCATACTTGACGCCGACATAGTTGTCCGGATCATCCATAACAAGGAGTCCGAACTGCTGGTAAGCCTGTCCGCCTTCTACTTCAAAATTTAACGTTGCTACCGCTTCCCAGTCGCCATATGCCGGCTGAGAAAGATAATTCTTTACATAGTTATCTGCGGATGTCTGATAAAACTGTCCGACTTGAGATGTGATCTGTACATATCCATCTCCCTTTTCAAAGTGTGTCTCATCCGGATCATTCAGTGTCCAGAAATCTTTCAGCTCCGAACCTGCAAAGTCGTCACTATGCGGACGCAGCTCCTCTGACGGAATCTCATCCAGGTAGACCTTGTACTCTGTCGCCTGGTCATCCGACTCTGCGCGAACGACTGCATATCCATCGCACATTGTTACGGATGCACTGACGTTTTCAGGCGTCTCCGCAGTGATTTCCGTATCAGCCGCACTCTCTACCTTAACCGTATAGGATTTAATCGTCGGATAGAAGTTATAAATTTCTTCTCCGTTGACAGAAATACTGTTTACTTTCGCATAGACCGGATTCTCTCCTACCGGATCAAGATCAGCCTCGTTTGTAAAATAAATTCTGTATATTGTAGCACCGTTATCATTTGCTACACGGATTACAGCGCATCCTGATTCTGCAGTCGCCTGCGTGATCTCCACTTCACCCTCATCAGATTCTGCACTGACTTCCGGCATCCTGCTCAGGTCGCGCGTGAAAATCTTATACTCCTTTTTCAGCGGACTGAATATGTTCAGATTCTCCCCGTCGATCCGGATTCCCGACAGCACCGGCTTTTCCGGAGCTTTCACTGTATCCACGGCAAACCAGTCGCCTGTAGTTCCGGCATATTCTTCCGCATAAGTCGGAAGTCCGTTTGTTGTACGGTAATTTTCTGACTTCATCACAAAAGTCAGGACTCTCTTAGCCGTCCTCTGAAGTTCGCCAAGCGTAATTCCGGAATCAACCGTTCCTTCCGGACTTCCGCTGCTTACCCAGTTCTCATATGATTCTCTCAGAGACTGATCCGCATTGCCGGAACCGTAAGGCCCCTCCCCCGGCATAAGAATATCTGTATTCGCACGCACCCTGTACGCATTATTCCAGGTATGCTCCATATAGTCACATGCACCTTCACGGATCCACCAGTCCGTCATAAGAACGCCTTCATATCCCCACTCATCCCGCAGGATTGTCTTCATCAGTTCATAATTGTAGTAAGCCCACTCTCCGTTCACCTTATTGTAGCTGGTCATAAGGTTGAGGGGCTTCGCTTCTTTGATGCAGATCTCGAATCCTTTCAGATACAGTTCCCTCTGTGCTCTCTCTGAGCAGCGGGAGTCATTATAATTTCGGTTTGTCTCCTGATTGTTCAGCGCAAAATGCTTCGGACAGGCAGATACTCCCTGTGACTGTACACCTTTCACATAATTTGCTCCCATGCGTCCTGTCAAAAGGGGATCTTCGGAAAAGTATTCAAAATTTCTTCCGCAGAGCGGATCTCTCTGGAGATTCATTCCCGGAGCAAGGATCACATCAGAACCGTTGAGCACCATTTCCTGTCCCACAAGCTGATAGAGTTCTTCCACCAGGTCATCATTCCATGTACTGGACAGACAGGTACCGATCGGAACAAGCGATGCAGAAGCTGTCAGGCGGATTCCCGACGGTCCGTCTGTTGTAGTCACAGGTACGACGCCTTTCTCTCTCAGACTCTCCGTTATACCTCCGTAAACCGCGGCATTTCCCGGTGCTCCGAGAGAACTTCCCATAGTGTAGTCTCCTCGGGTAAGGGCTTCCAGATCATCAAAATCAAGCTGTGCTACAAACTGGTCCAGCGTATATGTCCCATCATATACATCATTAAGAGTGATCACATCTTCTACATCGCTCTTGACCGCCGCGGGAAGTTCCGATTCGATCCGGTCGTGGAGATCGACCGTGGCAGTCGGGACCGGCTCATATTCGAGCACACCGTTATTGTTCACCATACGGTCATAGCCCTGCTCAACTGCATTCGCCTCTGTACACTGCTCTGTCACTCTCAGTTCCGGCTCCGTGTAAACTCCGACTTCCTTCGCATCTCTCACTGAATTTCCCACGTAGATCGGATACTCCCCGGCTTCCATTACATACGCTGATTTATGTCCGGTCTTGCCTGCATCGTCATAGGACGCCATCTGATCCGCTTTAAACGTCAACGTGATATCCTGCTGCTCGCCCGGTGCCAGTTCATTCGTCTTTGCATATGCAGCCAGGGACTTCTCCGCCTTGCCAAGCTCGCCCTGAGGGGCACCGTAATACACCTGTACAACTTCTTTTCCCGAATAAGTATCGCCGGTATTCGTAACAGTAACATCGACGCTGATGCTGCCATCCGACTCAGTCACATCTTTTGTATCAATTGCAAAATCAGTATATCCGAGTCCGTATCCGAAAGGATACATTACGCTGTCCTTGGCAAACGTCTCAAAATACCGGTATCCCACATAAATATCCTCTGCATAATTGTTATATTCTGTATTCCCGAAATTCGCAGCACTCGGATAATCTTCATAAGAATCCGCAATCGTCTGAGGCAGCTTTCCCGACGGAGCGACAGAACCGCTCAGCACATCTGCAACAGCATTTCCACTCTCCATGCCGCCCTGCCATACATACAGGATACTGTCCAGATTGTCATAGTCACTTACCCAGCTCATGTCGATCAGGGTTCCTACATTAAGCAGTACGACCACGTTCTCAAAGTTATCATTTGCTTTAGCCAGCATATCCTTTTCCAGATCTGTCAGATACCAGCTTCCCGGTTCAAGCCTGCTTTCACGATCTTCTCCGGAGGAACGCCCGATCACGACAACCGCCGTATCGCTGTACTCCGCGGCATCTGCAACCACCTCGTCATCCAGCGGCATCTCAGGGTGCGACAAAGGCCAGTTTCCCCATCCGCCTGCACTCGGAACATGCTCGCCGCACCACTTCTCATATACTGCTGCCAGTTCCTCATTGACCTGGATTGCCGGATTGTCCCGAAGTCCTTCGAGAAGGTTCACTGTATAAGGTACCTTTACATCCCCGCCGGAGCCATATCCGCACGGAAAATAATCAATCTGTACACGTCCGAATACAGAAACCTTCTCCACCGACGTACCGCCGCCGAGCGGAAGTACCTGGTTATCATTTTTCAGCATGACAATCCCTTCTGCCGCTGCTTCTCGCGCCGTATCGGCAAGTCCTGCCTGCAGTTCCGCCTTTGCAGGCATGGATGGGACCCCCAGTGTTGTCACAAGCATCGCAAGTCCCAGCCCCAGTGACAGTATTCTCTTTTTCTTCATAAACTTCTCTCCTTTTCTCTGTTTTACAAGATGTTTTTGATCCCTCCTTATAGCTTTATTCAGTTGGATTGAGTATACCATGGGCCCTGAATCTGTTCCCATATAAAAAATTACATACTTTTTGTAATATCTTACGATTCCAGAACCTTGTTTCACACAAAAACCAGCGCGGCGGATGAGCTGTTCATCCGCCGCGCCGGTTTTCATCTTATTTTACGTTTTAGCAGAATGTCTGTTTAATCCGCCTTTCTTTTTCTCGCCAGGACTGCTGTCCCTGCCGCGAGGATCACTGCTGCTCCCCAGAAGATAACGGAAGTGTTATCACCTGTCTTCACAGACTTAGTCACAGATGCGCCTGTGTTTTCCGCCTTTTTGACAGTTCCGGCTCCGGTCTGGGCGCTTTCACCGCTGTTGCTCTGTGCAGTGTCTGCCGCATCCTTCGTATCATCCGTATTCTGCGTGTCAGAAGGCGTCTGCGCACTGCCGGTATCCTGGCTGTCGTCCGGATTCTGTGTATCATCCGGTTCCTGCGTGTCATCCGGGTTCAGTACGAGCTGATCCAGCGCGGCCTGAAGCGCCGTGACAGCTCCATCGATCTCCTCCTGTTCTGCCTCGCTGTTGTCATAGACAGCCTGCACATCGGCGAGCACACTGAGCATCGCCTGGTATGAAGATTCCTCATAGTTCGCAGCGTCCAGTCCCTGTGCCTGGGAGATCAGCTCCTCCAGCGCTGACTTGTCCGGTTTCAGTCTCAGATCGCTCATCGCCTTGAGCAGGTCTCTCCACGCCGGATCCACACTGTCCTGCATTGCATTCTCATCCGCGAGGACAGTCTGTGCGGTCTCGAGAGCTGCTGCAAACACATCTTTTCCTGTCTCCATGTACTTATCCAGATCAAGTCCTTCTGCCATGGCGACGACCTTCTCCAGATCTGTCTTGTCCCCCTGTCTGAAGGAAAGATATCCCATGATCGTTATCAGGTCTTTCCAGCTTGTGTCGATCATATCCTGGCTGACGGAAGCATCGCCCGCCTCTGCTCTGGCGAGGATTTCCTGTGCCGAAGCATAGATCTCGCTGAATCTGTCAGCAACTGCCGGTACAACTCCTGTTGTGTCTGCTGAAGATGCGATCTCGATCATATAAGCAAGGATGCTTGTGTCAAGCTCCACCGGCTCCGCCGGCTCTGCCGCCATATAGATCTTCGCGTCCGCCCAGTCAACACAGTCGTCGCTGTTGGAGCTTCCTTTATCTGCCGTCATGATCAGTGTCTGGACATCCGTCACGTCAATGCTGACGAATTTTGCCTCATCCTGCTGGATGATCGCGCCGGTATCATACAGAAGATTTTCTTCTGCAACTGAATCCTTATAGAAACGGAATGTTGCTCCGTCTCTTCCTGTTTTTCCGTATTTTACATAATCAATTCCAACCCATGTCTGGAACTGCTTCTCAACTCCTGCGTATTCGCTCAGGTCATACGCGATCTGTGCGTCTGTATTGGCGCTGATACCCTTTTCAAACGCGGTCTGGATTCCACCGATGTTCAGGCTGATGCCTGTCGTGGAAGCGCCGCTTCCGGTATCCGCTCTGTTGATGTGGATGCCGCCCCAGCCGGATACGGAATCCGCCGTATACTTCAGTACCTGATAGTCATCAGATGCCTCCATGGCGCCTTCCACTCCGTCTCCTGTCAGATAGTACACATCCTGGTCAAGCAGTCCGGCGCCTGCCGTGATCTCCGCGGAAGTGCTCACCTCTGAGCCGTCTGCCGCCGCTGCAGTGATCACTGCAGTTCCGTTGGAAAGCACGGTCACTGTCCCGTCCTCTGATACCCGAAGTACGGTATCGTCCGAACTTGTATAGGAAACTGCTTTATTTGTCGCGTCTGCCGGCTGGACATCCGCAGTAAGGGTAAATACATCGCCTGCGTTCACAGTCTCCGGGATTCCTCCGAGAGTGATGCTCTCTACATGGATGACCTCGCCCGTCATCTGCCGTAAGAGCTGAAGGTCTGTCTCTGTGACCTGTCCGTCACCATCGATGTCCGCCGCGTACAGACGAAGCTGTTCAAATGTCTCTTCGCCTGACAGATGTCTTTCCAGAGCGCTGACATCGTCAGAACCGATTGTTCCGTTGGCGCTTCCGTCCACATCGCCTGTCACTGCAAGCCTTACACTGTCTTTCACATTGCCTCCCACATTCAGCTTGAGCACATAGCCTGTAGCGATCGAGGAATCGTCGCCTTCAAAGCTTGCCCCGTACGGGTCTTCCAGAGTGACAGTTCCGCCTTCCACTTCTTTGAGCATTGCTTTAAGCTCTCCGAATGTCGTGCCTGCCGTGATGCCGTAGAGGATCTTATTGCCTGCGTCGAGCTTAACTGAAGCGCCTTCCGCCGGCCGGATCGTCTCTCCTGTTTCCTCTTCTCCTGTACTCTTGATCAGCTTCGGATCTCCCCAGGATACCATATCATGTCCGTTCTTGATATTTTTGTCTGCGTGGAGCATCACTTCTTTTGCTCCTTTGACATCCACGTCAAAGAAGTATGCGTCGTCCCCGTGTCCGAGAAGCGGTGAGCGTTCCACTTCCACTCCGTCCACCTCAACTGCCAGGTAGACTCCGTCCTGCGTCTTTGCCTTGCTGCAGTCGATGCCGCCGTATACCTGCAGGCGTTCCACATTCAGGTCAGAGATATCGAAATAAATCTCCGACTCCGCATTCACGCCGAATCCGATCTCGAAAGTTGTCTTTTCACCGTTTACATACAGCTCAATATTGCCGCCTTCATTATCCTTGTTTGTCTGGATATCCTTGTACTCTGAGAAACTCTTTTCTTTATCATAGCCCAGCTTGGACAGCAGGATCTCTCCTGTTTCTTCCATATAAATAGTATATGTCCTGCTGTAGCCGTTTGCCGCTGTCGCCTTTACCACAGCTGTTCCCGGGAGTTCAGACGCCTGAGTGATCTCCACCTTCACACTGTCTGACGCCGGCGTCGCCGTTACCTGCGGGATATCATCTCCCACATTAGAAAGATCTACCGCATAATATGTCATATCCGTGTTGAAATTTTCAATCTCTTCTCCGCCAACCTGAATTCCAGACAACAGATTTGTTTCATCCGCCACAGTAACCTTGCTCATCTCCATGATCTGCTCTGAGCTTTCGCCGCTGAGCGCCTTGAGATGATAAGTGTATGTATAGTTCTGTGACGCAGACAGCCTGTACTGTGGCAGCGCTGCCGGTCCGCAGCTTGCTGTTCCCAGTCCCATCTGTGCATAATCGATAGTCACTACTGTATTGTCGGTTCCCTCCAGTTCATGGATATGGCCCGCCTGTTCCAGATCTTCCTGTGTATAATGGAGCGCGCTCATGCTGAGCAGATGGTCCACCGCGTCCACGAGAAGTCCGTTTCCATCCTCATCTGTCAGAGCCATGAAACGCACATCCGTCTTATTTCCCGTCTCCTGAGGATAGAGGAATTTGGTGAACTGATCACTGACGGTACTATTATACAGTCCTACGTCATAACCTGCTTTTCTGTCGCTGTAGCTGTCAGACTCGCCTCTGCCGTACCAGGTCATATTCTCCAGGCTTCCGTCCAGCTGGATCCGATTGCCCACTCTCAGTAGTTCTCCCATGCCTGTCGCCGGGATAAGCGTGCTCTTCACGAACACATCCCCGGAGGAATATACCGTATAAGTCAGGCTGTCTCTGGAGTCCGAACAGCTCGGAAGACGTCTGTCCACCGTCACATAGATCACCTTGTCAGACGCTGTCACCTGGACATTCTCCACAACAGCATCATCGTTTGCCTTCTTCCAGTTTGCGTCCACAGACTCCTTCGCATCATTATCTGTATAAGCTCTCCAGTAGTTCGGAAGAAGTCCCTCTGCGACCAGCTCTCTGCCGTCAGACTGGAAGGAGACCAGTGCACCTGTTTCTTTGTCGAAGGAAACTGACCAGTTATCCTGTGAGATCGTCACATCTGTATCTGTCTCCTGAAGCGCGCCGTCCTCAAAGCTGTCCATATCTTCCGTGTCCAGCGCCCGGTTCATATCCTGACCGTCAAAGGTGAGCTCAAACTGTTCTTTTGCGACCTCATATCCTTCGTCGCACCAGCTTGTCGCTTTTTTCGTGACAAAAGAAACATTTAAGAAATATTCGTCACCGATCTTTGCGTCTTCCGGGATACTGTACGGGATCGTAATATCCGCGCTTGTCAGAGGAGCGATATCCACATCCGTGATCTCACCGTTCTCCACCACTGTCCCGTCTTTCTCAAGAGACCAGAGCATCTGATATTCGCCGGCGTTCGTATCTGTATATTCATTCGTGACAGTCACGGTCTGTCCTGCCGTGTCCGCCATATCCATCTGAAGCGCCTGGTAAACTCTTTTCACCTCAAGAGCTTCCGGCTGGATGGTACGGTCTGCAGAGATAATGCCGTTCTGGCAGAAGTCACCGTTGCCTGATTTCCAGGAAGAGAAATCTCCTGTGTTCCAGTCTCCGTCATATCCCCAGTACGTCGTCTCGCCGTCCCACTCGCCGTCTTTCACCAGAGGCGTATTGAACGTCTGGTCAACCCAGTCCCAGATAAAGCCGCCCTGGAGGATGCCGTAGGTGCGGATCTTCTCCCAGTAGTCTGTAAGTCCACCGCCGCTGTTTCCCATGGTGTGCAGGTATTCGCACATGATAAACGGCTTCGTATAATTCGTCTTGATGCTGTCAATGGTCGGATACATGTTGGAGTAGACATCCACACCTTCATTGTCGTTCCAGCCCTGATAGTGGACAACACGGGTATCGTCATTGTTGTGGAAATAATCGATCTCTGCCTGCAGTGAATCCCCTGTACCAGTCTCATTTCCCGGCGACCACATGATCACACAGGCATGGTTCTTATCTCTCTCCAGCATATTGACGGCACGGTCCTCCGCCGCCTCCACATATCCGTCCAGGCTGCCAGGCACCTGGTACTGGCTTCGGCCGTTATGCGACTCCACATTTGCCTCATCCATCACATAGATCCCGTACTCGTCGCACAGTTCGTAGAACGTCGGATCATTGGGATAATGAGAAGTTCTCACCGCGTTGATGTTGAGAGACTTCATCATCTCGATCTCTTTGCGCATATCTTCTTCAGTCAGATACCATCCCGTGTCAGGATCATTCTCATGCCGGTTCACACCGAACAGCGTCACGATCTGTCCGTTGACGCGGAGACGCGCATCGTTCGTCCCTTTATCCGTGATCTCTATCTCCCGGAAGCCCACACGGTTCGACGTGATCTCTGTCTGCTCGCCGTTCTTCTCCAGAACAAGGACAAGTGTATAGAGGTTCGGGTGCTCTGCCGTCCATTTTGCCGGATTCGTGATCTGGCCGGACAGCGTGACAGACGTCTCGCTTTCTCCGCCAAAATCAGCCGCCGCACTCAGAGGCTCCTGAGTGACCAGATTTCCCTCTGCATCATACAGGTATCCCTTCACTTCATATCCGTCTTTGTCTTCTCCGCTGAAGTTTCTCAGATCAACCTCTGCCTTGAGTTCCGCATTCTCATAATTTTCATCCAGATCTGTGGTGACTGTAAAATCACGGATCTCCGTATCTTCTTTTGCCGTCATATAGACATCCCGGAAGATACCGGAATATCTCAGCATATCCTGGTTCTCAATGTAGCTTCCGTCGCACCACCGGTAAACCTCGACCGTGATCACATTTTCATTTCCCTCAGAGAAATCCAGCGCATCCGTGATATCGAATTCATCCCGGGTAAAACTGTCCTCGGAATATCCGATATACTCTCCGTTCACCCAGAGGTACATCGCGGAACCCACGCCCTCAAAGTTCAGGAATATCTCCTTGCCCTCCCAGGACGGGTCAACTGTAAATGTCTTGCGGTAGGTCCCCACCGGATTGCACTCTTCCGGGGCCTGTCCGACTTTGTACTGAGAATAATTCTTTCCCTCTGCGTTCATCCAGGGGTAGTTCTGATTGGAGTAGATCACCGGATCGTATTTAAAGGATCCGTCTTCATTTACATACGTCTGCCAGCTTCTCGGGACACTGATATCATCCCACCCGCTGTCGTCGTAATCTGTCTGATTGAAATCCGCATCCTTCTCCGCGATCCTCTCAGATGGCTTCACAGCCCAACTGAACTTCCAGTCATCCCCGTTGAGCAGCTGGTAGCTGGATGAATCTTCCCTGTCTGCCGCAAGCGCCTGTTCTACACTGTCGTACCGGTAGAAAGTAGAGCGCGCCCGCTCTCTGTTCACCTGAAAGATACCCGGATTGTTCGTCCATTCTCTTGTATCCTCCGCAGCAAACACATTCGCCATGTCCTGTGCCGCCCCGGGAAGATACGGCAGTATGCTTCCCGCCGCAAGTGCGCCTGTCAGCAGGAAGGCAAGCAGCCTTTTTCTCTTCATAATACTTCTTCCTCCCTTTCCGGTATGCCGGCAGACTCACTGCCGGCCCCTATTTTATTCAATACAGACAAATTATAGTCTTTCAAAAGAGAGGATTCCATATACTATTTTTCAATTATCATTCAATATTTTTATTTTTCCGTCATTTCAGACATTTTTTCCACTGTTTACCGCGCTCATTTATCAAAAGAGAACAAGAGTCGCTGGCTTTCATCGTCATACATGTTTTCTTTTGTCACGATCATCAGGGAAGTGTCGACCTCCTTTTTCTCAATGGACTGGCCGTTAATCAGATTGTACGCATTTTCCACGCCGAGATATCCCATTGCATAGGGATTCTGCACGATCAGGGCGTCTACCTCCCCGGTCTCCAGCATCCCCACGGAGACCACATTGCAGTCAAATGCCACCACATGGATCTTGTCACCCAGTCCCCGTTCCTGTATGGCATATCCCACTCCGAGGCTGGTCCACTCATTAAACGTAGCGATCACATTGATCTGCGGATTTCTGTCAAGCATCTCCAGAGTTCCCTGTTTCGCCTCCTCGGTGGTAGAGTTGACGTTGATCGCATCCACGATCACCGCCCGGTCATCCTCCGCCACTGTATCACGGAATCCTGCCTCTCTCGTCTGTCCGTTCTCCGAGTTTTTGTCAAAATTGACGATTCCGATATTCATCTCCGGATCCTCACAGGCAAGCGCAGCCTCTCCAGCAAGACAGCCCGCCTCATAATTGTCGGTTCCGATATAGCACTCCACCGCCCTGCTGTTCACCTCACTGTCTATGGCAACGATCTTCACTCCCTCTGCCGCCGCCTCATCAACAGCCTCTGCATTCGCTTCGAAATCTACGGCAGAAAAAACGATCGCATCCACGCCCCCGTCGACCACGCTCTTGATCATTCTGTTCTGGGCAGCATAGTCCTCCTCAGACAATGGAGCTTCGAATATCAGATCCAGATTATACTCCGTACTCGCCGCATTCGCCCCGGCCCTGACCGTTTTCCAGAAGGCGGATTCTGCCGACTTGGCGACAAGGGCTACGCTCTTCTTTCCTCCCGGGAGCTGCTGCGCATTCATCGTTCCGGTACGCTGCAGCCGGCATGCTGTCAAAGCGGTCACAAGAAAGAAACACATAACGGCCGGCAGCCGGTACCATCTACTTCTCATACTTGTCCTCCTTTATCTTCGGCATCCGTATCGTGACACAGGTTCCTTCATCCAGTTCGCTCGCGATGGTGATTCCGTACTCTTCTCCAAAATAAATCTTGATCCGGTCATTGACGTTCTTGATCCCGATCCCTGTCCGGTCTCCGGATTCTCTCTGCAGGATCTCCCTGCACATCTCTTCTGTCATTCCCACGCCGTTGTCTTCAATCTGGAAAATAATGTCGTCTTCCTTTGAAAAGATGCGGATGTCTATCTTTCCTTCATCCGGCATCTGATTGACGCCGTGATAGATCGCGTTCTCGATGATCGGCTGAAGCGTGATCTTGTTGCAGAGATATCCCAGACAGGTCTCGTCAACATCAAAATGATAGGTGAACTGATCTTTGTATCGTATCTTCTCTATCTTCAGATAACTCCGGGCATGCTGCAGCTCCTTTTCAATAGGAATCATCTCGTGACCCTTGCTGATGCTGATCCGGAAGAGATTCGCGAGCGCCGTCACCATCTCTTCCGCCTCTTTGTTCTGACCGTCCTCACACAGCCATGCAATAGCGTCCAGCGTATTATAGAGGAAATGCGGGTTGATCTGTGCCTGCAGCGCCTTCAGTTCCGTCTTTCTCAGGCTGATCTCCTCCTGCCGCACCTGCTCCATCAGACTCTGAATCCGGAGCACCATATGTCCGAAGGACTCTGACAGGGTGGTGATCTCAGAAGTGCCGCCGCGGATACTGTACTCAAAGTTCTCTGCATCCTTCTCGAAGTCCTCCATGGCTTTCGCCAGCTTCTCTGCCGGGCCGGAGAAAAGTCTGGATAGGAGCCACCCCAATACGGATGTGACCATCAGGACCACCAGAAGAATCACAAGCAGCCGGTACACCACGCTTTTTACCTGGGCAGTGATCATCTCATCCACATAGCACACTCCCACGATCTTCCAACCGCTGTGCTCCATAGTATGTACGGTATAGATCGCATCCTTGCTGATGTGTGTCCTGTCTTCCGACAGATCCTCCGTCTGTTCCTCTCTCAGCCCCGCATTGATCAGCTGCTGCTGCGGGTGATATACGACATTCCCGTCAAGATCCGTCAGGAAGCAGTATCCTCTCTGTCCGATCCCCACCTCGTCAATATAGTTTGCAATATTGGAGAAACGGATGTCGAGGGCAAGATGCCGGATCTCGCCCCGGTCGTCTTCAATATCCTCATAAATAGTGACGACCCACGGATACTGGTCTACAAAAATGGATTCCACATGCGGCTTGGAAATATTCAGACGTCCCCCTCCGACGTCAGTATATGACTCATACGACAGGTTGGTCATATAGTCCGGCTTCATCTCCAGCCCTGCTGTCCAGCACTGGAGAAGGTTTCCGTCGTCATCATAAGTGGTCACTGCCGCAATGTCAGTCCTCACCTCGACAAGATTCTGCATAAAGTCATTTTCGTCCGGGGTATCCAGATTCTCCTTGATCAGCCCCAGCGTCGTCTCGATCTCACCGGTATAATTTTCAAGCGTGTTCTGCACCTGTACGACAGACTGCTCACTGCTCGTGACCGCGCTCTGCTCCATGGCATCCCGGTAGATCCGCACAAAGATCAGTATGGCGCAGATCACACTCACCAGGACCATGATCATGGACAGGACGACGAACATTTCCGAGATCGATATCTTCTTCCAGTTTCTTCTACTCCTGCTTCTGTTCATTTGCTCTCCTGCATTCCTTGGGCGACATTCCTGTTATCTTCTTAAAACAATGGCTGAAATAGAACTGATCCCTGTACCCGCACGCCTCCGTGATCTCCCTGATCTTCATCGTCGTCCCAAGGAGCAGTTCCCGCGCTTTCCGGATCCTCCTGTCTGTCAGGAGCTCCACAAAGGTCCTCCCCGTGTTCTTCTTGATCAGAGTGCTTAGATAATTGGGAGACACCCCGATCTCACTGCTGACCGAAAGAAGGGACAGCTCCTGGTCCGCATACTTATTTTCAATGATATCCAGGGCCTTCTCACAGATGATCTCACTGCTCTTTTTCTTCTGTGTGGAGATCAGAGACTTTGCCGCAAGGCACATCTTCCGGATCGTCCTGAAGCCTTCCGTCATCCGCTCCACAAGCCGCACATCGTTGAGGGGATAGTCCTTCTGCAGCTGCTTCAGCGCTTCCTCCCCTGCCGCCACATAGACTGCGCCGTGGACCGCCGCCGCCATCTGAAAGATCAGGACACCGAAGTACATGACAGTAAAATTCCAGGACCTCACATCCTGTTCCACTTTATCCAGATAGCGTTCCAGTTCTTCCGCGCTCCCGCTCTTGAGCAGTCCCTCCAGGTGTTCCGTGATCTCACGGATCCGCTCCTGTCCCCCGTTCTGCTCCGGCTCTTCATCAGAAATAAAATAGATGCGGCTTCCCCCTTCCCCGGAGTAGCTGACCGCATTCACCGCCTCCAGATAACATTCCCGGCAGTCCGTCAGTCTCTTTACGCTGCGGCTGATCCCCATAAGACAGTTCAGCTTCAGCATCCGCTCTACACTCTGGACGATCTCCTCGGAAAGGATATGGAGGTACTTGTTAAAGCCGGACGCCGTCGCCGCCAGAATGGAGATGATCTCGCCCTTCAGATAGCAGCTCACATGCCGCACATATTTTCCCAGTATCATATCTACCGCATCCGCAGTGGCTCGGGTGGTCCGGTCAGTCCCGTCCGCATCCTGTATCCGGGTCACCACAACCGCAAAGCTCAAGCTGGGCGATTCTGCGTTCCGCAGCAGGCCCACCGACACCGCCATCTCACGCAGCTCTTTTTCCGCATCATCATTTTTCTCCATCGTGTCCAGGAGCAGCGGAAGAAGGAACTCCGACTTCTCCATCTCCTTTTTCACCCGATCCGTCCTGGAGAACATCTCAAACTGCCTGTCCAGCTTCTTCTTCACCTTGGCAAGCTCTTTTTCCAGGTCTTCTGCGGAGATCGGCTTCAGCAGATAACTGATGATATTGTACTGGATTGCCTCCTGAGCATAGGAGAAATCATCGTATCCGCTCAGAAACATGATCTGTACTGCCGGGCGCACCTCCCGGATCTGCCTTGCCAGCTCGATCCCGTTGATGAACGGCATCCGGATATCCGTGATCAGGAGATCCGGTTCCAGCTGTTCCACCATCTCAAGCGCGTCCGCACCGTTTTCCGCCTCCCCGATCACGCGGAAACCCACGGACTCCCACTTTACATTCCTGACGATCCCCCTCCTGATCCGTTCTTCATCTTCTGCAACGATTACTGTATACATGCGCCATTCCTTTCCGTAAACAAACGATCACTTCAGTTCCACAACCGCGTAAGGCCTTCCTTCTCCATCGCAGAGTTCTACTACGATGCGCCCGTCCTCTGCTGACATCTTCGGAAAGATCATATCCCCGAGCACCGCCGACTTCTTATAATCCACGCGGAGCTGCTTCACCACCGTCTCCTGAGGCACTGACTCCAGCGCCATCTGAACATACTGACAGTTGTTGACATGTTCATTCGTATCGATGTGATATCTTCGCACCGGGAACGGCGGCAGGCTCTCACACTTCTCCGGCATGGCGATCTTGCGCCCCTCATAGGGCATGGAGAGCGGAGGACATGTCCCGTACGGTTCGATCTGCTCCGGCTCCGGACGCGCGGGGCGCCCCTTTGCCAGATCCATGAATACCCAGATAGAATTCGCACAGGCAAGACGGCTGCCGCTGCTGTCGTTCATGTAGAAATTACGGTTGCCGTACAGGCCTTTGAACTCTGTCGCAAACGTCCCCACCGTGATCTCTTCCCCCAGCTTCGGATACCGCTCCACGATGACCTGCCAGTAGGACAGGACCCACGCCTTCTGCTTCTCTCTGAGATATTCCATCCCCAGCCCAACCGCCTCTGAATGAAAGGTGCTGCTGTCCTGGAAATAGTTGATCAGCGCGGGCAGGGTCATGGTCCCTCTGTGATCGATCTCGCTGTACCTCACTCTGCTCTTAAACTCATACATCGCTCTACCTTCTTTCTGTCTGCTGCTCTTCTTCTGTCTTCGCCACAAAATCATAATCCACCGTGATCACGCACTGATATCTCGGATCCACTTCTTTCATCTTCTCCGCCAGGCGTTTCGGCAGTTCTTCTCTCGTCTTTTCATCATATTCAATGGGAATCACCATGTCAAAGATCAGGTTGCTCTGACCTTCCCCCGGGACCACCCGGAAATCATGAAGGCTGCACTCCGGATCAATGGCCTTCAGTGTATCAACTGTCTTCTGCCGAATCTTCAGCACACTCTCGTCTCTCGTCTCGATCGGATCCATGTGGATGACAAGGAAGATTCCCAGCTCTTTTCCCGCATCCCGCTCGATCCGGTCAATGATCTCGTGGGACTGTTCGATATCCACGTCGTTCGGGACCTCTGCATGGATGGATGCCATGCTCCGGCCCGGTCCGTAATTATGTACGATCAGATCATGCGTCCCCTCGATCCCGTCGTAGCTCTCGACGAACTTCTTGATCTTCCTGTATACCTCCGGATCGATCGCCTCTCCGATCAGCGGCTCCAGCGTATCCCTTGCGATGCCGACGCCTGCCCACATGACGACGAGAGCCACTCCTGCTCCCACGATCCCGTCGATATTGATCCCGGTCACACCCAGGAACACAAGGGAGAGCACTGTCGCGCCGGTCGTGATCACATCTCCCATGGAATCTGCGAACACAGCCTTCATCACCTTTGAGTCGATCCGTTCTCCCAGCTTCCTGTTGAACAGTCCCAGCCACAGCTTGACCGCGATGGACAGAAGAAGGATGAGCACAGAGATCAGGCTGAACGTCATTTCCTCCGGATTTCTGATCTTACCCACAGAATCCTTGAGGAACGTAAATCCCACCTCGATCACCAGGAAGGAGACCACCAGCGCAGCGATGTACTCCATCCTTCCGTGTCCGAAGGGATGATCCGCATCCGCAGGCTTCTCCGCCATCTTCACGCCCACAAACCCGATGATGGACGAGCCTGCGTCAGATAAGTTGTTGAACGCATCCGCCGTAACAGATACACTGTTCAGGACTAGTCCCACTGTAAATTTTACTGCAAATAAAAAGACATTGCAGAAGATGCCCACGATACTGGCGAGCACTCCGTACGCCGTTCTCACAGACACCTTCTCCACGTCCTGATAGTCTTTTATAAAATGCTTTACAAGAAATTCTGTCATTACTATTCATTTCCTTTCCAGAAATACCAGCTTATCTTAAAGTCAGACGTCGCTGTCACACCGGAATATTCCTCCTCTGTAAGCAGGCTCTTCATCTTCCCGCTCCCGCCGCCGGGAGTCACCACATTGACTGCTCCGTCAAAGCAGAGCCCCGGGTAGAGCACGCACCACCAGTTGTGGCCTTCCGCCGCCCCGATCTCAACCCTGAGCGCTTCATAGTTCCCGGCAGGAAACAGCATCTCCCCTATCGTCCTGTCGGAGAAATAGCAGGTGGTCACTGCCGCATTCACCGGATACTCATACCCCTCCGCGCGGAGTACCGCCCTTCCCGCTACCTCGATCTCGTCCGTATGCCTGCGGATCCAGTCCGCCTGGCTTCCGGCATCCGGCTCTGAAGGCATCGCTTCCTCCAGATAGAGAAGGACTGCATCCCGCACTTTCAGTTTCAGCCTCTGATCCTCCGCGCTGTCGCTGTTGGCCAGCACATGGAATCTGAGGACTTCCCCCGCCAGCTCCCGCTGCGCTTTCTCCTCGGCGGCTGCATCGGTCCTGTACAGGACCGCCCCGAGGATCAGCGCTGCTGACAGAAGAGCCAGAAGAAGGATCATCCTGTCTTTATATTTTTCTACTGTATATCTGTCCATATGTAATACCTCCATATTCATTCCTGCTGATATATGGAGTATGGACACTTTCTCCCCCTTTATTCAAAAAAACCGAGCCGGGCCGCATGTTCTCCCGAGAGCCCGCTTTCCCCTGCCGCGCCGGCAGGGCTATTCCTTGTGGCGCAGCGTCCCCACCACGGTATCTACCTGGTTGTTGATATGCTGTCCTGTGATCCGGGTTGCCAGATCCTTGTCTCCCGCGGCGATCGCCTCAATGATCGTTCTATGTTCTTCCAGAAGCTGGGGATAGCATTCCTTCTTTTTCAGATACTCGATCCGGTACCGGTACATCTGCTCCCGAAGATTGTTCAGAAGCTGAATGAGCCTGCGGTTGTCCGTCGCCGTGAAGATCACGTCGTGGAACGCCACGTCCGCCTCCGCGATCTTCGTAATATCGTCGCTGTCAAGGACATCTCTGAAATGCTCTGCCGCCGCGCGCAGCTCCCGTACTCCTTCCTCATCGATACGGTCGCAGGCGAGCTGAACGGCCAGCTCCTCCAGGGCACATCTGACTTCCAGCACATCCCTTAAGTTCTTCTCCGTGATCTCTGCGACTTCCGCACCCTTTCTCGGGATCATCAGCACCAGGCCTTCCAGCTCCAGCTTGCGGATCGCCTCCCGGATCGGCGTGCGGCTCACTCCCAGCTTGTTGGCGAGCTGGATCTCCATCAGCCTCTCCCCCGGCTTCAGCTCTCCTCTGAGGATCGCCTGCCTCAGAGTATTGAACACCACATCCCTGAGCGGAAGGTATTCATTCATCGTAACTTCAAAATCTGTTCCCATATCATTTCCTCCTGACGCTGTGTATGTTCGTGATATACACCTGCTTTGTAAGTGCTTTCTCTCTGATCTTTCTCTGTGCGGTCTTCGCCGCAGCCCGGTTCTCGAAGAGTCCGAACACGGTCGGCCCGCTGCCGCTCATCATGGCTCCGAGCGCCCCCGCGGCCATCATCTCCTTCTTGATCTCGTCGATCACGGGATACATGGGGACGGTCACATCCTCAAGCACATTTCCCATGGAGGCGGCAACCGCCCTTACATCCCCCTGCTTCAGGCCTTCGATGATCCCGTCTATATCCGGATGCTCCGTGATCGCCTTCGCGTCCAGCGCCTCATACACAGTCTTTGTGGAAACGCTGACCGGAGGCTTGGCGATAAGGACTGTACACTTCGGCATGGGCGGAAGCACGCTCAGCTCCTCGCCGATCCCTTCCGCCAGCACGGTCCCCCGCATGATGCAGTAGGGCACATCCGCTCCCAGCTTCACGCCCCGGTCCATCAGCTCCTTCTGCGTGAGCCGCAGCCTGAACAGCCTGTTCATGCCGAAAAGAACTGCCGCTGCATCCGAGCTGCCGCCGGCAAGCCCTGCCGCCACCGGGATATGCTTGTCCAGCATGATCTCAACCCCCTGGTCCAGCTGAAATTCTTCCGTGAGCATCTGCGCCGCCTTATATGCAATATTGCCTTCTCCAACAGGAAGGAAGCCGAGATTCGTGGCAAGCCTGATCCCCGGTTCCTTCCTCTTTATGATCTTCACTTCGTCGTACAGATAGATCGACTGCATGATCATGCGCACGTCATGATATCCGTTCTCTCTTCTCCCCAGCACATCAAGCCCCAGATTGATCTTGGCAAGCGCTCTCAATTCGATCTGATTCATCCTTCTTTCTCCGCTCCTTTTCTCTTATGTACAGAAGCCTGTTCCGGGTTCCCCGGCGCCTCCTTGTATCTTGTATACATTATACTCACAGTATACTCATATTTTCCTTAAAAATCAACAGCTTATCGCCTGGTTTTACCGTGTCGCCCTCCAGGCTGTTCACCTCCCGGATCCCTGCTTCCGTAGTCATATATTTCTTTGCAAGGCTCCACAGATCTTCCCCTTTCTGCACAATATGGCCGACGATCCCCGGCCTTTTCTCCAGTTCTTCCAGGTCAAGCGGCTGCATCTCCACCTCTGTGATCACCTCCGTGGGAACCGCTCTGCGGATAAACGTGTCGAACGTCAGGACCGCCTTGATCTCCACCGCTTCACCTCCTGCCAGGCTCACCATGAGCTGCTCCACATGGCACGCCATGCTGCTCAGGACATTTTCGGGCATATCCTGGCACTCCACAAGGTGGGAGAACGGCACCATCCCCTGCCAGCTCCCGTAGGGCTCCATATCGTCCGCCCGCAGGTACAGGAACGCGACATGAAGGATCCCCTCGATCCGGATCCCTTCGTCCGTCTCCTCCGTGTGTTCCACCTGGATGCTCCCGCGGCTGTAAATGATCTGAAGCACATCCTCTTTCAGCTCCGGCAGGGTAAGGCGCTCGGACACCTTGCACTTGGACTGGTTCTGCATCAGCAGCTCCTCATAGACCGCGCTCCGCGTGGTAAAGCTGCAGTTCTGCTCCAGGGAGTAGAGGTCTTCGAGGATCTCCATCTCTTCCTCTTCATAGATATTCATCCTCAGGTTCAGAGTGCCCTCGATTCCGAGGACGCGCATTTCTCCGTCCTCGTCCATACGGATGTCAACAAGGGTATCGTCCAGAGCGTGGTGAACATAATAATACATTTCCTCCGAGACGCCGTCACAGGAGATCCTGCCTTCATAAGGAACGCTCTGGGCGATCCAGTCCGCCTTTTCCTCCTCCGAAAGATACATACAGAAGACAAGGAGCTCTCCCCGCAGGATCAGTTCATCCTGCCCCAGCCGGATCTCCAGCTTCCTGCTGTCCACATCCGTGAGAAGGATCTGTCCGATACTCTCCTTGGTCCCCGGCAGTGTGATCTCCTCCTTGATCCGGTATGTATCCTTTTTGGAGACCGCCAGCTTCAGAAGATCGATCCTCTTCCTCTTTCTGTAGACCGGCACATCACTCTCAATATCCACCGTAGTCTCTTCGTCCTCCAGTCTCTCCCGTCCGATCTCCATCTCCACCATGACGCGCAGGCTCAGCTTCCTTGAGTGCACCACCGACGCGGTAAATTCTGTGCGCACATTCTGGATGAACCAGGTCTCGTCCTCGCCTCCCTCTGTGTAGACCATCTCCTCAAAAGGGAGCTTTCCTTCCAGCACCGCCGGTTTCGGGTCTCCCGTGGCAGTGACATAGAGGATCTGAAAGTAGACTTTGCCGGTGATGCGGACATAATTCTCCACCAGCCGGATCTCCTCTGTCTTCACCCTGGCATTTCCCATTACAATACGCTGCACGTCGTCTTTGGCGTCCGGCACATTATAATCCTCATCAAGGTAAAACTGGTCAAATATCCTCTTTCCTTCTTTTGTATAATGAATCGGCTTCCTGATCAATTCCATGGCTGTCCTCCTTATTCAAATATGACATTCTTGTCAGATGCTTCAAGCTGTACTACGAGACAGGGAAATGTTGTGATCTCCTTTATCTCCTCCCCTTTCTCCGGTCCCAGAAGATTCGTATGGATTCGGATCTCATCCTCCGTCTCGTAGAGTTCGGTCACCTGGACACTGTATCCCGTCGTGAGCTGCGCTCCGTATCCCTCCGCGATGAAAAGCTTTCCCTGATCCGTATAGGTCATCCTGAACGGCTCCGCCTTCTCTTCCTCGATCATCTGTCCCAGCTCCCGCGGCACATCTGCCTGATCCAGTACGATGAACTCCAGGTCCCTCAGCTTCTCCTGCCGCCCGCTGCGCGAGATGCAGCCGGTGAGCAGCAGGACCGCCGTCAGACAGACTGCGTACAGGAAGAAGCGGCGGCTTCTGGATCGTCTCATGCCCGAATTCCCCGCTGTATTTTTCCCTATCATCATATGTAGGTTCCGGGGCGATTATGCGTTATATTCCCACTCATTCGGCGTTCTCCGGACATTACTGTTCTCACCTGACCGCCGCCCGCATGCGCGCTCCAGTTCCGCACTTCATGCCATGACTGCTTATGCGGGCGGCGGTTACAAGTTCCACTCGTGCTCAGGGAGAGTAACCAGCTTTTGCCGGAGATGTTAAAACTTGTGTCTATTATCTTGTTTTTTCCAGTACTGTACCCTGACTTTTGCAGATAAACAGATTAAAAATGGCCGCAATCCCAGTATTTATGCTGGATTGTGGCCTTATCACTTTGTCATTTTTTCATGGTGTTTTTTCCAAAATTTTTTTTATTTCTCCCAGAGTACGGATACGTTTTCCAAAATCGATATCCATAATCAATCCAATATGACCCATTTTGGGATACGGCAGCGTCAATGCTTCTGCTTGCACTTGTATTTTATCTGCATTATGAAGCACCGCCGGAAGAACAGAATTTTGCGATGGTAATGGAAATGCTCAGAGCCGGGGCGATTGAGGACGAGGACGACCCAAGTCCTTCTCCGCTTGATAATCTGTTTTCGGATTTGATGATAGATAATCCTGACCACATTGCTTTGAAGTATTACCACTCTTATCATTCCGGTTCTTCCAAAACATTAAAATCCATAAAGTCTTGCTGCTCTTACTTCTGCCGATGAACTGGATTTGCAGTCACTCGGAGAGAAAAAGGTGGCACTGTTTGCACTGATACCGGATAACGACTCTAGTTTCAACTTCTTGGTATCCATTCTTTACACACAGCTTTTTCAGCAGTTATTTTATGCAGCCGACCATATCCACGGCGGTTGTCTGCCGATGCCTGTTCATTTTATGATGGACGAATTTGCCAATGTTTCACTGCCGGACGACTTCGACAAGATACTGTCGGTTATGCGTTCCCGTGGGGTATCGGTAAGCATCATCTTACAGAACTTGGCACAGCTTAAAGCCTTGTTTGAAAAACAGTGGGAGAGCATTGTGGGTAACTGCGATGAATTTCTTTACCTTGGTGGAAATGAGCAGTCAACCCATAAATATGTGTCGGAGCTGTTGGGCAAGGAAACCATTGATACCAACACGTTCGGAAAGAGTACCGGAAGAAGCGGTAATTATTCCACCAACTATCAGATTAGCGGCAGAGAGTTACTTACCCCTGATGAGGTGCGTATGCTCGATAATCAGTACGCTATTTTATTTATCCGTGGGGAAAGACCCATTATGGATTTCAAATATGACATTATGAAACACCCGAATGTGGCACTTACCACAGACGGAAAGGCAAGTCCTTATAAACACGGAGAAGTCACAAAAGATATTGCTTCGATTGCTATTTGGGACATTGACCCTGCAACACTTCCTGAAAAGGAAATGGAAGAAACGAACTGGGAACTTCTTTCCGATGAGGAGATGGAAGCTCTGTTCATAAACAATCAAACAAATTAAATTTTGGAGGTATTCAACTATGACTATTTTTAAGAAAAAAGCAACTGACATTCAGGAAACAAAGAAACTGCCTATGACCGGAAAGGTCAAGAAAGGCTTCCGTGCTTACTGCACAATGGTCATTGTCGGTGCGTTGGCACTTGGAATGACAACGACTGCATTTGCAGCGAATGACCCGCTTACCGTAGTTAATAATCTGTCTGACTTTATCTTCGGACTTATCCGTGCCATCGGTATGATTTTGCTTGGCTTTGGTATCGTGCAGGTCGGTCTTTCACTCAAATCTCACGACCCTTCTCAGAGAGCCAATGGCTTCCTGACTCTTGCGGGCGGTGTCATTATCACTTTTGCGAAAGAAATCCTTACTCTTATCACAGGCTAAGATAAGAGTTACACAGTTATCGAGGGGTGTGCCAAGTTACGGGACACCCCCTTAATTGTAAGGAGGTGCTTTGAATGAGTGATAACTGGGTAGTTCAAAATCTTGAAAATGCCCTTGAAACTTGGAATGAAAAACTGTCGGAAATATGGACACTCATCACAACTACACCGCAGAACTTTAAGGGCGGGAATATCTGGAAGGTTATCGTTGACATCAATGGTGCAGTTCAGGCTATCGGGCTTGCATTGCTTGTATTGTTTTTCGTGATAGGTATGGTAAAGACCTGCGGAAGTTTTACAGATGTGAAGAAACCGGAACACGCTTTAAAACTCTTTGTCCGTTTTGCATTGGCGAAAGGTGTTATCACATACGGAATGGAGCTTATGCTTGCATTATTTAATATCGTGCAAGGGACAATTTCAACCATTATGAATGCTGCCGGATTTGGAACTCCGGAACAGACGACCTTACCCGCAGAGATGGTAACGACCATAGAGGATTGCGGATTTTTTGAGAGTATCCCTTTGTGGGCGGTAACGCTTATCGGAGGATTATTTATCACGGTGCTGTCGTTCATTCTGATAATGACGGTGTACGGAAGATTTTTTAAGTTGTATATGTACACAGCACTTGCACCGATACCGCTTTCCACATTTGCAGGAGAACCTACACCGAATGCAGGCAAGAGTTTTATCAAGAGCTATTGTGCAGTTCTGCTTGAGGGAGCAGTCATTGTACTTGCTTGTATTATTTTCTCCGTATTTGCTTCATCGCCGCCAGTGGTTAATCCTGATGTAGCAGCAGTTACGCAGGTGTGGGCATATATTGGGGAACTGGTATTTAATATGCTCGTTCTTGTCGGTGCGGTAAAGATGTCTGACCGTATTATCCGAGAAATGATGGGACTTTAAGGAGAGATTTTGAGATGAACCAAAGAGATTGTAAGAAATGTGTTTACTATGGCGGTAAACGGAAGGGCAAAGTCTTTTGCCTGAATGATAAATGCGGGAGGGAGAACGACCGAAACCGCAGGAAAGGAAACAGATATGGAAGTAAAAATTAACCGTGAAATCAGAAATTATACAGAGTCAATGTTTTTTGGACTGTCGCTCAGACAGCTCATTTTTTCTGTTCTTGCTTGTGGCGTTGCGGTAGGACTGTATTTCTTGCTCAGACCGTATGTTGGCACGGAAACCGTATCGTGGGTGTGCATTTTGGGTGCTGCTCCGTTTGCG
>CAJFQZ010000018.1 GCA_904419285.1 Lachnospiraceae bacterium UBA1818
CCTCTTTCATCTGTGCAGAGAATCCTTCATCTTCAAACGAATAAAAGCGGTCTTTATTCGTCTCTTTGTTGTGGCTGCGGATTACAATCCCTCCTCCTGCCATAGTCCGGAACACTACTCTGTCGGATGTGATCAACTTCTCGGGAATCTGTATGATTTTTTCCAGTTTCATTGCATTTCCATCAGGTAAAAGAAATTCTTTTCCTTTTACCTGAATAAATGCCTGAAAAAAAATCAGTCCTGTTTTCTTTCTATCATCTGCCGAAAACATTATTTTCAGACTATTTTTGTCAAATGCAATAATATTCTCTTGAAATTTTGGATTGGGAAGGATTACACTAAATGTATAGTCTTTCGTGGGTGTTCCTTCAAAATATTGCTTGTAAAACCTTCCGTCTCCGCTTTTAGCCAGACAACTTTTCAGGAAAGAAATCCAGATCCGTTTATTATCGACAGGCAACCTGGGATACTTAAGCGAGAAACTTAATTCTAATCTCATTTTTCCGTTCTCCTTTCTTGATTTAGATATTATCACATTCTCCATTTTTTGTCAAAATATTTATATATTTTTAGTATAATAATTATAGGATTCATTATAAAATTATTATCATTGCTTTTCATAAACCAAACTAGTATAATGCATACATATAGCTCCATACTGGAATGTAAATATAATCATTATTCTAACTTTATCAGTAGTACCATATTGGATTGATCAAAAAGATTAGCTTCCCTTGCGTCCTCAAAACCAGTGCAGTAAAGCAATTCTGATAAGATTGTAAAAGTAAAAACACCTACCTGCCGATAGATGTTTTTTCAAAATTGTTTACCTAAACAATCCGGTTATTCTCTTATCATCAAACAAACCACCTCACAATGCACCGTCTCACAGAACTGATCCACCGCCGTCATCTTCTCCACCCGGTACCCCGCAAGCTGCATCATCTCCAGATCTCTCGCCAGGCTCGTCATCTTACAGGAGATATACACAATCCGCTCCACTCCATAGTTCAGGATCTTAGGCAGCGCCTTCGGGTGGATCCCGTCTCTCGGGGGATCCAGCACGATCACATCCGGCTTCTCTTCAATCTGATCCAGCACCTGAAATACATCGCCTGCTATGAATTTACAGTTGGAAATACCGTTCCTTGCGGCATTTTCCTTTGCTGCCTCTACAGCTTCCTCAACGATCTCCACGCCCACGACTTCCTTCGCAACCGGCGCCAGCACCTGACTGATCGTCCCGGTCCCGCTGAAGAGATCGAATACTGTCATATCATGGATATCTCCGATATACTCCCGGACCGTCTCATACAGCACTTCCGCGCCCCTTGTATTGGGCTGGAAGAAGGAGAACGGCGTGATCTTGAATTCCAGATCAAGGAGCTTTTCGTAAAAGAAGTCCTGCCCCCAGAGGATGCGGGTCTCGTCACTCTTCACCACATCAGAGAGGGAATCATTCAGGATATGGAGGATACCGACGATGCGCCCCTCCAGTTCCAGAGAGAGAAGCTCGTCCACCAGCGGCTGAAGATCATGCTCTTCCTGTGTGGTAGTCACCAGGTTCACAAGGATCTCTCCTGTTGTATCTCCTCTCCGCAGGAGAAGATGGCGCAGGTATCCTGTATGCTGCATCTTTTTATAGTAGCTGACGCCCCGCTTTCTGAAATGCTCCAGCACGCACACAAGAATCTCATTCATATCCGCATGCACCAGTCTGCAGTCCGCTGCTGTCAGGACATCATAAGTGCTTCCTTTTTTATGAAGGCCCAGGGAGAGCGGCCCGTCCTTATACTCATCCCCAAAGGAGAACTCCATCTTGTTCCGGTATCCGAACTCTTTCGGGCTTGCCTTTACACCCTCGAAGACATAACTTCCCTTCACTGCCTCATCCATGATCCGCCGAATCTGCCCTTCCTTCATCTTCATCTGTTCTTCATAGGGCATGGTCTGATACATACAGCCGCCGCAGGCGGGAAAGATGCTGCAGACGGGCTCTCTTGTCTCCAGCGGAGACTTCTCCAGCACCTCAAGGAGCCGTCCCTCTGCATTTCCACGCTTGAATTTATTGATGAGAAAACGCACTTTCTGTCCCGGCATTCCGTTCTTCACCGTGACATACTTGTCCTCCTCAGCAAGATACACGATCCCCTTATTCGGAAAGTCCACTCTCTCTATAGTTCCTTCAAAAATCTGTCCTTTCTTCATCTCTTCCTCCACGTTCGTTTCATCTGCTTCATCACAGCAAAACAGGCAGGGTGCAGTCCATCTACCACATCCTGCCTGTATTCTGTTTCATCATTTTTCGATACCGGATCCGTCCGTCTCCTATACCTGGTCATCCTCATCGAAATAGTCATCGAAGTCATCGTCAAAATCATCTTCGAAGTCTTCCAGATAGTCCGGTGTGAAGAAACGGTATACCGCATACGCGATCGCTGCGACTGCTGCAACTGCTCCGATGATCGCCAGCACCCAGATCACTGTGTTTTTCTGTTTCTCTGCATCATTTCTGTGCAGCAGCTCAGTTAATTTTGATTCCGCAATCATGTCTTCTATTTTTTTGTTCATATCTACACGTCCTTTCCCCGCCTCAGGGCGGCGATTACTTTCTGTTATTATACCACTATCATTTTCAGATTACTACTAATTTATTCCAAAATCCTCAGAAAGATGATTTCTCAGATTACTGTTCACATCGCGCTCAGGAATAGGAAACTGTATAGTCATGCTATCATGTAAAAGGCGGTTTCCTATCACTCCGATCTGCGCCCTCATCTTATGAAACCTTCACCAGCCTTGCGAACATGGCGAACATCTTTCTGACGCCGGCGCTGTCGAATTCCACCGTCACCTCATAGTCTCTGCCGCCTTCCTTGATCTCGAGCACAGTTCCCTCTCCGAATTTTGTATGGCGCACCCTGTCTCCCACCTGATAGGAAAGGCTTCCGCTCTTTCCGGCCAGAATCTGGCTTCCCTTCTGAAGAGAGGAAAATGGCTGCTTTCCTGTTGTCTTTCCTGAAGACTGAGATGCGGAAAACTGGGAGGCAAACGGTCGTGCGCGGAACGCTTCCTTCGCATGAGAATATGTATTCTGGACCGGGATCTGTGTTCCTTCCTCGATCTTCCGGTTTCCCGTATCGATCAATTCCATGGGGATCTCCTTGATGAACCGGGACATCTTGTTGAACTGTGTCTCTCCCCGCACCATCCTGCGCCGTGCGCAGGTCAGGGTGAGTTTCTCCTCTGCGCGGGTGATGCCCACATAGCAGAGCCTGCGTTCTTCCTCCAGATCTTCATTGTCATCCGATGTGATCGTCATATAGCTCGGGAACAGACCATCTTCCATCCCCGCCAGATATACATGGGGGAATTCCAGTCCTTTTGCACTGTGAAGTGTCATCAGGACCACATAGTCCTGATCCTCGTCCAGACTGTCGATATCAGCGACGAGGGCAACTTCCTCGAGGAACCCGCTCAGAGACGCCTCTTCGCCCCTGTCCTGGCAGTCCTCCTCATACGCCGCCGCCTTATTGACAAGCTCGTCGATATTCTCAATCCTGGACTCCGCCTCCACTTTGTCTTCCGCTTCCAGGCTCTCCACATATCCGGTCTTCTCTATGATCTCCCGAAGAAGGTCCGTGATGCTCTCTTTCTCTGTCTGACCTTTGAAATATTCGATCAGCGCCGCGAAGGAATCCAGCTTTGATGCACTCCTTCCCACGCCGGGGATCAGTTCCGGCGCCAGCAGCGCTTCGTAAAATCCGATTCCTCTCTCATCGGCAGACTCCTGGATCCGGTTGATCGTCGTCAGCCCGATCCCACGCTTCGGTACGTTGATGATGCGGCGCACGGCAAGATCGTCCTGCCCGTTATCCACCGTCTTCAGGTAAGCGAGGAGGTCCTTGATCTCCCTGCGCGCGTAGAAATTGATGCCTCCTACGATCTTATAAGGGATATTCATGGCTATAAATTTTTCCTCGAACAGACGGGACTGCGCATTCGTCCGATAGAGGACCGCACTGTCATTGTAAGAAGCGCCTTCCTGTACTTCTTTTTTAATATCTTCAGCTATATATTCCGCTTCATCGAATGCAGTATCAAACTGCCTGAGCTGGATTTTCTCTCCCTCTCCGTTGTCCGTCCAGAGCGTCTTCTCTTTCCGGTTCCTGTTGTTCCTGATAACTCCGTTCGCCGCGTTCAGAATATTGCCCGTGGATCTGTAGTTCTGCTCCAGCCTGACCACATGTGCATCCGGGAACTCATGCTCGAAGTCCAGGATATTCCGGATATTTGCCCCCCGGAACTTATAGATCGACTGGTCGTCGTCTCCTACTACACAGAGATTCCTGTATTTTCCGGCAAGCAGCCTGACAAGACGGAACTGGACCGTGTTTGTATCCTGGTACTCATCCACCATGATGTAGCGGAACCGTTCCTGATAGTATTCCAGCACATCGGGCTGGGTCTCCAGAAGCTGCACGGTCTTGACGAGAAGATCGTCGAAATCCAGCGCATTGTTCGCCTTAAGCTGGGCTTCATATTCGCGGTACACCTTCGCGATCTTGAGTTGTCCGAAATCGCCTCCTGCGTTCAGCTCAAACTCGTCCGGCAGGATCATCTCATTCTTCGCCGACGAGACCGCTGCCAGAAGATTCCTTTCCTTATATACTTTTGTGTCAATATCCACTTTCCGGCAGACTTCCTTCATCAGTGTCTTCTGATCATCCGTGTCATAGATCGTAAAACGGTTGTCATACCCCAGCCGGTCGATGAACCGTCTCAGGATCCTGACACAGGCTGAATGGAACGTGCTCACCCAGATGCTCTCTGCACCGAAGCTCACCAGAGAATCCACCCGCTGACGCATTTCCTCCGCCGCCTTGTTCGTAAATGTAATGGCAAGGATATTCCAGGGATTCACGCCTCTCTCATCGATCAGATATGCGATACGGTGAGTCAGCACCCTGGTCTTTCCCGAACCCGCTCCCGCCAGGATCAGAAGCGGACCATCCGTATGCAGGACCGCCTCCCTCTGGGGTTCATTCAATGTATCATAAATGCTCATAGATCTCTCCTGTTCTCCGATAAATTTCTGTTCATCGAACATTTGTCCGATGCCGGTAACTACCATTATCAGATACCCCTCACTGATTGTCAACCTGACTTTCCCAATTTTTTTGTCATTTTCCATCCTTTTGTGCTAATATAGAAAGGCTGGCGTCCGTGCGGCACTGCCGGGCGCCGGAGCTAGTTTATCACCAGAAAGGAATCAGATTCTCATGTTGGAAATATTTGAAAAAATCAACAGTGCAGTCAACGGCTTTGTATGGGGCGTCCCCGCCATGGTCTGCATCATTGGAGTGGGGCTTCTCCTCAGTATCCGGACCCGCTTCATCCAGTTCCGCAAATTCGGATATACCTTCAAGGTAACTCTGGGGCGCATATTTCATAAGAAGGAAGCCTCCGACGGATCCATCACCCCGTTCCAGGCAGTGTGCACCGCCCTCGCTGCCACCGTGGGCACCGGTAATATCGCAGGCGTCGCAGGCGCGATCGCGATCGGCGGCCCCGGCGCGGTTTTCTGGATGTGGATCTCTGCCCTGCTCGGCATGTGCACCAAATTTTCTGAGGTGACTCTCGCCGTACATTTCCGCGAAAAGAACAGGCAGGGAGACTGGACCGGAGGTCCCATGTATTACATCAAGAACGGACTGGGGCCGAAATGGCGCTGGATGGCAGTCCTGTTCGCCCTGCTGGGAGTTCTGACTGTATTCGGCACAGGAAATGCAACACAGGTGAACACGATCACCTCCGCCATCAACACGGCTCTGCTAAACTATCATGTGATCGACGCGTCCTCCGTCTCTGTCTCGAGCCTGATCATCGGCATCATCATCGCAGTCCTTGTGGCGCTGATCCTGCTGGGCGGGATCAAACGGATCGGAAGAGTTGCGGAGATGCTCGTGCCGTTCATGGCGCTGCTCTACATCATCCTTGCTCTGGGCGTGATCTTCCTGAACATCGACCGTGTACCCGGAGTATTTGCCTCGATCATCGAAGGCGCGTTCTCTCCGGCATCCGTGACAGGCGGAGTCGTTGGCAGCTTCTTTCTCAGTATGCAGAAGGGTGTCGCCAGGGGAATCTTCTCCAATGAGGCCGGTCTCGGTACAGGCTCTATCGCCCACGCAACCGCTGATACAGATCACCCGGTAAAACAGGGATTCTTCGGTATCTTCGAAGTGTTTGCAGACACGATCGTGATCTGCACTATGACCGCCCTGGTCATCCTTTGCAGCGGAGTCAGCGTCAGCTACGGAACAGACGCAGGAGCCGAACTCACGATCAACGGATTCATCACCACCTACGGAAGCTGGGTATCCATCTTTACCGCTGTTGCTCTGTGCTGCTTCGCATTTTCCACGATCCTGGGCTGGGGGCTCTATGGAACACGGTGCATTGAATTTCTCTTCGGCTCATGGATCAACAAGCCCTTTATGGTCGTCTACTCACTTGTAGCAGTCATCGGAGCGACCGCAGATCTGGGACTCCTCTGGAGCGTCGCCGAGACATTCAACGGGCTGATGTCCATCCCGAACCTGATCGCCCTGTTCCTGCTGTCAGGCACAGTGGTAAAACTTGTAAAGGACTATTTCAAGAATCATTGAGGGAAAAGGCTTGTCATATAGTTTTCAATACTATATAATAAGTACACTGAGGTGATAATATGACAATAGATACGAATGATATACTGAACAGCATCCTGGAAAGTCTCTCCCGCATCGATTATATCAAACCGGGAGAGATCCCCAATATAGACCTGTATATGGATCAGGTCACGACCTTCATGGATGAGCAGCTTTCATCGACAAAGCGCTATGAGGAAGACAAAATTCTGACAAAGACAATGATCAACAATTATACAAAGAATAATCTTCTTCCGCCGCCTGTCAAAAAGAAGTATTCCCGAGAGCATGTCCTGATCCTTATCTTTATTTACTATTTTAAGAACATTCTTTCCATCAAAGACATCGAGACAGTCCTGACTCCTCTGACGGAAAAGTACTTTTCCGGAGAAGGCCCCATGGATCTGTCCTCCGTGTACAAAGAGGTCTGCGAGATGGAAAAGGGACGGATCAAGCCACTCCAGGAATCAGTCCGGGAAGCATACGAAAAATCAATGTCTGCGTTTTCGGAGATACCGGACGGCGAAGACCGTGATGAACTGAAGCTCTTCGCCTTTATCTGCAGCCTGAGCTTCGACGTCTATCTGAAAAAGACAATGATCGAGAAGATCATCGACGAACTGGCAGAAAAGCACACGAAAAAAAAGAAAGATTAATGCTGTAAGAGCAGGTTCCGCACCGCGGCCGGGACCTGCTCCTGAAGCATTTTTTATTGTACCGGCATCCTCACCGTGCCGTTTATTCTTCTTTATTGATCCTCTCAAACACCATATCATACCCGTCGTTTCCGTAATTCAGGGATCGGTTTACACGACTGATCGTCGCAGTGGAAGCACCTGTCTTCTCCGCGATCTCGAGATATGTCTTCTGCTCTCTCAGCATCCTGGCCACCTCAAAGCGCTGCGACAGGGAGAGAAGTTCATTGATGGTACAGATATCTTCAAAAAATGTATAGCACTCTTCTTTATTTTCCAGGCTGAGAATCGCACGAAAGAGATAGTCTACAGCCTCTGTTCTGATCTTTTTACTCATAATTATTCAGACTCCTTCCAACCTAAAAAACGGCAGCCCGGTCTGTACCAAGCCACCGTTACATTTTAGCACACTAAATTTGTAAAGTCCACAGTTTTATGAGAATTTTAGTGACAGTTCAGCTATAAGGGAAGGGGCATACTGATTTATGCTGGCATAAGAATCAGTCTGTCCCTTCCCTTATGAGCGGAGCGCCCGTATATGAGCAAAGGAGCGGCGCAGCCGCAGAAGCACGTATGTGCGGCTTTGCGAATGGCGCGGGCTGAACTGTCACACTATTACAACTATATCAGATATTTTTCAGGGAAGGGATAAAGCTTTTAAGCAACTCCAGATTTGCAGTCGCGATCAGCTCCTCCGGGAAACCGCAGTAATCGATCACTTCCTTTATATAAGTAAAGTTGCCGGCATCCACGTTCACATGTGCATCGCTTCCTGTTGTGACCGGCACCTCATACTGACGGCACAGATCCAGCATGGTGATCATATTCTCCCTAGTTCCTTTTCTGCTGCTCTGCGGGCGGAGAGACGAGTTGTTCAGTTCAAGAAGCGTCCCCGTCTCCTTCGCCGTACGGACGAGAACCTCATAATCCAGCGGAAATCTTCCGTCGTCCGGGTGTCCGATAATATGGATATAGGGCTTTTTCATTGCCTCCACGTAGGCACGCGTATTCTCCTTTTCCGTGTGTCCAAGCCCGTAGCACGGCGGATGGACACTGGCAACGACGATATCAAGATCTCTGCAGGTATTCTCCGGGAGATCAATCGTCCCGTCCGGGTCCATGATATTGACCTCTGCGCCCATGAGCAGTCGGATCCCCTTCTGCATCCTCGGCACCACGTCCAGATTCTGAAAATAGAACAGCCCGCAGGTCCCCGGCATCTCAGGTGCATGCTCCGTCAGAGCAAGTGCCTTCAGCCCCTTCGCCGCAGCCGCCTCCGCCATCTCCGTGATCGTGCTGTACGCATGCCCGCTGGCAATGGTATGGGAGTGTGTATCCACTAAAAATTTCATAAAACAATCTGCCTCCTTTGTCATGTATCATCTCAATTCAACTCAGTTATTATACCATATTTTTCCCCGAATACAATTTCAGGAATAGAAGACAATACTGTACTGAATCAGTCACTGAAACAAAAAATGACCGGCGCAGCATCCAGCCATGCCGGCACACACAGATCAGGAGGTGAGTGATCTGAAAAAGAAGACCAACCGGGAGATCATCGACGACTATGATTACCTTGCCAATGCAGCCTCATCCATGGACTGCACCGGATTGATCCCGTCTCTTCCGAAAGATGAAGAAGAGATCCGATCTTACAATGAAATCTATCAGTTTCTGCCCAGGGCAGCAGCGCCCAAAACGGAAGAAACACACCGTGCGGATCAGACCTGATCCGCCGCCGGCATTCTGACGGGCTGTGTATCTGAGGGTTCGCTGCTGTTCACTCCTGACCACCGCCCTCATGCGCACTCGTCACGGTGCCGCGCCCCAGTTCTGCACTTCGTGCCAAGACCGCCTATACGGGCGGCGGTTACGAGTTCTATAAGTATGGTGCGGACAGTAACGAAGGTTCGACAGATTTCGGTGTAATGTTTCATTTTTCCATTGTCCTCTCGGTTTCAAAATGCTATAATAAATGCGTTATAGGTTTGTCAATAACAAGAGAGGAGTACATAATTATGAAGTGTCCAATATGTGGAAAAGATGTCGAATTAAAGAAGAAACAGATTGGCACCGATGAAAACGGTGAACCGGTCTTTAACGAATATGCGATCTGCCGCGACTGCAAAAAGCAGTGGAATCTTGACAAGCAGCGCGCGAAGAAAATGGCAGCCAAGAAAGCGGCTGCGGAACAGAAAGAAGAACCCGTAAAGAAGGCTCCTAAGAAAGTTTCTGAAGCAGATTCCGCTGAAGGCGGCGCTGCTCCGAAGAAGAGGGCTCCAGAAGATGGACCCGTGAGAAAGAGACCTGCCGGCACAGCACCGAGAAAAAGACCTGCCGGGGAAGCAGCGGCAAACAGACCTGCAGACGGCACAGTCAGAAGGAAACCCCGTCCCGCGGACGGCGCTCCGAAGAGCGTGACGGAAGACGGTGAAGCTCCGGTCAAAAGGCCGGTCAAAAAGCGTGTTGTCCGGAAGGCTGCCCCTGCTGAAGGAGAAGAGCAGCAGTATGGTAACATCCCTCCGGAGAAGGTCCGCGTCAAGAGAGAGAAAGCGGCACGCAAGGGATATGAAGATATGCTTGCCACAGATCCTGATCACAGACCGCTGAAGAAGAAAAAGGCTCCGATAGACGATACAGAATTAGAAGAGAACGAGTCCGTAAAACCGGAAGTGCCTGACTACAGCGAGGAGGAACAGACTTCGCCCAAAACTTCGGACCCGGAGGTCAACGAGTATGACGACGAGGACGATTATGACTATGAAGATGAGGCGAGATTCCGTCCGGGACGCATCTTCCTCGGAATCCTTTCGCTCCTTGGTTTTGGCTTCTTTATCTACAGAGGATTCGTGGCAGGGCTGAGCAGTTCTGGCGATAATACTTCTGCCGGAATGACCTATGTTATCCTTGCAGTCTGCCTGCTCGTTTCTGCTCTGCTGTATCTGATCATGCAGAATAAGGCAACATTATTCGCCTTCCTGCTGCCCATGATCGTCTATATCGGTACAGGCGTTTTCGCGTTCCTCAGAAGAGGCGACAGCATAGAACTTCTTGCTGCTGCCATCGCATGTGCAGTACTTGCAGTGATCTCTCTGATCCTGGCGATCGCGTCCAGAGGCGGAAGCGACGATGATGATGATTACGATGATCCTTTCGAGGAAGAGCACGACAATTAATAATTAATACCGCAGAAAGAAGGTATACCTCCTTTCCTGTCGAATCATATGACCGCAGAGTCGGCGGATATCGGATTTACAGTCCGGTATCCGCTTTTTTTCTTTATTTTTGATTTTCTGCATGCGGAAAAAGTCTGCACCGTCCTGCGCACCCCTCTCCTCCACAGCTCATATAGTATAGTGACAACCTAAAACAATACAGGGAGAATATTATGAAAAAGCGTTTACTTGCATGTGCCCTCGCCGCAGTCTTCACCCTCGCGCTGCTGGCGGGCTGTTCCCGGAAGAGTGAATCCCCCGGACCGGAGGATGCCGGACAGAAAGAAGAAACAGGACTCACAGAAGTCACTTTAAACGAAGTTGCGCACTCGATCTTCTATGCCCCGATGTATGCTGCAGTGGAGGAAGGGTATTTTGCCAAGGAGGGAATTGACCTGGATCTTGTGTGTGGATTTGGCGCAGATAAGACCATGACCGCCGTGATCTCCGGAGAAGCTGACATCGGCTTCATGGGTTCCGAAGCATCCATCTACACTTACAATGAAGGAGCCACGGACTATGTAGTAAACTTTGCCCAGCTCACGCAGCGCGCCGGGAACTTTCTCGTCGCCCGGGAGGAGATGCCCGATTTCCGGTGGGAGGATCTTAAAGGCAGCGTTGTCCTCGGAGGACGCAAGGGCGGAATGCCGGAGATGGTCTTCGAGTATATCCTGAAGCAGAATGGGATCGATCCCGAGACGGATCTGGAGATCAACCAGAATATTGATTTCGGTTCCACAGCGGCTGCATTTGCCGAAGGCCAGGGAGAATTTACGGTTGAATTCGAACCCGGCGCGACCACACTGGAATCCGAAGGCAAAGGATATGTGGTCGCCTCTCTCGGCGAAGACAGCGGCTACGTCCCGTACACCGCATTCAGCGCAAAGAAGAGCTTTATCGACGAGAATCCTGAGATCATCCAGGGATTCACCAATGCTCTGCAGAAGGGCATGGACTATGTCCAGACTCACTCCCCGGAAGAAATCGCCGAAGTCATCGAGCCTCAGTTCCCGGAGACGGACCTGGAGACTATCACAACGATCGTGACGCGTTATTATGACCAGGATACATGGAAGAGCAATCTGATCTTTGAGGAAAGCAGCTTTGATCTGCTCCAGGATATCCTGGAGAGTGCCGGAGAGCTGGCTATGCGCGCTCCATATGAAGATCTTGTGACCACTGAATTTGCCGCCAGAGCGGCACAGTAAACCGAGCTCCGCCGCCGGTTTTTCAAAAAGGCTGGCACATCCCGGCTTTTTCCACTATAATAGAGTCAGTATACGGATCGTGCAGGACCTCGTATGCTGACTCTGTTCTTCTGCCCGGTTCTGCCGCCCACTGTTAAAGAAAGAAGGTTACTCACATGATCGACAAGAGACTGATTCCTTTCGGGGGACTGAAAAAGGAGCCGTTTTCCGGCAGCCATCACGGAATGCGCTATTTCTTCCGCGGCGATGACGGAAAAAACAGCACCACTTTCACTGTCTATATCTACCCGGAACCCTGGTGCTTTGAGGATACTCCCGACGAAGACAAGGAGAGCGCCACTTTCCCGCTGTCTGACGAGGGAATGGACCAGGCGGTCGCCTGGCTCTATGAGAGGTTTGAGGCTGAGAAGCCCCGCTGGATCAGCGCCTCAAAAGAAACGATGCATACTGTGAACAGTGCGTCATAGTATGCATCGTTTCTTCCTGATATGACCTGTTTCCAGGTATTTCAGAGTATTTCATTTTTATTTAATAATCTTCAAAAATTCTTCTGACTCTTGTCACAGCCGATTCACATTTCTCTGATATTGTATAGTTATCAACAAAGAAGACGATGGCTGTACATACAGCCTGTGTGCACGGCCATTGGACTTCGCCTAATACATAACTTCAGATCAGACGACATCTTTCATATTCCCGGCACTGCCGCGGAATATTTTTTTGATGTCATGGTTCATGATATAGTAATACATCACGATCAGCAGACCGCCTGCCAGGATCCATGCCGCCGGGCTTGCAAGACAGACGCCCAGATAACTCCTCTGTCCCGCCGCTATGACAGCGACCACGCCTCTTCCGATCAGTTCCGCGATTCCCGCCGTCATCGGCAGCAGCCCGTAGCCAAGTCCCTGAATTCCGTTCCGGTAGATATTCACAACCGCCAGCGGAATAAAGAAAATTCCCACACACTTCAGATAGATATCCACAGAATTCATGATCGTTCCTACATCCTCTGACACAAACAGATAGGTCATATATTTTCCGGCTGTCATGACAAAGGCAGCTGCGATGAACGAATAGACTATGCCAATGATCGTGCAGGCTTTAAATCCCTGTCTGATACGCGGGACGTCCCCTGCCCCCATATTCTGCGCGCCGTACGTCGCCATGGTCGTTCCCATCGCAATGTAAGCCTGCGTGACGACCTGCTCGATCTTTCCCGCCGCAGTGTATGCCGCCACCAGCGTAGAGCCCAGAATATTCAGCGAGGACTGGACCATCATTGTTCCGATGGCAGTGATCGAATACTGCAGCGCCATCGGAATCCCGACTTTCAGCTGGGCTGACAGGAGTGTTGTCTTGGGTTTCCAGTCCTCCTTTGTCATCCTCAGCAGCTGTACTTTCTTCCCGATATAGACAAGGCAGAGAAGGCCCGATACACCCTGGGAAATGATCGTCGCCACGGCAGCTCCTGCCGCTCCCATCTGAAACACGATGACGAACACCAGATCCAGAACGATATTTAAAACTGCCGACAGGATCAGAAAATACAGCGGCACCCTGCTGTTCCCGAGCGCTCTGAGGATGCTTGCCAGCAGATTGTACAGCATCTGCGCGAGGATCCCTCCGCTTATGATCATGATATACGCATAGGCATCGTCTAAAATATCCGCAGGTGTGTTCATCAGCGTCAGCAGCGGCTTCATAAATACCATAAACGCTGCTGTCAGAATCAGTCCCACGATCAGCGACAGCCACGCCGCTCCTGTCACGCTCTTCCGGATTCCCCGCTCATCTCCCGCTCCGAACTTCTGGGCAGTCAGAACAGTAAATCCCGCCGTCATTCCGATCACAAATCCATTGTTCAAAAACATGATCGTTCCCGTACTCCCGACCGCCGCAAGCGCATTGTTTCCCACAAATTTCCCCACGATGACCGCATCCGCCATATTATAAAACTGCTGAAATACATTTCCGATAAAGATAGGAAGCGTAAACCAGAGTATGATCTTCATCGGCGAACCGGACGTCATATCACTCTGTGCCGATTTCATGTATGAGCACCCCTCTTTCATTGATTTCTGCGTGAAAAAAGGATACGCCTGGCCGCGGCATATCCCTCATTCTTCACTTTACGAGTGCTCATTATATAACAGTTTCTGCTGCCTGTAAATATGTTTTACAGTGTTTTATTACTAAAGTTTTTCCGTTGTTCTTCTCAGTGGAGAAAGAGGATTCCATCCTCAGCAAACGCGAGATAATCGGGCATTCCTCTCTCATCCAGGAGCGCCGTCTTGTCTCTCTGGACGAACCAGCAGAGGACTTCCCCCGGGGAGCCGATGTCTTCCGCCCCGCCGGTCTCTGGCCGGATATAATAATTCCGCTCGAACGGAAGCACTGCGCTGCTCTCCAGACTGAACCGGATCATGTTCTCTCCTCTCCCTCCCCACACCGGGATGAAGTCATGTGCCCTGTATCCGATGTATACCGTATCTTCCGGAATCTCCCGGCTGATATGGAGCGTGATTCCCCAGTCCGCCGCCCTCAACGTATGGCTGTCGATCCGTTCTGCCCTGGAGAAGTTTTTACAGCCGGTCAGTCTCGCCGCCTCCTTCGCGATCGGATTCTGAAAAATCTGCTTCGTCTCTCCGGCTCTCACGATCCGCCCCTGATCGATGATGAGAAGTTCCTCGCTGAACCGGTAGACTTCATCCCGGTCATGGGAGACAAGGATAACGGTCCCCTGATAGTCCTCCAGCATCTCGATCAGTTCTCTCTGGAGCTGATCTTTAAGGTACATGTCAAGCGCCGAGAAGGGCTCGTCCAGCAGGATCACATCCGGCTCATACGCCATGATGCGCGCCAGCGCTGTTCTCTGCTGCTGGCCTCCGGAGAGCTGTCCGGGGAACTGCTTCTCCAGTCCGCCGAGCTGAAATTTCTCCACCATCTGACGCACGCGCCGCGCATTTTCCCGTCTGCTGCCCTTCAGGCCGGCAGCGATGTTCTTCTCCACCGTCATAGTTGGAAAAAGCGCGTAATTCTGGAACAGATATCCCACATTCCTTTTCTGGGGCTTCAGGTTCACCTTCTCTTTCCGGTCAAAAAGCGTGCGCCCCTCCACTGTGATCTTTCCCTCGTCCGGAGTCTCGATCCCGGCGATGCTCTTAAGCGTCATGCTCTTTCCGCAGCCGGATGCACCAAGTATGCCGATCCGCCTCGATGTACTGCGGAAGCTGATATCAAGATTGAAGGTGTTCAGCTTCTTATGGATCTCAACAGATATCGCCACTGCTTACCACCTCCCGATATTCTTCATCTTCTTGCCTGAGATCAGGTTCATCAGAAAGATGACCACGAATGCGATGACCATCACGACCGCCACCCAGATCCCGGCTGTCAGATAATCGCCATCCTGGATGACCATGGCGATCTTCTGGGAGATCGTTCCCGTCTTTCCCGGAATATTTCCCGCCAGCATGGAGGTGGCCCCATATTCACCGAGCGCCCTTGCGAAGGTCAGGATCGTCCCTGATGCGATCCCCGGACCGGCAGTCGGCACAATGACTTTCCAGAATATTTTTATATCGGACATGCCGAGTGTCCGCGCCGCATAGACCAGATTGGCATCGATCTGCTCCATGGCAGCTCTGGCATTGCGGTACATAAGTGGAAACGCGATCACTGTCGCAGCGATCACGCAGCCCAGCCAGGTCTGGACTACCTTGAAACCGAACTCGTCAAACAGGAATTCTCCCAGCGGCCTCCTCCTGCTGAACAGAAGGAGCAGGAAGAAGCCCGCCACAGTCGGCGGAAGCACCATGGGAAGTGTCAGTATCCCGTCTATGACAGCTTTCTTTCCCGCAGAAGCCTTCACGGCCTTCCTTGCCGCAAAGATTCCCAAGAAAAAGGAGAGGACCGTCGCCACGACTCCTGTCTTCAGGGAGATGAAAAGAGGACTCCAGTCCAGTTCTTTCATGATCTGCATTATCTCTTCCATACTCATCTACTCTACTTCCGTGTCAAAATAATAGGAATCAAATACCGCTTTCGCCTCATCCGAAAGCACAAATGCGAGGAAATCATCCGCTGCGGCAGACTGCGCTTCATCTGCCTCCTCGTTTACGACGCGGGCGATCGGGTAGATCACGTCTCCTGTCAGATCATAGCTGACTGTCTGAAGTATATCGAGTTCATCCTCATACCCGTATGTATCGGAATAGTATGTTGTCCCCACCTCACAGGAACCTTCCACTACTGCGGAGAGAACCTTGCTCACATTGTCCTGCTCACTGATCTCAACGCCTCCCAGCGCCTCAGATATCTGCTCTGTGGTGATCGATGCCGGATCATCTGTCTCAGGCAGAATGCCGAGGCTGATGAGTGCCTGCCGAGTATATCTGCCGACAGGCACGCTTCCGCCTGCCAGTGCGATGCTCTCTGCTTCGCCGAGATTCTCAAGTCCCGTCACTTTTGTTCCGCTGTCCTTCAGCGTGACGACAACGACCTGATTGTTGACCACATTGGATCTCGTTCCCTCTGCCATAAGTCCGTCCGCTTCCAGTTCATCCATCTGCTTCTGTGCTGCTGAGAAAAAGATATCGCACTCATAGCCTTCCTCGATCTGTGTCAGGAGCGTCCCTGAACTGTCCGGATTGAACGTAATCTTCACCTCCGGGTGCTCTTCATTGTACATATTTGCAAGCTCTGTCATCACTGTATTCAGGCTTGCAGCGATAAACACCTGGATCTCTGTCTCGTCTTTACTGCCCTCTGCCGTCTTCACCTCTCCGCTGCCTGATGTCTGACCGCCATCTCTTCCCGATGAGCATGCCGCCATAGAGAATACCATGCTCCCTGCCAGCAGTACCGCTAAAATCCTTCCCTTCATAATAGGGCTCCTCCTGTATAAAATATCCTGTTTATAGTATATCCAATTATTTTTTAAAAAACAATCGATAAATCCATGAACAGAGATAATTTTCCTGCAGGCACAAAAGAACACCTCCGCATCGGATGAAATATCCGAACGCAGAGGTGTTCTTTCCGGCGGAAAATATTCTACAGAATATCTCCGAAGATCTCTCTATATTTTTTCTCCGCAGCCTCAGCGGTCTCCCGCTCCAGCCTCTCATATTTCTCCATCAGACTGCGGCCGTTCTCGCTGACTCTGGCAGTCCCCCCAGTCCTTCCGCCCGGACTCCGTTCCACGATGGTACAGCCAAGCTCGCGCTCCGCTGTTCGGATCAGGGACCAGCCTTTACTGTATGACATTCCTGCTTTCTCGCATGCTTCACGCACGCTTCCAAGCACCTCGATCTGTTTCAGGATCACCATCATCCCAGGACCGAAAAATGGTTCGTTCTTTACAAGCTGTACCTTGACTCTCGGATAAACAGGCGGCGGACATTCCTTTTCCGCCACCTCCTCGAATCGTTCTTCGCTCCCCGCCCGGATGAGCACGCCGCCGTCGCTCACCTCTGCAAGGACAATCTCTGCTCCGGATGCGTCGATAGCGCCCTTCAGCCCTCTTTCTCCCAAGTATGAGGCAATACCCCGGGTCAGTCCCGCGTCGATCAGGACAGGATGGCCTTTCCTCCCCTCATATACCGGGATAACTACCGGAGCGTCCTGTTCCAGCATGATCCTGAGCGTATCCTCTGTGAAAAGCGGAACGTCGGACGGGCAGAAGAAAATCCTGCCACAGGTATTCTCCAGGTAGGTGAATCCACGCACCGCGAAATCAATCATCTGCTCCGCCTCATAATCTTCTGCTCTCAGAAAAACAGCCCCCAGCTTTGCCAGCTTCTTTTCTGTCTCCTCCGCCTTATATCCCGTCACTATGACGATATCTTCCACGCCTGCGCGGCGGAAACTGTAGATCATCCTTCTGATCATTCTGCTCCCGTCAATATGCTCCATCTCATCATAGGAGCGAAACCCGCCCGGCGCTCCCGCGGCGGCGATCACCGCTCCGATCCTCATCAATTCCATCCCCGCTTTCTGACCCGTCTTAATTTATAGCAGCCTGCATCCATACAGATCTATCGGACCGCCTTCTGCTTTTTTGAATAATATGTATCTTCCATCGGCAGCTTCGTCCGAAGGACATGATCCATGGCATAATACGCCCCCTGCGCTGCCGGCGCGGTCGGTATAGTTGCGATCTCCCCTATCCCTTTTGCGCCATATGCAAACGGAAGCAGTTCTTCCTTCTCCACATAGATGGCATGGATATCCGGAATCTGCGTGGACCGCAGCAGCCCCAGAGTTCCGTATTTTGCCTGGGGTACTGAATCCTTCAGCGGAAAGTCTTCGGTCAGCGCATATCCCAGTCCCATCAGGACACCGCCCTCGATCTGTCCCTGGATTGAGATCGGATTGACCACCTTGCCCGAATCATGGGCCGCATAGACCTCTTTCACCCTTCCCTCATCATCCAGGATGACCACGTGGGTGGCAAATCCATATGCGACATGGCTCTTGGGGTATGGCACATCTGCCCCAAGCTTGTCTGTCGGATCGAAGAACTCCGCAAAGAATTCTCTTCCTTCCAGTTCTCCCAGGTCACCGCCCGCCTTCTTCAATTCTTCATTCAGATCCGCCGCTGCCATCCTGACCGCCTCGCCCGTGATCAGCGTCTGACGGGATCCCGACGTTGTACCGGAATCCGGTGCCACTTCCGAGTTTGCGCCCATATTCCTGATCCGCTCTTTTCCCAGTCCGGTCGTCTCCGCGACCATCTGGACAAACACAGTGGCACAGCCCTGGCCGATGTCCGAAGCCGCACTGTACAGCTCCACCTTCCCGTCATGTACGATCAGCTTCGCCCTTCCTTTGTCCGGAAGCCCGACGCCCACTCCCGCATTTTTCATGGCGCAGGCAATGCCCGCCCTGCCCGGATTGCTCTCATAGGCGTCCTTCACCGCCAGAAGCGTCTCCTTCAAAGCTGTGGAGCAGTCTGCGATCTGCCCGTTGGGAAGGACTTTCCCCGGCTCAATGGCATTGCGGTAGCGGATCTCCCAGGGCGAGATGCCCACCTTCTCCGCCAGAAGGTTAATGTTCGACTCCAGAGCGAACTCACTCTGGCAGACGCCGAATCCCCGGAACGCTCCAGCCGGCGGATTATTCGTATAATATCCGTATCCTCTGATATCCGTGTTCTGATAACAGTAGGGGCCCACCGAATGGGTGCACGCCCGCTCCAGAACAGGGCCGCACAGAGATGCATATGCCCCCGTATCGAAATAAATCTCACAGTCCAGTCCCGTAAAGATCCCGTTTTCATCACATCCCAGCGTGAACGTGCCTTCCATGGCGTGGCGCTTCGGATGGAAATTGATGGACTCCTGCCGGGAAAATACGACCTTTACCGGCCGCTGCACTTTCACTGCGGCCAGCGCAGCGATATGCTGGGCGGACACATCTTCTTTGCCGCCGAACCCTCCGCCGACCAGCTTGTTCTCAACCACAACACGCTCCGGCTCCCAGCCGAACATAATAGAGATTTCCTTTCTCGTGTCGTAGACTCCCTGATCAGTGGAATAGACCTTAACACCGTCCTTATAGGGAAACGCCACCGCACACTCCGGCTCAAGGAAGGCATGCTCCGTAAACGGCGTCGTATATTTCTGTGTCACCACGTACTTTGAATTCGCCAGCGCTGTCTTAGCATCTCCCCGGGTCACATGACGGCTCTGGCACAGATTCCCCTTCGAATGGACCTTCGGCGCATCCTCCGCCATTGCTTCATGGACAGAGGTGACCGGCTTCAGCACTTCATAATCGATCTTGACCAGCTTCTTTGCCTGGTCCAGGATCTCCCGCGTCTCCGCGATGACCAGACAGACCGCGTCTCCCACACAGCGGGTGATGCTGCCCTTTGCGATCATCACATCCCAGTCCTGCTGGAGATGTCCCACCTTATTGTTGGGAACATCATCCGCTGTCAGCACATCCAGTACCCCCGGAAGCTTTAGCACCTTTTCGTAGTGGATGTCGAGCACTCTGGCACGCGGATACTTTGAGCGGACAGCCGATGCATACACCATTCCCTCCATCTCCACGTCGTCCGGATATTCGCCGTATCCAAGCACCTTCTCCCTGACGTCAAGACGAAAGGCTTTCTTTCCGACTCCGTATACATCGCCCTTCTCCAGACTCGCTTCTATCTTCTCATCTCCGCGCAGGATCGCTGCCGCGAGCTGGATTCCTTCGATGATCTTCTTATATCCTGTACAGCGGCAGATATTTCCCTTCAGCGCGGTCTTGATCTCTTCCTCTGTCGGATCCGGAACCCGGTCGATCAAAGCCTTTCCCGCCATCACCATTCCCGGGATGCAGAAGCCGCACTGTACGGAGCCCTTCGAGCCGAAAGCATATACAAAGGCTTCCTTTTCCTCCTCCGTCAGGCCTTCCGTCGTAATGATATTTTTCCCTGCGGCAAGCTTTGTCGTCAGCACGCAGGACTTCACCGCTTTTCCGTCCACGACGATGGTACACGTACCGCAGGCGCCCTCGCTGCAGCCGTCCTTGACAGAATGCAGGTGAAGATCATCCCGCAGATACCGGAGCAGCGGCTTATCCTGATCTGTGCTCCGCATGATTCCGTTTACTGTAAAGCAATAGTTCTTCTTCATCGTTCCACCTGCACTTCCCGGACCGTAAAGATTCCGTCATAATCTATGATCGCGCCTCTCGGACATTTCACCGCGCACATGCCGCACGCGATACACTTCTCTTCATCGATCACTGCATGACTGTTTTCTATGCTGACCGCATTCACCGGACAGTTCTTCACGCAGATCCCGCATGCGATGCAGCCTGTACTGCAGTACTTTCTCGTCTGTGCGCCAGTGTCCTCGCTGGCACATGCCGGGTATATAGAAGATTCCGGCAGAATGATCCGGATCAGCCCCCGCGGACATGCCTTCACGCACAGACCGCAGCCCACGCATTTCTCCCGGTCCACTTCTGCCGCTCCGTTTCTGTTAATGCGGATCGCCTCCATCCTGCAGACCGCTGTGCAGCTGCCCTGTCCGAGACACCCCCACTTACAGATTTCTTCCGGACTGCTTTCCGACATCTGTCTGCAGTCCCCTGCCCACTCACTCCTCAGAGCATCCATTTCGGCACGGCAGCCGCCCGCGCACTGTACAACAGCCACTCTTTTCTTCCGCTTCTGGCCCATACTCTTCCTCTCCTTTTACCGCGGGAATGCTCCCGGCATTCCCTTCTGTGCGCGCCGGAACTGCCTCTTTTTGTTCTCCCTGGCTGCACGCACCAGTATCCATACTACATCAACAGATCTTCCTTCCGGTCAATGTCCTTCAGTTCCTCCGGATCCGCCTGAACGATCCGCAGGCTGTCCCGATGTCTCCTCATCACCTGTCTGCCGCCCTCATCCCCGGTCAGTCCGAGAAGTTCCGGAAAATATTTTCTGTCCCAGAGGACCGGATTTCCCGTCCTCCCGCCGTTCCCTGCACAGACGATGCTTCCGGGGTGGAGCATCCCTGCATTGAAGATCCGCTGGATCGTTGAAGTCTCAATTCCCGGCTGATCACATACTGAAAAGAGAATGCCTTTCAGTCCGGGATGGCAGTCCAGTGCACGCTCAAGCCCCAGTCTGAGAGAACGGGAGATCCCCCTCTCAGGTTCACAATTCCACACCGGTGTGATCCCTCTCTTCTCAGCCGCCTCTGCGATCGCTTTCTCTCCTGTAACGATATATGCAGGGAAAGCCCCGAATGCCCTGGTCTTCTCCAGCATATGCTCATAGAGAGGCCTGTTCCTGACCAGGGCATTCAGCTTGTTTCCTCCGAACCGTGTTCCTGCTCCCGCCGCCAGGATAACGATCCCGAAACGGTCTTTCATCCGCTCAAATCCGGTCACCGCCTCAAGGACTCCTCCCCCGATCGCTCTGGCTTTATCGGACACCGTATAACAGTGCGCTGTTTCCGTCCTCGCATCGATATCTCCGATCTTCAGGTTTTTCCACACATCAACGCCCTCCTGCAGCATCCCTCGGACGATCCCGGACATCTGGGCGTATACCGGCACGCCGCCTGTAAGAGCAACGACCTGTCCTTTCTCCACATAGTCGCCGATCTGCGCCTTCGGTTCCATCCTGCCGTCTGCGCCTGCGCGGATCAGCCTCTCGATGGTATAGCCCCCTACATTGCCCGGCACCCCGGTATTAGGGATGGCGCTGCCTTTCCAAATGAGATTTCCCAGCGTATGTCCACGTTTTGTCTCTACCACACAGTTGCAGTCCTTCCCTGCAGTAAATCCCGGTCCTGCGCCGATCACAAACGGGGCATCCGTGATACCTGTCCCCAGATTCTTCTTCGCCAGGATCGCATCCACGATCACATCCGGCCGGAACCATTTCCGGCACTCCATCTCCGGATCGACCATCACCGCGATACCGCCCCGCTCCAGCACTGCCTGCGCCGACTGACCGTCTTCTGCCAGAAAGCCTTCCATCTCTTCAATCTGCACTTTTTTTTCATACACTGCCCTCGAGAGAGCCACTGTCCGCCGTACAGTGAGCGGGACTTCGATCTCTGTCATCAGGATCTGATGCCCGGCTCCATAAAGCCTGGATGCGATGCCCGTCGCCAGATCCCCTGCGCCTCTAATCAATATTTTCATTTTTCCGTTTTCCTCCCGGTTTCAGGACAGAGACGCTCATCCGCCGCTCTCTCCGAAGCAGGTCACGATCGTATTTTCGATTCCTTCCTCCTTCAGCATGTTGCAGATCTCGAGGGCATAACCTCTCCGCCTCAAATCGTCCGCTTTATTTAAAATGACCGTGTACACAGCACCTTTCGGACATCCTTTCCTTCCCGCCTGTTCTGATGCTGCGAGAAACGCCACGTCCTCCACTGTAATCTGTTCTGTTATATTCTTATTCAAAAGCGCTGCCGCCCGCTCTGGCCTGAAGCAGACATCCCCGATCTTCCCGCCGACCGCATCCAGACCGTATACCGAAAGCACGTGGGTCGTCTCCGGCAGGATCACCGGTTCCTGCTCCCCGGGCACTTTCAAAGGAAGACGCCGCGCTCCGTCCGCTTCGATCAGGACAGGCAGTCCCATCTTCCATATTATCTCCAGAAATTCACAGGGAACTCCCTGCATCTTTCCGCCAGGCGCCGGTGTCCCCACCCACGCCTGACCGTACGCTGCAAGCAGCTCCCGCATCTTTTCTTCTGACGGTTCCAGAAGGAACCATGGTCTGTCCTCTGCTGTCATATGTGTGGTCGTCAGAACGATCACCCGCTGTGCGCGCTCAACGTATTCCTGCGCCAGACAGCGGATCGAACTGGTCTTTCCTCCCGCGCCCACTGCTGAGATGACCGGGGAGGGAATTCCGCACAGTCCCACGGCGCTGCGCAGCGAATGGACTTCTCGCAGCCTGCCGTCCCTGACACCGCACACCATGGGATATCTATTCACCGGCGCCATGCTTGACATAGCACCCTTTTCTCTCTGCGAGGACCTTTCCGTTCTCCGCCACAAGCTCACCTCGCAGATAAACCTGCTCGGCTCTCCCCCGGATCTTCGTCCCTTCCATCGGGCAGTAATCGCAGGCGGACTGCTGATCTTCCGCAGTCATCGTCCACTCTGTTTCCGGATTCCACACCACGATATCCGCATCAGCGCCCGGGATCAGCCGTCCCTTCCACGGATACAGGTGATAGAGCTTTGCCGGGTTTTCCGACAGATACGCGCACATCTGCTCCAGCGTGATGCGCCCCTCATTGACGCCGAACTGCCAGATCAGCGCCGGACGTTCCTCAGCGCCCGGCATGCCGCAGGGCGTCTTCGCGAAATCCTCTGCTCCCGCCTCTTTCTGCTCTTTTGTAAAACTGCAGTGATCGGTACATATCGTCTGGATCCGCCCTTCCTTCAGAGCCTCCCAGAGGATCTCCTGGTTTTTCTTTTTGCGGAGCGGCGGCGCGATCATATAACGTCTCGCCTCTTCTGCCGGCAGGGAATACCTGCTTTCGTCCATGAGAAGATACTGGGGACAGGTCTCCACATAGACCGTCTGTCCCGCTTCTCTTGCACGGAGGATCTCCCGGTACCCTGCCGCCGTACTCAGATGCACGACGATCACCGGGGTGTCCACACACTTCGCGATCTTGAGAAGCCTTGACACAGCCTCCGCCTCCGCCTCTTTCGGGCGCGTCCACGGATAATCGGAGACGTCCTTTCTGTTCCCTTTTTTCTTCTCCACTTCCTTAAGCCTTGCGCTGATGATGCCGTGGTTCTCACAGTGTACCCCGGCGATGCCGCCCAGCTCCTTCAGGCGGGAGAGCACCTCGTACATGGTCTCATCGTCGACCCGGTTGTCATAAGTCATATAGAGCTTGAAAGAAGAGACCTCCTCCTTCACCACTTTTTCCAGTTCTCTGCTGATCTCTTCATTCCATTCAGAGAGCGCAAGGTGGAAGGCATAATCGCAGGACGCTTCCCCTTCCGCCTTTCTGTGCCAGTTCTGGAGCGCCTCAGTCAGTGACTCTCCTGCATACTGGGTGGCAAAATCAATGATACAGGTGGTCCCTCCTGCCAGTTCCGCCTTTGTTCCTGTATAAAATCCATCCGCGGTGACCGTCCCGCTCACTTCCAGCGCCATGTGCGTATGCGCGTCAATAAAGCCCGGGAAAAGATATTTTCCCTTAACGTCTACGATCTCCGCATCCCGGAACGACAGATCCTTTCCAACTGCCAGGATCTTCTCCCCCTTTACGAGAAGATCGAGTTCCTGCATCCGCTCTCCGCTGACCACTGTTCCGCCTTTAAATAACCTTTTCATCACTGACCCCTTCTTTCTGCTGCTGATTTTTTATGCCGACCGGTTGCTCTGCCTCCAGAACGCTCTGCTCATGCAGTACGTCCCGGTTCCCGCTTTCTTACGTTCCCGGACATTTTCTACGGTCTTAACAGGTAAGAATATTCTGTGCACACCGTCTCCATAAGCTTCTGGAGAGCATCCGGTATCCTCGTCTCCTCTCCCTTTGTCCAGACGATCGTCTCTCCAAAGAACCGTACCCTGCATCGCACCGCCTCTCTGTCAAGCACCGCGAACCCCTGATTGCTGCTGTCCTCCATATCCTTCTCATCCGCAAACAGGGTAAACTTATCCAGATAAGGTGCACTGTCGTAAGGACAGAAGCTCCTGCAGTTTCCGCATTCATTGCACATATAATCCACATGGATGATCTGGTGCTTCTCCATTCCCGGCACGCGGATGGAAATATTTGCCCGGTTCGGGCAGACCTCTGTACAGTTCTCACAGATCCCGGAACATCCGAGGCATCGCCCGCTCTCTTCCTTTCCTTCCCTCTGGTCCGCCAGGACTCCTCTCCTGCCATAGATCTCTGTTTCCTCTGTATGTGCCTCATGATCTTTCACAAGTGCGCTGCCGATAACAGCCTCAGCCGCCTTCAGGCCGTCGCGTACCCCTTCTACCACGGTAGCCGGTCCGCCCAGGCCGTCGCCGATGACATAGACGCCGGGAAGGTTCGTCTCCAGAGTCTCTTCGTTGACGATCGCCCGCCCTCTGTCGTTTACATTGATTCCATTCGCCTTATAGAATGCTGCCGGGACATGTTCACCTACCGCGGCAATGACGGTATCTGCCGGAATCTCTTTCTCCTCTGTTGTCTCCACAACACCACGTCTTCCCGATGCGTCGAAATCGCCCAGCTGCATCACCCTGCAGACGAGCCTGCCGCCTTCCAGCTTCACCGGCGCCAGCAGCTCCATGAATTCCACTCCGTCATCAACTGCCATGACAAGTTCTTCCTCATCCGCCGGCATATACCGCTTCGTTCTTCTGTATACAAGATAAGCGTGCTCCACGCCTTTCGTCCGTTTTACGGCTCTGGCCGTGTCCATCGCTGTATTTCCTCCGCCGATGACGACTACATTCTTTCCGATATCAAGATCTCCGTCCTTCGCCTTGAAGTCCGCCAGGAACTGCAGAGCGTTCACCGGCTCTCCCTTCTCCAGCTTCAGCACGCCCGGCTCCGACGCGCCCGCCGCCACGATAACGGCTGTGTAGTCCGCATTTTTCAGCATGCTGATGTCGCTGATCTCTGAGTTCAGGAAGATGTTCACACCCATCTTCTCCAGGAGCGCCGCATCTCTGTCGATGGCGCTGCCCGGGATGCGGAATTCCGGAATCACATGGCGCACCACACCGCCTAAGGCATTATTCTTCTCAAACAGCGTGACTTCCATTCCGGCCCTTCTCAGGAAATAGGCCGCCGCCATACCTGCAGGTCCTCCTCCGATCACAGCTGCCTTTCCGGGTCTCGTTACGGCCGGCGTCTCAAGCTTCTTCATGAGTGCCTCATATCCATTCTCCGCCGCGATCAGCTTCATTCCTCTGATATAGACCGGCTCTTCATAGAAATTCCGGGTACATTTTTCCATACATGCATGGGAGCAGATCGTCCCCGTGATAAAGGGAAGCGGGTTCTTCTCGGTGATGACCTGAAGCGCTTCCTCATATTTTTCTTCCTTCACAAGCTGCAGATAGGCGGTAATATCCTGATGGATCGGGCATCCTTCTTTACACGGTGCCGTAAAACAGTCGATGAGCGGGACCTGCTGCTTCATCTTTCTGGACGGAAGCGGCTTCACCGCCTTCACATGGTACGGGCTGGTCTTTGCCTCCTCTGCCAGTTTTTCGGCTTTTTCTGCACTGACTCCCTCGAAAACAGCATTTTCTTCTTCCAGAAGGGACGCCATCTGCGCCATCCGGTCATATCCGCCCGGCTTCAGCAGCGTCGTCGCAACCGTCACCGGCCAGATTCCTGCATCCACGATGCCCTTTATATTATGGAAATCTGCTCCGCCTGAGTAGGAGATCCTCAGTTTTCCATCGAACTCCTCCGCCAGCTTCGCCGCGAGGGAGATGGACAGCGGATAGAGTGACTTCCCGGACATGTACATTTCTTCGCTTGGAAGTTCATTCTGCTTCACATCCACCGGAAATGTGTTTGTGATCTTTACACCGAACTCCAGATTTCTCTCCCCGCAGACCTTCATCAGCCTTGTCAGCATGGGGACCGCGTCTTCATACTGCAGATCGTCCTTAAAATGGAAGTCGCTGAACGCCACATAATCATACCCCATGTCATCCATGGTCTTTCTCGCATATTCATACCCGAGAAGAGTCGGATTACATTTGATAAATGTATGGAACCCTTTTTCCGTGATCAGATACATGGCGATCTTCTCGATCTCCTGAGGAGGACATCCGTGAAGAGTGGAGATCGTCACAGAGTTACAGATGTCCCCTGAGATGCTCTCTATGTCTTCCTCTGTAACATGCTCGAACAGATCAGTATTCCTGAGCAGGTACTCCTTACAGGACCTGAAGATCTCTGAATCCTGCGCATGCTTCATCGTACTCAGGAAGCTGTCGATCTTCTCTGACTGAATGCCCGCCAGATCATATCCCACACTGATGTTGAACTGAAATCCGTCCATGCTTCCGAGAGCGAACTCCTTCGCCATCACCTTGCAGAGGAACCACGCCTTAATGTACTCTTCCATCGCCTGCGGCACATACAGCTCTGTAGACCACTCACAGTTATAGCACTCGTCATCCGCCTTGATGCACGGCTTATTGACGCAGGCCGACAGCTCCGCTCCGTCCATGATCTGAACCGTCTTCAGTTCGAAGAAACGGCTTCCCGTATAGTATGCCGCGGCGATATTCTGCGCCAGCTGGGTGTGTGGTCCTGCCGCCGGACCGACAGGCGTCTCAAGAGGACGCCCGAAGATCGTTCTGTCATATTTTTTTTCGGCATGGTAGGGGTGGTGTGTCCCGAATACTGTGCCGCTCTGCTTCTTCTCCGTCAGAATCCAGTTCAGAAGCTGTTCAAAGGCCATGGGCCGCATTATATCACTCATGCTCTCTCCTCCTTTTCCGGCATCTCCGGATCCTACTCTGCGCCCGGCTTGTCTTTCGGCAGGATCAGATTCAGGATCACCGCAAAGATCGTTGCCAGGACAACCGGCGAAGATGCAAATGTATTATTAATGATAGACTGGAAGCTCTCCAGGCTCATGCTCATGTTCAGTGCATTGTGGATGCTGGCTGACATCCGGTTCAGACATCCGTCGTTTAAGGATACGCCCATTCCGATGGCGATGGACAGTCCTGCCACTGTTGTGTTGCGGTAAGTCAGTTTCTCTGTCACGAGCAGCTTGATTCCTGTCATTGCGATTGAAGCGAACACAGAAGCGACCGCTCCGCCGAGCACGCACTGCGGAATTGTCCGGAGCAGTGCGGAGAACTTCGGGATCAGTCCCGCGATCAGCAGGATCACTGCGGCTGCGGAAAATACTCTTCTCGCGATAACCTTTGTAGATCCTACGATACCTACGTTCTGGCTGTATGTAGCCGTCGGAGGACACCCGAAGAATGCGCCTACGATGTTGCTGGCTCCGTATCCGATGATACCGCCGTTCAGTTCATCATCCGTCGGCAGTCTGTCCATACCGCCGCTGGTCGTTGCCGAGAAATCTCCCATTGCCTGGATCGAGTTGACAAGGAATAGGATCGCCAGCGGGAGGATGGCTGAAATATCGAACTTCATGCCGAATGCAAGCGGCATCGGAATCTGAAACCATCCTGCGGAAGAGAGTGTTGAGAAGTCCACCATTCCGAAGCACAGTGCCACCACATATCCGCAGAGCAGGCCGATCAGGATGGAGGCCAGCTTAAACAGGCCCTTTCCATAATGGTTCAGGAGCACCACGATGATCAGTGTGATAAATGCCACCAGCCAGTTCTGCCAGGAGCCGTATACGAGCGCCTCTGTCTTTCCCTGCTGCTCCACGATCAGTTCATAGGTGTTGGATGAGTTTCCTGCCATATAGTTGACTGCCGTACTGTACAGGGAGAGTCCGATCGCCAGGATCACAGTACCGATGACAAGCGGGGGAAACACTTTCCTTATCTGCCTTATCGTCAGACCGACGATGATCGCGACAACGCCGCCGATTACCATGGCGCCGAATATGGTATCCACGTCCTTCGCCTGCGCCGCGATTGCAGTCATCGTCGGAACATATGCAAAGCTGACTCCGATGATGACCGGGAGTCCGGATCCCATTTTTATCCTGCTTCCATATAACTGCAGCAGCGTCGAGAGCGCCGCGAACACAAGGGAAACCTGGATCAGAAGTCCCATGTCCACATTTCCGCCCGCATTATTCGCCGCATTCGCCACGAGGATCGCCGGAGTAACGCATCCGACTACCGCGGCGAGCACATGCTGGGCTGCCAGAGGCAGTGTCTGTCCCATGGACGGACTGCCATTCCATTTAAAAAGTTCTGAATTGTCTTTTGCTGCCTTTTTGCCGTTCATTTTCTTATTCCTTTCTCTTCAAGCCTTTTGTCTTGTTTCTTGCCGGACCGGATCTTTCCCGTGCGGTCCGCTGCCTTACCGGCTGTTGATCCTGTCCGCCAGCTCAGCCGCCGCCTGCCTGCAGTCTGCCATGATCTTCTCTTCATCGATCTGTGTGAGCTGTCTGTCCTTCATAAGGACCTTTCCGTTGGCCACTGTGGTCACCACGTCATGTCCGGTCACGCCGAACACAAGATGACCGTTGATATTGCCTGCATTCATCGGTGTGAGCGGATCATAGTCCACAATGATCACATCTCCTGCCGCGCCTTCCTTCAGAACGCCCAGTTCCTGCGGGAAATATCTCCCGGCGATCCTGGCGTTGTTCTTAAAGAGCATCTCCGGCACTTCCGCCCACGCTGCGTTGGGATCGCAGAGATGATGCTTGTGCAGGACGTTCGCCACCTTGAAGGATTCCATCATATCATGGGTGTATCCGTCGGTCCCGAGCCCGGTGAGGATGCCCCGGTGCACCAGCTCCATCGTAGGAGGACATCCGCAGGCATTTCCCATATTTGACTCCGGATTATGCACCACCATGGTATCCGTCTCCCTGATCAGGTCCATCTCATGGGGATTGATATAGATGCAGTGTCCCAGGAGCGTCTTCTCTCCGAGAATCCCGTGATCCATCAGGCGGTCCACGATCCGTTTTCCATAATGCTTCAGGCAGTGGTGAAGATCTTCGATTCCCTCTGCGACATGGATATGATACCCGACCTCATCCGGCTTGTTCTCCGCGGCAAATTCAAATGTCTCATCCGAGATAGTGAACTGTGCGTGCATGCCCATCATGCCGGCGATCATCCCAGTGTCATCCTTCAGCGCGTGACGGATGAATTCTGCATTTTCCATGACTGACTCTCTCGCCTTGTCCATTCCGTCCCGGTCTGAGATCTCATAGCAGAGACAGGAGCGCACGCCGGTCTCCTTCGCCGCCCTCTCGATCTCAAAGAGCGATCCCCTTATGGAGCCGAAGCTGGCATGGTGATCGAACACTGTCGTCACACCGTTCTTGATACTGTCAATATAAGTAGCCATAGCGCTCAAATATGTATCGTGGAGCGTCAGGTTTCTGTCAATCGTCCACCACATTCCATCCAGGATATCGAGAAATCCCTTCGGGTCATACCCCCTGATCGAAAGTCCTCTTGCGAACGAGCTGTAAATATGCTCGTGCACATTGATAAATGCCGGCATGATCAGGCCGCCCGCCGCATCTATGTACTCTGCCCCCGGATATGCCTTTCTTACCTCTTCGTCGCCGCCCACCTTACAGATCGCGGTTCCGTCGATCGCCACTGCCCCGTTCTCGATCAGCGGACATGCATCATCTCTTGTGATAACTCTTCCATTACCTAAAATCAGCATGTTTCATTCTCCTTTTTATTTATTTTTACATACCATTTTCAGCACGCTCGGACAGATCTCTGTGCAATTCGCACACCAATCCTGGTCGTTGTCTATAGAATAACATTAATAATGTATAAATGCAACAACGGTGCTAAATAATTTTTAGAGCATCTAAAAAATTTTTAGGATACTTTCGGACACTCCACGCCTTTAGCAGAAGAAAAGGCGTTTCCACTGTCTGTTACAGAGAAAACGCCTTTGTCTCACGGTCTTTTCAACCGGTCCTTTTTCATTTTTCAGACTCCTGACAGCTGCCAGCCGTCCTGCTATGGAGGTAAGTATATACAATTTTCAGGCTTCCGTCAAGACTGATCCACATGGCTTTTGCAGTGATTCTAAATATTTTTTAGATAACCTAAAAATTTTTTAGAAAAACTATTGACTCCGCCCTTTTTTATGCTATGATGGATTTAACGATACACATACAGAGACACATTTCTGCAGAATACTTTCAGGAAAGGGCAGGTGAAATAATGGATCAGAAACTGGATTTTCTAAAGCAGCTCGCACACGGCCTTGCGGTTCAGTTCGGAAGCTCCTGCGAGGTCGTCATCCATGATCTGACGAAGAAAGATCTTGACAAGTCCATCGTCTATATTGAGAACGGACATGTTTCAGACCGTCACACCGGCGACGGGCCTTCCGGAATCGTGCTTGAGACGCTGAGTTCGGATCCGTCCAGGATCAAGGATAAGCTCGCCTATCTCACGCGGACAGATGACGGCAGGATCCTGAAATCCAGCACGCTCTATATCCGCGACGAAAAAGGCCGCATTATCTATATCTTTTCAATGAACTACGACATCACCACCCTGCTTGCCGCGGAGAACTCTATCCGCGGGCTGCTCCGGACAGAACCGGAGACGGATGCAGAACACGACGGTGCCGGCTCACCCCAGAGGATCACTCATAATGTGACAGAACTTCTCGACCTTCTCATCGAGCAGGCCATCGCCAAGGTCGGGAAACCGGTCGCGATGATGAACAAAGACGACAAGATCGCCGTGGTACAGTATCTGAACAATGCCGGTGCTTTTCTCATCACAAAATCCGGCGATAAAGTTTCTTCACTTCTCGGAATATCAAAGTTTACATTATACAGTTACATGGACAAAGGATAATAGTATAAGAAGGAGGTTCCACAATGGACACAATCAAATGGACAGTGAACAAAATGCCGAAGACAGCGGATGCCAACCTGAAGATCATGGGACTGGACGAGGTCCGGAAAGCCCGTACTTTCCACGAAAGCTTTCCCCAGTACAGCGTCACTCCTCTGGCAAAACTCGACCACATGGCAGCGCGTCTGGGACTCAAAGAAGTCTACGTCAAGGATGAATCTTACCGGTTCGGGCTGAATGCGTTCAAGGTGCTCGGCGGTTCGTTCGCCATGGCGCGCTACATAGCCAAGCAGACCGGGAAGGATGTCTCAGAGCTTCCTTACAGTGTACTCACATCGGAAGAACTGAGGAAAGAGTTCGGGCAGGCCACCTTCTTCACCGCAACGGACGGCAACCACGGACGCGGCGTTGCATGGGCAGCCAGCAGGCTCGGACAGAAGGCAGTCGTTCTCATGCCCAAGGGCAGCACACAGACCAGGCTGAACAACATCCTGGCCGAGGGCGCCCAGGCTACGATCGAGGAATACAACTATGACGAATGCGTGCGCATGGCAAATGCCATGGCGGAAAAGACAGAGAACGGCGTCATGGTCCAGGATACTGCATGGGACGGATACGAAGAGATCCCTTCCTGGATCATGCAGGGATACGGCACAATGGCGATGGAGGCAGACGAACAGCTTCACGGATATGGCTGTGAACGCCCGACCCACGTTTTCATCCAGGCCGGCGTCGGTTCTCTTGCCGGAGCCGTCCAGGGGTATTTCGCCAACCGCTATCCCGAGAATCCCACGAAAGTCATCGTAGTCGAAGCAGAAGCGGCGGCGTGCCTGTACAAGGGAGCCTGCGCCGGAGACGGAGACATCCGCATCGTAGACGGCGACATGGTGACGATCATGGCCGGACTCGCCTGCGGAGAACCGAACACGATCTCCTGGGATATTCTGAAAAACCATGTAGATACCTTCACGGCAGTGCCTGACTGGGTAGCGGCACGCGGCATGCGCATGCTGGCCGCTCCGATCAAAGGAGACCGACAGGTGACTTCCGGCGAATCCGGAGCTGCCCCCTTCGGCACACTGGCGTGCATCATGACAATGGATGAGTATCAGCCCTTAAGAGAGCATCTGGGTCTCGACGAAAGTTCAAAGGTCCTCCTCTTCTCCACTGAAGGAGACACTGACCCCGAGAGATACGAGTCCATCGTCTGGAGCGGGAATGACAGATGATCTGCCATTTTCCGAACGCCTTCATAGACAGGAAACTTTTCAACTTTATCTGACCGGGCATCCGGACCTGCTTTCCCGGCAGCCCGGCGCCTGATGAAACATGCACACAGGATTTTAAGAAAAGGAGAATGAGAACCATGGACCTGAACAAGATCAAAGAAGCTGCACAGAATTATGAGAAAGATATGACGGCATTTCTTCGCGCCATCGTGAAAAATCCGGGAGAGAGCTGCGACGAGAAAGCCCACATTGATACGATCGCTGCGGAGATGAAGAAACTGGACTTTGACGAAGTGGTCATCGATCCCCAGGGAAATGTCATCGGCTACATGGGGACCGGGGATAAGATCATCGCCTACGACGCGCACATCGACACCGTCGGGATCGGGAATATCGACAACTGGAACTTCGATCCCTACGAAGGTTATGAGAACGACACAGAGATCGGCGGACGCGGCGTATCGGATCAGTGCGGCGGTCTCGTATCCGCTGTTTACGGCGCAAGGATCATGAAAGATCTTGATCTGATCCCTGAGGGATGCAGGATCATGGTCGTCGGAACGGTACAGGAAGAAGACTGCGACGGTCTCTGCTGGCAGTATATTATCAATGAAGACAAGATCCGTCCTGAATTTGTCGTATCCACAGAGCCGACAGACGGAGGCATCTACCGCGGACAGAGAGGACGCATGGAGATCCGCGTGGACGTCAAAGGCGTCTCCTGTCACGGCTCTGCCCCGGAGCGCGGAGACAACGCGATCTACAAGATGGCTGATATTCTCCAGGATGTACGCGCGCTCAATGAAAATGACGACGCGGACGAGACTGAGATCAAAGGCCTTGTTAAAATGCTGAACCCGAAGTACAACCCGGACTGGGAGGAAGCCCGCTTCCTCGGCCGCGGCACGGTAACTGTCTCCCAGATCTTCTACACCTCGCCCAGCCGCTGTGCAGTGGCAGACTCCTGCGCGGTATCTCTTGACCGCCGCATGACATTCGGCGAGACCTGGGAGAGCTGCCTGGACGAGATCCGCGCACTCCCCAGTGTACAGAAATACGGGGACGATGTGACCGTATCCATGTACAACTACGACCGGCCTTCCTACACAGGATGCGTCTACGAGATTGAATGCTACTTCCCGACCTGGGCGATTCCGAAGGATCATAAGGTCACGAAGGCACTGGAGAAAGCTTATACTTCACTTTACGGCGACAAGAGGATCGGCGCAGAAGAAACTCTTGAGATGCGTCAGAGCCGTCCGCTGACAGACAAGTGGACCTTCTCGACCAACGGCGTCTCCATCATGGGACGGAACGGGATCCCATGCATCGGATTCGGACCAGGCGCCGAAGCCCAGGCACATGCGCCGAACGAGAAGACATGGAAACAGGATCTGGTAACATGCGCAGCTGTATATGCAGCCCTGCCGAACTGTTACTGCGAATAAAACGTGAACAGGTTTTTAATATGATTTTTAGGAGGATAAACAAAAATGAAAACATTACAGGATTACATTGATAAACTGAATGCCCTGAACTTTAAAGATATGTACAACGGAGACTTCTTCCTGACCTGGGAGAAGACAGACGATGAGCTTGAGGCCGTCTTCACCGTGGCAGATGCGCTCCGTTATATGAGAGAGCACAACATTTCCACAAAGGTATTCGAGAGCGGTCTCGGAATCTCCCTGTTCCGCGACAATTCCACCCGCACCCGCTTCTCCTTCGCCTCCGCCTGCAACATGCTGGGCCTTGAGGTACAGGACCTGGACGAGGGCAAATCCCAGGTGGCCCACGGCGAGACGGTACGTGAGACAGCAAACATGATCTCTTTCATGGCTGACGTCATCGGAATCCGCGACGATATGTACATCGGCAAAGGAAACGCCTACATGCATGAAGTCGTGGACGCTGTGACACAGGGAAATAAGGACGGCATCCTGGAGCAGAAACCGACTCTCGTGAACCTGCAGTGCGATATCGACCATCCGACTCAGGCAATGGCGGACATGCTCCACATCATCCACGAGTTCGGCGGAGTTGAGAATCTGAAGGGCAAGAAGATCGCAATGTCATGGGCATACTCTCCGTCTTACGGCAAGCCGCTCTCCGTTCCCCAGGGCGTCATCGGTCTGATGACCCGTTTCGGAATGGACGTTGTGCTCGCCCATCCGGAAGGATATGAGGTGTTCCCGGAAGTGGAGGCTGTTGCCGCAGAGAACGCAGCGAAGTCCGGCGGATCCTTCACAAAGACAAACAATATGGCAGAGGCATTCAAAGACGCCGACATCGTATATCCGAAAAGCTGGGCTCCGTTCGCTGCCATGGAGAAACGTACGGAACTGTACGGCAGCGGCGACTTCGAGGGCATCAAAGAGCTGGAGAAGGAACTGCTGGCTCAGAATGCACAGCACAAAGACTGGGCGTGCACAGAAGAGCTCATGGCAACGACAAAAAATGGCAAAGCGCTCTACCTGCACTGTCTGCCGGCTGATATCACCGGCGTGAGCTGCGAGGAAGGCGAGGTTGACGCAAGCGTATTCGACCGCTACAGAGATCCGCTCTACAAAGAGGCAAGCTACAAGCCTTACATCATCGCAGCGATGATCTTCCTTGCGAAGTTCGCCGATCCGGCCGACATCCTCAAGAAGCTGGAAGAAAGAGCGACGCCGAGGATCTTCGAGTAAACATATCAGATTCTGCAGGCGGAATATTCCTGCAGAGATCAAATCCGGGGCGCAGGAGGACGAAAACGGAGCTGCGCCCTGAAAATACATCAATAAATTCATCAGGAGGTAATCTGACCATGTTAAAATATGTTGAAACAAAAAACGCACCTGCAGCAATCGGACCGTATTCCCAGGGCATCGTCCTGAACGGAATCGCATTCTTTTCCGGACAGATCCCGCTTTCTCCCGAGACAGGGGAAGTTGTGGGGACTACCATCGAAGAGCAGGCAGAGCAGGTCATGAAAAATGTAGGCGCACTTCTGGAGAGTCAGGGCGCGTCCTTTACAGACGTTGTAAAGACCACCTGCTTCCTTGCAGATATGGGCGATTTCGCCGCATTTAACGAAGTATATGCAAAATACTTCACAGGGAATCCGGCCCGCTCTTGCGTCGCTGTCAAAGATCTTCCGAAGGGAGTGCTCTGCGAGGTAGAGACCATTGCTTCTGTAAAAGAGGACTGATCACAGGAGGCAGGTTATGAAAAAGAAGAAACGAATCGTCATCGCCCTGGGCGGGAACGCCCTCGGCAATACCCTGCCGGAACAGATGAAAGCCGTAAAGATCACATCCCGTGCGATCGTTGATCTGATCGAAGAGGGCTGTGAAGTCGTCGTCGCTCACGGCAACGGCCCCCAGGTGGGCATGGTGAACAACGCCATGATCGCGCTCACACACGAGGATCCGCAGCAGCCCAATACGCCGCTGTCCGTCTGCGTGGCGATGAGCCAGGCGTACATCGGATACGATCTGCAGAATGCGCTCAGGGAAGAACTTCTCAACAGAAATATCACAGACATCCCTGTGGCTACCATGATCACTCAGGTCAGAGTAGATCCCGGCGATCCGGCTTTTGAACATCCATCCAAACCGATCGGAAGATTCATGACCAAAGAACAGGCTGATATGATGTCTGAAAAATATGATTATATCATGAAGGAGGATGCCGGCCGCGGCTACCGCCGTGTGGTCGCCTCTCCGAAGCCACAGGAGATCATTGAGATCGGAACGATCCGCAATATGGTAGATTCCGGTGATCTCGTCATCGCATGCGGGGGCGGCGGCATCCCTGTCACGCGCCAGGGGAACCACTTAAAGGGCGCCAGCGCGGTCATTGACAAAGACTTTGCCAGCTGTCTGCTTGCGAAGGAGCTGGACGCAGATTTTCTGATCATCCTGACCGCAGTGGAAAAGGCTGCGATCAATTACGGTAAACCGGATGAGAAATGGCTGGATGACATCACAGTGGATGAGGCGAAACAGTATATCGCCGAGGGGCACTTCGCTCCCGGATCTATGCTGCCGAAGGTGCAGGCCGCCGTTGATTTTGCCGCGTCGAAGCCCGGCAGGCAGTCGCTCATCACTCTGCTTGAGAAGGCCCGCGACGGGATTCTCGGGAAAACAGGGACTCGAATCCATCTGTAGACTGAGTCAGACCGCATCAGTGCAGTCTGAGACAGATTCCATTTGACGACTTACTATAACTCCTAAAAATAGAACAAGGGTATCCTGAAGCTTTGCCATGTCGCTTCAGGATACCCTTCATTTTTCAAAACCTAGTGACATTTGCTCCATCCGCAGCACTTGCAGATATTGCAGCCTTCTTCAAATACCAGCGGTTCGCCGCATTCAGGACAGTACATCCTGTCCGTCTCAGTTTCCGTGTTCACAGCCTTCGGCTTCGGCGCCTTCTCTGTCCTGCGGGCTGCCGCGGACCTGTTCCCGCCGTTTTTCTCTGCCAGCTCCTCCTGCATCTCATTGTACATATCCATCAGGGCGTTTCCCACAGCCATCGGACAGCAGGCACCCTTGCTCGTATCTTTTCTCGACACTCTTCTTGCCGTATAAGACGGGCAGGAACCGCTGGAATTGAGCTGATCTACGATCGTCTCAATATCGATGCCTCCTCTGGCACTGATCGAGATCATACGGGAGAGGCCGACCATAAAGTTATTGCAGCCTCCGGTGGAGCCTTTGCTCAGATAAGTCTCCAGCAGTGCTCCGGTATGGGGATCAAAGAGCGCGATACAGTGCAGGCTTCCGCAGCCGGTAGTCAGCTTCCTCTTCTTTCCGACAACGTCATCTGTCACCAGGAGGATCTCGCCGCGCTTCAGTCCTTCCCCTGCTGAGAGCTTCTTTGTCTCCTTCTTGTCACTTGTGTTCAGTATTCCGATCCTCTTGCAGCCGTCGCGGAAGATCGTGATGCCCTTGAGTCCCTTTTCATAGGCATACATATACAGATTCTCCGTCTCCTCCACAGTAAATCTGTTAGGCACATTCACTGTGGAACTGATAGAGGCATCAATGTGAGTCTGCCATACAGCCTGCATATCAATCCTCTGACGGTAGTCCAGTGTCATCGCAGTCACGAAATAATCCGGCAGATCCGCATCATTTCTGATTCCGTGCTGCTTCATATAATTCTCCACGATCTTGGTATATACTTTGTAGTACACATCCGTCCCGTGGAGAGACTCTGTCTTGCGCTCATAATAATTCGCATAGACCGGCTCGATGCCCCCGGAGATGCCCAGCATCGTGGAGAGCGTTCCTGTAGGCGCTATGGTGAGAAGCTGGGAATTTCTCATGCCGTATTTCCGGACCAGCTCCCTTGTCTTCTCCGTTGTATTGGCTTCAAAATACGGAGTCGACGTGATCTCCTCTGTATTGCACGCGGCGAACGGTCCCTTTTCCTTCGCCAGCATCGCTGATGCCGCGATCGCCGAGTCCGCCATGGCGAATCCGATATTGTCGCACATCTCCACAGCATCCTCTTCCCCGTAGGTAAGGCCGAGTTTGATCAGGCAGTCCGCCAGTCCCATAATGCCAAGACCGATCTGCCTCCACTCCGCCACGCTCTCCCTCTGCTCTTCCAGGGGATGGAGCGGAAGCCCTTCCTCGAGCACCTCGTTCAGCGCGCGCACCGCCACGTCCACACAGTGCTTCAGCCCTTCAAAATCAAACTGGGCATGGTCCGTAAACGGATCCTGCACGAACTCCGACAGGTTGATGCTTCCGAGCAGGCAGCTCCCGCCCGCAGGCAGAGGTTCCTCCGCGCAGGGATTGACTCCCGCATAAGAGAACTCTTTCGTATTGCTCAGAAGGTTCCACCCCTCGATCCTGTCCCAGAACAGCGCGCCCGGCTCTGCATAATCCCAGTTCGTCTCCGCGATTCTGCGGAAAAGCTCCCTTGCATTGACGCTGCGCTCGATGACTTCCCCAGTCGCCTCCCTCTTATAATGGAGCAGATACTCCTCATTCTTCTTCACTGCCTCCATGAAATCCTCATGGATCCGCACGGAAATATTCGCCTTTGTCACTTTCTCAAGATCTGTCTTCAGATCAATAAATTCCTCCACATCCGGATGGGAACAGTCGATGGAGATCATCAGCGCTCCTCTTCTTCCGTTCTGCCCGATCAGCGCTGTCACAAGAGAATACAGTTCCATGAAGGAAACCGAGCCGCTCGTCTCTTTCGCTGCATTGTTGATCTTCGCGCCTCTGGGGCTCAGCTTTGAGATATCCACGCCGCATCCGCCGCCGTAGCTGTAAGTCCGCGCCAGCTTCTTTGCACAGTCGAAAATACTCTCTATATTGTCCTCCGGAGGATCGATCACATAGCAGTTGGAGTAGGTCACCTTTCTGCCCTGCTGATCCAGCCCCCTGTTCGACAGGATCCTTCCCCCGAACAGGAATTTTTTCTTTCGGATATACTCCGCTATCTCCTCATTTCCTCCGCTGATACGCGTGATCCACTCATCAAAGCTCTCTCCGTCATTGCAGTACTTCTTCGTCCAGATATCCGTCCCGAGCTGATTCTCCTCGCCCAGCCATTCTTCTACTGTCATTGCCTTGTCCCTCTTTTCACCTTTTTAGCATATTGTCCGCAGACCTTCTGTCCCGCTGCAGACAGACCCGCTTTTTGCGCCAGCCGCAGAAAACGCCCCTGGCTTCTGCATATATGCGGGTGATAACATATAAAATGTTATCACCCGTTTCAGATAATATCAAGGCTTGACATCCTGGAATATATTGTTCCAACCACAAAATATTGTGTTTTTCATGCTTTTTTCACACATTCACTTGAATCGGCCATTTTCCTTATATTCCCATTTTCATGTGATCCGCCGTTTCCGGGGACCGGGACCGTGCTGCGGAGAAACAAAAAGAGGACGCCACAGCTTTGGCATCCCCTGCTCATCCAGATCTGCTTATTTACTTTGCTCTTCAGCGGACTGTCCCGCTGTCCTTTCCGCTTTTCCCTCTCAGGATCCTGCTGAACTTCCGTATGTACATGACAAACGCCAGAAGCATAAAGCAGCCGCTCACTGCGATCAGGACATTTGCCAGAGAATACGGGATCCACGGTATAAAGATCAGTATGACCATGACCGCATAGAATACAGCCGTATTCACCTTACCGTACCACATAGCGCCGTCATTGTGCTCCGTCTTCTCCAGTACCTTATACCCTGCTGCCGCCACAAGGATCTCCTTCACAAGGAAGAGTGCGAACACCGCGCGCAGCAGCGGATATTCTGAGAGGAGGCAGACGATCAGCACACACTGTGTGAGCTTGTCCGCAATGGGATCCAGTATCTTCCCGATCTCGCTGACCATGTTCCACCTTCTCGCGATCTTCCCGTCAAGAAAATCTGTCACTGCCGAGAGGAGCAGCACGCCTGTCAGCCAGTATCTCTTGTTCTCTATCTCCGACGCATAGTACATCCAGAGAAATACTCCTGCAAGTATAAAACGGAACAGACTCAGTGCATTTGGTATCGTGAAAATATCTTTTTTACTGTTCACAAATTTCATTTTATCATTCCTCCGTCCGTATGGGAGAGGAAGGCCCCCTCCCCTGCCGGCGCCTTTCTTCCTATGGTAATCATTGTACCCTTTGACCGGAGAAATGGCAAGGCAAATCTTATTTTGCCCTCATGAGCTATTCTATCCTTCTCAGTTTTTCCACTATGCTGCCTTTATTCCATACCCTGTCAATGATCCAGGCAATGACCGCAGGTCACACCATCCTCTCCAGCATCACTTCCACGACTCCTCCGCACACCATACCTTCGTCCTCCGCCGCTTCCATCGTCAGGTCCGCCTCGCAGATCTGGAATTCCTTTTCTCCGGTCCGCATCATGAGCAGCGCCTTCTGCACGATCTCGCTTTCCACGCAGCCGCCGCCGATCGTATCCACTGTGGCTCCGTCCTCAAAGATCAGCATCTTCGTCCCGGTTCCTCTGGGCGCAGAGCCTTTTCTCGAGATGATCGTCGCCAGCACCTTCTGTCTGCCGTCGTCCGCAAGGATGGCGGACAGGAGCGCCTCCGGATAACCTCCGCATTTCGATCCGCTGTGCTTCACCTGGATGATCTCCGCCATGATAGAGACTGCGATCTCTTCCGGAGTCTCAGCACCGATCTTCAGGCCGATCGGTGTGTGCACGCTGTCCAGGAGCTCACGGCTGATCCCCTTCGCCGCCAGCTGGTCCTTCACGATCGCCACGCGCCTCCTGCTGCCCATCATCCCCACATAGGCGCAGGTCTTCTTCAGGATGCTCTCCAGGCAGATGGTGTCATACCGATGCCCTCTCGTCACAATGACAAACCAGGAATCCGAATCTCCTCTGACTCCTTCCAGAGCTTCTTCAAAAGGCTCGCAGATCACGGTGTCTGCCCCTGCAGCTCTGGCATTGTCTGCGAATTTCGGCCGGTCCTCCAGCACTGTCACTGTGAAGCCCAGCATCTTTCCGATGCGGATAACCGGCATGGACACATGTCCTCCGCCGCAGATGATCAGCCTGGGAGTCCTTCCGATGCGCTCGCGGAAAACCGGCGCAGAGCTTTCATCCACAGCAGGAGCTGCATCTTTCACAGTCTCTCCGAAGGGATCTTCAGAAGCCGGCGCACACTCTCCGCAGGAATCTTCCCCGGTCCCGTTTCGGACAAGATACTTTTCTCCCGCATGACTGCCGCTCAGGACCGTCTCCGCCCAGATATCGCCGGAACTTTCGCCGAGCGCCTCCGACAGCCGGATATAAAATTCCTTCTGATCCAGTCTTTCTCTCTTCATTCCGTATTTCCTCCCTGCCGCCTCTGTGCTTTTCAGGCATGCAGAAGAGGCTGTCAAAATTCACATTTTGCAGTCTCTTCTGCCCATACGGTCTCATTATATCATAGGCTGAAATGAAAAAAAAGAAGTATCCGTCAGCCTTCTCAGCTGTCCGGAACCTTCTTTTGTGCTTGCGTTTTCACCCGATCTCCTGTTACACTGATTACATTAAAAAAGAGGTGAACTTATCAGATGAAACATCCTTTTGAATACGAGATCATATACAGCCGCCGCAGAACTGCCGCCATCCAGGTCACATCCGACGGGAAAGTCCTGGTGCGCGCGCCCTTCCGATGCCCCCGCTCCTTCATCGATTCATTTCTTCTCCAGAAAGAGGACTGGGTGCTGAAGCATCTGGAGCAGGCGGAAAAAAACAGGGGAAAGTGCCCGGACCCTGAACGTCCGCCCCTGTCTGAAGCGGAACGCGCCCGCTATATCAAGATCGCCCGTGATATTTTCACCCGCAAGACAGAATACTACGCGCGGCTCATGGGAGTAACCTACGGGCGCATCTCCATCCGCGAGCAGAAGACCCGCTGGGGGAGCTGCAGCAGCAAGGGAAACCTGAACTTTAACTGGCGGCTGATCCTTGCCCCGGAGGAAGTGCTGGACTATGTGGTCGTCCACGAGCTTGCCCACCGCCGGGAAATGAACCATTCCAAAGCATTCTATGCCGTCGTTGAATCCATGCTGCCTGATTACCGCAGGGCTCAGAAATGGCTCAGAGATAACGGGCAGTCACTCTGGTACGCCGTGTAAGTTTATACCATGCTTTTCTTCTGTGCAGTTTCTTTCTGCACAGCAGTCTGTCCTTACGCCATACATTCCCCCTGCGCCCCATTGTCATTCTATTCCGCTCTCTGCTCCTGTCCTCTCTCCGCTCAGTCCGGCCTCGCTTTTCTTCCGCTTCTTCAGCTTCAGATGCCATGCGCAGATAACTGATACGATCGGAACGGTTAGGATCACGCCCATTGTGGAGGCAATTCCCTGGATCACTTCAATCCCGATCGAATACATATTGGTGATCTGCATCGCTGTGTAGTTATAGACATACATGAATACAAGGGTATTGATGGAACTTCCTGTGAACGCCAGGATCAGCGTATTTGACATCGTCCCCATCATATCTTTTCCCACCCGGATGCCTGATGTGAACAGCTCTTTCCTGCTCAGCTCCGGATTCCGGTAATGGATCTCATTGATCGTAGAGGCAACCGACATCGCAACATCCATCACTGCCCCCAGCGTCGAGATCAGAATGCCGGCATAGAGCAGTTCTCCGATCTTCACGTTGGTCATCTGTCCCACATATTCAAGCTGTTCGATCTCTGCCACATTGTAGCCGGAAATCTGTGTCAGCCTTCCGAACAGCACTGCAAGAATACCGGATATTCCCACTCCCGCCACCGTTCCGATCATGGAAGTGACACTCTTGCTTGAGATGCCTCCGATCAGATACATAGTGACAAATGTCGTCAGCACTGCCACGACAATAGCTGCAAATATAGGAGAAATCCCCCGATAGATCATCGGAAGGAAAAGGAATACGATACATACAAACGTAAAGACGAGGGCAACGGCGGAATTAAAGCCCTGCTTCCCACCGATCACACAGAGGGTGATCAGGAACAGAAGTACGATCGCATACAGCATCCAGGTGCGGTCATAACTGTAGACCGTAACATAGAGAGAGTCATCACTTTCGTTTACCTCGGCAATGACTCTCATTCCTGGTTCACAGTGAGCTCCGTAGAGATAGCTCGAAGAGCTCACTGCTTCCACTGTATTTCCTTTATAATCTCCGCTTAAAAGTTCCAGCGAGACAACCTGATTACCGATCTGATTGCCCGACTCTGTCTCATTATCCTCCAGGATCTCTATAACTCTGGCCTTCTCAAATGTCTTTCCTTCTGTGTCATACAGGCCGATCCTCTCGATCTGGTTGTAACGGTACAGAAAAACTGCAAATACCGCTGTGATCAGCAGGATAATAATGTGTCTTTTATGCTTTTGGATCCACTGCATTTCAGCTTCTCTTTCTCCTGATGTAGATTGTTGTTCCGCCTAATGCCGCTGCGAGTACAAGCACTGCAGCAGGGATCACTACATTTGTATGATCTCCCGTCTTCACAGGTTTTATTGTTGACGGCTTCGCATTTACGCCAGGCGCAGATGTATTGCCCTGCGCATTTCCGTTCTGGCCGGGTTCAGCTGCTGTTCCGTTCTGGTCGTCGCCCGCCGGAGTCTGAACCGGTTTCTCCTCCAGCGCATCCATGGCGCTCTTGAGAGCTGTATATGCGTTCGTCAGTTCTTCTGTCGTCGCTTCCGCATCATCATTTACAGCCTTTGCTGCCTCCAGAGCCTGCTGCATTACACTGTAGCTGTCTGCTGTATAGTCGTCCGCTGAGAGTGTCTCTGCCTGAGAGATCAGATCCGCCAGCTGACTGTGATCCGCGGATTTCACAAGCATGAACTGAGTATCGATCGGTTCATCTGTATCTGTGCGGTATGTGTTCAGAGTCAGGGTCGTCTCTGTTACATCGATCACAGAGTAAGTCGGCACATCCTGCTGCCATCTGCTGGCAATGTAAGTCTGCTGTCTCGGCACCAGATCGTAGTATTTACTTCCTGAAGAAGAGCCTGCGGTAAGATACATGATACCTTCGGAATCGATTGCCACATCCTGTCCTTCTGTAAGCTCCAGCACTGCATCATCGTCCATCACGGAGTGCAGATACTCAAGATATCTCTGCTCCGCCGGGTCTGTTGTATCGTCCTGGATATTTCCCGGAGCCTCATATCTTGTCTCAGTGCTGTCTCCCACGTCAAGGTCTTTGTCGAGCTGCTCATCGAACTCATCGTCTGTATATTCGAATCCTGTCGTGTTTTGTCCGCCCTTGAGCATTTTCGTTCTGGAATATGCATGGTCATGTCCTGTCAGGACGATATCCACGTCGTTCTCCTCAAAGATCGGTACAAGACTGTAGCGAAGATTTGTGATCTCCGGCTCGTTTGAATGCTCTGCAGAACCATAGATATCCTGGTGCAGAGTCACGATCCTCCATTTACAGTCCGGGTTCGCAGCTACTGTCTGCTCAATAAAATCTTTATGCTCACTTACATTCGTATCCTGTGTGTTCAGGATAATAAACAGCGCGTCGCCGTATGTAAAATAGTAATCTCCGCCAACATAGCCGTTATCGCCCAGGCTGCTCATGTTTGCTGTGTTAAAATGATAGGTATAATTCGCGTTGTCCGCATCATGATTTCCTACTGTAGTCGCTACCGGAACACTCTTCATGATATCCGCGCTTAAATATCCTGCATACTCCATCTCACTTACCGTACTGTCCCCTACCTTCTTGGCGTTGGTCTGGATCTGGTCTCCTGAAGAAAGGATAAAGCTTGCTTTATTTCCCGTCTTCTCGTATGCTCGTTTCAATGTATAATTCCAGTTGAATGTATCATTGCGCACCGCCTCTGACTGTGCTGTCAGGAAGGTGGGCTTCTGGATATCCTCCGGAGTCTTTGCCTTCTCCTCATTGGAAGAACCGATCTGCGGGTCACCTACGAACACGAAGCTGAATGAGCTTGTGTCATCGTCTGTTGTGAAAGACTCGATCTCTTTTCCTTCCACCTGATAGTAATAAGTTGTTCCCGGCTGAAGCCCCTCCAGCGTAACCTTATTGCTTACATAGCCTTCCTGCGCCGCAGTCTGTGTGATCTCAGCGCTCTGTCCGCCGCTTAAATCGCTGTTTGTCCCATAGACAAAACCTGTCTGCTCACCGTCTTTGCTGTACCACGCAAAGTTCATCTGCGTCTCATCAGATCCCGGCGACATGGAAACCTGTGTCCAGTCATCCTTGATCGTTTCCCATTCTTCAGACCAGGCTTCCCAGGCGCCGTTCTGCGCTGCCTCTGTCTGGCTGGCGTCAGTCTTTCCATCCGGAGCTGCATCCGCGAACACGCTCATCGGCTGACAGACCAGAGCTGCTGTCAGAATCAGCATTGCTGCTTTTTTCCACTTCATCCTTATCTTCCTCCAATCAAAATGTATGGATCATAAATCCAGGAGGAATTATAACACAGGGACAGAGTCTCAGCGCTTTCTTAACCCAGGTTTAACATGAATTAACCTTTCCATTACCTGCTGCGGCAGTCTTCTCACTGATTCTGTGCGTCATCCGCCGACCCGAGGGTTATACTCAGGGTCTGTGCCTGATACTCTCCATTATCAGAACGCTGTACAACAAGATCCACGGTCTCCCCTGCCGCGTAATATTGTAGCACGTCCTGAAGCTGTGCCATACTGCTGATGCTGCGTCCGTCCAGCTCCGTCAGGATATCTCCTTTCTTCACACCTGCCTGATCGGCCGGCCCGTTTTCTACAACCTCTGATATTACTACTCCTGTCGGAATTCCGTACAGTTCTGACGCCTCAGCAGACACATCGCTGCCTCTGATTCCCAGGTAAGATGCCTGACTCTCATCTACTTTTTCTCTTGTCTTCAGGTTCATGAGCTGCTGCAGGCTGTCCTCCGCCTTGTCGATCGGGATTGCAAAGCCGATGTTATCAACTGTAGCCCCCGTTGAAGTAGAAGAACTCTTCGCCTCATTGATGCCGATCAGTTCTCCTTTCATATTCAGGAGCGCTCCGCCGCTGTTTCCTTCGTTGATCGCTGCATCTGTCTGGATCAGGCCTGTAGAATTGATCGTCGTTCCGCTCTGATCCGTCAATGTAAGATCTCTGTCCAGAGCGCTCACATAGCCGCTCGTCACAGACTGTCCGTAGCCAAGGGCATTACCGATGGCGACGACCTGGTCTCCCAGCTGAAGATCGTCAGAATCACCGACTGTCGCGATCTTGATCTGATTCATGGTATCCTCCGGGATATCGGAGAGTTTTACTGACACGACAGCCAGATCGTTGTTGACATCCGTTCCCTTTACTTCACCTGCTGCGCTCTCCTCATCAATGAAACCCACAGAAAGGCTGGTGGCGCCTTCTACCACATGGTTGTTCGTGGCGATCAAAAGTTCTGTATCGTTCTCCCCCACGATCACTCCTGTGCCTGCGCCCTCCACTTCATACTGCTGTGTCCCGCCGAAGAAGCTCCTCATCTCTTCCACTGACATTGTGGAGATCGTCACAACAGAGGGCATTGCATTTTTCGCTACCTCTGCGACAGTGCCCTGTCCGCTTCCGTCAGAAGAAGAGGAGTTTGAATCGCTGCTTGTTGTCTGGGTCTGTCCGACCTGATCCGACGAACTGTCGTTTCCCGCCAGATAGTTTCCCGCCGCGTTGACACCAAACATGGTTCCTCCCGCGATCAGCCCGAATACAAGAGCCATTGCAACAACCGTCACCCACTTCTTTCCTGTGGTCATCGGCTTTTTCTCCCGCACCTTCTTTGTCTTTTCCTGCTGTTCATCTGTAAAGTCCCTTTCTATATTTTCATTGAATTGTTCACTCATAACTCTCTGCCTCTTTTCTTTTTCTGAACCCTTCCCGGTCCCATTTCCTTTTTACATCTCACAAGATAGGCTCAAATTGTGACGGAACTATGAAGAAAAGGCAAAGAAAATGTGATTCTTCTCCAGCCTCTCAGACTGCCCGTGAAAGGGCTTTTACTCTATAAATATCTGATACCGCTCCAGCTGATTTCCCGAATCATACACACTCTCTATACGCTCCGATTCTGCCCGGATCCTGAAGACCGGCGGCTCCTCTCCCACATCCTTCTTCTGCAGATAGACGTCGATCTCCAGCACCGCCGGCCAGCCCCCGATATCAGTAGAAAAGCGCAGCGACCGAAACGAATTCTCCGTGCACATCCTCACCACCTCCCGGGCAAACGCTTCCTTATCCCGGATCTGCCCGCTGTTTGCTACGACAGTGAGACAGCATTTTTCTCCGTCGCTGATACTGCTGACCGCATCCGGAATCCCGCACTCGTCTATAATCCACTCATCTTTCCTTTTAACCAGATACAAAAAAAGACTGATCAGCAGCACAGCTGCCCCGGCGGCCAGAACAACTCTCATCAGTACAGCTTTTGTTTTCATTTTGTTGCTTTTTGCCATTTTTGCTCCTTTTTGTCTCACTTTTACAACCGATTATACATTCCGGCATATATAAAATCAATAAAGGTGGTGCAAAAAGTGAGACAGTGTGCTCACGGAAAGGACAGGTAACTATGCCAAAACCTCAGACGAAAACAGGACAGAAAAATCTGATCAGTGCAAACTTGGTCGAACTGCGGAAACGACACAGGTATTCCCAGCGGATTCTGGCATATAAACTCCAGCTTGCAGGGTATGATATGGACAAAAATGTGATCACCCGGATCGAGACGAACAAACGGTATGTGACGGATATCGAGCTGAAGGCTCTCTGTGAAGTATTTGACGTGTCATATGAAGAACTGATCGATGGGAAGCGCTCTTCCGAAAAGAACTGAATACCTGCAGAAAAATCCCGCCTCCGGTATCAGAGACGGGATTTTCTTATGCATTCTTTTTTCTTGCGAGAAACGCAGCCGTTACTGCAGAGGCCACAGGCACTGTGAGGACGATGCCGAATGTCCCGCAGATCCCCTGCGCAATCTCGATCGTGAGATAGTTGGAGTTGAACAGCTGGTCTGCCTGCACCTGATACGACAGAAATACAAGCAGCGTGATAAACGCGCTTCCTGTAAACGCCAGGATCAGCGTGTTTGTCATCGTACCGATCATATCCTTCCCCATCTCGATTCCCGATAGGAACAATTCTTTTGTCCCAAGTCCTGGATTGTGGGTATAGACTTCATACAATGCCGACACGATCGACATTCCCGTGTCCATGATCGCTCCCAGAGAAGAGATCAGCACGCCCGCAAAAAGCACATCCTTGATCTTGAGCCCGGTTTCCTGATTGATCAGTACAAGCCCCTCTGCTTCTGAACTGCTGAATCCGTCGATATGCACCAATTGGGACATGATCAGGAAGAGCAGCAGCGAACAGATGACGCCGACTGTTGTGGACAGGATAGCTGCCCATGTTTTCTCGCTCTGTCCGTTCAGGAGAAGCAGCGTGACCGCTGTAGAAAGAATCCCGCAGAGGATGCTCATCCATATGGGAGAATATCCTGAAAAAACTGCCGGAAGCACAAGATAGATGATCATGAACAGCGAGTACGCCAGCCCTGCAATAGCCTTCACTCCTTTGCCCCTGCCGATACAGATGATCGCTGCTGCAAGGACGATAAAGCATCCCGCCATCGGCAGGGTCCTGTCATAATTATAGACAGTATAGTACGGATCGATATCATCCGGCCTGTCCGCATTGATGATCAGCTTTGTCCCCTCTTCCGCATATACATTATGTGTCTGTGTCAGATAATTGGTCACTTCAATTATACTGCCTTCCTCTTCACCGTCCAGCATTTCCACCTTAAGATCCTGTGTCCCCAGATAGATCTCCAGCCCCTCGTCGTATTCCAGACTCTCATCAGAAACCTCCACTACGACTGCTTTTTCGTAGTGGAGGGTGTCTGACGCATATCTGGAATAGGACTGAAAACTGTATCTCTGGAGCAGCACAGCCGCGATGACTGTTGCCAGTATGATGAAGAGGACAATACTGTTTTCTTTAATCCTGTTCCACATTTTCCTATTCCTGACTTTATATTAGTTTGCTTTTCTTCTTCTGAGAAGGAGGATTCCAGCGCATCCTGCCGCGCCGAACATGATCACAGCCGGCACTGCTGTCACTGTGTCTCCTGTCTTCGGAGTATTCCATTTCGTGCTGCCGCCCTTGTCTACGCTGCTGCCCGAATTATCGTTATTGCCTGTATTTCCGGCATCGCCCTGATTTCCGTCGTTGCCTGTATCTCCGGCATTACCCTGGTTTCCGTCGTTACCTGTATCTCCAGTACTGCCCTGGTTTCCATCATCGTCCGGATCATCCTTATTTCCGTCATCTTCGCCCGGAAGACTTGCCGCAAGCTTATCCATAGCCGCCTTCAAATCAGCATAGAGTGCATCCACGTCTGCCTGTGTTGTATCCATGTTTACTTCAAAGTTGACTGCCGCATTGTATGCTGTCTCAAACTCTGTCCAGAGATCCGCCGGATAATCTGCCTGGTTCAGTCCCTGAGCTTCATCGATCAGTGCATCCAGTGCAGAAGTATCTACATCAGACGTCTTATTGATCGTGAACTTATCCAGAACTGTCATATCGTCCGCATAATAGGTCGTCATCGTGTAGGAAGTATCCGTGACCTCCACTTCTGTGACAGTTCTTCTGTAGGACTGATCCATCACCGCCGAGAATGGAGCTTCCGGAGCCTTGATATCATAGTACTTACTTCCACTGGCTGAGTTTGCTGTCAGATACAGGACTCCGTCCGGATCTGTCACCTCGCTCTGCACGCCGTCAGCTGCATCCGGCGTGGTTCCATTCATCATGTAGGTCCTTGTGTACACATGGTCATGTCCCATCAGCACAACGTCGATCCCAAGCTCATCCAGTACCGGAGGAAGCTCAGATCTTCTCTGGATAATGTCGCCGTCGTCGGTATGGCTTGCCGTTGAATATACGGAGTGATGGAAGATCACTGTTTTCCATTTTACTCCCGGGTTGGCAGCGATCGCAGCTTCCATGAACTCTTTATGCTCTGCAGTTGAGAGGTCATTGGAGTTAATATCCATGAACAGCGTATTGTTATATACAAACCAGTAATCTGTACCCGCTGCTGTCGCTCCCAGACCTGCGCTCTCGTTCGGCAGATTAAAGTGCTCGTTGTACGCCGCGTTTCCACTGTCATGGTTGCCGATCGTCGTCACACTTGCCAGGGATGAGAACGCGTCATTGATATATCCTGCATACTGCTCTTCGTTGTTGTTCACATTGACCTGGTCTCCCGCTGAGAAGAGGAAATCAACATCCATATCGTTCTGGATCGTATCCAGCGTCTCGTTCCATCCCTCGATGTCCTCCGGTGTCGTTCCTGCTCCGATCTGCGGGTCTCCCACAAATGCAAAGCTGAATGATGAATCGAAGTCGCCTGTCTCAAAACTGTATGTCCTGCTGATTGTGTCTCCGTTCACCACACGGTATACATACTCTGTGTTCTCTTCCAGGTTGGAAAGTACCGCCTGATTGGAGTAGAATCCCTCATCATTGGTCGGGATCGCTGATGCGTCAACTGCTGTGTACTCTGCCGGGAACTCCCCGTTCACCATGTCTGCAGCCTTCGCATACTGTACCTGTCCGGCTTCCTCTGTATCCGCATACCATGTAAGCCCCCTGCTGCTCTCATCGCTTCCCAGTGTGAGGAACACTGATTTCTGCTCAACCGTGTTCACTTCCGGAGTTTTGTTGATCGTGAACTTATCCAGCACTGACATGTCGTCTGCATAATAAGTTGTCAGCGTATAAGAATTATCTGTGATATCCACTTCCGTTACTGTTCTTCTGTGGGACTGGTCCATCACTGCCGAGAATGCAGCTTCCGGAGCTTTGATGTCATAGTACTTACTTCCGCTGGCCGAGTTCGCTGTCAGATACAGAACTCCGTCCGGATCTGTCACCTCGCTCTGTACGCCGCCAGCTGTATCCGGTGTGACGCCGTTCATCATGTAGGTTCGTGTATAGACGTGGTCATGTCCCATCAGCACAACGTCAATTCCCAGTTCATCCAATATCGGAGGAAGCTCTTCACGCCTCTGGATGATATCGCTGTCGTCTGTATGGCTGGCTGTCGAATATACAGAATGATGGAAGATCACTGTTTTCCATCTCACATCCGGATTCTGATTGATCGCCTCTTCCATAAACTGCTTATGCTCCGCTGTCGAACGGTTATTGGAGTTGATATCCATGAACAGCGTATTGTTGTACACGAACCAGTAATCCGTACCTGCCGCTGTCGCTCCCAGCCCCGCGCTCTCATTCGGCAGATTAAAGTGTTCGTTGTACGCCGCATTGCCGCTGTCGTGGTTGCCGATCGTGGTCACGCTTGCCAGAGATGTGAACGCGTCATTGATATATCCTGCATACTGCTCTTCATTGTTATTTACATTCACCTGGTCTCCTGCGGAGAAGAGGAAGTCAACGTCCATATCGTTCTGGATCGTATCCAGCGTCTCATTCCATCCCTCGATATCCGTCGCCGTGGTTCCCGCACCGATCTGAGGGTCTCCCACGAAGGCAAAGCTGAAAGACGAATCATAGCTGCCCGTTAAGAAATCATATACATCGCTGACTGTATCTCCGTTCACCACGCGGTATACATACTCTGTGTTTTCTTCCAGGTTGGAAAGTACCGCCTGATTGGAGTAGAATCCCTCATCATTCGTCGGAATCGCTGATGCGTCAACCGCTGTGTACTCTGCCGGGAACTCACCGTTCACCATATCGGCAGCTTTCGCATACTGTACCTGTCCGGCTTCCTCTGTATTCGCATACCATGTAAGCCCCCTGCTGCTCTCATCGCTTCCCAGGGTGAGAACTACAGATTTCTGCTCAACCGGAGCAGCTGCCTCGTTATAATTCACTGTCAGGTCTGTAAACTCAAAATAAATATCGGAGCTTGATGCTCTGTCGTTATGTAACTCCACAGACAGAACGTTCTCACCTTCTACTGCATACTCTGCGACCTGCTCTGCCGTCAGATTCACATCCAGTTTTTCCGGCGCTCCCTGGGAAACTCCCGAATAGTACAGGTTGCTTTCCTGTCCCTCTGAATTCAGATACTGTGATTTGATCAGATGTCCGTTCAGATAGACTGCAACAGCATCGTCATGACAGAGGGAGCCTGTGATGGAAGTGATCTCACTTACATTTGTCAAGTTGAATTTTGTTCTGAAGAAAAAAGTCGGGACATCCGTTGTAGTTCCTTCAATGTACTGCTGAAGGAGCACTGTAGGAGTGTATCCGTCGAACTCTGTAAGCTCTCCTCTCTTTGCGCCGAAGCTGCCTGCTGCCTCTTTCCAGGAGCTGTCGTCAAACCCTGCCGCTGTCCAGGCTGTCAGTGAGCCGAGCCCTGCTGCCGGATCTGTGTTATTGTCAAGATATTTCCAGCTCGTATTAAGATTTATTACCTGCTGGGACGCACTCTCTGCTCCTGTTCCTTCTTCTGCCTGAACAGTTGCAGGTGCATTTATACAGACATTACCGGGCAGAGTGCTTCCGCCAAGGGCAAACACCACAGCTGCGATTCCGGCTTTTACTCTGTAATTCACCTTTTTCATTGCCATACAACTTAAACCTCCTTTAAAATCGTAAAACATTGGAATCAAGTCCTCAGACATTCTACATTTAAAAAAAAGGACGTTCAATACACTTTGCTTTCATTTAAATTTCTTTACATTCTCTTGATAAAGCTATTACGGAACCGTAATAAAAGATTTGTAAAAATGCAGAAAAATCCCGCCTCTAATAAGGAGGCGGGATTGTAAAACTACCGTATTCTGTTTACGATTAAGCGTTCTTCTGAGCGATCGCTGCCTGTGCCGCTGCCAGTCTTGCGATCGGTACACGGAACGGTGAGCAGGATACATAGTCAAGTCCGATGCTGTTGCAGAACTCTACAGAGCTCGGGTCTCCGCCATGCTCGCCGCAGATACCTACGTGCAGTTTCGGATTAACCGGCTTGCCGAGGTCGATCGCCATCTTCATCAGCTTGCCTACGCCTGTCTGATCCAGTTTTGCGAACGGATCGTTCTCGAAGATCTTCGCGTCATAGTAAGCGTCAAGGAACTTGCCAGCGTCGTCACGGGAGAATCCGTATGTCATCTGAGTCAGGTCGTTTGTACCGAAGCAGAAGAAGTCAGCCTCTGTTGCAATCTCGTCAGCTGTAAGGGCAGCTCTCGGGATCTCGATCATTGTACCAACTTCGTACTCAAGGTCGCTGCCTGCTGCCGCGATCTCAGCGTCTGCTGTCTCAACAACGAATTTCTTC
>CAJFQZ010000019.1:0-51670 GCA_904419285.1 Lachnospiraceae bacterium UBA1818
CCGGGAACAGGAAGTGGAAATCTTCTACCGCTTTATCGGCAAAATCGAATGACACATCTTGAGATACCCAACAATATCTTTAACTAAGGGAAACGGGAAGATGCATGCCGGATCTGTCGCTGATCCAGCCGCTGAGCTGCAGCCTTAAGGTCGGAGTGAACGATCTGCTGAGCGGTGAGATCATACCGGAGAAGCAGTACAGGCGCAAGAGCGAGGAAAATATTATCAGCATGGCGGAGCTAAAGTATCAGCTGAATTATATGAAAAGTTTCCGCTGCGGATTCTGGGGATTTTACGTGCTTGCTCTTTCCCTTCTCATTTACTGTATTGTGAAAGATCAGGAATCTTCAGGCATTCTTGCACTGATCCTGGCGTACAGTACGTTTACTTTCTATCACAGGTGCCGGACGATAAAAAGGGACTTTGTATCAGTGCTGATCACTGTATTCGGGGCGGCAGGAACGTTTCTGAGTTTTGTTGCTTTTATTGGCAGAACGTGGTAACATAATGCAGGACAATTGAATAAAGGTTTTCCCGGGCGGGGAGCGCCGTCCGGGTTTTAACTGTACACCAGAGCAGATGCTTCTGCCGCGGCGGGGCTGCCGGCCGTGCGCGGAAGCTTGTTTAAGTACGAAAACATCATGCGAGGGAATCCGTGTTCCGGAGTGAGAGGATGCCAGTGAGCATCGACCGTCAGTGCAGCCGGGCTGTTTTAGTTGACTTGACGGCGGGTGCACGTGTACAGGAGGTTGAACTATGAAGAATGTCAACGTGAAAAAACTTGCCCTTGCGGGTATCCTGGTAGCAGTGGGAATCGTCTGTTCCCCGTTATCGATCCCGGTGGGAGCGTCAAAGTGTGCTCCGGTCCAGCATTTTATCAACATACTTGGTGGAGTATTCCTGGGACCGGGATATGCAGTCGGCATGGCATTTGTGACGAGCCTTCTCAGAAATCTGATGGGAACAGGAACACTTCTCGCGTTTCCGGGATCCATGTGCGGAGCTTTTTTGTGCGGAATGTTGTATAAGTATGGGAAGCATCTGCCGCTGGCTTATCTGGGAGAACTCTTTGGCACATCTGTGATCGGCGGTCTGTTAAGTTATCCGATCGCTACGCTCATTATGGGAAGCGAGAGCGCAGTGTTCGGCTTTGTACTTCCGTTTTTTGTATCGAGCTGCGGCGGAACGATCATAGCGGCTGTACTTGTTACCGCGATGAAGAAGATGAAAGTATTCGACATCTATCTCGGTAATCTGGATACGGATATGCGGGAAGCATAAGAGTGAGTTAAGATACGGACAGGAAAGAAATTGAAGAATGTAGACAGGGGGAGCTTGCGCGTGAAGCAGGCTGAGAGTAAGCTGTGTGCTTAGACCCATGACCTGATTTGGGTAATGCCAACGTAGGGAGAAGAGGATCATATGCGATCTGTGATATGCGCTGGCGTGCCCGAAGAAGGTGCCCGGCTTTTTTATTTCATAAGAAAATATTCTATATGAGAATCCTGGGGAACGTACTCATAGAATAAAAAGCCACGGGCAGGAGGCGCATGCCGCAGTCAGTCGTCTTACAGTACTGCGACAGGGCTTCTCCTTTTTATAAAAAATAAGGAGCTGGTGTGCCATGATGAGAGAATGTCTTGAAAATGTAAGAAATACTGTACCTCTGGTACATAATATAACAAACTATGTAACGGTCAATGATGTGGCGAATGTGCTGCTTGCCTGCGGCGGAAGTCCGATCATGTCAGATGAGGCAGAAGATGTGGAGGATATTACATCTGTGTGTGGCGGGCTGAATATTAATATCGGAACGCTGCATAAGACAAGCATTGAGGGAATGTTCCGGGCGGGACGGAAGGCGAACGAGCTGGGACATCCGATCCTTCTCGATCCGGTCGGGGCGGGAGCAAGCGCTCTGCGCACGAATACTGCTCTGGATCTGATGCGTGGGCTGAAGCTTGCCGCAATCCGGGGAAATATTTCTGAGATCAAGACGCTTGCCCTCGGAAGCGGGACGACGAAGGGCGTGGACGCGGATGTGGCTGACGCAGTGACAGAGGAGACCCTTGATGACGCTGTGGCGTTTGTGAAAGGCTTTGCGGAAAGCGCCGGCTGCATTATTGCAGTCACTGGAGCCATCGATCTGGTATCCGACGGAAGAAAGTGCTATGTTATAAGAAACGGGCGCCCGGAGATGGGCAAGATCACGGGAACGGGCTGCCAGCTGTCAGGGATCATGACGGCATATCTGACTGCAAACCCGGACCATCCGCTGGAGGCGGCTGCAGCTGCGGTATGTGTGATGGGACTGGCCGGTGAGATCGGCTGGAGCCGGATGCAGGAAGGGGATGGCAATGCAGCCTACAGAAATCGGATCATAGATGCCATTTACAATATGACAGGCGAAGATTTAGAGAAAGGAGCAATCTATGAATTGCGATAGAAAAGATTTAGTTCTATACGCTGTGACGGACCGCAGCTGGCTGGGTGATAAAACACTGTACAGCCAGGTGGAGAGCGCGCTGAGGGGAGGAGCTACTTTTGTCCAGCTCCGGGAGAAAGAGCTGGACGACGCAGATTTCCTTGAAGAGGCGAAGGAAATTCAGAAGCTCTGCAGAGAATATAAAGTTCCATTTGTGATCAATGACAATGTGGAGATTGCCGCTGAAATCGGTGCTGACGGTGTCCACGTGGGACAGAGCGATATGGAAGCAGGAGACGTCCGCAGAAAGCTGGGTCCGGAGAAGATTATCGGTGTGTCTGCCCAGACGGTGGAACAGGCGCTCAGAGCTCAGGAGCAGGGCGCTGACTACCTCGGAGTAGGCGCTGTGTTCCCAACCGGATCGAAGGCCGACGCTGTAGAAGTGAGCCGTGAGACGCTGAAGGAGATCTGCAGGGCTGTGGACATTCCTGTTATTGCCATCGGCGGGATCAGCAGGGAGAATGTAATGGAGCTCAGAGGCAGCGGGATCTGCGGAATTGCCGTGATCAGCGCGATCTTTGCACAGAAGGATATCGAGGCGGCAGCAGGAGAACTGAAAAAGCGGGTGGAAGAGATGCTGGCTTAGCGCGGCTGAAGTCAGGGACGCCCGGATATGTAAAGGGTGATGATCTATGATCAAAGGTGTTATTTTTGACGTGGACGGAGTTCTGTTAAACTCCATGCCGGTTTGGGAGAACCTGGGGGAACTGTATCTGAACAGCCTTGGGCTGGAGGCGGAAAAGGATCTGGGAGAGATCCTGTTTGCAATGAGTCTTGAGGAGGGTGCAGAATACCTGATCACACAGTACGGGATCGATAAGAGTGTTGAGGAGGTTGTAAGCGGACTGAACCGGGAAGTGCGGGACTTCTATGCGGAGAAAGTCCCTCTGAAAGAAGGAGTGCGCCAGTACCTGAGCGAGTTCAGAGAACGGGGGATACCAATGGTGATCGCTACATCGGGCGACAGAAAGAATACCGAGGCGGCTCTCAGAAGACTGAAAGTGCTTTCTTATTTTCAGGGAATCTACACCTGTTCAGAGATCGGGATCGGCAAGGATCAGCCGGATATCTATTTTGCCGCGGCGCTCCAGCTTGATACTGAGCCGGGAGAGACCTGGGTGTTTGAGGATGCGTTTCATGCTCTGAGGACAGCGCATAACGCGGGATTTAAGACTGCTGCAGTATATGACAAGTCAAATGACAGGAATCTGGCGCAGATCTGGAATACAGCGGATATCTATCTGCCGGAGTTCAAGGATTTCAACATATTCTGGAAGCGGGCGTCGCAGACGGAACAGAAGAAAGGATGAGAGGACAGATGAAGACAGCACTTACGATCGCAGGGAGCGACTCCAGCGGAGGAGCAGGGATCCAGGCGGACATTAAGACGATGACGGCAAACGGTGTGTTTGCCATGAGCGTGGTCACTGCGCTCACTGCACAGAATACAACCGGGGTGACGGGGATCATGGAGGTGACTCCGGAGTTCCTGAAGGAACAGCTTGACTGCGTGTTTACGGATATCCGTCCGGATGCAGTGAAGATTGGGATGGTGTCGTCTTCAGGTCTGATCGAAGCGATTGCTGAGAAACTGAAAGAATATCATGCAAACAATATTGTTGTCGACCCTGTCATGGTGGCGACCAGCGGATCAAAACTGATCAGCGACGATGCAGTCGATACGCTGAAAGAGAAGCTGCTCCCTCTGGCAGATGTACTGACGCCAAATATCCCGGAGGCGGAAGTGCTCTCGGGAATGTCGGTGAAGACAGAGGAAGATATGGTCAGAGCGGCGGAGAAGATCAGCGCTGCTTACAGCTGCGCCGTGCTGGTCAAGGGCGGACATCAGATCAATGACGCCAATGATCTTCTCTACAGAGAGGGCGGCGGAAGATGGTTTTACGGAAAGCGGATCGACAACCCGAACACCCACGGTACCGGGTGCACGCTCTCCAGCGCTATCGCGTCCAATCTTGCGAAAGGGTTTTCTCTGGATGAATCCGTGGAGCGGGCAAAGAGATACATTTCCGGCGCGCTGGGAGCCATGCTCGATCTCGGAAAGGGCAGCGGCCCCATGAATCATGCTTTCGATATAAAAGGAGAATTTATTCAAATTTGTGAGGATTGATCCCTTCTTTCGGCATGGCTTCGATGAACTGCTTCGGAGTCATGCCGTATTTTTTCTTGAATTCCCGATAAAAGTAAGAGAGATTCGGGAAGCCGGAGGAGAGCGAGGCGTCGAGGACCGGCGTTTCACCCTGGCTGAGAAGCTTTGCTGCTTTTTCAAGTCTTAGGTCTTTGATGTACTCCAGACAGGATATCCCCATATATTTTTTGAAAAAACGCATAAAATGGTACTCGCTGAAGAAACAGAGATTTGCAAGCTGAGCGATAGACAGTTCTTCTGCGTAATGTTCGCCGATATATTCCAGGACCAGCTTGAGCTTGTCCATGTGCTCGGTCTGGAGCTGCGGGCGTGAACTCTCTTCTTTGCCGTAGGGGAGCAGGACCGCGATCGTCCGGAGCAGGAGAGACTTCAGGACCAGTTCATAGCCGGGAGCAGCGCCTTCGTATACGCTGTTTATGGAGTTGAAAATCTGCATCAGCTCGGAATATGCCGGATGCTCCTTCCCGATATGGCAGGGGAGCAGCAGGCTCTGGGACGCAACTGGCGCCAGATACCGGACAGCGCAGATATCAGCAGAATTTGCCCCCAGAAAGTTCATATGAAATACATAGGTTTCCGATTCATATCGCGACTTCGGCGGAATCGTCAGGGAGTGAAGCGCGGCGGGAGGAACGAACAGAAAGTCGCCCTGTTCAGCCTCATAGGTCTCAAGCCGGATCTGATAGGTGCAGCTCCCTCTGGTGATCAAGGTCAGCTCTGCCTCGTCGTGCCAGTGCGGCGTCACAGCCGGATAGAGGTCTGACAGAGAGGTGATATATTTCTGGAAAGGAAACAGGTGGCCTCCGTGGCGGGTCTGTTCCTTCTGTTCCGGGGAGAGTGTGGTGCGGTTTGGCATAATGTGCTCCTTTCGCAAATAGTTTCCTGCTCAGTGTGCGGTTTTCCGTGTGAGAAGCTCATGCATGATGAACATGAGAATCAGGATCAGCAGCAGATAAAGCGGGAACAGCCCCACGGAAATATGGTTGGCTATGAGCCCGAAGATCGGCGGCATGATGCAGGTGCCGATGTAGGCGCTGGCCATCTGAACGCCGATGACGGCCTGGGATTTATCTGCGCCAAAATGCGCCGGTGTGGAGTGGATGATGCATGGGTATACGGGAGCACATCCGAGTCCGATCAGGATCAGGCCTGCCAGTGAGAGGAAGGCGGGACCGGGCAGGAAAAGCGTAAGGATTCCCGCGGCAATGATTCCCTGACCGAGTCGGATCATCTGAACATCGTTCAGCTTCATGGTAAGGAAACCGCTCAAAGCGCGTCCGACGGTGATCCCGATGTAGAACAGTCCGGCAAAGCGCGCGGCTGTTTCTGCGGGAATGGACTTGAACAGTGTGAGATAGCTGCTGGCCCACAATCCTGAAGTCTGTTCCAGTGCACAGTAGCAGAAGAAGCACAGCATGATCTCCCTGGCGCCCGGAATTCGGATGATCTCGCCGAGAGACAATGCTTTTCCCTCTGCAGCAGAATCATTTCTTCCGCCGGCAGAACGTCCTTTCCACAGCGGGAGGCTGAAGACCAGGATGCCGGTGAGGATGATCTGAAGGACAGCAATATAAAGATATCCGGAGTTCCATTTCTGCCCGCTGCTCAGAGCGAAGCCCATGATGTAAGGCCCAGCTGTGGCTCCGACGCCCCACATGCAGTGGAGCCAGCTCATATGGCGGCTTTTATAGTGCAGTGCAACGTAGTTGTTCAGCGATGCGTCCACACTGCCTGCACCCAGGCCGTAGGGTACAGCCCAGAGACAGAGGAGCCAGAAAGAATGTGTAAAAGAAAAGCCGAGCAGTGCGGCGGCAGTGATCCCCACGCTGACAGCGGTCACCTTCCCGGTGCCGAATCTGCGGGTCAGTCGGTCGCTCTGAAGGCTGGAGACAATGGTTCCCAGCGCAATGATCATGGAAATGATACCGGCATAGGAGACAGGAACACCGAATTCGGTGTACATTGTAGGCCATGCGGAACCCAGAAGGGCGTCAGGCAGGCCGAGGCTGATAAAAGCGAGGTAAATGATCGCCAGCAATAAGTGAAACATAATAATTTCTCCTTGGTATGATGATTATAAAAAACAGAGCCTGCAGCTGCGGATCAGCAGTCACTGGCTCTGTTTCATCCTTTATGGTGAGGAAGTCTTACAGCAGATGGATGCCGTTTTCGCGGGCGCGGACAGTGACATCTTCCGGCCACAGGGAAGACTGTACTTCGCCGATGTGAGCCTTCCTTAAATAGTACATACAGATGCGGGACTGTCCGATGCCGCCGCCTACGGTGTAAGGGAGTTCTCCGTTTAACAGAGATTTCTGGAACGGAAGCTCTGCACGTTCTTCGCATCCTGCGATCTTAAGCTGCCGGCGGAGAGATTCTTCATCCACACGGATTCCCATGGAAGAGAGCTCCAGGCCCATATCAAGGACAGGATAATATACGATGATATCTCCGTTCAATTCCCAGTCGTCGTAGTCCGGTGCGCGTCCGTCGTGCTTCTCGCCGGAAGCAAGCACCTTGCCGATCTGAGAGATGAAGACAGCGCCTTTGTCGCGGGCGATGACGGTTTCCCTTTCCTTTGGCGTGAGGTTCGGATACAGATCCTCAAGTTCCTGGGAAGTAATGAAGAAAATGTCATCCGGGAGCAGAGGCTCGATGTAGTTGTACCTTCTGGATATGTAGTTTTCCGTATCTTTCAGGGCGCTGTATACTTTGCGTACAGTATACTCAAGAGTTTCCATGTTGCGCTCTTCTCTGGAGATGATCTTCTCCCAGTCCCATTGATCCACATAGAGTGAGTGGATGTTGTCTGTATCTTCGTCGCGGCGGATGGCGCTCATGTCCGTATACAGACCCTCACCGGAATGGAACCCGTAGTTTTTCAGAGCGTAGCGCTTCCATTTTGCAAGAGAATGGACGATCTCGGCAGTCGCATCATCCTGTTCTTTGATCCCGAAGGATACCGGGCGCTCCACACCGTTCAGATTGTCGTTCATGCCGGTCTCAGGGCGTACGAACAGCGGAGCTGAAACACGGGTCAGGTGCAGCGATTTGGCAAGAGCCCGCTCAAAATGATCTTTTACTTCCTTGATGGCAACTTCCGTCTCACGGATGGTGAGCGGGGCAGAATAGCCTTCCGGAATTTTTAACTGTTCCATATAAAGACTCCTTTTTGTTTACAATTTAGACATTTCCATTCTATTTTAATGTCCGCATACATAGAAGTCAATCAGAAAGAAAAAAGCTGATACATGAATAAATAATCTGAATTGATATTATAAAAAGAAAATAAAAACAGATAATAAATAAAAAGTAAAATAAATTTCTAAAAATATATTGACAAATGGAGAGTAAAGAGTTATTATAATGACAACAAATAAAACAGATTGAACAATCAATTAAAAAAGAATATAAAAGAGATTCGAAAGAATAAAAGTTATATTCTTCTTTAAAAGAAAATTCAAGAAAGTTTTATTTCACCTGAAGGATGTCGTGATTGACAGATGGGTAATCAGATATAGAGAAATATCATAATGACGAGAAAGTTATGAGAGAGGTAAAATCTATATCAGGGAAGAAGATTATCGATAGGTCAAAGTCCAGCAGGAATCTAAGAATAGGAGGTACGGACCGCCGGGAACATAAGTTAATCTATCAGAAAAAGGTAGAAAGAGGTAAAAAAGAATGATAGAAATATCAAAGTGAAGATGGATGCTGATCGGGTAAGTGATTGGTGTCCATCTTCTTTTTTGCATAAAATCAGGGCGGTATAACCGTGGATGGAAAACAGGAGGGAGTCAGCAGTATTCTGAAAGTCGGATCAAGAATTTACAGACTCTTGTAATCCGTAAAAAAAATTGATAGAATGGACAAAGAGACAGAGGGGAGATAAGAGTACGAAATATGGCAGGGGGCTGATGACTGGGGAGTGACAGATGGCAAAGAGCAGTAATCAAAAAGTAAAGATCCTTTATCTGATGCGCCTGTTTCAGGAAGAGTCAGATGAGGATCATCCGTTTTCAAGAAAAGAGCTGGAAGAAAGACTGAGCAGTCTGGGGATCCATGCTGAGAGAAAAAGCCTGTATCATGATATTGAAACCCTGAAAACATTCGGGATGGATATTACATACAGAAAGACACCGCCGGAGGGCTACTATCTGGCAGGCCGGGATTTTGAGCTTGCGGAACTGAAGCTTCTGGTAGACGCGGTACAGTCTTCAAAATTTATCACAGAGAAGAAGTCCGCCAGTCTGATCAAGAAGATCGAGCGTCTCGCAAGCAGGTATGAGGCAGGGCAGCTGCAGCGGCAGGTTGTCGTTTCAGACAGGATCAAGACCATGAACGAAAGTATCTATTATAATGTGGATAAGCTCAATTCCGCGATCGCTTCAAATCAGCAGATCCTGTTTAAATATTTTGAGTGGACCATATCGAAAGAGATCCGGCTCAAAAAGAACGGCAGCCCATATCATGTGAGCCCATGGGCTCTGACCTGGGACAACGAAAACTATTATCTCATCGGATATGATATGGACGCAGGAAAGATGAAGCACTTCCGCGTAGACAAAATGCTCCATATCGAGCTGCAGGATCAGCCGAGGGAAGGAAGAGAAGAATTTGGACGCTTTGATCTGGCTCAGTATACAAAACGTACATTTTCGATGTTCGGCGGGGCGGAAGAAAAGGTGCGGATCCGATTCCCGAATAAGTACGTGGGAGTTGTGATCGACCGATTTGGAAAAGATGTACCTCTTCGTCCGGACGGCAATGAAAACTTTATCGCCCGGGTCGATGTGGCGGTCAGTGAGCAGTTTTACGGCTGGATCACCGGACTTGGCCGGGAAGTGAAGATACTTTCACCGGACTGGGTGGCCGGTGAATATAAAAGTCTTCTGAATGATCTTGGAAGGATGTACAGCGAAGAGGACGATGCGCACAGGCGCGGGGAATGCCGGTGAAGCGAGAAAACAGGGGAAAAAAGGAAAAAACAGATAGAGGTGGAGTAGATGAATGTGAATGAAATACTGGAACAGATACAGGATTTTGATTTGAATTCCGTGCTTTCTGAACTTGGGAAAAGCAGCCATGTGCTGACGCAGGCGGAGATCATCGTTCTTGCGGCCGCGGCGGTCGTGGGAATCCTGATCGGAATGTTCGGATTGAGGATCGTGCGCTTCTGGGCAGGCCTGCTGGGGTTCCTCGCAGGACTTGCGGGAGGAACTTATGCGGCGTCTCTGGCGGGACTTGATCCTGTCTACGCCTGGATACCAGGGCTGGTGCTTGGAATCGTGCTGGCAGTGCTTGGAGCAAAATTGTACCGGTTCGGTGTGTTTATGACTTCATGGATAGCGGTGAGCGCGGTCTGTCAATATGCGGTCCGTCCGTCAGACTGGATCTGGACGGCAGCGTGTGCGGCGGCAGGGCTGGTGTTCGCTCTGTTTGCGATCAAATTTGTAAAAGCGATAACCATACTTGCAACAGCTGTGTTCGGTGCAGCGATCTCCGGAACGGCGCTTTACTATCTTCTGCCGCTTAAGTGGGAATGGTTCCATATACTGCTGTGTACGGCTCTCGGCATACTGGGTGCACTTGTTCAGATCCTGTTTGTATCAGGCAGGCGCAAGAGACAAAATCTGGAGAAAGCTGCAGAGATACGGAAGACCCATTCTACGGAAAATGAGGTGGAAAAGGCAAGGGCGCTTGTCGATGTTCTGGAAAAGGAAGAGGAGTCTGAGGAACCCGAGTTCCTGGATGAGGATCTTTTCCTGGACGATGAGGACGATGAGGAATCGGAATTTGCCGGTGAGGAGGAGTTCGAAGACGAAGGAGCTCTGTACGAGGAGGAGCCTGACGGAAGCGAATACTTTGAAGAGTATGAAGAATCCGAGGAATATGAATATCCGGACGATGAGGGAGAATCTGACGAATATGAATATTTCGATGAAGATGAGGAGTCCGGAGAATACGAATATTCGGAGGAAGGCGGCGAACCCGAAGAGTATGAATACTTTGATGATGAGGAATACTCTGAAGAGGACGACTATCTGGATGATGAAGACGAGCCGGATGACGAAGCAGATGATATAGAATATCTGGATGACGATGATCTGGATGAAACGGATTACCTGGATGATCTGGATGATATAGAATATCTGGATGACGAATTTGACGAAAAAAAATAGGACGGCTGTGATGAGTCCGTTTTATGACACACCTGATCTGATATGATCATAGCAGTGAAAGATCATATCAGAGAAAGGTGTGTTTTGTTATGTATATCAGGAAAGAGATTTTAAGCGCGATCATTCTTTCAGCGGGAATCATTATTTTAACAGCTTTGGCAGTACTGTACTGCTTTACGGAGGTGCAGATCCCGTCCTGGTGTTATGGGGCAGGATGGATCGGATGTCTTTTCGGAATGGTGAGCTGCGAGAAGAAGATCGAAGGGTGAAAAAACAACAGGGCGTTCTGGCTTAAGAAAGACAGAACGCCCTGCTGCTGTTGATGTGAGAAGAAAATGTTATTGTCCGAAATATCCTGCCGTGATATTTCTTACTTTCTGTGTTACATAGCTGCTTCCGCCCTTATCTTTGACGTCTTCAACCATGCCGACGACCGCGATCGGAGTAGCTGTGCTGTCATCTGCGGTCTCGCAGATGAACCATCCTCGCTCAATGCCGTCCGTGTCGTCCTGGCTTTCCTTGATCTCTGCTGTTCCGGTTTTCCCGAGGAGGGTGACTCCGTCGATTTTTGCTGATGCGCCGGTTCCGGAAGGATTTTCAATGACCTGTATGAGATCATTTTTTACAGTCTCGGCAGCTGCGGCGGAGACGACCTGTTCTTTCCAGATCTGTCCGGTATAGCCTTCCTGGTAAGCGAGTACAGGCTGTATCATGCTTCCGTTGTTGACGAACATAGAATACATGGAAAGCAGGTGGACCGGATTGACAAGGAGCTGACCCTGGCCATAGCCGGTATCTGCAAGCTGAATGTCTGAGTCGATCTTGTCATCGTCGTCATAGGTTGATGCGCTGAGGCTCAGCTCAAAAGGAATTTCTTCATTAAATCCCATGGCTTTAAATTTACTGATCATGGTATCCGCTCCGATATTCAGGGCAGCGCGTGCAAAGTATATGTTATCTGAGTAGACGAGTGCGTTTTCAAGGTTTACCTGATCGCCGTAATCCGTCAAAGTGGTAACATAGTAATTTCCCCAGCTTGCGTCTTTCTGCCAGCTCAGGCCGACATATCCCAGATTCTGTTCCGGGTCAATAGCTCCGCTGTCTACGCCGATCGCAGCTGTGAGCGCCTTGAAGGTGGAACCGGGAACCCATGTGCTCTGGAATCGGTTGCTGAGGGGTGTGTCTTCTGCGCTGCTCAGTTCGTTCCATCTCTCGTCGGACATTCCCATGATGAATTCGTTGGGATCATATCCGGGGGTGCTGACGAGCGCGAGCACTTCTCCTGTCTTTGGGTTCATGGCGGCTGCGGTGCCCGGATCAGATGCAAACTGTTCATATGCAGACTGCTGCAGGGAGGCGTCGATCGTCACGTAAACATCCTGACCGTTCTGCGCTTCCTGGGAGGCAAGTGTTTCGACGGTGTTTCCGTCCCCGTCGACGATAATGATGGAGGATCCGTCCACGGCGCGCAGCTGTTCTTCGCAGGCAAGTTCCAGTCCTGATTTTCCGATCATGCTGTTCGCATGATATCCCTGACCCTGCTTTTCTTCCAGGTCTTCGGCTGTTACAGGCTGTATATAGCCGGTCAGATGTCCTGCAGCTGCGCCGAGCGGATAGACCCTGGCCTCCGCGTCGTTGATCAGGATTCCCGGGATCTGGAGAAGCTGGGCTTCGGTCTCTGCGTCATCTTTGGAGATCTGTTTCAGGGGGACAAAGGTGTCATCCTGTACATAGGAAGCATTCAGGCTGTCCGTGATATCCTCTGCGCTCAATCCGAGAAGTTCTGCGATCTTTGCAATATCTGCCTCAGGATCCGCATTCATCTTGCCCGGCACAAGCCCCACTTCGGATACAGTTCCCTGGGTCGCGAGCGCGGTGCCGTTCCGGTCGTATATACTTCCACGCTTCGCGGTCTCTGTCTCCACCCGCACTTTGTAATCATCCTGGAGAGAGGGAAAGATCAGTGTGGAATCCCAGTTGATCCTGTAGTCTCCATCGCTGTTTTTCTCGAGAGTCATCTGGTTGTCAAAAGTGACGGCGCCCGCCGATGTATCCATGGAAGTGCTGTAAGTGACGGTCTCTGTCTTTTTGGAGGAGGCGGAATCCTTGTCAGGAAGCTTGATCTTGATATCTGACGCTTCGATGCCTTCATAAATATTCTGGTTGCGCGCTGTAAAATCTTCTTCGCTGATAGAATCCTGGGAAGAATCGCTGAGAAGACCGTACATTTCATCGTATTTCCCATCATTCAAAAGGGAAAAGTACTCTTTTACGGTGTCTTCCGGCACGGGACGGCGGCTCAGCATCCACCAGACAAAGAAGCTGATGCCTGCGCACAGCAGGACTGCCAGGATGATGATCAGCGGAATCAGCCATCTCCGGGGATGAGGCGCACGCCTTTTTTTCTTTTTTAAATACTGTTTTCTTGTCATGGTAAAGACCTCCTGTCTGAAGCAGGACCCTGTGGTGCCGCTTCGGGATTATACAGGGAAGAGCGCAGTGCGGTCCCCGCTTTTGAGATAATATTACAATCGTAGGATAAAAATGTCAATCCTATATGATGCGGACGGCAGATATCTCTGCTCTATGATCGGTTTGGGCCGGAAAGTGAAAAGAAAGTGTCCGACAGTTGTCAGAAATGAGACAAAGCGTTATAATAAAGTCAGAAAAATTTTCAGAAAATCCTCTGCAAAATTTGAAAAAGGAGGCTTGCGTATGAAGATTGATATGCACTGTCATGTTAAGGAAGGATCTATTGACAGCAAGGTGGGGCTTGAAGAGTATATCACGATCCTGAAGAAGCACGGTTTTCAGGGGATGGTCATAACAGATCATGATACGTATAACGGTTACCGCTATTGGAAGAATAATATAAAAGGAAAGAAGCATACAGATTTTGTGGTACTGAAAGGGATCGAGTATGACACCAGAGATGCAGGACATATCCTTGTTATTATGCCGGAAGGCGTTAAGATGCGTCTGCTTGAGATGAGAGGGATGCCCCTTGCAGTATTGATCGATCTCGTGCATCGCAACGGCGGTGTCCTGGGACCGGCGCATCCGTGCGGTGAGAAATATATGAGTTTCACCAATGCGCGCAGATTTTATCAGTCTCCGGAGATCGTGAAGCGGTTTGATTTCGTGGAGGCGTTCAACAGCTGTGAATCTCCGGAATCCAATGCGGGAGCGCTTAAGCTTGCGCGGAAGTACGGAAAGTTGACAACGGGAGGCAGTGATTCCCATAAGCCAGACTGTGTGGGGAGGGGATACACAATCCTGCCGGAGCCGGTAACCTGCGAGACGGAGCTGATCTCTCTGATCCATAAGAAGACGCCGCTGAAGGCGGGAGGAGTTCTCTACGAGAAGACGACGAAGGAAAAGATCGGAAAGGTGAATAAACTGCTGGTCTATTCATTCTGGGTATATAACAAGAGCGGAGAACTGATCAAGAGACATGGAAGAAATAAGAAGATGGAGGAAGAGCATCCCTTTGATCCCATCGATCCGATCGAGCTGTATTATCATTCGTGACGGCAGTCAGGTGAAAAAAGAAGGACAGGCACTTTCTGATTTGTTTTCAGAATAACCGAAGACGAATCGAAAAGTGCCTGTTTTTTCCATATTCAGTATTTTCAGACTATCCCCGCCATTTCCCAGGGGATTCTCCGTACTTCTTTTTGAAAATACGGTTGAAATATGAGAGGTTGTCGAAGCCGCTCATCTCTGCGATTTCCAGAACTGAGGCATCGGAGGTCTTAAGTAGGCGTTCCGCCATTGTCAGCCGGTAGTCGTTCAGATATTCAATAAAGCCGCTCCCCATATGAGCCTTAAAAAATTTCATAAAATGGGACTTGCTGTAGTAGGTCAGCGCGGCCATGTCTTCGATCGTGATATGCTCGGCATAGTGTTCTTCTACATATTTAAGGATCGTCTTCAGCTTTTCCAGAGTTTTGGTCTGGACTGCCGGTTCCTTCTCTTTCTCCAGGCGGTTGGATACGAGCAGAAAGAAAAACTGAAAAAGAAATCCTTTGACTCCGAGCTGATAACCTTCAGGCTGCGTGTCACAGAGCAGGTCGATCTGACGGATGCAGTCGGAAGCATCTTTATAGTAAGAAAGCGCCGGCGTGAGAAAAGATTCTGAAGGGATCCTGCCGTCAAGGAGCGGGTCGAGATACTGCCGGGCGCAGAGATCGGACTCACCGGAGATGAGCAGACCGGGTTTCAGAATGATATTCTCGTACTCCATGGAACGATTTTCCTCCTGCCCGATGGAATGCAGCTGCCCGGGGCGTATGAATATAATGTCTCCGGCGGTGACGGAGCGCTGACGGAAATCTACAGTCACGGTGCCTCGCCCTTTTTTGATCACGATCAGTTCTATCTCCATGTGCCAGTGCGGCGGCACGTGGGTGAAGTCCAGAGGAATGGAACAGAGATAAGTCGTGTAGGGAAATTCTTCGGCAGTGTGGCTTTTTGTCTCGTGATAGTTCTGGTATTCGCTGAGATTCATGGGAAAACGGGGCTCCTTTCCGGGTGTTTGTCCGCCGCAGAAAGAGCTGCGGGACAGAAAAAAGACGGATCATTATATAATGATAGTATTGTACAATAAAATGAAAGTATTTTGCAAGAAAAACGGGGGAAAGCGTATTAAAATGCAGTATAGAAGTTACAGATCACACCGTATTCACACAGGAAGCGGTCTGGTGTGGAAAGTAACGTAAGCAGCGAATACGAATGGTTTTGAAAGGAGAAGTACCATGAACATTCAGGAAAAGTTAAAACAGATCCTTGGAAAGGAAATTGCACAGGCGTCGAATGAAGAAATCTATCACGCGCTTCTTACGATCGTTCAGGAGCTGGCAGCGGCAAAAGAACGCACGGACAGCAAGAAAAAACTTTACTATATTTCGGCTGAGTTTCTTATCGGAAAACTTCTTTCCAATAATATGATCAATCTCGGCATCTATAAAGAAGTGAAAGAAATTCTGGAAGCAAACGGAAAGGACATTGCTCAGATCGAAGAGGCTGAGCCGGAACCGTCACTCGGAAACGGAGGCCTGGGACGTCTTGCGGCATGTTTCCTTGATTCGATCGCAACGCTCGGCCTTGCGGGAGACGGCATAGGCCTGAACTATCATCTCGGCCTGTTCAAACAGGAGTTTGAGGATCATCTCCAGAAGGAAACACCGAACCCGTGGATCGAGAAGAAATCCTGGCTGAACAGAACAGATGTGACTTATCCGGTAGAATTCAAGGGACTGAAAGTAAATGCCAGAATGTATGACATTGAGGTCACCGGCTATAATAACAAGACAAATAAACTCCACTTATTTGATCTTGATTCTGTTGATGAGTCGATCGTAAAAGACGGAATTGATTTTGATAAAGAAGATATCCAGAAGAACCTTACGCTGTTCCTTTATCCGGACGACAGCGATGAAAAGGGAAGGCTGCTCCGTATCTACCAGCAGTATTTCATGGTCAGCGCGGGCGCTCAGCTCATTCTTGACGAGTGCACGGCAAAGGGATGCACTCTGTATGATCTTCCGGACTATGCAGTGATCCAGATCAACGATACGCACCCGACTATGGTGATCCCGGAGCTGATCCGTCTTCTCATTCAGCGCGGAATGGATATGGATGACGCAATCGACGTTGTCTCCAGGACATGCGCCTACACGAACCACACGATCCTCGCAGAGGCGCTTGAGAAGTGGCCGATCGCTTACCTGAAGAAGGTTGTCCCGCAGCTCATGCCGATCATTGAAGTGCTGGATGACAAAGTGAGAAGAAAATTCGATGACGAGAGCGTGGCGGTCATCGACAGAAATGACACAGTACACATGGCGCATATTGATATCCACTATGGATTCAGCGTGAACGGTGTCGCTGCTCTGCACACAGAGATCCTCAAGAACTCTGAGCTGAACAATTTCTATAAGATCTATCCTGAGAAGTTCAATAATAAGACAAACGGAATTACATTCCGCCGCTGGCTCATCCACTGCAATCCGCTCCTGACAGAGTATATTGACAGCCTGATCGGAGAGGGATACAAGAAGGATGCCACAGAGCTTGAGAAACTTCTTAAATATAAAGATGACGACGCAGTGCTGGAGAAGCTGCTTGAGATCAAGCACAGGAATAAAGAGACACTGTGCGAATATCTGAAGGAGACTCAGGATATTGAAGTCAGCCCGGATACGATCTTCGATATCCAGGTGAAACGTCTTCATGAGTATAAGCGCCAGCAGCTCAATGCGCTCTATATCATTGACAAATACCTTGAGATCAAGGCAGGAAAGATCCCGGCAGCTCCGGTGACAGCAATCTTCGGTGCGAAGGCAGCTCCGGCGTATGTGATCGCAAAGGATATCATCCATCTGATCCTCTGCCTGCAGGAGATCATCAACAATGATCTGGAGGTAAACAAATATCTCAGAGTTGTCATGGTTGAAAACTATAATGTGACGAAAGCAGGAAAACTGATTCCTGCATGCGATATTTCCGAGCAGATTTCTCTTGCATCGAAAGAGGCCAGCGGAACAGGAAATATGAAGTTTATGCTCAACGGCGCTGTGACTCTTGGAACAGAAGACGGAGCAAATGTGGAAATCCACGAGGCGGTAGGCGACGACAACATCTTCGTGTTCGGCGCATCCAGCGACGAGGTCATCGAGCACTATGCGAAGGCTGACTATGTTGCAAAGGATTACTATGAGAACAACCCGGCGATCAAGGCGGCGATCGATTTCATCACCAGCGATGAGATGCTCGAGGTAGGACAGAAGGAGAACCTGGAGCGTCTGCAGAAGGAACTGATCAACAAAGACTGGTTCATGACTCTGCTCGACTTTGATTCCTATAAGGAGACAAAGGAGAAGGCTCTTGAGGCTTATGCCGACAGAAAGGCATGGGCGAAGATGATGCTCGTGAACATTGCAAAAGCAGGTTTCTTCTCATCTGACAGGACGATCGAAGAGTACAACAAAGATATCTGGCACTTATAAAATATAGGATAATTCAGCAGGGGACCTCCGGCAGAGATGCCGGGGGTACTCTTGAAGGGAGATAAAAGATGCAGAGAGCAAGTGGAATTTTAATGCCCGTATTTTCACTTCCGTCCAAATACGGGATCGGATGCTTTTCGAAAGAGGCGTATAAGTTTGTGGATAAGCTGAAAAAAGCAGGACAGAGCTACTGGCAGATCCTGCCCCTCGGACCGACCGGGTATGGCGATTCTCCGTACCAGTCTTTCTCAACATTTGCAGGAAATCCGTACTATATTGACTTGAAGACGCTGATCAAAGATGGGCTTCTGACAAAGAAAGAATGTAAGGCATATGATTTCGGGGAAAAGGAGGATGAGATCGATTACGAGAAGATTTACCGGGCTCGGTTTAAAGTCCTCAAGAAAGCATATGACCGTTTTGAAAAGGGTAAAGATTATAATGATTTTGTAAATGAAAACAGTTACTGGCTGGAAGATTATGCCCTTTATATGGCGATCAAGGACAGAAATAACGGTGTGAGCTGGAAGGAATGGGAGGCTCCGCTGCGCGACAGAGAGGAGAGTGCTCTGGCACAGGCAAGGGAAGAACTGGCAGAAGAAATCGATTTCTACCGTTTCCAGCAGTATGAGTTTGACAGACAGTGGAAGAAGCTCCATGCATATGCCAATGCGCAGGGCGTGAAGATCATCGGCGATATCCCGATTTATGTGGCATTCGACAGCGCGGATACTTGGGCGTCACCGGAACTCTTCCAGTTTGACGAGAACAATAATCCGACAGGAGTGGCGGGATGCCCGCCGGATGCATTCTCTGCAACGGGACAGCTCTGGGGAAATCCGCTCTATAACTGGGAGTACCACAAGGAGACAGGCTATGCGTGGTGGATCCAGCGTATTGCATACTGCCTGAAACTCTATGACGTCGTCAGGATCGATCATTTCCGCGGATTTGATGAATACTATGCGATCCCGTACGGGGAAGAGACAGCTGTGAACGGAAAATGGATGCCGGGACCGGGGATGGATCTGTTCCGCGCCATCGAGGCGAAGCTGGGCAGACCGGAGATCATTGCCGAGGACCTGGGATTCCTGACGCCGAGCGTGCTGAAGCTTCTAAAGGACAGCGGTTTCCCGGGCATGAAGGTGCTGCAGTTCGCATTTGACGCCAGAGAGTCATCCAATTATCTGCCCCACACATATCCGACGAACTGCGTGGTCTATACTGGAACGCATGATAATGACACGACGAGAGGATGGTATCACGAGGTGGGAAAGGATGCCAGGGATTTCGCAAAAGAGTATATGTGCAAGCCGAGACTTGACGAGGATACGCTCACAGGAGATTTCATAGCGATGGCGATGAGCAGTGTGGCGGATTTGTGTGTGATCCCGATGCAGGATTATCTGAATCTGGGGAGCAGCGCCAGGATCAATATTCCGTCTACGCTTGGCGGCAACTGGGTATGGCGTATGAAGAAGAAACAGTTCTCTGATTCTGTCGTTGACGAGATCGCCAGAGTGACAAAGCTGTATGGCAGGATGCCGGAGGCGGAAAAAGAAGAAAAATAGGATATTGAAATATTAACTGTGACAGAGAAAGCATTTAGTTGAAATATACTGGATGCTTTCTTTCGTTTTGCGCATTTTATACGGGATAAGACAGCATGCAAAGAATTTTGACATGAAAAAGTCGTCTGTGTACAGAAAAATGGATGGACAGAAACAGCTGATTATGTCAGGATAAATGTGTCGATGTGCATGGGCGCTATTTTTATCAGTGCAGGGAAGGGGGACAACGTCATGGAGATAGGAAAGAAACTGAGAAATGCCCGGACAAGATCCGGGTTCACACAGGAAAAAGCGGCGGAAGAGATCGGAGTTGCAAGACAGACAATTTCCAATTGGGAAAATGAAAAATCGTATCCCGATATTGTGAGTGTGATCAGACTCAGTACGCTCTACTCTGTCAGTCTCGATGAACTGCTGAAGGGAGATGAAGAAATGATAGATCATCTTGAAGAGAGTACTAATATAGTAAACAGCAACAAAAAACTGATCGCGGCTGTCGCTGCGAATATGATCCTGCTCATCGTTTTGATCATATTCAGCGGAGTGATACCGAATAACAGATATTTCCTTGTGGGGATATTTGTTCTGGCGCTCTCGGGTTCAGCGACGCTGCTATATCAGATTATACGGAAAATATAGGAGGAAGCTATGGGAAAAGAAGGAATATTCGGGATCGTGTTTTTTTCGGTCATGCTGGTCGGAGCAGTCAATACGGTGTGGCAGATCTATAAGATCGTAGGTTTGGATGCGGAATCCAGAGGTCTGAAGCATCCGCGGCTTTGGGGATTTTTTGCGGCAAATACAAACGGATCATCGGGACTTATTTTGTATCTGATCGGAAGAAGAAAATATCCTGTCATCAGATTGTCGGAAGAGACACGCAGAGAAATAGAATCAAGAAAGAAGAGAGCGGGGGCTGGATTAGTCTTTCTCGCTGTCGGAATGATGGGGATTGTCATAACAGGCGTATTGGCTGGATGAGGAAAATAAAATAATATCTATTACAAGTAATGAGTTGATTCAAAAACGTTTTGACACGTAAAATTGCCGTGATGTATAATCGTTTTGATGGCGGGATGACATCTCTTTGAATTAGAATGCAGACAGGAGGAAGACCAGAATGGAAATCGGCAGGCAGATCAAAAAATACAGGACTGAGCTAAAGCTGTCTCAGGAGGAGCTGGCGGACAAAATATATGTTACAAGACAGACTGTCTCCAACTGGGAGAATGACAAGAATTATCCGGACATACACAGTCTTGTGCTGCTCAGCTCTCTTTTTGGGATTTCTCTGGATGATCTGGTGAAAGGAGATGTCAAGGAGATGGAAGAAGAAATCAAGACAGAGGACGCTAAAAAGCTGAAACGTGATGGATGGATCTATTTCATGCTGCTTTGTGTGACCGTAGTATCAGCGGTTCCGCTCATCGTGGGGCTGTGGCCCGCTGGAGCTGTAGTCTGGCTGGCAGTATGGGGAATCACGATGTTACACGCACACAGTATTGAAAAGAAGAAGAAAGCATATGATATCCAGACTTATAAGGAGATAAAACTGTTCATGAGCGGCAGGCGGCTGGATGAGATTGAGAAGCTGCGTGAAGAAGGAAAGCGTGCGTATCAGAAATGGGTGTTTGTGCTGATTGCCGCAGTCATAGCGGCTGCTGTTATGGGCGCAGGTCTGTGGATCATGAACCGGATAGGAATGCTTTAAGCCGACAGAGAAAAAAAGAGAACCGATGCTCCTGGCAGCCGAACAGGCCAGAAGCATCGGTTCTCTTTTGTCATGGAATAATATCCGCGATCACAGGAGCCACAACTCCGATGATGAACAGGATGGCGGCGATCAGTGAGATGATCCTTACAACGGGCATTCTTCTATCTTTGGCAGCGTCAGGAATGGCGCTGCTGTCGGATAAATCTTCGCTGTCATCAGCGGGCAGGGTTATGCCGCGGATGATCTCTTCTGCTCTGCGGGCATCGTTTTCATCAACATAGATATTTTCACCGAATAGAGAGGTCCCCATATAGATCTCCATATATTCGCCGCTTCCGTCAGACTGGCTGTAGGCGGGGATTCCCTCGCTTTTCAAGGCCTCGATGATCATATCTGCCTGGAAGCGTTTCGCACAGGAATATACTTTCACGGGTTTCATTGCGTCCATAAATCATTTCCCCCTTTTGGAATGCCGGGCAGAGAAAGCCGGAAACGGCAGAGTGTCTGCATCTTTTTCCTGAGCTGCCCGGCAGTATAGCTACATTTTATACGGGCATACAGGGCGAGTCAAGCTTCCGCTGACATTATAGGTGAAAAAGAGAGTTTTTTGCTTATATTTAATATAAATTTTACGAGCTGCATCGATTATATTTAATTTTTGCAGGCTATAGTATTTTCCGGAGTTTTTATAAGGAGGAGAAGTACTATGAGAAAAATATGGCATAGAAGCGCTGCGGTCGTGGCAGCTGCAGCGATGCTCTGCACCCAGAGTCTTAGTGTATCGGCACAGCCGGGCGAGGCTTATGCAGACGCGGCAGTCTCTGTTGAGTATCTGACGATCCAGCCGGGTGCGACGACGGCGTCAGTGAATCTGAACTGGTATGCGCCGGATGGAACAGAGACGGCGATGGTGAGATTCGGAGATATTACTGCGCAGGCTTCTGTCAGCGAGCTTACAGCACCGACCAAACTGGATACCGGAAAGTACACAGATACAGGAAAGATGGTGTGCAAGGCAGTTATAGAAGGCCTGGCGCCGGATACGGCTTACACGTATCAGATCTCCTATGACGGCGGACAGACCTGGTCTCAGGAATATACCTATACAACGCCTGGAGCAGATGAATTTTCATTTGCGTTTACCAGTGATCCTCAGATCAAGGAGGATCAGTCCCATGACGATCGAGGATGGAATTCAGCGGATGGGACAAACCAGACCGGATGGGCTGCCATGATGGAGAAGATTGCAGAGGAGGGCGTGAACCTTGTTGTGTCTGCCGGAGACCAGGTGGAGGATCAGAGCTGGGGAAAATCCAGCGAGTACGCCGCGTTCTTTGCGCCGCCGGAGATGACCTCGATCGCGTACGCCCCTGCAGTGGGAAATCACGACAGACATTACATGTTTGCAGACCACTTTAATCTGCCCAATGAGATGACAGTGGAGGGCGTCGACGATAACGGTGAGCTGGAGCAGGTCAAAACAACATTCCGCGGACAGAACAACGGGACAAGCCAGAGTCATGGAAATTATATCCAGGCAACAGCGGATGAGATCGCGAACAATTCTGAGTCCAACGGAGTGACGCCGAACGCGGAAGGACAGTATGACTTCACAGAGCGCCGCGAGATGGAGACAAAAGGAAATTATTATTATCTTTATGATAATGTACTTTTTGTGACGCTGAACACCGGTGCATATCCGGGCGGCAATGATGAAGAGAATGCAGGAAATGCAAGTGTTCCGAGCGCGGGAAAGGATAATTCCGAAGCTGAGGCAATGGTCGAGAACTTCCGTACAACAATGAGAGCGGCGACAAGCGAGTATGCAGGACAGTATAACTGGCTGATCGTGACGCATCATAAATCCACACAGACAGTGGCAAAGCACGCGGCAGATTCGGATATCGAGAACTATGTGGACGCAGGCTTTGAACAGGTGATGGATGAGTTTGACGTGGATTTTGTTCTCGGCGGACATGATCATGTATACTCCAGAAGCTATGTGCTCAAGGACGGCGAGAGGAATGCAGAGCGGCTTGATACATTCAACGATCCCGACGGGACGATCTACCTGACGGGAAACTGCTGCTCGGACATGCAGTATTACACGCCGTTTGAATCATTGGACAAAACGAATAACGCAGACTTCCCGAGGCTGGCAAACGGAGAATCCGGATCCCAGGCTTATCTTGCAGGGAACCTTCCGTACGGAAACCAGGAGTGGAATCAGGAATACAGCCCAAGTTATGCAGTGTTTGATGTGACGGACAATAAGATTTCCGTAAATGTATATAATCTCTCGGGCGACAGTGTCGATCCGGACAGTGAGCTCATCGATTCCTTCAGCGTGACGAAAAACGCGGACGGCGGAGCAAAGACAGCAGGCAAGGAGAACGGAAATGCTTCCCTTGACCTGACGCAGGAAGCCCGTTATGACGCAGGAATGACGAACGCAGACGGCGGCGTCATGGAGATCGTGGACTATAATACTGTGACGGGATGGGCTTATGCAGTGAACGGCCAGACCGGAAATCTGACGGCTGTCGCAGTCAAGGACATGGCGGACGGCGAGAAGATCGATCTTCTGGACGGGAACGACATCGATGTGAAATCCATTGTGGAAGAGAACTGCGAAGGATTTACATACGGAGATATGACCTCTGTCGCAGTGTCCGCTGACGGGACAAAACTGGCGGCAGCGGTCCAGGCGGAAGGATATGCGGACAACGGGCGCGTGGCAGTATTCACATGCAATGCGGACGGAACGCTTACATTTGAGCAGGCTTATGAGACAGGCGTGCAGCCGGACATGGTGACGTTTACCCCGGATGACAGCAGGATCCTCACAGCGGACGAAGGCGAGCCGAGAGAAGGATATACAGACGGCGCAGTGGATCCGGCCGGTACGGTTACCGTGATCACACTGGCAGACGGCACTGCGGTCAATGTGAACTTTACCGCATACGATGCAGAGGAGAACAGACAGCAGCTTGTGGATGCAGGGATCGTCCTCAAAAAAGGCGCTGTACCGTCCGCTGATTTTGAGCCGGAGTATATTGCTGCAGGAAACAGCACGGCCTATGTAACTCTCCAGGAGGCCAATGCGGTCGCTGTGATCGATCTTGACAGTCTGCAGGTAACCGGCGTTTACTCAGCAGGATATGAAGATTACAGCAGGACTGCGGTAGATATCGACAAGAAGGATGAGGCATACAACCCGGCGGTCTACGAGTCGCTGAGAGGAATCCGCATGCCGGATGGTGCAGCGCTGTACAGTGTGGACGGAGTGGATTATGTCATTACCGCAAATGAGGGAGACTCAAGAGAGTGGGGAGATTATCTCAACGAGGATGAGAGAAACTTCAAAGACGGCGAGACTTCTCCAAGCGGAAAGATCACGGCAGAGAACAGCGGACTGAGCGGAAAAGTCGTGTTCTTTGACAGCAGCGATTACGATGGACTGGATGACGGACTGGACTATGTATTCGGCGGGCGTTCCTTTACTGTATTCCGCGCCGACGAGACGGGGCTTACGGAAGTCTATGACAGCGGCAGCGAATTTGAGGCGAAGACAGCGGAGTACATTCCAGAGAACTTCAACTGCTCCAACGATGACAAGAGCATTGACGACCGTTCGGGCAAGAAAGGACCGGAGGCTGAGAGCGTAACGATCGGAACGGTCGGTGAGAAGACCTATGCGTTTGTCGGGCTTGAGAGGATCGGCGGCGTGATGGTCTATGATATCACTGACCCGGCCGAAGCGTCTTTTGTAAACTATATTAATTCCAGAGATTTCAGCGAGGACATCGCAGGAGACGATTCTCCGGAAGGACTGTGCTTTATCCCGGCTTCTGACAGCGTGGACGGCAATGCATACCTGCTTGCGGCATGCGAGGTATCAGGAACAGTTGCGGCATATGAACTGACGGAAAATGCCGCTGTTGATCCGGGGGACGGACAGAAGCCAGGAGATGATCAGAAACCGGATGACGGACAGAACCCGGGAGATGACCAGAAACCGGATGACGGACAGAACCCGGGAGATGACCAGAAACCGGGCGACGGACAGAACCCGGATGATACCCAGAATCCGGGAGGATCCCAGGATCCGGCGGGCGGAAATGGTTCCGGCACGGGCACTGGCTCCGTCAGTCAGTCAGGAAAGGATGCTCCGAAGACCGGAGATTATGCATCCCCGATCCTTTATGGCGTGCTGATCTTTGCAGCGGCAGGAACAGCGGGGATCATGATCAGACGCAGAAGATCTGTGAGATGATCGGATGCCGGAGCAGATGAGATAACATAATACAGAGTGATAACACGAGCGGCAAAAGTTCTGGGGACAGGGCTTTTGCCGCTTGTTCGTATATGAAGAGAAAGAGTGTGGATGAGGAGGATGCGGGCGGCAGATTCCAGCAGGGGAAGGGGCTGAGGGGTCTGTCGGGAATAGACAGCTGTTTTGGCGCCGTTTTATAGCACAAGGGAAGCTTTTGTGATAAAATGAAGCGGAAGATTCAGGAGAGAAACAGGAGCAGAAAATGGATAAGTTTGAAAAAAGCGGAATTAAACCGAGCGTTCTGGAAGGGAGATACACAAATGGCGCACATACTTGTAGTTGAGGACGACGCGGACATCAGCCGCCTCCTTTGCAGGATCCTGTCCAAGGGAGGATATGAGGCGGTGCCCGCCTATTCGGGAACGGAGGCGAAGCTGCGTCTGGAGATGTCAGAGCCGGATCTGATCCTTCTGGACCTGATGCTGCCGGGAGTGAACGGCGAGGAGATCATATCTTACGTGAGGGATGAGCTTAAAAAGCCCATCCCAATTATTGTGCTCTCGGCGAAGAACGCGCTGGAGAACAAGCTGGAGACGATGAAGAGCGGCGCCGATGATTACATCACGAAGCCCTTCGAACCGGAGGAAGTGCTCGTGCGCATCATGGCGGTCCTCAGAAGGAGCGGGCGGGGAAACGGTACAGCGCCGGACAGCGGCACAGAGGAGAAACTGGAGTATAAGAATCTTGCGCTCAGCGGAAGTGCTCGGGAGGCGTTGGTCAATGGGCATGCGCTTGCACTGACGCCACATGAGTTCGAGATCCTGCGGATCCTGATGAGCCGTCCGGACAAGGTTTTCTCCCGTGAAAATCTGTATGAGCAGGTCTGGAAGAACGGATACTACGGCGAGGACAACACAGTGAATGTCCATGTGAGCAATATCAGAAAGAAGATCGCGGCAGCAGACCCGGGGGAGGAATATATCAGGACCGTCTGGGGGATCGGATTTAAGATGGCGTGAATCTTTATACTTTCTTTAAGGTTTCTTGAGGACTTATTAAAAGGCGGACAGGTATGATACAGATGCATCGAAGGAAATGAAAAAACTGAGATGTTCGAAAGACTCAAGAAAGGATGAAAGAGATTATGAAAGAGATAATAGCTGAGGCGAGAAGTCTGACGAAAGTTTTCGGCAAGACCACTGCCTTAAAAAACGTAAATCTGGGCGTGCGGCGCGGAGAGATCCTCGGGCTGGTCGGGGACAACGGTTCCGGAAAATCTACTTTTCTCAAGCTTCTTGCAGGACAGATCTTCCCCACGGAAGGGGAGGTAAGCCTGTTCGGCGTCTGCGGGGAGCGGGAACTGGCGTGGCAGAGGAGACGCGCAGGCACCATGATCGAGGAGCCGGGATTCTATCCGCAGCTCACCGTGGAGGGAAACCTGGAATATTATCGCATCCAGAAAGGAATACCGGGAAAGGAGCAGGTCAGGGACGTGCTGAGGCAGATTGGTCTGTATGAACGGAGAAAAACATATGGAAAACAGCTCTCGCTCGGAATGAAGCAGCGCCTTGGGCTTGGAATCGCCCTGATGGGAGAGCCGGAGCTCCTGCTTTTGGATGAGCCCATCAACGGTCTGGATCCCAGCGGGATCATTGAGATGAGAGAGACACTGCGCAGACTGAATTCGGAGAAAAATATTACGATCATCCTGTCCAGCCATATCCTGACGGAGATGGAACAGCTTGCGGACGAGTACTGTTTCCTGGACAGGGGAAGACTCTTAAAACAGATTTCAGCGGAGGAGCTTGCCGAGGAATGCGGCAGCTGCATTGAGATCCGGGTATCGGATCCGGAGCTGTTCGCGGTGAATCTGGAAAAGCAGTTCCCGGGGCAGAAGTATCAGGTGCTCCCGGGACAGAGGATCCGCATCCCGGGCGAGCACGTGGAACCGGAGAGATACAGCAGCCTTGCAGCAGAGAGCGGAATCACAGTTTCATCGCTCTCCGTGAAGAGAACGACACTGGAAGAGTATTATATGGAGCTGAAAAAGGGAGGGAGAGAGTCATGATCAATTACATAAGAAGTGAATTTTACCGGATACTGCATACAAAGGAAATCTATCTTTTTAATCTTCTCCTGACAGCGGGAGTCCTTGCTCTGAACGGGGGAATCCATGTCGCGGCCGCCACACTTCCGAATATCCGGTATGCGAAGGTTCAGTTTGTACTCTCGTTCCTCACCGGAAGCATGGATTTCCTCTTTGTGGCGGGAGCGGTCATGGCGGTGCTTCTGTTTTCGGGAGAACGGAGGAACGGCGTGATGAAGAACGCGGTGGCGTACGGGATGTCCAGGAGCAGTCTGTTTTTTGGAAAATGCATCGTATCTTTTGTTATGGCGTTTTTTAGCATGGTCCTTCTGACTGCTGTGTATATAGTCAGCGCCGTTCTGCTCCTGGAGGGACCGGCGCAGCCCTATGTGGAGCTGATGCTGGAAGGAATCGCAGCAAATCTGCCCTTTGCGGCTGCGGCTGTGATCCTGGCGGTGGCGTTTATCCAGTTTTTTGAAAAGGAACTGATCGCCGGCCTGGCATGGGTGGCTGTGATCTATCTGATCCCGTCGATCTGCTATTCCACAGGATTTCAGTTCGAGACTATGGCCAGGATCGCGGCGTGGATGCCGAGAAATTATCTGCTGACAGGAGTGACCGCGGGGATGAGCGGTTATGAGTGCCTCTGGAGCGAACCTGAGGGGGCGCTGAAATGTGTGATCGCGGGAGTGATCGGGATCGTGGTATTCCTCATTCTGGGGGGATTGATCAACCGCAGGAAAGAAATCTGATCCATAAAAAAGATCTGTGGGATCTGAGACGGGAAGGAGCGTGGAAAAATGAGCTGTTATATTATTGCGGCGGCAGCGGTGCTGGCGGCGGTATATTTCGCCGTTCGTTCCTTCCGAATCAAAAGATCTCTGAAAAATGCGTCCGTAGAACTCCGGAAGATCACGCAGAGGCTGGAAGAAAACCGGGTGCTCAAGCAGGAGACGGCGGATCGTGACCTGGAAGAATTTTTTGTCGAGATCAACCACACGCTGAGTGAGATCCGAAGAGAAAAAAACGAATTCAGCAGGCGGGAGCAGGAGTTCAAACGGCAGATCGAGAATATCAGTCATGATCTGCGCACGCCTCTTACATCCATCCTTGGCTATCTGAAGCTCATGGATATGGAAAACGTGCCGGAGGAAGAGCGGGAGAACCTGGATACTGTTCGAAGAAAAGCAGAGGCTCTCTCAAGGCTGATCGGACAGTTCTACGATTACTCCCGTGTGACGTCCGGGGATTATCAGCCGGAGCTTGAAGAGATGGATCTCTGCCGTCTGCTGAGGGAGACGGTTCTGGACTCCTGGAAAGAAATCGAGGAAAAGCCTTTTGAATTTGCATTTCATATACCGGAACGGCCGGTCATGATGCGCGGAAATGAGAACTGTTCGGAGCGTATCATCCGAAACCTGCTTCAGAATGCAGTGCGTTATGCGGAACACTGTCTTGAGATCAGCCTGAAGGAAGAAAACGGAAGCGTGATCCTGGTCTTTGAGAATGACGTTTCAGATTTTACACAGGGGGACGTGGAGCAGCTGTTCCGGAGATTTTATGTGAAAGATCCGTCCAGAAACAGTCAGGGGACGGGGCTTGGGCTTACTATTGCCAGAACTCTTGCTGAAAAGACGGGAGGAAGTATGAGGGCGGAGCTTGTCGGTGAGGACCGGCTGCGGTTTACGGTGGAGTGGGAAAGTGCAGATGCGGTACACTGAGGACTGCGGGAATGGAAATATTGAAGTGTAAAGAGTGTATTTGGAAAAAGTAAAGATTTTCCCTCGGATTGACTTCTATGTCTCAAGAGACTATAATGCTTATGGAGAATAATTATCAATTAAGAATGCATGCAAAGGATGAGGCATATGAGACTGAAAGAAGGAAAAGATAATCATACCTATATCGTTCAGGAAATACATATTGAACTGAACCTGGAGCGCCGGCTGGAAGCGCTGGGGCTGACCCAGGGGGCTGAGATCACGATTCTGAATAATGACAAAAAAGGGGCATTGACGGTACGGTTCAGAGGAACTAGATTTGCGCTCGGACGCCGCATCGCTGACAACATCATCGTGAAGGAGGCGGTAGCATGAGCGGAAAGATCATCAATGTAGGGTTCATCGGGAATCCGAACTGCGGCAAGACCACACTTTTCAACGCATATACAGGCGCGAACCTGAAGGTCGCCAACTGGCCGGGCGTTACGGTGGAGAAGAAAGAGGGGAAGACCTTTTACAAGGGGCAGGAGTTCAAGCTGATCGATCTGCCCGGTATCTACAGCCTTACTTCCTATACAATGGAAGAAAAGGTTTCCAGAGAGTGTATCATGAGTGATGAAGTGGATGTCATCGTGGATGTGGCGGACGCTTCCTGTCTGGAGAGAAATCTGTATCTGACGCTGCAGCTCATAGAACTGGGAAAGCCGGTCGTTCTGGCACTTAATATGATGGATGTTGTGGAAGAGCGGGGAATGGAGATTGACCTGCACCGTCTGCCGGAGATGCTGGGAATTCCCTGTATTCCGGTTTCTGCGAGAAAACGGAGCGGACTTGAGATCCTGATGCATGCCGTGGCGCATCACAATGAATATGAGAAGCAGGGGCCGTTCATTCATCATCACGCTAATAAATCGAATCATCAGCATAATCACCACAGTGAGTATGCGATGGTGTACAGCGACGGGATCGAGGATAAGATCGACCTGATCATTGATCAGTTCCGAAAGAAATATCCGGATATGAAAAATATGCGCTGGCACGCGATCAAGGTGCTGGAACAGGATTCTTCCGTTATGGAAAAGTATCCCATAGATACAGACGGAATCGTAGACCGCAGTTATGAGAAGGACATTATCAATGAAAAATATGACTTTATCGATGAGGTCATTGAGGAAGTGCTTGTAAATAAGAGTGAGAAGGAGGAGCGGACGGATCGGATCGACCGATTCATGACAGGAAAATGGCTGGGGCTTCCGATCTTTCTGCTCATCATGGCGCTCGTGTTCTTCCTTACATTTACAGTGGGCGACTGGCTGAAAGGATATTTTGAAACAGGACTTGACCTGCTTACCGGATTTGTGGGAAATGCCTTTGAAACAGCGGGGGTATCGCCGATGATCGAGTCTCTGATCGTGGACGGTATCATCTCCGGCGTGGGCGGGATCCTGACCTTCCTGCCGAACATTTTCATCCTGTTTCTTGCCCTCGCGTTCCTTGAGGACAGCGGATACATGGCGAGAGTAGCGTTTGTCATGGATGACATTATGGGGCATCTGGGGCTTTCGGGAAGAGCGTTTCTCCCCATGCTGCTGGGATTCGGATGCTCTGTGCCCGCGATCATGGCGTCGAGAGCGCTGGAGCATAGGAAGGACAGGCTGAAGACGATCCTGGTGACGCCTTTTATGTCGTGCAGCGCTAGACTTCCGATCTATGTGCTGTTTTCTTCCATGTTTTTTGGAAAGTATGCCATGGTCGCCTGCTATTCCATGTATCTTCTCGGCATCGTGGTGGCTATCCTGACTGCCTATATCCTGTCGAAGGTGGATGGCAGCAAAGCAGAAAACGAGCTGCTTATCGAGCTTCCTGAATACAAGGCGCCTAATGCGCGGACGATCGCGCTCTATGTGTGGGAGAAAGTGAAAGATTATCTGACGAAAGCAGGGACGGTGATCTTTCTTGCATCCATCATCATGTGGGTGCTGCTGAATTTCGGAACGAGTGGATATGTGACGGACATCTCGGAGAGCTTCGGATCTCTGATCGGAAAAGCGATCGTGCCGTTCTTTGCTCCGCTGGGACTGGGATACTGGCAGATCGTGGTGGCGCTGATCTCAGGAATTGCGGCAAAGGAAGTCGTGGTGTCCAGCTGTAGCGTACTCTTTGGAATCCAGAATATCACCACCGCTCACGGAATGAACAGCTTTGTGACTCTGCTGGCTTCCATGGGCTTCGGCGCGGCGAACGCGTATTCTCTGATGGTATTCTGCCTGCTGTATGTACCTTGTACGGCGACGATTGCTACGATCAACCGAGAGGTTGGCAGTAAAAAAATGACTTTCGGCATTATTCTGTTTCAGCTGGCGGTTGCGTGGGTAGTGAGTTTCATTGCCTACCATATTGCAGGGCTGTTCCTGTAGGCTCCTTTAAGACCGGTTCCGCAGGGCGTGCTTTCAAGAAGCGCCCGGGAGGGAAGGTCTTCAGGAGAGGATCCTGCAGGCTGGAATCATAAGATGGTCCAAAGGGAAATGTCCGCGGGGGCTGAGGTGGCAGGTCAGCCCGTCTCAGTCCGTCGACGGAGGATATTGGATGTTTTTAAGCAGGAGACTCTTTGCTTCGGCGGGATCTCCTGCTTTTTCTGTTCCTCCGAAGATGGCAGGAATACATTCGGGAGATCTCTTCCCGGAGCCGCATTCGATCAGGGTGCCGGCGATGAGGGCAGGCATCTGGTGCAGGAAATCGTCCGCCGTGATCTGGATCGTGAGACAGGAGGCTCCCTGGAAAAAACGGATGTCCAATACGGATTTCTCCGTTCCCTTCTTTTTCCGCCCGGAAGAAAAGGCGCGGAAATCGTGTCGTCCTGTGAGCAGCGAGGCTGCGGCTTCCATGAGTTTGATATCCGGAGCCGGAGAGCAGTGGGCTGTAAATCCGGCTGTGAATATGTCATATATTTCTGAAGTGCAGATGCGGCACTCGTAAGTGCGAGATACGGCATTCAGATCAGCGCGGAACCGTTCCGGGGCATTTTCCGCAGTGAGAACGGCAATATCTCTGGGAAGATAACGGTTGAGTCCGTGAATGAATTCTTCCGGGCAAAGGGCAGTATCTGTCTGAAAGCTGATGGTCTGCGCCAGCGCGTGTACGCCCGGATCGGTCCGCGCGCCGGCGTGGATAGCGATGTCCTCTCCGGTCATGCGGTTCAGGATCTCATTTATTTTGTAGGATACGGAACGCCGGAGACCATCTTTCTCCGGACGCTGCCATCCCAGATAGCGGGTCCCGTCATACTGGATGGTAAGTCTGATGTTCTGCATGAGTGTTTCCTCTTTTCTCTGTACGCTTTGGCGTAAACAGTGATCTTTGTCCTATTCTAAACGAAATCCTGTGGAAAGTACAGATTTCCCTGAAAAGAAAATAGTGATATAATGATATGGCATTACAGCAGAGAATACAGAAGTTCAGCGGATGCGGATCATGCCTGCGGCAGGTGAGCATCATAAGGCTGTAAAAAAAGAGAAATAAGAATGGAGCTTAAGAAATGATCGAAGAACGCACAGTACAGGATTCAATGGTGGAAACGGTTCATCTCCTGAGACCGAATCATATGAACGCGGCAGGAAGGCTCTTCGGCGGAATGCTGATGCAGTGGCTTGACGAGGTGGCAGGACTTGTGGCAAAAAAGCACGCCAGATCAAATATCATTACCGCATCGGTTGACAATCTGAGATTTATCCATGGAGCATATGCCGATGAGATGGTCGTGATCATCGGGAAGATAACCTATGTTGGAAATACATCCATGGAGGTCCGGGTAGATACTTATGTGGAGAATCTGTCGGACGGGATGCGTCATCCCATCAACAGAGCGTATTTTACAATGGTCGCCCTGGATGAAAACGACAAGCCGAAAAGAGTGCCCCGTCTTGCGGTCAGGACGGAACAGGAAAAGGCGGAATGGGAAGCTGCGGAGAAGAGACGGCAGATGAGGATGCAGCGGAAGACGGAAGGGTTCTGAAACAGTGGACAAGTGACGGAGATATCCGGTCCGCATCCACGGGAAAAAGATCGCACAGAGGCTTTCCTGTAGATTTTTCCTGTGGGCACGGACCCAAAAGTACTTATGACATATGTTTCTGGAAGATTGAGCTGGTCATGCGGATCGTTTTATCGATCTGCGCCTGCTCTTCTTTTGTTTTCCCTTCTTTTAATATATCGAGGATCAACGAGACTTCATCGGGAGAAAAGCGGATTCCCTGCCTGGATGCATTGGTGATCAGCGCCAGCATGACAGGGGCAAGGTCACGGCCTGACTTCCCTTTCGTCTGAGCCGCTGCCATTTTGATCAGTTCCAGTTTCGCCGGATCTATATTCTTCAGTGCCGGGTTGTTCATCCATTCGTTCACTGTTATCATCTCCTTTCCTGGCGTTGTCCGCCGCCTGCGAAAACATGTCATTATATGTGCTGAACATTTCCTTCTGTTCTGGTGAGAGCATACCCATCAGCAGATCCATCGGATCCGCAGGGGGGCCTCCGTCTTCGGAAACACCTCTCATCATTTCCGCCATATCCATGATGTCCTTCATATTCATCAGCATTTCCAGAGTCCCGGATTCCTGGGGGCCGAGGTAGGGCTTCAGGCTGCTCAGGATTTCCTGCTGCGACGGCGGAGGACCATCCTGAAAGAGCTGTGCTCCAAGACCCCGGCGGAGCCGGCTGAACAGTCGGATCGTCTGCCGGAACTCCTGAAATTTTATGAAGGCTGCGAGCAGGCGCTGCTCAGACACAGGAGCGTACGGAAGAAGAAGTTTTATCGCCTGAAGCTGAGGCGAGGTGACAAGTTCGTCAAAAGGGGTCATTGGTATTACAGGTTTCTTTTCCATAGACGCTCCTGGCTGCAACGTTGTAAATATATATGCTGAAATGTATAAGATTATGAATACTGCACATACTGTGACGCAGCTTTTTAGCATGGCTGACATATTATAATAAGGTAATAAGGAAGAAAGGAAGATAGACAATGTCGCGCAAACTGATCATTGACGGAAACGCAGTTTATGAAATTGACGAGGACTGCATGCTCAGGCAGCGGGTCCGGGATGAGAAAGCAGAAAAGAGCAGGGACGGAAAATACGGGGATAAAGAGGAAGAGTCTGAAAAACGGAACAGATTGTGATAAGTACCGGATCGGGCAAAATAAAGCGTGCGGATCAGATCCGCACGCTTTATTTCTACTGATCGTGTCAGAAGAGAAATCAGCAGCCGCAGCCATTTCCGCCGAATCCGCCGCAGCAGCAGAGGAGAAGGATGATCCACAGGCAGCTGTCATTTCCACAGCCGTTCCCGCCGAATGTGTTTCCGCCACATCCGCCGCAGCAGCAGAGGAGAAGGATGATCCACAGACAGGAAGACATACCGTTTCCGTTTTCGCATCCGCATCCACAGTTTGTAGCAGTTAAATCACTCATGTTAAATCCTCCAAATTAGGTTTATTTACAGTTTTATAGTATGCTGAAAGCGTTAAAGTGTGATTGAGGATGCAGCAGAAATCTGTTTGGGGACGAAGTGAAATCTGACTGGAGGCAGGGTGACGGACTGCCTGCAGGAAGACCGCCTGAGGATTTTCTGTGAGGATCCCCCGTATTTCCGGCAGTATCGAATCGCATTTCCGGCAGGGTCCAGCTGAACTCCAGGATGTGGTTCCGGATTACAGTGAGTGTGTCCCGGAATGAAGCCGGGGGTGTCCCAAAATGCGGCAGGCCGTGTCCCGGAATGAAGCCAGGGGTGTCCCAAAGTGCGGAAGGCCGTGTCCCGGAATGAAGCCAGGGGTGTCCCAAAATGCGGCAGGCCGTGTCCCCGGAGTAAAGCTGTGGCTGGAAGTATTGGAGAAACAATTTCTGTTCTGTAGAATATTTTGAAGTAAAAAGGAATTCTATATGAAGTGGGTAAAGCAGAACATTGGTTATTGGTGCGATGATATTATAGCAGGAAAATATCTGGGACAGGGGATCTGTATCGCGGTTTTAGATACCGGAATCGTGGAACATCCAGATCTGGAAGGGCGTGTTGCCGGATTTCGTGATTTTACGGAAGGGAGGAGGGAATGCTATGATGACAGCGGGCATGGAACGCATGTCGCGGGAATCCTGGCGGGGGACGGACGGGCGTCAGCAGGCTCATACGCGGGGATGGCGCCCTGTTCAGTCCTCCTTGCAGGAAAGGTGCTTGACAGAGAGGGAAATGGCGATGTTGAAAATGTGATCAGCGGTATACAGTGGCTGAAAAAAGTAAAGGATCAGTTCGGCGTAAGGATTGTAAATATCTCAGTCGGCACGCAGCCGGATCTGGGAGGTGTTCAGAAGCAGCGCCTTCTGGAAGCGGTGGAATCGCTGTGGGATATAGGAATGGTTGTCGTTGTTTCTGCGGGAAATTATGGACCAGAAGCCGGTTCAGTCGCCGTGCCGGGAAACAGCAGAAAAGTAATTACGGTGGGCGTGCCGGATTCCGTGCGGCCGGCGGTATACTGCCGAAGAGAAAAGATGAATTACTCGGGCCGGGGACCGACAAAAGAATGCGTGATCAAGCCGGATGTATTTGCCCCCGGGACGGGGATCATAAGCTGCAACAGCAGATATAAGCAGCCGGGGGAGCATCTCTATTCGATCAAAAGCGGCACCTCCATGGCAGCCCCTGTTGTGTCGGGAGCGGCAGCCTGTCTCCTGTCGAAATATCCGGATATGACCAACGTAGAAGTAAAGCTGAAACTGCGAGAGTCCTGTGTGAAATATCCGGGAACCGAGGCGGGGTGGGGGCTGTTGAATGTTAAAAAGCTTATGAAGGCATGAGTAAATGAACAAAAAGGGACAGGGCAGGATTCAATCCGGGACACGGCGAACTGCAATCCGGGACGTAGTGAAATTCAATTTCACTACGTCCCGGAAAAAGATGTAAAGAAAAAGTACTTGACAGCCCTGCCTCTTTCGTGTATGATACCAAAGGTGACAACAATGAATGAGATTTTAGAACAGGCATTACTATATGATTTCTATGGTGAGCTTCTCACCGCACACCAGAAAGACATCTACGAACAGTTCGTGCTTGATGATCTTTCGCTCAGCGAGATCGCCGAGATGAAGGGAATCAGCCGTCAGGGTGTCCATGATCTTGTGAAGCGGTGCCAGAAAACACTCGAGGGATATGAATCCAAGCTTCATCTTGTGGAGAAGTTCCTGTCTGTCAAAGAAAAGGTCGGGCGGATCGACAAGATCCTGGACGAGTGCGAGAGTGGAAAGAAAAAGCCGGAAGAGATCGTAAAGAGCATCCGACAGATTTCGGATGCGATCATAGAGGAGTTGTAGAATGGCATTTGACAGCTTAACAGAAAAACTTCAGAACGTATTCCGGAACCTGCGCAGCAAGGGAAGGCTGACAGAAGATGATGTGAAGACAGCGCTGAAGGAAGTCAGGATGGCTCTCCTGGAGGCGGATGTCAACTTCAAAGTAGTGAAAAGCTTCATTAAAGATGTGCAGGAACGCGCGATCGGGCAGGATGTGATGAACGGGCTGAATCCGGGGCAGATGGTGATCAAGATCGTTAATGAAGAGCTCATAAAACTTATGGGCTCTGAGACGACGGAGATCAAGCTTCAGCCGGGCAGCGCGATCACAGTGATCATGATGGCTGGTCTGCAGGGAGCCGGAAAGACAACGACCACTGCGAAGCTTGCCGGAAAGTTCAAGTTAAAAGGCAAGAAGCCGCTGCTTGTCGCCTGCGACATATACCGTCCGGCGGCGATCAAACAGTTACAGATAAATGGAGAGAAGCAGGGCGTGGAAGTGTTTTCCATGGGTGATAAGAACAGGCCTGCTGATATTGCCAGAGCCGCTGTGGAGCATGCGGAAAAGAACGGCAATAACATTGTGATCCTCGATACGGCCGGACGGCTTCATATCGATGAGGACATGATGGCGGAGCTCCAGGAGATCAAGGAAGCCGTGACCGTGCACCAGACCATACTGGTCGTTGATGCGATGACAGGTCAGGACGCGGTAAATGTAGCGAGCACCTTCAACGAGAAGATCGGGATCGACGGTGTCATCGTTACAAAGCTTGACGGCGACACAAGAGGCGGTGCGGCGCTGTCAATCAAGGCAGTGACGGGCAGACCAATCCTCTATGCAGGGATGGGCGAGAAGCTCTCTGATCTGGAGCAGTTCCATCCGGACAGGATGGCATCCCGTATCCTCGGGATGGGAGACGTCCTCACCCTGATTGAAAAAGCAGGGGCTGAGATGGACGAGGACAAGGCCAGAAAGATGGCCGACAAGATGAAGAAAGCCCAGTTTGATTTTGAGGATTACCTTGAGAGTATGGAACAGATGCGCAAGATGGGCGGTCTCTCCAGCATCCTGAACATGATGCCGGGACTGGGCGGACTTGGGGGCGGCAAGATGCCGGATCTCGACTCCGAAGAAAATGAGAAGAAAATGGCAAGGATGGAAGCCATGATCTACTCCATGACTCCGGAAGAGAGGCGCAACCCCGATCTTCTGAATCCGTCGAGAAAGCACCGCATCGCGAAAGGCGCCGGGGTAGATATCGCCGAGGTGAACCGGATGGTGAAACAGTACAATGAATCGCGGAAGATGATGAAGAAGCTTCCCGGCATGATGGGTGGAAAAGGTGGCAAAAAGGGCAGATTCAAGCTCCCTTTTTAACACATAGATCAAGCTGAGGCCGGCAGCAGAAAAAATGAAAGGTCCATCACCGGCTGATGGAAGAGACAAAAAGAAGAAAAATTTAAACAGAGGTGAAAGAAAATGGCAGTAAAGATCAGATTAAGAAGAATGGGACAGAAGAAGGCTCCTTTTTATAGAATCGTTGTAGCTGATTCAAGGTCCCCGAGAGACGGAAGATTCATTGAGGAGATCGGAACATACGATCCGAATCAGGATCCGAGCGTATTCAAGGTAGACGAGGAAGCCGCTAAGAGATGGCTCAACAACGGTGCGCAGCCGACAGAGGTAGTAGGAAAGATCTTCAAGGCAGCAGGTATCGAGAAATAAGCTATTTTCGCGGAGGTGCGCGTAAATGAAAGAGTTAGTAGAAGTCATCGCGAAAGCACTTGTGGACAACCCGGAAGAAGTCTCTGTCAATGAGAAAAAGGAAGGCAGGACCACAGTACTCGAACTTCATGTCGCGGACGGCGATATGGGCAAAGTGATAGGAAAGCAGGGACGCATCGCAAGAGCGATCCGTTCCGTAGTGAAAGCGGCAGCGGCGAAGGAAGATAAGAGAGTCGTTGTTGATATCGTGTAACAGCGGATCAAGAAAAGGACAGCCTTCATGAACAGATGAAGAGCCTGCCCTTTTCTTTTCCCCTGAATGCTCCGAAAATCAGTCTGAGACTTTTTTGAGAGCACTTTTTCTATAAGGAGGAGACAGAGATGGAACAGTTTCTCCAGGTCGGCGTGATCTCATCCACCCACGGGATACGCGGTGAGGTCAAAGTATTTCCGACCACGGATGACGCCGCAAGGTTCAAGAAGTTGAAAAAAGTCTTTCTTGATACAGGAAAGGAACGGCTGGAGCTTGAGGTGCAGGCGGTCCGATTTTTCAAGCAGTTCGTCATAGTGAAGTTCAAGGGAATCGATAATATCAATGAGATCGAGAGATACAAGGGAAAGAGTCTTCTTGTGGCAAGGGAGGACGCGGTCTCTCTTGAAAAGGATGAATATTATTTCGCAGACCTGATTGGAATGGAGGTCGTCACGGAGGAAGGGCACTTCGGCGTCCTCAGAGACGTCATGGAGACAGGTGCGAATGAAGTATATATCATAGATTCCGACAGTCACGGGGAGGTGCTCGTGCCGGCAATCCGACAGTGCATCCTCGATGTGGATATCGAAGAGAAGCGGATGAAGATCCGTCTGATGGACGGTCTGATCTGACGGGTACAGGAAGGAGAAGGCGAGGATGAATTTTCATATACTTACATTGTTTCCGGAAATGGTGATGGACGGGCTGAACACAAGCATTATCGGCAGGGCGGTGAATGCGGGATACCTGTCGATCGAAGCGGTGAACATCCGGGATTATGCGTTCAACAAACACCAGAGCGTGGATGATTATCCATACGGTGGAGGCGCGGGCATGCTGATGCAGGCGGAACCCGTATATCTTGCCTATAAAGCCGTGGAGGAGAAAATCGCCCGCCGCGGCGGAGCGGATCAGGAGGCACCGTGCCAGGAAACAGAGTCTGAGGCATCATCGCCGGAAAAAAGGGCGTCAGAGACAGGCAGGCGTCCGAGAACTGTTTACCTGTCGCCCCAGGGCGCGGTGTTTACTCAGAAGATGGCGGAAGAGCTGGCGCAGGAGGAAGATCTGATTCTGCTGTGCGGACATTATGAAGGTATCGACGAGCGGGTCCTGGAAGAGATCGTAACAGATTATGTATCCATCGGCGACTACGTGCTCACTGGCGGTGAACTGCCGGCCATGGTCATGGTGGATGCTATTTCCCGCCTGGTGCCCGGTGTCCTGCACAATGATGTGTCGGCAGAGTTCGAGTCCTTCCAGGACAACCTGCTGGAGTACCCCCAGTACTCAAGACCCGAGGAATGGCATGGCAAAAAGGTGCCGCCGGTGCTCCTCTCAGGGCATCATGCCAATATTGAGAAGTGGCGGAGAGAGCAGTCTATTCTGAGGACAAAAGAGAGAAGACCGGATCTTCTGGAAAAATGTGAGCTTACCCAGAAGGAGAAAGAATGGCTCCGGGAGCTTTCGGAAGAGCAGGAGAATTTTTCAGAATAGGTCTTGAAAACCAGAAGGAAATATGGTAAACTACAACAGTTGTGAAAAGAAGAGCGATGGTCCTCTGGCACGCAGAGCTGTGTTAAGAACGTCAAATATTAAGGAGGTCACACAAAGATGAATGAGATTATCAAAAAAATCGAAGCAGAGCAGTTAAAAGAGAATGCTCCGGAGTTCAATGTCGGCGATACTGTAAGAGTACACGCTAAGATCAAAGAGGGAAACCGTGAGAGAATCCAGGTGTTCGAAGGCACTGTCCTGAAGAAACAGGGCGGCGGCGTGAGAGCAACTTTCACAGTAAGAAAGACATCCAATGGTATCGGTGTTGAGAAGACATGGCCGATCCACTCTCCGCACGTTGAAAAGGTAGAGGTTGTCCGCAGAGGTAAAGTCAGAAGAGCGAAACTGAACTATCTGAGAAAACGCGTCGGTAAAGCTGCTAAGGTAAAAGAATTAGTAAAATAGTAACCATGAGAGGGACAATTACAGATCTGTATTTGTTCCTCTTTTTTCTTATAAGGGAGTTCCCGGGACCGGCGCGTCGGCTCGGTTTCGAGAGCGTTTTGGGGAGGACATATGCAGGAGCTGAATTTTCGCAGAAAACGAAAGAACCCGGGGCAGAAACCCCGCAGGCAGACGAAAGGGACAAAGCTGAGATTCGAGGATCGGAGAAAGAAGCTCTATTTTGAAAAGAGAAAGACAGGGAAAAGGCCGGTGAGTATCCGCAGAGTGCTTGGGCTGATGATCCAGGCCGCGGTGGTGTGCGCGGCGGCGGTCTTCCTTTCTGTTTCTTTCGGTTACCGTGTGAGCAATGCGGGGGACTCTATGAATCCTGTTCTGAAGAACGGAGACGTAGTGCTTGTGAACCGCCTGATCTATGAGATAAAAGATCCGTCCCGCGGAGACATTGTCGTGTTCCGCCCGGGCGGGGATGAGAATTCGCATTACTCGATCAAACGGATCGTGGGGCTTCCCGGAGAGACCGTGCAGATCGTGGACGGGAAGGTTTACATAAACGGAGAAGAGGCAGACAAGGATATCCATGTCTCTGACATCGCATATGCAGGCGTGGCGGAAGAACCGGTGGAGCTTGGAGAAGATGAATACTTTGTGATCGGAGACAACGCAGGCGCGAGCGATGACAGCCGGACGGAAGATGTGGGCAATGTGAAAGCAGACGATATCTGTGGTGAGGCATGGTTTGTCACTACCTTCGGGGGAGATTTTGGCTTAATAAGAGATTGATAAAAAGAGATTAGCGGGAGGAGACAGATGCACTTTCAGTGGTATCCGGGACATATGACAAAAGCCCGGAGAATGATGCAGGAAAATATCAAACTGATCGACCTGATCATAGAGCTGGTCGATGCCAGGGTTCCTTTGAGCAGCAGGAATCCGGATATTGATGAACTGGGGAAAAACAAGGCGCGCCTGATTCTTCTGAACAAGGCGGATCTGGCTGAGGACAGAAAGAATGACGAATGGCTGGAGTATTTCAAGGGAAAAGGGTACTCAGCCGTAAAGGTAAATTCACGAAAAGGCGGCGGGATCAAGTCGATCCAGTCTGTCATACAGGAGGCGTGCAGGGAAAAGACAGAGAGGGACAGGAAAAGAGGAATCCTCAACCGTCCTGTCCGCGCAATGGTCGTGGGTATCCCGAATGTGGGAAAATCCACTTTTATCAACGCGCTGGCGGGTAAGGCCTGCGCGAAGACGGGAAACAAGCCGGGTGTGACAAAAGGAAAACAGTGGATCCGCCTGAATAAGAATGTGGAACTGCTGGACACGCCGGGAATCCTCTGGCCCAAGTTCGAAGATCAGGCAGTGGGACTGAAGCTGGCCTTCATCGGATCTATCAAAGATGAGATCCTTCAGACAGAAGAACTGGCGGCGGAGCTGGCCGGTTTCCTGAACAGGGAGTATCCGGGAGTGCTGGAAGAAAAGTACGGGATCGAGACCTCGGAGGACCGGTATGAGTGCCTCAGAAGGATTGCCGAGAGCCGTCACTGCCTGGTCAGGGGGAGTGAACTGGACACAGAGAAAGCAGCGGGGATCCTTCTTGATGACTTCAGAAACGGACGCCTTGGCAGGATCACGCTGGAAACGCCGGTATCGGAAGACTGAGATACCAAGAGAGACCGGCAGAGCTGAGTGTCCGGGCAGGCCTTCGGAGTTCATAACGGCGGACAAGGACAGGACCTGCCGGGAGCGGCAGCACAGACAAGTCAGAAAGAAGGAAAACAGATGAAAAGCATACTGAAAGAGCTTGTGGGCTGGATCATATATATCTTGATCATTGTGGGGCTTGCATACCTCATCATCACATTTGTGGGACAGAGGACACAGGTGAGCGGTTCGTCCATGGAAACGACGCTCTCGGACGGAGATCAGCTGATCGTGGATAAGATCTCCTACCGTTTCCGCGATCCGAAACGTTTTGATATTGTTGTATTTCCTTATCAGTATGAGGAAAATACCTACTATATAAAAAGAATTATCGGGCTTCCCGGGGAGACAGTGCAGATCATTGACGGCTATGTCTATATCAACGGGACACAGCTGGATGAGCATTACGGAAATGCGGTCATGAAAGATGCCGGGATGGCTGCAGAGCCGGTCACGCTCGGGGACGACGAGTATTTTGTCCTCGGTGACAACCGCAACAACAGTCAGGACAGCCGTGCAGAGAATGTGGGAGTGATCCACAGGGATGATCTTCTGGGAAGAGCCTGGATCAGGATCTGGCCTCTGTCAGAGTTCGGGGTGATCCGCCATGAGTAAGAGCATAGCGCAGATCAGGCAGGAATTCGAGCAGGCGGGAGAAAAAGAGTGGGATTCTCTCTGTGAAAATTATGAAGGAGACGGGCGCTCCGGTGTGAAGAATCTGATCGAACGATACAGAAAAAAGCAGGAAGCGCTTGCAGCGGAGCGGGAGCGCCTTTACGCCATGCGCAGTTTTGAACGCAGATATGATGAGTATGAGCTGATCTGCGGCATCGATGAAGCGGGAAGAGGACCGCTGGCGGGACCTGTTGTGGCGGGAGCAGTCATTCTTCCCAGAGACTGCGAAATCCTGTATCTGAATGATTCCAAGAAGCTCAGCGCCGCAAAACGGGAGGCGCTCTACGATGAGATCATGGATAAGGCATCCGCTGTCGGAGTAGGAATGGCGAGCCCGGCGAGGATCGATGAGATCAATATCCTGCAGGCGACTTACGAGGCCATGCGGGATGCAGTCGCGAAGCTCGGAGTGGAGCCGGGGATCCTTTTGAATGACGCGGTGACGATCCCGGGCATCCTGGTCCCGCAGGTGCCGATCGTCAAGGGCGACGCAAAGAGTGTTTCTATTGCCGCGGCGAGCATTATAGCGAAGGTGACAAGGGACAGACTGATGGTGCAGTACGATGAGGTCCTGCCCGGTTATGGGTTCGCACAGAACAAAGGGTACGGATCAAAGGATCATATTGAGGCGCTGAAGCGGCTCGGTCCGACGCCGATACACAGACAGTCTTTTATCGGACACTTTGTCTGAAACAGGAAGGGCGGGAAAATGCCGGAGAAGCACAGAAGACAGAACAGGCGCCGGACAGGCGCTGATTATGAGAAAGCGGCAGGGTACTATCTGGAACAGCTCGGATATGAGGTCCTGCAGTACAACTACAGATGCAGGTCGGGTGAGATTGACATCGTCGCCAGGGACGGCGAATACCTTGTATTCTGCGAGGTGAAATACCGTTCGGACGGGGAAAAAGGAAGTCCCCTTGAGGCGGTGGATGCAAGGAAACAGAGAACGCTGTACCAGTGTGCACGCTGCTATCTGGCAGAACACCGCATCGGGGACTTCCCCTGCAGGTTTGATGTCATCGGGATCGAGGGAACGAAGATCATCCAGATCAGGAATGCATTTTTCGGATGAAAGGCGGTGTGCATATGTCACTGGGATTACACTATAAGGATGAAAGACATATCTTTGATGAGGCGGGAGAGAAGACTCCGTTTCTGGAGTATCCTCTTTTCAGAGACACGGGGATTGTACGGCACGGATTCTCCACCCGTCTCGGCGGAGTGAGCGAAGGCTGCTGGGCGTCTCTGAATCTGAGCTTTGACAGAGGAGATTCGCCTGAGGCGGTGATGGAGAATTTCCGTAGGATCGGATCGGAACTGGGAGTTCGATGCGAGGACATGGTGCTCTCCCAGCAGACACACACGACGAATGTGCGTGTCGTGACCGGAGAGGACCGGGGCAAGGGGATCACAAGAGAGCGGGACTATAAGGATGTAGACGGGCTGATCACGGATGAGCCGGGAATCTGTCTTGTCACATCTTACGCGGACTGCGTGCCGCTGTATTTTGTCGATCCGGTGAAGAAGGCCATCGGGCTGAGCCATTCCGGATGGCGAGGGACTGTGGGCAGGATCGGGCAGAAGACGATCGAGATGATGTCAGAATGTTTCGGATCAGATCCCGCAGATGTCCTGGCAGCCATAGGTCCTTCAGTCTGCAAAGACTGCTATGAAGTGAGCGGGGATGTGATCGAGAAGTTCAGGGAGGCCTTTGACGAAAAACTTTGGCCGGAATTATTTTATGAAAAAGAAAATGGAAAATATCAGCTTGACCTGTGGAAGGCAAATGAGTTCATCTTCCTCGAGTCTGGAATCCTGCCGGAGCATATGGCGGTGACTAACCTGTGCACGCACTGTAACAGCAGGATCCTGTATTCCCACCGGGCGATGGGAGACAGGAGGGGGAACCTGTGCGCATTCCTGGTATTGAAGCAGTGATGAGAAGAAAAAAGGAAGTTCGAAAACTGAGACAGGGAAGAAAAGGCACGGAAGATGCCGGAAATCGGAGGTGTGATAAGTATGTTTTGGGAAGCACTTAACAGCGCGGGAAGATTTGCCGCGGCCGCTGCATCCTCGGGCACAACAGAGCAGACGATGAACGATGTGATCGATTCCGCGACAGAGGTGACGGCGGAAGCGGGAGAAGAAGTGAATCAGTTCATCCGGCTTTTTCAGGATAATCTGCCCGACATTATCGCGTTCGGCATAAGGGTCCTGCTGGCGCTTGTATTTTTCTTTATCGGCGGCAAGGTCATCAGCTGGATCAGGAAGATCGTGAGGCGGTCTATGAACCGCGCCAACGCAGATACCGGAGTCTGCCAGTTTGTAGACTCTATATTGAAGTTCGGCCTGTATGCGATCCTGATATTCATGATCGCAACCAAATTCGGAGTCGAGTCCTCGTCAGTGGCCGCACTGATCGCATCAGCCGGCGTGGCCATAGGCCTTGCTGTACAGGGAAGTATCTCCAATTTCGCCGGAGGGATCCTGATCCTTCTCCTGAAACCCTTTACTGTAGGGGATTATATCATCGTGACCGGGGAAGGCATTGAGGGAACGGTCAAGGAGATCCAGATCTTTTATACGAAGATGGCAACTGTGGACAATCAGACCGTTGTGGTCCCGAACAGCATCCTGACTGAGAACAGTCTGACAAACGTGACCGCGAGACCTGAGCGTCAGCTTGACTTGAAGGTAGGGATTTCCTATGACGCTGACCTGCGAAAGGCGAAAAAACTGATCGAGGATATGCTCCGCAGCGACGAAGCGATCATCCAGGATGAAGATGTGAAGGTATTTGTCGATTCGCTGGCTGACAGCTCGGTGGTGATCGGGCTTCGCGCCTGGGTGCCGACAGATAAGTACTGGGCGGCGCGATGGCGCCTTCTGGAGGAGATCAAGCTGACGTTTGATGATGAGGGAATTGAGATCCCCTATGATCAGCTTACGGTCCATGTGAAAAAAGAAGAATAAAGATAAGGAAAAGCCCTGCAGAGGAATTCGATTTCCCCTGCAGGGCTTTTCTCATGAGAAGCAGTCATCCGTACTGCTGAGAATTTATTTCTTTCCGCCGAATTTTTTTGCGATTCCAATAACGACTCCGCTGAGTGCCCAGAGTGCAAGCGCATTGGGAATGACCATCAGACCGTTGAAGAAGTCTGAAAGAGACCACACGAAATCGACTTTCAGCGTGGATCCCACCACGACAAAAACAATGACGAGCAGGGAGTATATGATCGTTGCTTTTGTTCCGAACAGATACTCGATGTTGACTTTTCCGAAGAAATGCCAGCCGAGGATCGTGGAAAATGCAAAGAAGAACAGGCAGACTGCTACGAAGATATCTCCAAATCCGCCGAAGCTGCTTGTAAATGCGGCCTGCGTCAGGGCAGTCCCTGTCTTTCCGCTGTCCAGAACTCCGGTAGTCAGGATGGAGAATACGGTCAGGTTCAGTACGACAAAAGTATCGATGAATACGCTGATCATGGCTGCAAGCCCCTGCTTATGCGGGTTCTCTACATTTGCCCTGGCGTGTGCATGAGGAGTGGAACCCATACCTGCCTCGTTAGAGAAAAGACCTCTTGCGACACCATACCGGATTGCTTCCCTGACTGCGATTCCGGCGCCTGCTCCGAGTACAGCCTTCGGGTTGAAAGCGCCGACGAAAATCATCCGGAACGCATTCGGGAGTTCGCCGATGTGCATGAAAATCAGAATAAGACTTCCTACAATGTAGATCCCGGCCATCAGCGGAACAAGTTTTTCAACCACGGATGCGAGTCTGTCGACTCCACCCAGAAAGATAAATCCGGCAATTGCGGCAAGGATGATTCCGAAGACGATCTGCGGTATGTGGATTCCTCTTGCCTGGAATACCTCATAGAATGCGCTGCCGATCGAATTGGACTGCACCATATTTCCGGTGAAGCCAAGGGCGATGATGATCAGTACGGCGAAGATTCCGGCCAGCACTCTGCCGAACTTTCCCTGAAATGCAGCGCGGATATAATAAACAGGACCACCTGTCACCTGTCCGTCTTTTGTTGTCTTATACTGCTGGGCAAGAGTTGCCTCTGCGTAGATCGTGGACATGCCGAAGAATGCGCTCATCCACATCCAGAAGATGGCGCCCGGACCTCCGCCGATCAGAGCGGTTGCAGCTCCCGCCAGATTACCGGTTCCGACCTGTGCGGCGATGGCTGTCGCCACAGACTGGAAGGATGTCATCTCTCCGGTTTTTCCACTCTTTTCTTTTTTTCCTCTAAGAGAAAAATTGCCGAAGACCTGATGCCAGCCTTCTCTGAACTTTCTTACCTGAATGAATTTCAGGCGAATGGTGTAGTAGATCCCGGTGCCGCAAAGTATGATGATGAGCACCACATTCCACAGAAAGTCACTCGCCTGACTTACAAGTTGTGTTAAAGCATCCATACAATAAACCTCCTCATTTTCTTCCTTTGTAACAGTTGCTTTTTGACCGTGTACTGCCCCTGTATACCGCTCTCCAGCGGTGTACAAAGAAAAAGACCGGTACCTTATGGCCCAGTCTCTAAAAATGAACATATGCATATTTTCATATGGATGCATGCCGGCATCCGTTTGTCATGAAGTTGATATGCCCTGTCCTTTTGCCTGAGAGATCAGACGGCGCGGCCGTCCTTACACCTTCGGCGCTCATTTTTCAGAGACTCTCCAGAGATCCATCTCATATATACGAGATGAACGTATCTATCCTATCACAATGTTTTTGCTTTTTCAAGAGAAAAATAAAAACGCTGAAATAAAATACATTTCAGCGTTTTAAGCCGGAAATCGGACTTGAACCGACGACCCCTTCATTACGAGTGAAGTGCTCTACCGACTGAGCTATTCCGGCATCTGGTCAGCCTTCTCGGACGAACCTTTGTTATTATATCTCTTTTCTGCGGAAATTTCAACTGTTTTTTTACGCATTTTTCTATGTCCCCGAGGATATTTTATGCTATACTGAGTAAGATGCTTTGTAGACAGGAGGAGATGAGGATGAAACCTGCGGAAGAAACAGTAAGGCTGTTTGAAAAAGACTGTTTTGCAACAGACAACGGGGCCGTGATCGATGAAGTGGATGATCACTATGCCAGATGCAGTCTCCACATAGAGGCGAAGCACAGGAACGCCATGGGCGCGGTTATGGGAGGAGTGTATTTTACGCTGGCGGATTTTGCGTTTGCGGTGGCGGCAAACTGGCAGGAGATCGGTACGGTCTCCCTGAATTCTGAGATCGCTTATCTCGGCGCCGCGCGGGGAGACGTTTTGAGTGCTGAGGCAGTGTGCGTCAAGAACGGCAGGACGACAAGCTACTACAGGATCGAGGTAAAAGACGGGCAGGGAAACCTGGCTGCCATTGTCAATACGACTGGGTATAGAAAAGGCTGACAGACTACGGATACATATAAAAATAAAAAGAAGATGGAGGAACAGCAGAAGATGGAAAAATCAAAAGTATATTTCAGTGATCTGAGGGCGCTCCCGGGGACAAATCTTCCCGAAAAGCTTAAGAAACTGATCCGGAAGGCAGGAATCGGAGAGATTGATTTTGAGAAGAAGATGACAGCGATCAAGATCCATTTCGGCGAGCCGGGCAACCTGTCATTCCTGCGCCCAAACTATGCGAAAGCGGTAGCGGACGTGGTAAAAGAACTGGGAGGCCGCCCGTTCCTCACGGACTGCAATACGCTGTATGTGGGGAGAAGGAAAGACGCTCTGGAGCATCTGAGCGCTGCATATGAGAACGGCTTCAATATTCTGTCAACAGGATGCCATATTATCATCGGGGACGGCCTGAAAGGAACGGATGACGTCGCGGTGCCGGTGGAAGGCGGAGAGGTGATCAAAGAGGCGAAGATCGGGCGTGCCATTATGGACGCAGATGTATTTATCAGTCTCAGCCATTTCAAAGGGCATGAAGCGGCCGGGTTCGGCGGATGTATCAAGAATATCGGAATGGGATGTGGAAGCCGCGCCGGAAAGATGGAGCAGCACAACAGTGGAAAACCGATGGTCAACAGGGAAGTCTGCGTGGGCTGCCGTGTCTGTTCAAAGAACTGCGCCCACGGCGCGATCTCGTTCCCGGACAAGAAGGCCAGCATCGACCATGAGAAATGTGTTGGCTGCGGAAGATGCCTCGGCGCATGCAATTTCGACGCTATTTATAATGAAAATGAATCAGCCGTGAAAGAGCTGAACATGAAGATGGCGGAATATACAAAGGCAGTGGTTGACGGCCGTCCTGCTTTTCATATTAATCTGGTCATCGACGTTTCTCCATACTGTGACTGCCATGCGGAGAATGATGTTCCGATCCTTCCGGATGTAGGAATGTTCGCAAGCTTCGATCCGGTTGCTCTGGATCAGGCATGCGCAGATGCCTGCAACGCGCAGCAGCCGATGCCGGGAAGCCTGCTGGACGAGCATATGCACGCGGAAGATTTCCATGACCACCACGATCACTTCGTAAACACGACTCCCGAGAGTGAGTGGAAGACCTGTCTGGCGCATGCGGAGAAGATCGGGCTTGGCAGCAGGGAATATGAACTTATAAAGGTATGATGATGCGAGAATAATTCTTCTACAGGAGGAAGAAGAAATGCAGAAAAAGGTGGACCGCAGGGTCAGGAAAACCAAAAGTCAGCTGAGGGCGGGGCTTGCCCGGCTGATGCAGGAGAAAGGGATCGGGGAGATCACAGTAAAAGAACTTGTGAATGAGGTGGATATTAACCGTTCGACGTTCTATCTGCATTACTCAGATATTCCCGCTCTGCTCAGAGAGATTGAAGATGACATGATGGAAGAGATGGAGAGGGCTGTCAGAGAACACCCGATCAAGGAAGATTCTACAAGCAGGTTTATAGAGGATATCTTCCGGGTACTGAACGAGAACCGCGAGATCAGCCGGGCGCTGATCGGTCCCCACGGTGATCTGGGGTTTGTCCGGCGGATCGAGAAACTGCTGGAGGAGAACAGCAGCGAGTTCCTGGCACAGCTATTTCCTGAAAGGGTCCAGGATATGAAATATTTCTATTCTTACTGCCTGAACGGATGCCTCGGATTTGTGAAGACCTGGCTCGAGGATGGGGAGGCAAAACCGCCGGAATACGCAGCAGATCTGACGTTTCGGATGGTAGTCAGCTCGATGAAGGCATTTTATGAGACCGCGGAGGATGTTTCTGACAGAGACGCGGAATAAACGATTGATTAAGGAAGAGAGGAAGTAAAAATGAAAAGAGAAAAATTCGGCTCTCGCCTGGGATTCATACTGATCTCGGCAGGATGCGCGATCGGTCTGGGAAATGTGTGGCGTTTCCCATATATCACCGGACAGTATGGGGGTGCGGCATTTGTGCTGATCTATCTGTGCTGCCTTGTGCTGCTCGGACTGCCGATCATGATCATGGAGTTTTCGGTGGGAAGAGCCGCCGGCTGCAGTATCGCGCTTGCGTTTGACCGTCTGGAGCCACTGGGCACAAAATGGCACTGGTATAAATGGTTCGGCATTGCCGGGAATTATCTGCTGATGATGTTCTACACGACGATCGGCGGCTGGCTCCTGATCTATCTGTTCAAGATGGCAGCGGGAAGCTTTGAAGGAATGGATACCACGCAGATTCAGGAGGAATTCTCTGATCTGATGGGACGGCCGGTACTTATGACTGTGTTTATGGTCATTGTGGTTGTTATGTGTTTCGGGATCGTCAGCCTGGGACTGCAGAAAGGTGTGGAAGGGATCACCAAGATCATGATGGTCCTTCTGCTGGCGCTTCTGATTATTCTTGCAGTACGTGCCGTGACTCTTCCCGGAGCAGGCGCGGGACTTGAATTTTATCTTCTTCCGGACTTCGGAAAGATGAAGGAAGCAGGCGTCATGGAAGTTGTCTCAGCGGCGATGGGACAGTCCTTCTTTACCCTCAGTCTGGGAATCGGAGCAATGGCGATCTTCGGAAGCTACATTGATAAGAAGCGCGCTCTCCCGGGCGAGGCGGTCTGCATTACGATACTGGATACAAGCGTGGCGCTGCTCTCCGGACTGATCATCTTTCCGGCGAGCTTCGCATTCGGGGTAAACCCGGACAGCGGTCCGAACCTGATCTTCATCACACTGCCGAATATTTTTAATTCAATGGCAGGAGGCAGACTGTGGGGAGCAATCTTCTTCCTGTGCATGTTCTTTGCCGCGGCGTCGACGATTATCGCCGTATTTGAGAACATTATCGCATTCGCAATGGATCTTACCGGATGCTCGAGAAGGAAAGCGGTCGTAACCAATCTGATCGCGATCATTCTCCTCTCCATGCCCTGCGTGCTCGGGTATAACGTGCTGAGCGGATTCGCTCCCTTCGGAGAAGGAACAGCCATCCTCGATCTGGAGGACTTCCTCGTCAGCAACAACCTGCTCCCGCTGGGAAGCCTGGTGTATGTGCTCTTCTGTACTACACGTTACGGCTGGGGCTGGAAAAACTTCCTGAAAGAAGCCAACACCGGAGAAGGCCCCAAATTCCCCAAATGGGTAAGACGCTACGTCACCATCGTAGTCCCCCTTATCGTCCTGTTCCTGTTCATCCAGGGATATTGGTCTAAATTTGCATCCTAGGCTCAAGCCATGCACAAGAAAAAAGGAGAAGCCATCTGTCGTGCTCGCACGAACAGAGGGCTTCTCCTTTTTTCTTGTATAGGGCGCAGCCCGTGAGCGAGATGGAGCGAAGCGGAATCGAGCTGCAAGGCTTGAGCCGGACGTCTTGAACTGAAGCGGGCGCAGCCCGTGAGCGAGATG
>CAJFQZ010000019.1:51772-83296 GCA_904419285.1 Lachnospiraceae bacterium UBA1818
GCGAAGCGGAATCGAGCTGCAAGGCTTGAGCCGGACGTCTTGAACTGAAGCGGGCGCAGCCCGTGAGCGAGATGGAGCGAAGCGGAATCGAGCTGCAAGCCCCGTTCCCTGGCTATTTGACGAGGGAAATTTCCAAAAACAGGTTGGGAAATAAAAAAGTTAACAAAAATGAGGTGAAAATATTGTGGAAAACGGACAAAAAGACTAACGAAATTTATTAACAGTGCAAAAAAAAGAAACAATAATGCAAATAACATAAAAAGAATGTCGCTGTATAATGAGGATACAGGGTAAAACTGCCGGTAGAGGAGACGGCAGGAAAATGCATCTGTAAGAAAAAATAAGAAAGGAAGTGTATTATGAAAAAAGCATGGAAAAGTCTGGCATCAGTGATGCTGGCCGTTGCCATGGTGCTCACGACCGTGATGACATATCTTCCGTCACTGGAAGTTCTCGCGGCGCCGATCACAAAGAATATGGCTCATCTGAAGTCAGGCAGCGGCAATGCAAACGGACATTTCGGCAGCAATACGCCGGAAGCTTTTATTTTGTCCGACGACGCTGATATTACAGACGAAGATTTTAGTTTCACACTGAAAGTCGGAAGTACGAAAGCTGAAACTCGTTTCCGTTTCGTGAACAAATATGTTGATGATGACAACTGGTCATTTATCGCATACGACGGCGCAAGCGGCTGGCTCTATCAGTATGAAAACGGAGGAAACGGTACGTATCCGGGACTGTCAGGGCTTCCGGCTCTGAACCAGAACGATATCGTGGAAGTATCAGGAGATTATACAGACAATGGCCTCGTGATCACCGTAAACAACACAACGACAGGTGAATCAGGAACAGCTACTGCAGCGGATGAGAATTTTCTCGCCCTGAAAGATCAGGCCGGAAAGATAGGTTTCGGAGCAGGTACATATGGAACTCAGTATACCGATATCTATTTTGCAGATGTTGTTGTCGGTGAGAATGCGTATGCAGAGACAGATTACAGTACATGGACTCTGTATAATGACGGGCTCAGCGGCCAGACATGGGAACCCCTTGTATCTGTTGAAGTCGGTGACGACGGAGAAGGCGGACAGGATCCGGAAACAAATGGAAGAAAATGGATCACTGTACAGGGAGGCTCCAACAATGGCGGCGGACACTCCTACGGCAATGCGAATGCGACAGCTCCAGCACTCCTTCTGGACAATGACAGAACAATGCCGGTTGACGGAACGCTGTCTCTTACTTTCCGTCCGGTGAGCAGTAATAACTTCGGTATCTTCTATATGTATGGAGATGACAGTAACTGGCTCTATATCGGATATGATCCGTCCAGCCACTGGTACTATCAGTACAATCTGAATGGAAGTGGAAGCTACCCGCAGCTTGCAGGTCTTCCGGATCCGGTGACAGGCGAAGAGATGACTGTTGAGATCTCTCTTTCAAGAGAACAGCTTGCAGTTACAGTGAATGGAACAAGGACAAGCGTGTCAGCGCCGAACCTGCTGACTCTGGCAGAAAATCTTAACGGAACCGGAAGATTCGGTGTAAAGACGAACGGTGCGACAAAAGTTGAGTTTGCTGATCTGGCGGTAAACGGCACAAACTGCATGGAAGACAACTGGGTATGGTGTGCAGAGCGCAGCGGCCAGGTGACAGAGCAGTATTATACAGCTGTTGAGCCGGTATCAGGTACAGTGACTGATGCGGACGGCGAGCCGATCCAGGGCGCTACAGTGCGCTTTGGCGTGAACGCTACCACAACGGATGCGAGCGGCGCATATGCATTTGATGCTCTCGAAGTGGGAGAATACAATGTAGCTGCAACAGCACCGGGATATCAGGCGTATGAAGATGTGGCGGCTGTAAAGGCGAATGCAGAAAATGTATTCGACATCCAGCTGCAGGAGAAGACTCCGATCAATCTGGATGATTATGACTCCATTGCATCTGATTACATGACAGTGTATGTAGGAAAAGACTTCCCGCTCGTCGCAAGATATGTACTGAACGACGGCAGCGATACGATCTTCCGCGCACAGGAGACACAGCTTACGGAGATCGAGATCAACGGAACTGCAATCGAACCGACAGACATGGAAGTTTCCAATGACGGTTCTTCCCAGACTTACAGCATGTCACTTGTAAATGAAGATAAAAACATTGATCTGTCCATGACAGTAAAGATCAGCGTGGATGACAACGACCTTACCTGGGAAGTTACTGAGCTGACAAAGAATGACGAATGCGTAGATATTGCGTCCATCGATATCCCGCAGCTTAATCTGGTCGCAGTAGATGCGGTTGAGACTGACGCAGTGTTCAACGGTGCAAAAGCGTCCAACTCTACGGTTACAAGCGGTGATAAAGAGATCACATGGGATGAAGGGTTCAACCCGTCAACATCAGACGGATATCTCTATGCATTCCTTACAAACGGAAACTTAAGCGCAGGTCTCTGGAGCAATTCTGAGATCGAAGGCGACGAAAGAGTCGTACTGAACAGCGGTGCAGACACCATGAGCCTTACAAGTGCAAAATGGTACTATGAGGACGGCGATGCAAATGCACAGGCAAAGAGCGACTATGACTATCCGGTAAGTGAACTTCCGTGTGCGAAGGTGTGCATTGCCGGCAATATCAACGGCGATGACGAGCTTGACTGGAACGATGGTGCGCTCGCTTTCCGCGATATCATGAATTATGCGGACGGTTCAGAGGATGTTAAGAACCTTGTGAACTACCGTATTGTTATGAACTTCGCAAGTATGGCATCAAATCCGTACATGACGACAGCGGACAACATTAAGAAAGTTTACCTTGCAACAGACGGACTTCCGCAGGCAGTTATGCTGAAGGGATACGGAAGCGAGGGACATGACTCCGCCAACTCAGAGTATGCTCACATTGCAGAGCGAGAAGGCGGTGTGGAAGATTTCCAGGATCTGATCAAGATCGCCCATGAATACGGCGCACAGATCGGTATCCACATCAATGCTCAGGAATCCTATCCGGAGTCGAAATCCTTTAACGATACAATGGTATCCAACGGTTCCGGCAATGGCTGGGGATGGCTGGATCAGTCCTATGTTATTGACAAGCTGTGGGATCTTGGAAGCGAAGCAAGATACAAGAGACTGGTGCAGTTATATGACCGCATCAATGAGACTGACTTCTACAGCGGCGACTGGGATAAAGGTGAGTATGTCGGAGAGTCTGAAGGCGAACTGAATGCGACCATGGAAGAGATCGCGGCTGACGCAGCGACAAGAGAAGACAATATGGACTTCATCTACCTGGATGTATGGTATCAGGATTCCTGGGAGACAAGAAGGATCGCAGAGCAGATCAATTCTCTGGGATGGAGATTTACGACAGAGTTCCCGTATGAGGGAGAATATGATTCTACATGGTCCCATTGGGCGACAGACGCTGCTTACGGCGGAAACACCACAAAGGGATATAACAGTGAGATCATCAGATTCATCCGCAATGACCAGAGAGATGTTCAGGTCATCAACTATCCGTCCTTCGGCGGTGCGGCAGACAACCCGCTGCTCGGCGGATTCAGGCTGTATGGCTTTGAAGGCTGGGGCGGAGATCAGGATTTCAACAAGTACATCAGAGAGACATTTACAGAGAACCTTCCGACGAAATTCCTGCAGCACTATTATGTGACTGACTGGGAGGATTATGAGGACGGCGCTTCTCCGACAGGCAACCAGGAGAAACAGATCACTCTGAAGAACGATGACAATGATACTGTAGTAGTAACAAGAAATGAAGAACAGAGGAGCGATGATTATATCGAGCGTACGATCACTCTGAATGACAAGGTAGTCCTCAATGACGTAACATACCTTCTTCCGTGGACCGATACAGATACAGGCGAAGAAAAACTGTATCACTGGAACCTGGAAGGCGGCACGACGACATGGGATCTGCAGGATGACTGGGCAGGGCTTGCAAATGTAGTTGTATACGCACTGTCTGATCAGGGAAGAGGCGAAGCTGTAACTGTTCCGGTTGAGAACGGACAGATCACTCTGACAGCAGATGCAGAGACTGCATATGTTATTCTTAAGGGCGAGTCTTCAAAGACACTGAAAGACGACTTTGGAGATGAGTACGTGACAGATCCGGGATTCAATGGTTATGCAGGTGCGGGAGAATCTCTTGACGCTGCTGACTGGTCCGGAGATATCGACAACTCCGCAGTTGTAGTAGAGAAAGCTTCCACAGGCGATCAGCGTCTGGCGTTCAACAGCCCGTCAGAAGATGTGGCAGTGACGACACAGATCACAGGTCTTGAGGAAGGCAAGGACTATGTGGCAGAAGTTTACGTGGACAATGAGAGCGATGCAAAAGCTTCGATTGAAGTAAACACAGGAGATGCCACAGTATCCAATTATACGATGCGTTCGATCGCGGCGAACTATGTGAAGAGCGATCAGAAGCATGGCACAAATATGCAGCGTATGCAGATTTCCTTTACAGCAGAGGGAGAGACAGCTGAGCTTACTCTTTCCAGGGCAGCAGGGGAAGGTTCCACATATGTGGATGATATCCGCATCGTGCAGCAGACGGTAGAGAACTTTGACGAGAACGGCAACTTTACGCAGGATTTCGAGTCTGTTGTTCAGGGGCTGTATCCGTTTGTTCTTGGCTCAGCCCAGGGCGTTTCCGATCCGGTGACACATCTGGCAGAGCTTCACGCTCCGTACACACAGATGGGATGGCAGAACAAGAAGGCGACCGACGATGTAATCGACGGAAACTGGTCTGTAAAACATCACGGAGCAAATACGGGAATCATCTATCAGACGATCCCGCAGAACTTCCGCTTCGAGGCGGGAAAAGTTTACACGGTTGAATTTGATTATCAGTCAGGTCCGGACAAGGCATATGCTATGGTAGTCGGCGACGGCACGTCATACACACTGCCGACAAACGATCAGTACCTTGCACAGGCTCGCGGCGAGACACAGCATGTGACGATGCAGGTGATCGGAAGCGGAAGCGGACAGACATGGATCGGTCTGTATGAGAACGGAAGCCGCGCAAATGGAAACACGGCAACCGGAGAGAATGACTTTATCCTTGATAATCTGAAAATCACGCTGAATGAAGACGCGGTTGCAGTATCTATCGATAAGACAGAACTGTATGTCGGTGAGACAGCTCAGCTGTACGGAAGCAATCTGGATAAGGTTACGATCACCAGTGATAATGAGGATGTAGTAACGATCGATCCGGAGACACTGGTTGTAAGTGCAGTGGGAGCAGGAACAGCGACGATCATAGCGGCTATTTCAGAGGAAGAAAGCACAGAATTCCAGATCACAGTAATGGATGGAGTGATCGTTGACATCGCAGACCAGCTCGATATGTCGGCAGGAGCCAACACAGAAGAAACCGGAACAGCCGCATATGCAGTAGATGGAGATACATCCACAAGATGGCACTCAAACTGGAGCACAACAGGCTTTAATGTGAATCCGGACAACCCGGCGATCCTGACGATCGACCTGGGAGACACAGTTTCCTTCGGGGGCTTCAAATTTATGCAGAGGAATGACGGCAACGTTAACGGTGTGATCTATCAGTATCGATACACTGTCCTGGATGCAGATAACAATGAAGTCTATGCAAGCGATTCGATCACAGTACCGCAAGAACTCAGGACATCGGCGGCATGGGTGACAACTCAGTTCCCGGAGACACTGACAGGAAGATATCTGGTGCTCTATGTTGAGCAGGGCGGAAATAACTTCGCAAGTCTTCAGGAAGTGGTACCGTTTGTTATCCAGAAAGTTGCAGATTCTGTTACTCTGACGGATACGACGATCAATGTAGGAGAAACAGCGGTTCTTGAACCGGGACATGCAGAGGGAACACTGCTCAAAGGTCTTGTATGGAGCTCATCCGACAAAGCAACTGTATCTGTTGATCAGAACGGAAATGTGACCGGACTGAAAGCCGGAACCGCAGTGATCTCCGTATCCAACGCGGCAGGCCTGTATGCAGAGTGTACTGTTACGGTTCTTTCTGACGAACCAGTGACAGAGATATCTACCGCGATTCTTGAATATGCGATCGGACTTGCGGAAGAGGTCAACATGGACGGCGTCATGGATGCTGTGAAAGAAAACTTTGACAATGCACTGCAGACGGCGAAGGATGTTCTTGCAAGAGTACAGTCCGGAGACCCGACGGTGACGCAGAACGAGGTTGAAAGTGCATGGCAGAACCTGATCGAGGCGATGCAGTACGGCGAGTTCAAACCGGGTGACAAGACAGCACTTGAAAAGGTGATCGCGCTTGCTGAACAGATGAACAGTGAGCTTGATAAATATCTCGAGGCAGGCAAAGCAGAGTTTACTGCAGCACTTGAGAATGCGAAGGAAGTCTATGCAGACGGAAATGCATTCCAGGAGGATGTAGACAGCGCATGGAAGCAGCTTATGGACGCTATGGCAAACCTGCGGCTTATTCCGAACAAGGATCTCCTTGAAGATCTGATCAATCAGGCGGAGAGCCTGGATAAAGAGGATTATGAAGAGGCAGGCTTTGACGCAATGCTCGATGCTCTTGAAGACGCGAAAGCAGTATTCGGCGATGCGGATGCAACACAGGATGAAGTCGATGCAGCGGCAGAGTCGCTTAAGGCAGCCCTTGGCAGTCTGGTAGCGTCAAATGACGGCGCGGCTCAGGGCAGCTCAAACCAGAGTACCACAACATCTTCTAATACTTCCGCAGCGAAAGCTACAAAGACCGGAGATACAGTGAATGTATTCCCGATCGCGGCGGGAATGGTGCTGGCGGCAGGTGCGGCCGCAGCTGCTGTAACAGTCAGAAGGAAGAAGAAATAGCTGAGGTTTAAAACCTGGAAGATTTAAAAAGTTACAATAAGCGTGCGGCGCGCGGAGTTCATCTCTGCGCGCTGCACGCTGTTTTTATGCACATGATGCGTCTGCCTGCTTTTGCAAAAAATAAAAACGGTTATGATTTTTCTGTTTAATAAATGCAAAAGTGAATCATGATTTATTAAACTGATCTACTAATTAAAAATAGTTGCAGACAAATGTTTAATTAGAGTTGTTAGATCGTATTATGAGGGCGATGTTGGGGTTCAATACCTTTTCAGGTAAATTTTTTCCACCGCTCCGATCACCGCATACAGCGCCATTGCCATGATGCACAGCAGCACGATCGACATGAGCAGCCAGTTCATCTTGAAGACCTGGCTGGAATAAATGATCAGATACCCCAGTCCGTTCCTTGCCGCCAGGAACTCTCCGATCACCACCCCCACGAGGCACAGTCCGATATTGACCTTCATATTACTGATCACAGCGGGAACAGAGCTTGGGAGCACCACCTTGAAGAGAGCGTGCCTCCGTGATCCGTGAAGAGTGTAGATGAGCTTGATCTTCTCCAGGTCTACTGTGGTGAAACTGGTATATAGGTTCATGATACTGCCGAAGACCGCTACAGACATGCCGGCGACGATGATGGTCGTCGGGGTTGCGCCGAGCCATACGATGAGCAGCGGTGCGAGAGCGGACTTGGGCAGACTGTTCAGGACGACAAGGTAGGGCTCAAGAATCTCGGATAATTTTCTGCTGCACCACAGCATCACAGCAATCAGGATGCTGGACAGAGTGACCAGCAGGAAACTGACGATAGTCTCATACAGAGTGATTCCTATATGCAGGAAGATAGAGCCGTCCAGCACCATTTCCTGAAAACAGAGGGCGATCCTGGAAGGGCTGCTGAAGATAAAGGAATCAATGATCCCTGTATCAGCGCAGATTTCCCAGAGGATCAGAAAGAGAACAAGGATCATCCCGCGCGCCGTGAGGACAATTATGCGGTGACGGCGGAGGCGGATGAGAAACAGTTTCTGGCTGTGAGATACTTCATTCATCGTGATTCAGCTCCTTCCATATCTCATTGAAATAGTTTTTGAACTCCGGAGCGTTCCTGCGGTTCAGCGGGGTATCCTTTTCCAGCGCAAATGTGATCGGGACAATGCGGGTGATGGATGCAGGACGCTTTGACAGAATAACGATCCGGTCGGAGAGACTGACGGCTTCTGACAGATCGTGGGTCACAAGGAGCGCGGTCTTGCCTGAACTGCGTATGATCTGGCCGATATCATCGCTGACTGTGAGCCGAGTCTGATAATCCAGCGCGGAGAAGGGCTCATCCAGGAGGAGCAGTTCAGGCTTCAGAAGCAGCGTCCGGATCAGTGCCGCTCTCTGACGCATGCCACCGGAGAGTTCTGACGGTCTGGAGCGGGCAAACGGAAGGAGCCCATACTGTTCAAGAAGCTGCTCCGCTTCTGATCGTGTTTCGGCAGTGAGCGTGCCGCTGATCTCCAGCCCCAGGACAACATTGCGGTATACTGAGCGCCATTCAAAGAGATGGTCGTGCTGCAGCATATAGCCGATTTTTGAAGAATTCTCTGTCAGCGGTGCGCCGTCCAGAAAGATCTCCCCGGATTCCGGTCTCATTAGACCAGCGATCAGAGAGAGCAGAGTGGATTTGCCGCATCCTGACGGCCCGACGACGGCGGTAAATTCTCCGGGGGAGAGGGAAAATGAGATGCCGGCCAGGGCCTTTGTCTCTCCTTCCGGCGTATGGTAGGAATAATTTATATTTCTAAGTTCCAGTATCGGTGTCATAAGAACGCTCCCATCTATCGGTATCTATTGTCAGTGTATGAAATGAAATGGTATTCGGTGAGAGGAGCGTTTTCGTTTTTCCTTCGTTGTACGCGGCGGAGAAAATGTGTTATAATGGGTGCGCTTAAAGGCAGAGAAGATAATCTGCCCGGATCAGACAGTCTGGAGTGAATAAGATGAATGGACAGAAAGTAAACTATCAGAAAGAGCTTGAGAAAGTACTGGAAAAGCTGGGGGAGGAAAACCGAGTCCCGTCCCTTCTGCTCCACAGCTGCTGTGCGCCCTGCAGCAGTTATGTGCTGGAATATCTTTCACAGTATTTTCATATCACAGTATTCTATTATAATCCGAATATCTATCCGGAGAGCGAGTATGGGAAGAGAATCCGCGAGCAGCAGGAGCTGATCTCAAAGATGGATCTGAAGAATCCGGTCTCGTTTCTGGCGGGAGAGTATGAACAGGAAAAGTTCTATGAAATGGCGGAAGGAATGGAACATCTCAGGGAAGGCGGCGCGCGCTGCATGAAATGTTATGAGCTGCGTCTGGCTGAGACTGCCCGGAGAGCTGCGGAGGGGGGATTCGATTATTTCACTACTACACTGAGTATCAGTCCTCTGAAGAATGCGCAGAAGCTCAATGAGATCGGCGTCCGTATCGGCAGAGAGGCGGGAGTGGAATATCTTGTCTCTGATTTTAAAAAGAAGAACGGCTACAAGAGATCTGTGGAGCTGTCTGAAGAATACGGGCTGTACAGACAGGATTACTGCGGATGTGAGTTTTCACTGGCTGAGAGACGGGCACAGTCCGCAGCCGAAAGCGCCGGATCACGGCGTGAACCGTAATGCGCCGGGGGATTTATATCCTGTTCACAGCGACATTTTTGAGGCAGTTTGCAGTTTAGAGTAGACACGCGGCACTTTAGTGTGATAAACTAGGTGGAAAATGCAGACCGCGGTCAGACCGGGGCTGTGCTCCCGATGCAGGGAGGCCGATGAGAGAAGCGGCGGGAACAAGGAAGTCACAACAGAAAAGAGGAAAGAACATGGCACAGTTATGGGGCGGACGTTTCACAAAAGAGACGGATAAGCTGGTGTACAATTTTAATGCTTCGATTTCTTTCGACAAGCGATTTTATGAGCAGGATATCCGGGGCAGCATCGCGCATGTGACGATGCTCGCGAAGCAGGGGATCCTGACGGAGGAGGAGAAGACGAAGATCATAGAAGGGCTGGAGGGGATCCGCAGAGATGTGGAGAACGGAAGCCTGCAGATCACAGACGAATATGAAGACATCCACAGTTTTGTGGAGGCGAATCTGATCGAACGCATCGGGGATGCGGGAAAGAAGCTGCACACCGGGCGCAGCAGGAATGATCAGGTCGCGCTGGATATGAAGCTGTATACAAGGGATGAGATCAGCGAGCTCGATGGACTGCTCAGGGAGATGCTGGAAGTGCTCCTGAAACTGATGAAGGAGAACACAGAGACATATATGCCGGGATTTACCCATCTCCAGAAAGCACAGCCGATCACGCTGGCGCACCATATGGGAGCATATTTCGAGATGTTCAGGAGAGACCGCTCCCGGATGAAAGATATCTATAAGAGGATGAACTACTGTCCGCTGGGCGCAGGTGCCCTGGCGGGAACGACTTATCCCCTGGACCGGGAATACACGGCAGAGCTGCTTGGATTTGACGGTCCTACGCTGAACAGTATGGATTCGGTTTCGGACAGAGATTATCTGATCGAGCTGCTGTCTGCGATGTCCACGGTGATGATGCATCTGAGCCGGTTTTCAGAGGAGATCATCATCTGGAATTCCAATGAGTATAAGTTCGTGGAGATCGACGATGCATACAGCACGGGAAGCAGCATCATGCCGCAGAAGAAGAACCCGGATATCGCAGAGCTTGTCCGGGGCAAGACCGGCAGAGTCTATGGGGCGCTGATGGCACTGCTGACGACGATGAAGGGACTTCCCCTCGCATACAATAAGGACATGCAGGAAGACAAAGAGTTTGTGTTCGATGCTATCGATACGACAAAGGGATGCCTGGCATTGTTCACCGGTATGCTGAAGACGATGAAGTTTAATGCGGACCGCATGGAAGAAAGTGCAAAACACGGGTTCACTAATGCTACGGATGCGGCGGATTATCTCGTAAACCACGGGGTGCCATTCCGGGATGCTCATGGGATCGTAGGAAGACTGGTGCTCTACTGTCTCGACAGGAAGATCGCGCTGGATGATATGACACTTGAGGAGTTCAAGGCAATCTCCCCGGTATTTGAGGAAGATATCTACGATGCGATCAGCATGAAGACCTGTGTAGAGATGAGAAATACGATCGGTGCGCCGGGAAAAGCGGCGATGGAGAAAGTGATCTCCGCGGAGGAAGCATATCTGGAGGCAGAGCCGAAGCTTTAGAGACAGATCATAGTGATATTTACAGATACAGACAGAAAAGGAGAAAGAAAATGGATCAGAAATTGAAAGTAGGTATTCTTGGTGCAACAGGAATGGTGGGACAGAGATTTATCTCTCTGCTTGAGAACCACCCATGGTTTGAGGTAGTGACAGTGGCTGCAAGCCCGCGTTCCGCCGGAAAGACATATGAGGAAGCGGTCGGAGACAGATGGAAAATGGATACTCCGATGCCGGAAGCGGTAAAGAAACTGGTGGTGCTCAATGTAAATGAAGTGGAGAAGGTGGCTTCCACTGTTGATTTTGTGTTCAGCGCAGTTGATATGTCAAAGGAAGAGATCAAAGCGATCGAGGAAGCGTACGCAAAGACAGAGACTCCGGTTGTGTCCAACAACAGCGCGCACCGCTGGACTCCGGACGTGCCGATGGTGGTTCCGGAGATCAACGCAGATCATTTTGACGTGATCCCGGATCAGAAGAAACGTCTCGGAACAACACGAGGATTTATCGCAGTAAAGCCGAACTGCTCCATCCAGAGCTACGCTCCGTGTCTTGCAGCATGGAAAGAATTCGGACCGAAGGAGCTGGTCGTTACAACATATCAGGCAATCTCAGGAGCAGGTAAGACATTCAAGGACTGGCCGGAGATGGTAGGAAATATCATCCCGTTCATCGGCGGAGAGGAAGAGAAGAGCGAGCAGGAGCCGCTCCGCGTGCTCGGCAAAGTCGAGAACGGACAGATCGTAAAGGCAGAGCTCCCGAAGATCACCTGCCAGTGCGTGCGTGTCCCGGTGCTGAACGGACATACAGCGGCAGTGTTCATCAATTTCGAAAAGAAGCCGACGAAAGAGCAGCTCATCGAGAAACTTGTGAACTTCAAGGGCTTTCCGCAGGAGGCAGAGCTCCCGAGCGCTCCGAAGCAGTTCATCCAGTACCTCGAGGATGACAACCGTCCGCAGGTGACGCTGGATGTGGACTATGAGAACGGAATGGGCGTATCCATCGGACGGCTGAGAGAAGACAGCATGTATGATTACAAGTTCATCGGCCTGTCACACAACACGGTCAGAGGCGCGGCAGGCGGAGCAGTCCTTTGCGCAGAGGCACTGACAGCGAAAGGATATATCGCGAAAAAGTAAAAAAGGGACAGGGCAAATGTTAATTGGGGACGTAGTAAAATTGAAAATGACTACGTCCCCAAACATAGAATTTTCACAATTTAAGGAGGCTTTTAACATGGGAATGACAATGACGCAGAAGATCCTGGCGGCCCATGCCGGACTTGATTCTGTCGAGGCGGGCCAGCTGATCGAGGCAAAGCTTGACGTAGTCATGGCGAATGACATCACAGGTCCGATGGCTCTGCCGATCATCAGGCAGATGTCGGATCACGTATTTGATAAGGATAAAGTGGTATTTGTACCGGATCATTTTACCCCGAACAAGGACATCAAATCAGCCGAGAACTCCAAGGCGATCCGCGAATATGCGAAAGAGCAGGGGCTGACATGGTATTTTGAACAGGGAAAATCTGGTGTGGAGCACGCGATCCTTCCGGAGGCGGGCGTTGTCGTTGCGGGAGAATGTATCATCGGAGCAGATTCCCACACCTGTACATACGGAGCCCTCGGCGCGTTCTCGACAGGAATGGGAACGACAGACGTTGCGACAGGAATGGCGACCGGAGAGATCTGGTTCAAAGTTCCAAGTGCGATCAAGTTTGTGCTGACAGGAAAGCCGGGGAAATATGTAAGCGGAAAAGATATTATCATCCATATCATCGGAAAGATCGGCGTGGATGGCGCGCTTTATAAATCCATGGAGTTTACCGGTGACGGGATTGCGAACCTGTCCATGGACGACCGCTTTACGATGGCGAATATGGCGATCGAAGCAGGCGCAAAGAACGGGATCTTCCCGGTGGATGAGAAAGCGGAAGCCTACATGAAAGAGCACTCCAAAAAGCCGTACACGATCTACGAGGCGGATGAGGATGCGCAGTATGATGAAGTGATCACCATCGATCTCTCCGAAGTACGTCCGACGGTCGCATTCCCGCACCTTCCGGGAAATGCAAAGACTATCGATGAGGTAGAAGCAATGGAGCCTATCAAGATCGATCAGGTTGTCATCGGATCCTGTACAAACGGGCGTATGGAGGACATGAGGAAAGCAGCGGCGATCCTGAAGGGACATACCGTACACCCGGATGTGCGCGTCATGGTTATCCCGGCGACACAGAAAATCTATAAAGAATGTATTAAGGAAGGACTGCTGGATATCTTTGTGGATGCAGGATGCGCGGTCAACACGCCGAGCTGCGGTCCGTGCATGGGCGGACACATGGGTGTTATGGCGGCAGGAGAAAAATGTGTATCCACAACGAACAGAAACTTCGTAGGACGTATGGGACATGTGGATTCTCTGATCTATCTTGCATCGCCGGAAGTGGCTGCTGCAAGCGCAATCGCAGGATATATTGCAAATCCGGAGAAAGTAGGTGAGGCGAAATGAGAGCAAAGGGACATGTTTTTAAATATGGAGACAACGTAGATACAGACGTGATCATTCCGGCAAGATACCTGAATTCATTTGACGCACAGGAGCTTGCAAGCCATGCTATGGCGGACATTGATCCGGATTTTGTGAAGAAGGTAAAACCGGGAGACCTGATCGTGGCCAACAAGAACTTTGGCTGCGGCTCTTCCAGAGAGCACGCGCCGCTCTGCCTGAAGACAGCAGGCGTCAGCTGCATTATTGCCGAGACGTTTGCAAGGATCTTCTACCGCAACGCGATCAATATCGGTCTTCCGATCATTGAGTGTCCGGAGGCGGCGAAGGGCATAGAAGCAGGCGATGAGGTGGAAGTGGACTTTGACAGTGGGAAGATCTATGACCGCACTAAAGGGACTGAATACCAGGGACAGCCGTTCCCGGAATTCATGCAGAAGCTGATCGCAGCGGGAGGACTTGTGAATTACACAAACAGTAAGAAGAAATAAAAAGGAATGCGGTGCCGGACGGCGCTGCCATATAAGGGGATGACAAAGCGGATTTGCATCCCCTTTTACTTTGCGGGATGTGAGATGCGAGGGGGCAGATCATAAGCATCTGTTTTATATCGGAGGTCTGCAATGTACAATATCAAGAATTATAAAGGAGAGCAGTATTTCAGGATACTTAAAAGAGCCATCGAGGCCTGGTGCATGATGATGGTCATTATCATGGACAAAGGAATCATCAGCACGGAACAGCTGTCCACGAGGAAGAATGCGTATCTGATCTACAGGACCACTCTTTCGAAATTGTCGGCTTCGATCACTCTGGACGGAATCATACCGATTGTTTTGTTTATAATATTCTTTGTATTTTACTGGAAGGTTGCCGAAATCCCGTTTCGAAAGACCGTGTGGGTGCATATCCTGGCGGCTGTTTTTGCTGTTTTTGTTGTAGTGGGCTACAGTTTTGCGATGACGCAGAGCCTGGACCTGATCTTTGCAGATTATGCACAGATCACGAAAGCGGCAGTCTGCCTGATCGGGTATTATGGCCTGTTTCTCCCATGCATCAAATTGTGCTATCTGGTGATGAGCAGGAAGAAAATATTTGCCAGGGCAGAAACGGCTCCGCCGAAGTGGACAGCGCTGCTGATGGATGAGCATCCGTTCCTTGGCGCCTTTGCTGGACTGGCTTTGGCATGGCTGCCATACCTGATTGCATATTATCCCGGAATCTTTATGGGAGATACAGGAGCTCAGATCAGTCAGTATTTTCAGCTCCCCAACGGGACGTCAAATTATCTGAATCTGATTTCGGACACTCAGCTGATCAATAATCACCATCCGGTGCTCCATACCGTTCTTATGGGAACGGCGGTAAAAATAGGCAGGATGCTGGGTTCTGACAATCTGGGGATTTTCCTATATACGCTGTTTCAATATCTGTGTATGGCGGCGGCGTTAGCTTATGGGATATCGTATCTGAAAAACCTGAAAATGCCGAGGTGGTTTCAGGGAGGTATATTGGGGCTGACAGCGCTGTATCCGGTTTTTCCGAGATATGCTGTACTTCTGAGCAAGGATACTTTGTTTTCATCTTGTGTGCTTGTGTTTGAAATCTTTCTTATCAGACTTGTGCGTGAAGAAATCAAAATAAGTAAGAAGGAAGGTATACTATTTCTCCTGACAATGCTTGGAGTGATGATGCTGCGGCAGAATGGCCTGTATGTGGTAGTGTTTTCACTGCCTGCTCTGCTTTTCGAGAAGGACAGGAGGAAGAGGAGGAAAACAGCTCTGCTGTTTTGCGGAGCGATCGTATTGTACTTGTCATATACCCATATCCTTTTTCCGGCGCTGGATATTACACCTGGAAGCAGAAGGGAAATGCTTTCTGTTCCGTTCCAGCAGACAGCCAGATATGTGCGTGATTATGCTGATGAGGTTACCGAAGAAGAGAGGGATGCGATTTCCATCATGTCGATGCATTTAAAGGAGCGAGAAAATTCCTTGAGATGGTATCAGAACTTGTGCTGCACAGTCCGATGCTGACGATCATCCAGGCATCTGCATTTTATACATGGCTTATTTTGCTGGGGACAGGATACCTGTTGATGTTGAAGCACTATAGATACATTGTCATCCTGCTTCCTGCATTCAGCATCCTGCTGGTCAGTTTTGTCTCTCCGGTGAATGGCACGATCTTTTCAGATACATGCTGGCTCTGATGTTTGTCACACCGGTGCTGGCAGGCGCTGTTATAAAAGGCGCGGATGAAGGAAATAAAAATACAGCCGAAGCTGGGGCGGCTGAAATAGAATGAGAGGAAAATGTGTATGGAAAAGAAAAAGGAAAACGGCAGGGCGCGGGCACTCATTCCGATCGGTATTTTTCTGGTGATCTTCCTTGGGGCGGGGATCATTTTTGAAGATTTTTACGCGATGCCGGCGATCGTAGCGTTTCTGATCGCGCTGTTCGCGGCATTCCTTCAGAATCCGAAGCTGAGCTTCGGAGAGAAGATGAAGGTGATCGCAGAGGGAGTGGGGGAAGAAAATATTATTACGATGAGTCTGATCTTCCTCTGCGCGGGCGGATTCTCAGGCGCAGTGACTGCTGCGGGAGGCGTGGACAGTACGGTGAATCTGGGATTGTCTCTGATTCCGGCTCATTTTGTCGTGGCGGGGCTTTTTGTGATCGGCTGCTTTATCTCGGTTTCCATGGGAACTTCCATGGGGACGATCGCAGCGCTTGCTCCGATCGCGGCAGGAATCAGTGAAAAGACGGGATTCCCGCTCCCGGTCTGCATCGCAGCTGTAGTCTGCGGCGCTATGTTCGGTGACAATCTGTCAATGATATCGGATACGACGATCGCGGCTGTAAAGACTCAGGGGTGCGAGATGAGAGACAAGTTCAAGGCGAACTTCTTCATTGTCCTTCCGGCTGCGGCTGTGACGATTGTCTTTTTCTGGCTGATCACGCGAGGCGCCAGCTGCGACGTCGGAACCAATCTGGAGTACAGTCTGTGGGAGGTGGTTCCTTATCTGGTCGTCCTCGGGGGAGCATTGATCGGGATCAATGTTTTTCTCGTGCTGATCAGCGGAATCGTCATCTCCCTGATCGTCGGGGTGGCGGCAGGCAATATCGCTGTTTCGGAAATGTTTACTGTAGTCGGAGACGGTGTGACGTCCATGTATGACATCACGGTCATTTCCATTATTGTTGCATGCATCGTTTCCCTGGTAAAAGAGTACGGCGGCATCCAGTTCATCCTGCATCTGATCCGCAGCAGGATCAGAGGGCGGAAAGGCGCTGAAGCAGGAATCGCGCTTCTGACTCTGTTTGTGGACCTCTGTACAGCAAACAATACAGTGGCGATCGTCATGGCCGGTCCCATCGCGAAGGAGATCAGCGACGAATATGGAGTGGACCCGAAGCGCTCTGCTTCTATGCTGGATATTTATGCTTCCGTGGGGCAGGGGCTTATCCCTTATGGGGCGCAGCTCCTCTCGGCAGCGACGCTGACCGGGCTGACACCATTTGCGATCATACCATATCTGATCTATCCGGTGCTGATGGCGGCCTGCGGGTTCCTCTCTATTTTCTTCGGGAGAAGAGGGACGGACAGAAAACCAGCCGGAGGAAAGGATACTGCCGGCTTGCACCGATAGCAGGACCTGTGCTATAATTCAGGACAGTAAACCGTTAAAAGAAAAAAGAGGGTAAAAAATATGAATCTGTTATACAAAAGTACACGAAGCAACGAAAGAACCGCTACAGCGTCTGAGGCGATCCTGAAAGGCCTGGCGGAGGATGGAGGCCTGTTTGTGCCGGAATATATCCCGAAGCTGGACGTCACAATGGATGAGCTGAAGGATATGACATATCAGGAGACAGCATACGCGGTGATGAAGCAGTTCCTGACTGATTTTACGGAAGAAGAGCTGAAACACTGTATCAACAGCGCATATGATTCCAAGTTCGATACAGAACTGATCGCGCCGCTTGTGAAAGTCGGAGACGTATATCATCTGGAACTGTTCCATGGCGCAACGATCGCGTTCAAGGACATGGCTCTTTCGATTCTTCCACATCTTCTTACAACTGCGGCAAAGAAAAATCATGTGACGAATGATATCGTTATCCTTACTGCGACATCAGGGGATACAGGAAAAGCGGCTCTTGCGGGATTCGCCGATGTGCCGGGCACAAAAATCATCGTATTCTATCCGAAGGGCGGCGTAAGCCGTGTGCAGGAGCTGCAGATGGTGACGCAGAAGGGGGAGAACACCTCAGTGGTGGCGATCCATGGAAACTTTGACAATGCACAGAGCGGTGTGAAGGCTCTGTTTGAGGATAAGGAACTTGAGAAAGAACTTGCCGGCGCCGGATATCAGTTCTCTTCTGCCAACTCGATCAATATCGGGCGTCTTGTGCCGCAGGTCGTGTACTATGTATACGCCTATGCGAAGCTTCTTCAGAATGAAGAGATCCGCTCCGGGGAGCAGATCAATGTGACTGTCCCGACCGGTAATTTTGGAAATATCCTTGCAGCATACTATGCAAAACAGATGGGAGTGCCGATCGCCAGACTGATCTGCGCGTCAAATGAAAATAAAGTCCTGTTTGATTTCTTCCGGACCGGCGTATATGACAGAAACAGAGAGTTTATCCTTACATCATCTCCGTCCATGGATATTCTGATCTCCAGCAACCTGGAGAGACTGATCTATACAATCGCAGGACAGGATGCGGAAAAGAACGCAGATCTTATGGCGCAGCTGAAAGAAAAAGGACGCTATGAGATCACGCCTGAGATGCGAAAAAAGCTGGATGATTTCACGGGCGGCTACGCGACGGAGGAGGAGACGAAGGAAACGATAAGGAAGACGTATGAGCGCACCGGCTATGTGATGGATACCCATACGGCAGTGGCTGCCAGCGTGTGCGCGAAATACAGAAAAGACAGCGGAGATGAGACAAAATGCCTTATTGCCTCAACTGCAAGCCCGTACAAGTTTATCCACAGCGTGATGAGTGCGATCGATGAGAAGTATGCTTCGGCAGACGAGTTCGAGCTGATCGATGAGCTGAACAAAGTATCCGGAATGCCGGTGCCGAATGCGATCGAGGAGATCCGGAATGCTGAGATCCGCCACAATCTGGAGTGCGATGCTGACAGGATGAAGGATACAGTGAAACAGATCCTTGGAGTTTAGAATACGGACCATAGTCTGAAAAGGAGAAAGAGATGGCTGATTCTTACAGCAAACCGGATTACAGCGGCCTGATCAGGGAGGCGGCGGCAGCCAGGCAGCATTCCTACAGTCCATATTCCCATTTCCGCGTGGGGGCTGCTCTGCTCTGCGGCGATGGGAAGATCTATACCGGCTGCAATATCGAGAACCGGGCGTACGGTCCGACGAACTGTGCGGAGAGAACTGCGATTTTCAAAGCAGTATCTGAGGGTGAGCGGGACTTTACCGCGATCGCCATTGTCGGAGGAGAGAGCGAGACAGTCTGGTGCTATCCCTGCGGAGTCTGCCGGCAGGTGATGGCTGAGTTCTGTGAACCCGGCAGCTTCCAGATCATCTGCGGAAAGTCGGAGGAAGAGTACAAGGTATTTACTCTGGAGGAGCTGCTTCCGGAGATGTTCTGAAAAGAGGTTTTCTCGGAATTTGACAAACAAATAGCATAAAAAATAGACATATCTCGGGAAAATGTACAGATTCATACGAAAATAGTGAGAAAATGCAGGATTGTATTTTGAATCCTGCATTTTTTGAGCCCATTATCGGGATAAAATCGATATATGATTGAAAGAAATGAATATGTGAATTTAAATTCCTTCAAAAATAAGGAAAAATTATAGTTGATTTTTTAACAAAACTTAGGTATAATAATGACATATTGGGGACTGCGATGCTGATCTCCAAAAAAATACTTAGAGAAAGAAAGAGGTTGAGCGTAGTATGGCAAATATTGATTTAACTCAGTATGGTATTACGGGAACTACAGAAATCGTCCACAATCCTTCTTACGAGATGCTTTTCGAGGAAGAGACAAATCCGAATCTTGAAGGATACGACAAAGGACAGGTCAGTGAGCTTGGTGCAGTCAATGTTATGACAGGTATCTATACAGGCCGTTCCCCGAAAGACAAATACATCGTAATGGATGAGAACTCCAAAGACACTGTATGGTGGACTTCTGATGAGTACAAGAATGATAACCACCCGGCAAGCCAGGAAGCATGGAATGCAGTGAAAGAGATCGCTAAGAAAGAGCTCTCCAACAAGAGACTTTTCGTAGTTGACGCATTCTGCGGCGCAAACAAAGATACACGTATGGCGATCCGTTTCATTGTGGAAGTTGCTTGGCAGGCTCACTTCGTAACAAATATGTTCATTCAGCCGACAGCAGAAGAGCTGGAGAACTTTGAGCCGGATTTCGTTGTTTACAACGCTTCCAAGGCAAAAGTTGAGAACTATGAGGAACTGGGACTGAGGTCTGAGACAGCTGTTATGTTCAACATCACAAGCCGCGAGCAGGTTATCGTGAATACATGGTACGGCGGAGAGATGAAGAAAGGTATGTTCTCCATGATGAACTACTACCTGCCGCTGAAGGGCATCGCGTCCATGCACTGCTCTGCAAACACAGATATGAACGGAGAGAATACAGCAATTTTCTTCGGACTTTCCGGAACAGGTAAGACAACACTTTCCACAGATCCGAAGAGACTTCTGATCGGTGATGACGAGCACGGCTGGGACGACAACGGAGTATTCAACTTCGAGGGCGGATGCTATGCTAAGGTTATCGACCTTGATAAAGATTCTGAGCCGGATATCTACAATGCGATCAAGCGCAACGCTCTTCTTGAGAACGTTACACTGGACGCAGAGGGACACATCGACTTTACTGACAAGAGCGTGACAGAGAATACACGTGTATCCTATCCGATCGACCACATCGAGAAGATCGTGCGTCCGGTATCTGCAGCTCCGGCAGCGAAGAATGTGATCTTCCTGTCAGCAGATGCGTTCGGAGTACTTCCGCCGGTATCTGTTCTGACACCTGAGCAGACAGAGTACTACTTCCTGTCAGGATTCACAGCTAAGCTGGCTGGAACAGAGCGTGGAATCACAGAGCCGACACCGACATTCTCTGCTTGCTTCGGACAGGCATTCCTTGAGCTGCATCCGACAAAATATGCAGAGGAGCTCGTTAAGAGAATGAAAGAGAGCGGAGCGAAAGCTTACCTCGTAAATACAGGATGGAACGGAACTGGAAAACGTATCTCCATCAAAGATACACGTGGTATCATCGATGCGATCCTTGACGGTTCAATCCTCTCTGCACCGACAAAGACGATCCCGCACTTCAACTTCGAGGTTCCGACAGAGCTTCCGGGAGTTGATCCGGCGATCCTTGACCCGAGAGATACTTATGCAGACGCTTCCGAGTGGGAAGAGAAAGCAAAAGATCTTGCTGCAAGATTCGTCAAGAACTTCAAGAAATATGAGAGCAATGAGCTCGGAAAAGCTCTTGTTGCTGCAGGTCCGCAGGAATAATAAGAGAACGAAAAAAGTTAAATGCCGCAGAAGCGCTGGTAACAGATGCTCCTGCGGCATCTTTTATGCATGTGCAGGAGGGAACGGGAAGCAAAGCAAAAAAAGCGCTCCGGACGGAAATGTGAGTTCCGTGACCGGAGCGCCAGGATGCATCCTCTGACGGGGCTGATTATAAAAAGATATCAGCTTTTTTATCGCTCTGGCAGACTTTGCTCAGTCTGCCGGTGACCATTTTCATCTTGAGTGAATTGACGGACCTGGCGTTCTGCCTGCAGATCCGGACACATTTCAGACAGCCGATACACTTGTCCTTGTCTGTTCTCTTCGGGTCTTTCAGGGAGATAGCGCCGGCCGGACAGACCTTGGCACAGGCTTTGCATTCCGTACAGGAGTTCACATCGGCTTTCGGGAACAGCATGTTTTTGCCGTATTTGCGGTAAGGTGTATTGCCCGGCAGACTGATGTCGAAGCTGTCGAAGGTGTCTGATTTTTTTATGCGGCGGTTCAGTTCCACTCCGTATTCCGCGATGGTCTTCAGATCTGCCTTATTCGGACGCCTTGCGCCGATCGTCGGGTCGAGGGAGTGCTCTGCCGGAAATGCTGCGGCTGCGATGACCTTGAACCCGTTCTTTTCTACAATATCCTTCAGCTCAAGGAGCGCGTCCTCGTAGTCGCGGCAGCCGTATGTAGCGATAAGGGCGGCTGGAGTACCGTTTCCGGTGATACCTTTCAGATATTCCGTGAAGAGAGCAGGAACGCGTCCGTAGTATACGGGGATGCCGAAGAGGGCAAAATCATTTTCGGCAAATTTAAGGACGGGTTTCTTTTCTTTATAAACGGAAAAATCATGGGAGGTGGATTTGAGATCAATGCTGCGCGCCGCTTCCATGATGACTTTCCGTGTTGTGCCTGTGGGGCTGAAATATACAAGTTTTAATTCGTTCATTTTCATAAAGCCAAAACTCCTTCGTTTGTGAAATCAGCATCTGAGCATGCCATAATGTAACTATACCATATCAGGATACAAAATGCACGGATCACTTCAAAAAACGGGAGATCAAGAAATAAATGTTATGGAAAAAAGAATCAGTTGTAAAATCCATGTAATTGGAGTATAATACTTCTAGATTAAGAAGAAAGTTTTACCTGGGATGTGCGATAACCCTGTTATTTTGAACCTACATTACTTTAAAAGGGATTCTTATATTTCTGTAATATGTCAGGCCTCCAAGTTGCAGTGGAAGACAGAAAAGCAGATGCGGTTGCCCGTCAAAATACAGGACCGGCATTTTGGGGACAACGAAAGATAAAGGCGGTCGTCTTGTACGGCCGCTTTTTCCTTCTGGGGACACAGTTCACATGCTGTATCAGAAGGGCGGGGCTGTACGCCGCCGGAAACGGCAGAGGGCGGACAGGCTGATCTGATGGATTTACAGATTGTCAAGGAGTTTGCGAATGGAGAAGAGAAACCGTCTGAAAAAGAGAATATTGAGGATTATCGTGACGGTGAATTCACATCACACAGGGGCATATGCGGCTCAGGCGGCTTATTTTTTTGTCCTCTCACTGATCCCGATCTTTCTGCTCCTTCTTACGATGGTGCAGTTTACGCCTGTGACGATGAATGATGTACTGCAGGCTGTACTGCAGGTGTTCCCTTCTACGGTGACGCCGCTGATCCGTTCGATCGTGATACAGGTGTATACACAGTCAGGAGGGATCATTCCGGTCTCGATCGTCGTCGCGCTTTGGTCAGCAGGGAAAGGCGTTCTGTCGGTCACATCCGGGCTGAACTGTATCTATGCCAACATAGAGACAAGAAATTATATCTATCTGCGTCTGAGGGCGTCGCTGTATACGGTGATCTTCCTTCTGGCGATCATGCTGTCGCTTGTACTTTCTGTATTCGGAAACAGTATCAGTGTGATGCTTTATGAACATCTGCCCTTCCTGAGCAGGGTGGTGGATTTTATTATCCGGATCAGGACGTTTGTGACCCTGGTCGTTCTGACAGCGTTCTGGGACCTGGTATACAAATTCCTGCCGAACCGGAAGAACCGCGCCAGCACGACGCTGCGGAGACAGCTGCCGGGGGCGCTGTTCACTGCCTGCGGATGGCTGCTCATTTCATTTGTTTTTTCAATCTATTTGGATATTTTTACCGGATTTACGAGCATGTACGGAAGTCTCACTACGATCATCCTTATCATGCTCTGGCTCTACGGCTGTATGTATATCATACTTCTGGGCGGGGAGGTGAATGCCCTGCTGGAGCGTTTTTACTGGAAAGAGCGCGCATGCGGGGTTGACAAAAGAAAAACCTATGATAAAATGGAATAGTAATTTGGCTGTTTATCAGTATATTATATAAGGAAAAGCTGAGATCGTGTAAAGTAGAGACCCATTTTCTATCAGAGAGAGAAAATCACCGGCTGAAAGTTTTCTTTAGTTCAGATGGCGATCGAATTTCCCACGTTAGCTGCGCTTTTGAATCAAAGTAGGAAGCGCCGTAGATTGTACGTTACACATACCGAGTGCCCGCGCTCACGCACGGGAAACAGGGTGGTACCGCGAGACAGACCTCGTCCCTTACCAGGGGCGGGGCTTTTTTTTCGCGATAACCAGGACTGCGTGCAGCATGCAGGTCATCGGGCACGGTCATGCTTGCATGAACCGGGCAGGGTGTCCTGCAGGCTATAGGCAGTCTGGCCGCGACCGAGATGAAGCGAAGCCTTGCATGAACCGGGCAGGGTGTCCTGCAGGCTATAGGCAGTCTGGCCGCGACCGAGATGAAGCGAAGCGGAATCGAGGTTCTCCGGGCGGGCACGGTGCGTACAGAATTGGGATACCATGATGCCGCAGAATGAGGCATACAGCGGAAAGGAGTAAAAGATGAAAGAGAAACTGGAACAGATCAAAGCGGAGGCGGTCGCACAGATCCAGGCTGCCGATGCACCTGAGAAACTCAATGACGTCCGTGTTAAGTTCCTCGGAAGAAAGGGCGAACTCACTGCAGTGCTCAAGGGAATGAAGGATGTCGCACCGGAGGACAGACCGAAGGTGGGACAGATGGTCAACGATACAAGAGCGGCTATCGAGCAGCTGCTGGATGAGACAAAGGCGAAAATGGAGAAAGCCATCCGGGAGCAGAAAATGAAAGAGGAAGTTATCGATGTAACTCTCCCGTCAAAGAAAAATATCATCGGACACAGACATCCGAATACGATCGCTCAGGAAGAGGTGGAGAGGATCTTCGTCGGCATGGGATATGAGGTTATTGAGGGACCTGAAGTGGAGTATGATGAGTATAACTTCGAGAAGCTGAACATTCCGGCGGATCATCCGGCAAAGGACGAGCAGGATACATTCTATATTAATAAAGATATTGTTCTCCGTACACAGACATCGCCGGTACAGGCGCGTATCATGGAGCAGGGAAATCTTCCGATCCGTATGATCTCACCGGGAAGAGTATTCCGTTCTGACGAAGTGGATGCAACACATTCACCGTCCTTCCATCAGATCGAGGGACTTGTTATTGACAAGAACATTTCTTTCGCAGACCTGAAAGGAACACTGGAGGTGTTTGCAAAAGAGCTGTTCGGACCGGAGACGAAGACGAAATTCCGTCCGCATCACTTCCCGTTCACCGAGCCCAGCGCAGAGGTGGATGTAAGCTGTTTCAAATGCGGAGGAAAAGGATGCCGTTTCTGTAAAGGCTCAGGATGGATCGAGATCCTCGGCTGCGGTATGGTACATCCACATGTGCTTGAAATGTGCGGGATCGACCCGGAAGTATACGGCGGGTTCGCGTTCGGCGTGGGACTTGAGCGTATCGCGCTTTTGAAATATGAGATCGATGACATGAGACTTCTGTATGAGAATGATATCAGATTCCTGAAGCAGTTCTAGAAAATCAGGGATAAGAAGGAAGACGTATCGATTTTGAAATAGAAGGAAGGAAAGGTAGTTAAGATGAATACTTCATTATCATGGATAAAAGCATATGTTCCGGATCTCGACGTGACTGCACAGGAGTACACGGATGCGATGACGCTTTCCGGAACAAAGGTAGAGGGATATGAAAAGCTGGATGCGGATCTTGACAAGATCGTGATCGGACAGATCGATAAAATAGAGAAGCATCCGGATGCAGACAAGCTGATCATCTGTCAGGTGAACATCGGGACAGAGACGATCCAGATCGTTACAGGGGCTCCGAATGTGAAAGAAGGAGACAAAGTGCCGGTGGTGCTGGACGGCGGACGTGTCGCAGGCGGACATGAGCCCGGACAGAAAGTGGCCGGCGGAGTCAAGATCAAGAAAGGCAAACTCCGCGGCGTGGAGAGTAATGGTATGATGTGCTCTATCGAAGAGCTCGGCTCCACGAGAGAGATGTATCCGGAAGCGCCGGAGTACGGAATCTATATCTTCCCGGAAGACGCAGTTGTGGGCGAGAGTGCGATCAAGGCGCTGGGCCTGGATGACGCGATCTTTGAGTATGAGATCACATCCAACCGTGTGGACTGCTTCAGCGTCATCGGGATCGCGAGAGAAGCGGCAGCTACATTCCGCAAGGAATTTAAACCTCCGGTCGTGACAGCTACGGGAAATGACGAGGACGTCAACGACTATATTAAAGTAACTGTTGAAAATACAGATCTCTGCCCCCGCTACTGCGCAAGAGTGGTGAAGAACATCAAGATCGGACCGTCTCCGAAGTGGATGCAGAGAAGGCTTGCCTCCGTGGGAATCCGTCCGATCAACAACCTTGTGGATATTACAAACTATGTGATGGAAGAGTACGGACAGCCCATGCACGCTTATGATCTGGATACCATTGCGGATCATCATATCATCGTAAAGACAGCGAAGAACGGAGACAAATTTGTCACACTGGACGGACAGGAGCGGACAGTGGACGAGAATGTGCTCATGATCTGCGACGGCGAGAAGGAGATCGGCATTGCGGGGATCATGGGAGGAGAGAACTCCATGATCACAGACGATGTGAAGACCATGCTCTTTGAGGCGGCCTGCTTCGACGGGGTGAACATCCGCAAGTCCAGCAAGCGGATCGGTCTGAGAACAGACGCTTCTGCCAAATTCGAGAAAGGGCTTGACCCGAACAACGCTCAGGCAGCGATCGACCGTGCCTGCCAGCTCGTCGAAGAGATGGGAGCAGGCGAAGTAGTCGGCGGAATCGTTGATGTCTATGGAAAGAAGAAGGAGCCTGTGAGAGTTCCGTTTGACGCGCAGAAGATCAATGAACTGCTTGGCACGGACATTTCCGAGGAAGAGATGCTGGGATACTTCAAGGCGATCGATCTGGGCTATGATGCTGAGACAAAGGAAGTGATCGCTCCGACTTTCCGTCACGATCTGTTCCGCCTGGCGGACCTTGCGGAAGAAGTGGCGAGATTCTACGGATATGACAATATCCCGACGACTCTTCCGGCGGGAGAGTCCACGATGGGCAAGCTCTCCTTCAAGCTGAGGATCGAGCAGGTGGCAAGAGATATCGCAGAATTCTGCGGATTCAGCCAGGGAATGACTTACTCTTTCGAGAGCCCGAAGGTATTTGACAAGCTGCTCCTTCCGGCAGATTCTCCGCTGAGAAATGCGATCGAGATCATGAACCCGCTGGGCGAGGACTACAGTATCATGAGGACGAGCACGCTGAACGGAATGCTCACTTCTCTTGCTACGAACTATAATAGAAGGAACAAGGATGTCCGCCTGTATGAACTGGGCAACATTTATATTCCGAAGGCGCTGCCGCTGACAGAACTTCCGGATGAGCGCATGCAGTTTACTCTGGGTATGTACGGCAGCGGAGATTTCTTCACGATGAAAGGCGTTGTAGAAGAGTTCTTTGAGAAGATCGGCATGAGAGACAGAGAAAAATATGATCCGAACGCAGGAAAGACGTTCCTTCACCCGGGCCGCCAGGCGAATATTATTTACGATGGAAAAGTTGTGGGATATCTGGGAGAGGTGCATCCGGAAGTGGCGGATACCTACGGGATCGGCGAGAGGGCGTACATCGCAGTGATCGATATGCCGGCGGTCCTGCCTTATGCGACATTTGACAGGAAGTATACAGGTATCGCAAAATATCCGTCAGTGACCCGCGATATCAGCATGGTCGTTCCGAAGGCTGTCCTTGTAGGCCAGATCGAGGAAGTGATCGAGAAGAAGGGCGGTTCCCATCTGGAGAGCTATAAGCTGTTCGATATTTATGAGGGAAGCCAGATCAAGGAAGGGTACAAGTCTGTTGCGTATTCGATCGTGTTCCGCGCGAAAGACAGAACGCTTGAGGAGGCGGATGTATCCTCTGCGATGAAGAAGATCCTGAAAGGTCTGGAAGAGCTGGGTATTGAACTCAGACAGTAATAAGAAAGGAAGATACGCTTGAAGACAAGTGATTTTTACTATGATCTGCCCCAGGAGCTGATCGCCCAGGACCCGCTGGAAGACCGCTCTTCGTCCAGGCTGATGGTGCTGGACAAGGAGACTGGTAAAACGGAGCATCATGTGTTCAGGGATATCGTGGGATATCTGAACCCGGGAGACTGCCTGGTCATCAATGATACCAAAGTGATCCCTGCACGCCTGATCGGAGCGAAGGAAGAGACCGGGGCAAAGATCGAGGTGCTGCTCCTGAAAAGAGGGGCAAATGATGTGTGGGAGACGCTGGTCAAACCGGGGCGCAAGGCGAAGCCCGGGACAAGGATCAGTTTCGGGGACGGGCTTCTTGTGGGGGAGGTCGTTGATATCGTGGATGAGGGCAACCGCCTGATCCGCTTTGAGTATGAAGGGATCTTTGAGGAGATCCTGGACCAGCTGGGGCAGATGCCGCTGCCTCCCTACATTACACATCAGCTGAAAGACAAGGACCGGTACAATACGGTCTACGCAGAGCATTCCGGTTCGGCGGCAGCGCCCACGGCAGGGCTGCATTTCACACCGGAGCTGCTGAAAGAGATTGAGGAGAAGGGCGTCGATATCGCCAGAGTCACGCTCCATGTGGGGCTGGGGACATTCCGCCCCGTCAAGGTGGATGACGTGGAGAACCACCACATGCATTCTGAATTTTACATGATCGATGAGGAGGCGGCAGAGAAGATCAACCGGGCGAAGGAAAACGGGAAACGGGTGATCTGTGTCGGGACCACAAGCTGCCGGACGGTTGAATCTGCGGCGGATGAGAACGGAAGGCTGAAAGCCTGCAGCGGATGGACAGAGATCTTTATCTATCCGGGATACCGGTTCAAGATCCTGGACGCGCTGATCACCAATTTCCATCTTCCGGAGTCTACGCTGATCATGCTTGTATCCGCTCTGGCGGGAAAGGAGCATGTACTCGCCGCCTATGAGGAGGCAGTTCGTGAGAGATACCGCTTCTTCAGTTTCGGGGATGCAATGTTCATAAAATAAGCAGGATATGATCCGACAGACAGATACATGAAACGGCAGTATCCGTCCAGCAGCCAGGCTGCAGACGGCGGATACTGCCGTTTTGGCATATATGATGTCGGGGAGAAATCACAGCTTGTCAATTTATTGACGATGTGGTAATATAAAAGGAGCGAAATCAGATTAATGCTTGTGAGTAATTATGGAAATTTTTTTGTTTCTGTAAGAGCTCCATATTTACGGAGGGAAAAGCAGTGCAGTTCTTTTTTTGAGATAATAGTTCTATGAAAAGACAGGTGCAGTTTAATCTTGATTTCTTTTTTTATTTCCAGAAAAAATAAAATGAAAGGTAAGAGGTGGAAAAAATGAGCAGTAAAATCACTATCATCGGCGCCGGAAGTGTCGGAGCAACAATCGCGTACAAACTTTCCTATGAAGATATCGCATCAGAGATCGTCATGATCGATATCAACAAGGACAAGGTAGAAGGAGAAGTTATGGACATCAAGCAGGGAACCTGCTTCAGAAGCCCGATCTCCATCATTGCCGGAGACTATGAAGATGCGAAAGATTCCGATATCGTTATCATCACATCGGGAATCGCACGTAAACCTGGCCAGACAAGAATCGAGCTTGCACAGACAAACGTCAACATTATCAAATCAATCACACCGGAGATCGTAAAAGCGGCTCCGAACGCCAAGTATATCATCGTAAGCAATCCGGTGGATGTCCTCACATATGTATTTACAAAGATCTCAGGACTTCCGGAGAGCCAGATCATCGGATCCGGTACGCTGCTTGACACAGCACGTCTCCGCTACGGCCTGTCAGAGCATTTCAAAGTTGCACAGAAAAATATTCATGCATATGTATTCGGTGAGCATGGAGATTCTTCTTTCGTACCGTGGTCGGGAGCTGCCATCTCTACTGTAAATATCGATGACTACTATGAGGCGATGAAAGCGCACGGAAAAGATATCGAGGAACTGGATAAAGACGCAATGGAAGAGTATGTGCATAAATCAGGCGGACAGGTGATCGCAAAGAAAGGCGCTACTTTCTATGCAGTATCCGTATCTGTCTGCGAGCTGTGCAATCTTGTCCTCGCAGCTTCAAATTCTATCGCAACGGTTTCCTCAATGATGCACGGAGAGTACGGTATTGAGGACGTATGCCTGAGTGTTCTCTGCCTGGTAGGCCCGGATGGAGTTCAGGGCAAAATCCCGATGCACCTGACAGACGAGGAAGTTGCAAAACTTCAGTCCAGCGCAAACAAACTGAAAGAAGTAATCGCTCAGCTGGATATCTAAAACAAACCCCTGGCAGTCTCTGCCGGGGTATCATTAAGCAACATAGGGCGGTTCTTTGTTTCCGCCTGACAGACAAGGAGGTAATACTATGAAATACAGCTATTTTCCTGGCTGTACTCTGAAGAACAAGGCACAGGATCTTGACCACTATGCCAGAATTTCCGCAGAAGCTCTGGGATTTGAACTGGAAGAGATCAGCGAGTGGCAGTGCTGCGGCGGGGTTTATCCTCTGGGAACCGACGAGATCGCAACAAAGCTTGCCTCCGTCCGCGCGCTCAACGACGCAAAAGAGAAGGGGCAGGATCTTGTCACACTCTGTTCTGCCTGTCATCATGTGATCAAGCGCGTGAATGACGACATGAAGAATGTCGATGACATCCGGACAAGAGCCAACAATTATATGGCGCTTGACGAGCCTTATGAAGGAGAGACAAACGTTCTCCACTATCTTGAGGTGCTCCGCGATGTCGTGGGATTTGACGAGCTGAAAAAGAAAGTGACGAACCCGCTTACAGGAAAGAAGATCGGCGCATACTACGGATGCCTTCTCCTCAGACCGGGAAAGATCATGGCATTTGACGATCCGGAGAATCCGAAGATCCTGGAAGATTTTATCCGTGCGATCGGCGCTGAGCCGGTGGTCTATCCGTACCGCAATGAGTGCTGCGGCGGATATATTTCTCTGAAGGAAGAGGATATGTCCAAGGAGATGTGCAGAAAGATCGAAGAGAGTGCTTCCGGTTTTGGAGCTGATATGCTGATCACAGCCTGTCCGCTGTGCATGTATAATCTGAACAAGAACAATGGCGATAATCTGCCGGTATACTATTTTACAGAGCTTCTGGCAGAGGCGCTTGGACTCAAAGAGGAGGTGAAGGAGCAGTGAAGACTGAGAAGAACCGCGCAGAGATGATCAAGGAGATCAGCGGTGTGAATCCCCTGAAATGTATGAAATGCGGGAAGTGTTCCGCTTCCTGTCCTTCCTACAATGAGATGGATATCAAACCTCACCAGTTCGTATCCTATGTGATCAACGAGGACATCGAGTCTCTGGTGAATTCAAAATCCCTCTGGAAATGCCTTTCCTGCTTTGCCTGCGTGGAGAGATGTCCCCGCGATGTAAAGCCGGGCAAACTGATCGATGCGGCGAGACAGATCGTTGTGCGTGAGAGAGGCAAGACTTATCTGTCACCGGATGAGGTGCCGGAACTGCTTGATCCCGACACACCGCAGCAGCTGCTCGTAAGTGCATTCAGAAGATACAGGAGGTGATAAAAGGTGCAGAGGATTGGAGTATTTGTCTGCCACTGCGGAACAAACATCGCAGGTACGGTGGACGTAAAGAAAGTTGTGGAGATGGCGGCACATGAGCCGGGCGTTGTCCATGCTGAGGATTATGCGTATATGTGTTCCGAGGCAGGACAGGAGAAGATCCACAAAGCGATCAAAGAGAAAAAGCTGACAGGACTTGTAGTCTGTTCCTGTTCTCCGCGTATGCATGAGACAACATTCAGAAACGCGGCAGAGAAAGCAGGCTTAAACCCCTATATGGTAGAGATCGCCAACATCCGTGAGCACTGCTCCTGGATCCATAAAGATATGGAA
>CAJFQZ010000020.1 GCA_904419285.1 Lachnospiraceae bacterium UBA1818
ACCGGAGAGGTCATGAGCATCTGCAACAACTTCGAGGGAGCGCTCATGAAAGCGATCCGCTCTCTGGAGCAGCATGTGGACAGCCTGATGTCCTATGACTTCACAGGACTTTCGAAAGAAGATCTGATCGAACAGCTTTCCATCGTGGACGACATGCGCATCTGGAGGATCGCGGAGGCAGTCCGCAGGGGCATCGATTACGATACGATCTACAAGATCACAAAGATCGACCGCTGGTTTATCGATAAGATCGCCATCATCGTGGAGATGGAGAACGCACTGAAAAACGAAGAACTCACACCGGAGCTTCTCCGCGAGTCGAAACGGATCGAGTTCCCGGACAATGTGATCGCCCGCCTGACAGGAAAGAGCGAGAGAGAGATCCACGACATGCGCCACGAGAACGGCATTGTGGCGGCGTATAAGATCGTTGACACCTGCGCGGCAGAGTTCGCGGCAGAGACGCCGTATTACTACTCTGTATACGGAAGCGAGAACGAGGTGGAGGAGACTTCAGGGAAGAAGAAAGTACTCGTCCTCGGCTCCGGACCGATCCGCATCGGACAGGGAATCGAGTTCGACTTCTGTTCCGTGCACTGTACTTGGGCGTTCTCAAAAGAAGGGTACGAGACGATCATCGTCAACAACAACCCGGAGACCGTAAGTACGGACTTCGACATTGCGGACAAGCTGTATTTCGAGCCTCTCACGCCGGAAGACGTGGAGAGCATCGTTGACATTGAGAAGCCGGACGGCGCTGTGGTACAGTTCGGGGGACAGACAGCCATCAAGCTGACGGAGGCGCTCATGAAGATGGGAGTGCCGATCCTCGGAACTTCCGCGGAGAACGTGGACAAGGCGGAGGACAGAGAACTCTTCGACGAGATCCTGGAAGAGTGCGAGATCCCGCGCCCCACAGGAGGAACCGTATTTACCGCAGAGGAAGCAAAAGAAGTGGCAAACCGCCTCGGCTATCCGGTGCTGGTACGCCCGTCCTACGTGCTGGGCGGCCAGGGCATGCAGATCGCCATCAATGACAATGACATCGACCAGTTTATCGGCATCATCAACCGGATCGCGCAGGATCATCCGATCCTTGTGGATAAATACCTGCAGGGCAAGGAGATCGAGGTGGATGCGGTGTGCGACGGAACCGATATCCTGATCCCGGGAATCATGGAGCACATCGAGCGCGCGGGAATCCACTCCGGAGACAGTATCTCCGTCTACCCGGCGCAGAGCCTGACAGAGGGCGCAAAGGCGAAGATCGCGGAGTACACGAGACGACTTGCAAAATCCCTGCACGTCATCGGTATGATCAATATCCAGTTCATCGTCTGCGGCGAGGAGGATGTGTATGTGATCGAGGTCAACCCGAGATCCAGCCGTACCGTGCCGTACATCAGCAAGGTGACAGGCATCCCGATTGTGCCGCTTGCGACACAGGTCATCATCGGAAAGAAGATCAAAGAACTGGGATACGCACCGGGACTTCAGCCGGAGGCAGACTATGTGGCAGTCAAGATGCCGGTATTCTCCTTTGAGAAGATCCGCGGCGCTGACATCAGCCTGGGACCTGAGATGAAGTCCACAGGAGAGTGTCTTGGCATTGCAAAGACCTTCGACGAGGCGCTCTACAAAGCGTTCCTGGGCGCAGGCATCAAACTGCCGAAATTCAAGAACATGATCATGACAGTCCGCGACGAGGACCAGCCGGAGGCAGTGGAGATCGGACGCAGGTTCGAGGCTATCGGCTACCACATCTTCGCCACCAGCGGAACAGCGCGTGCGCTGAACGCGGCGGGCGTGAAGGCAACTCCGGTCCGCAAGATCGAGCAGGAGTCTCCGAACCTTCTCGACCTGATCCTGGGACACAAGATCGACCTTGTCATCGATATCCCGGCACAGGGAGCAGAGCACTCCAAGGATGGATTCGTCATCCGCAGGAATGCCATCGAGACAGGCGTGAACGTGCTGACCGCGATCGATACGGCGGAGGCGCTGATCACAAGTCTTGAAAATACAGATATAAAGAAGCTTACACTGATTGATATTGCTACGATCTAAGAAATAATCCGCCGGGAGAGGGATATACCGCTCCCGGCTGTTTCTTTCTCAGAGGGAAGAAAGTGAGCAGGAGAGGAGAACTTCGAAAGGGGAAGAATGGATTTGGAAGTTTGGATTTGTTTGTTGAAAAAAGCTTTATGTATGGTATTATGGATTTAGCATTTTATCTGAAGGAGCGTGACAGCAGGTGAGAAAAACCTTTAATACAGATGGATACTGTGACCCGGAGCTTAATTATATGGTCGATTTGTCCGGCAGACTTGCTGAGATCAAGTCGATGGTTGACGAAGGAAAATATTTTACGGTCAACAGGGCCAGACAGTATGGGAAGACTACGGTATTGACAGCGCTGGCAGAATATTTGAAAAAAGAGTATTCCGTTATCAGTCTGGACTTCCAGATGATCAGCGGTGCTGATTTTGAGACGGAGCAGAGTTTTGTCGCAGCTTTTTCGAGAGAACTGCTGGATTGCGCGGAGAAGATCCCTGTCAGCGTGGAAACTAAGCTGAACCAATACTCCACAGGTACAGTGCGCGAGGCGACGTTATCAGTGCTGTTTAAGGCTTTGGCAGAATGGTGTGGAAAATCTCTGAAAAAAATCGTCCTGATCATTGATGAGGTCGATACGGCCTCGAACAATCAGGTTTTCGTTGATTTCCTTGCACAGCTCAGGGCATATTATCTGAAAAGAAGAAGAATGCATACGTTTCAGTCGGTAATTCTTGCAGGAGTATATGATATCAGGAATATCAGGAGGCGTATCCGCCCGGATGATGAGCATAAGCAGAACAGTCCCTGGAATATTGCGGCTGATTTTGATGTGGATCTGAGTTTTACGGCAGAAGATATTGCGGGGATGCTGGCGCAGTATGAAGCGGATTATCATACCGGAATGGATATTAAGAAGATTTCGGAACTGTTATATGACTACACTTCGGGCTATCCGTTCCTGGTTTCACGTCTCTGTAAGCTCATGGATGAGAAAATAGCGGGGACAGGCGTGTTCCCCGGGCGAGGGGACGTCTGGTCCGGGGAAGGCGTTATGGAAGCGGTAAAAAGGCTGCTTTCTGAAAAGAATACATTGTTTGAATCGCTGATCGGAAAACTGAATGATTACCCGGAGCTCAGGAAGATGATTTATCTGCTCCTGTTTCAGGGGCAGCCGATCGCATATAATGCTGATGACCAGTCGATAGATATGCTTCTTATGTTTGGCTTTATCAGGATCGAGAATGCGTCGGTACAGATTGCGAACAGGATCTTTGAGACACGTCTATATAATTATTTTCTTACCCTGCCGGAGGTGCAGAATGGGGAGATGTATAAACTGGCCCTTCGCGGCAGGAACCAGTTTATCAGGGAAGGAAAACTGGATATGCGCCTTCTGCTTGAGAAGTTTACAGTTCATTTTGATGATATTTATGGGGATCGGGATGAAAAGTTCGTTGAAGAAGACGGACGCCGTTATTTTATGCTTTATTTAAAGCCGATCATCAATGGAACGGGAAATTATTATGTAGAGGCGCGCACGAGAAATCAGGAGCGTACGGATTTGATTATTGACTACCTCGGCACACAGTATATTGTTGAAATGAAAGTATGGCATGGGAAGGCTTACAATGAGCGGGGAGAAGAGCAGCTCAAAGATTATCTGGAGTATTATCACCTGAAAGAAGGGTATATGCTCAGCTTCAACTTTAACAAGAAAAAGGAGATTGGGGTAAAAGAAATCAAAATCGGAGATAAAACTTTAATCGAGGCGGTTGTATAGGAATCAGTGAGGAGAATCATATGAGCAGAATATTGATCATAGAGGATGATGAAGACCTCCGAGAGGGGCTTGCTTTTTCGCTTGCTTTGGACGGCTGTGAGACGTCGTGCGCCGGGACGAAGCGGGAGGGCATGGAGCAGCTGAAGAAGGGCAGGTATGATCTTGTCCTGCTGGACTGCAACCTGCCGGACGGCAGCGGGTATGACCTGTGCACGGAGATCCGGGAGTACGGGGACATGCCCATTTTTATGCTGACGGCAAGAAATACGGAGATGGACGAGGTGAAAGCGCTGGAGCTGGGAGCGGCGGATTTTATGTCCAAGCCGTTCTCGCTTGCGGTCCTGAAGGCAAGGATCCGGAAGATCCTTCAGAGCGCACAGCAGGGCAGCAGGCTCGTTTCCGGAGGGATCCTCATTGACAGGGACGCCTGCAGAGTCTCAGGGAAGGGCGGTGAGATCCCACTCAGCAGGATCGAATACCAGCTGCTTTTGTATCTTGTGGAGAACCGGAACCGGGTGCTTGCCAAAGAACAGATCCTCTCCCATGTGTGGGACAGCCAGGGAAAGTTTGTGGATGAGAATACGCTCTCCGTAAATATCCGAAGGCTCCGGGCAAAACTTGAGGAGGATCCGAAACATCCGGAGAGGATCCGGACCGTCCACGGGATCGGTTATGTCTGGAAGGAGGGAGAGCAGTGACGCTGACAGTGATCCTGGCAGTCCTTCTCCTTGCGGCCGCAGGCGGCTGCGTGTGCGGATGGCGCCGGAACCGGAAGATGTACCGGGTGATCGACCGGATGCTGGATGAGATTCTGGACGGAGAGGAGATCTCCCAGTCGGACATAAGGGAAGGAGAGATCTCAGCGCTCGCGTCCAAGGCGAAGCGGATCCGGGAAAAGGTGGAGAACGGGATCTACCACGCGGAGGAAGAGAAGGAGCAGGTAAAGAGCCAGATCTCCAACATGTCCCATCAGCTGAAGACGCCTCTCGCAGGGCTGATGATGTACCGCGAGATGCTGGAAGAGGAAGGGCTGGACGACAGAACGCGAAAGAAGTTTTTACAGAAAATGAAGCAGCAGTCAGAGAAACTCGACTGGATCCTGCAGTCCCTGTTCAAGATGGTAAATCTGGAGCAGGGCGCTGTTGTGTTCGAGGCAGAACCGCTGCCCATAAAGGAGACGATTCTTGACGCGGTCACGGCAGTCCTGGACAAGGCGGACAAAAAAGGGATCGAGATCACGACAGAGCCATTCGCAGACCAGACTCTCTGGCATAACCGGAAGTGGACGGCGGAGGTCCTCGTCAACCTGCTGGAAAACGCAGTGAAGTATACAGAGACCGGCGGACAGATCACCATTGCTGTCAGGCCCATGGAGCTGTATACAGAGATCGCTGTCGCGGATACCGGAATGGGGATCTGTGAGGAAGAGCTGCCGGAGATCTTCAAACGCTTCTACAGAAGCAGGGATGTGGAGAATCTGGAAGGATCCGGGATCGGTCTTTATCTGTCGCGGCTGATATTGGAGCACGAGAAGGGATATCTGACCGCGGTGTCTCAGCCTGGCCGGGGGAGTGTGTTTTCCGTTTTCTTACAAAACTGTCAGAAACTGCAGTGAGGACTGTCAGGCTGGTGAAAGAACTGTCTGATATTCTTTTTATCAGAAGAGAAAAGACTTCTGCTTCGGCAGAGAGTGAAAAGCAATGCCAAGCGGCGGAGTCTTTCTCTGTCTGATGAACGCGGCCGCGCGGGAGAAGCAGCATGGGCTCCGGCTCACGCTCTGTCCGCTGCGGACCGGCGCAGAAAGGGGATTTACAGATGGAAATACTGCAGGTGAAACAGATCCACAAGATCTATGGAGAGAAGGAAAACAAGGTCCATGCGCTCAAAGATGTATCTTTCACGGTCGATCAGGGAGAATTTATCGCCATCGTCGGCACATCCGGCTCAGGCAAGAGCACGCTTTTAAATCTCATCGGCGGACTGGACACGCCCACACAGGGACAGATCATCATACGGGGACACGATATCGCGTCGCTGAACAGAAAAGAGCTGACGATCTTCCGGAGGAGGAATATCGGATTCGTCTTTCAGAATTACAGCCTGATGCCGGTCCTGAACGTGTATGACAATGTGGCTCTACCGGTCACCTTTGACAGAGGGAAGCATGTGGACCATGAGTATATCAGGGAACTGTTAAAAGAGCTGGGACTGTGGGAGAAGAGGAAGCGCTATCCCAATGAACTCTCCGGCGGACAGCAGCAGAGGACAGCCCTTGCGCGGGCGCTGGCGAACAAGCCGGCGCTGATTCTCGCCGACGAGCCCACCGGCAACCTGGATTCGGCGACTACAGTGGAGGTCATGGGGCTTCTGAAGGAGAGCAGCAGGAAATACAGCCAGACCATCCTTATGGTGACCCACAACGAAGCGCTGGCGCAGGCCTGCGACCGGATCATACGGATCGAGGACGGGAGGCTGTATGAACGGAAAAAGGAATCGGCAGTACCGGGCAGAACCGCAGGGAAGGGCGGTGACCGGTCATGAGAAATATGCTGAGACTTTCTTTTGCCTATCTGAGGCATTATAAAAAGCAGACGGCGGCTCTGTTTGTCGGGATCCTGCTCTCCGCGGCGCTGCTGACCGGCGTCGGTTCTCTTTTTAATAGCGGAAAGGAAGCGGCAAAGGAAAATGCAAGGACAGAATATGGGGACTGGCACTATGAGACGCGGTGCGACCTTCCGTGGTTTGAAGCATTCCAGGTGGATGTGGAAAAAAACGGAACCGGGGACGGATCTCTCAATGGAGACGGATTCCGTGTGGAAAAGTATGGCATTGAAATCGTGAAAAAGGCGGTCGCAGAGCCATTTGACATTCGGTATGTGACGGGAGACGACGCTTATCTCGAGATGATGGACCGGGAACTGCTGGAAGGAAAGATGCCTGAGGCGGAGAATGAGATGGCGGCCGACGTCCAGACCCTCCGCAACCTGGGGGTGCCGCAGGAATTAGGCGCCGGGATCGAGCTGGACGGCGAGACATTCCTCCTGTCGGGAATCCTGACAGAGATGCCCGAGAAGCTTGGGGAGCAGCAGGGAGGCTCCGTGCAGGTCTTTGTAAGCGAGGATCTGGATTACGGGATGAACGGAAGCTTTCTCTATCTGAAGTTCGACGAGTCCCGTCCGGTGCAGGAGCAGATCAGAGCATTTACGGAAAGGTATGGCTTTGACGTGAGCACAGTCGCACGCAATAACGGGCTGTCCCCATATGTGGGAGGAGACGTGGAGAAGATGTCTCTTTCGGAAATCATGCAGGCGCTGAGCAATCCGGCGATGGGGCTGCCCTATGTCTGGGGAAACCTGAATGAAAATGAGGTCATGACGGAGGCGGCGGTGCTGATCGCGCTGAGTATCTTCTCTGTTTTTATCATTTACAGCATTTTCCAGGTGTCCGTGCTGAAACGTCTCTCCCAGTACAGTGTCATGCAGACGCTGGGCATGACGGACGGAGGAACGTTTGCCGTGCTCCTGGCGGAGCTGCTGATGATCTTCCTCGGCGGCTATGCAGCAGGATGCGTGCTGGGCAGCGGCGCCGCCGCACTGGTCTACGGGAAAGCGGGAAGGATCTTCATTACGCGGAATGTGACGGTGCACAGCGGCGTCAGCACGGAAGAGACGGCGGCAGAGCTGTCGGTATCGGATCTGCCGGATGCCGGAGCGTTTCAGATTGACTGGGGCATCATCGTGGGAGGAGCCGTTTTCCTCATCCTCTTTCTTGCGGTGATCAGCTTGATCCTTGTAAGGAAGATGCGGTCTCTCACGCTTCGCCAGATGATCAGCAGAGATACGGCAAAGGGAAGAAAAGACCGGAAGATCTGCAGCCTGAAGCGGGCGAATCTGACAGGTGTTCTGACAAAACGGTTTATGTTTGCCAGAAAAGGGACTTTCCTGGGAATCCTGCTTTCGCTGTCCGTGGGAAGCGTCCTTTTTCTCGGGACAGCCTATGTGACGGAGAATACGAGGATCAACAACGAGCTTACCTTTGCGGCAGACGACGGGCTGGGATCGGATATCCAGGTGTACGAGGAGTCGGACAGCCTTTCCGACGTTATCCCGGAGGAGGCTGTGGAACAGATGAGAGAGATCGAAGGTCTCGAGAGCGTCCTGCCGGTCCGGTACATGCTGGGAGAGATCTCTCTGGACGACGGGACCTTTCAGTGGAAGTCCTTTTATGCAGAGGTGGCGGAAGAAGAAGGATTTGAGCCGGATCCTGAGATCATGGAGAAGTACAACGGGAAGATCGTGCAGACGGGAGAGGATGACTACCGCCTGAAGGTCAACATTTACGGCTATGACGACGAGATGCTGGAAGTGCTCGAGGATTATCTTCTTGAGGGAGAGATCGATCCTGACCGGATGCGCGAGGAAAATACGGTGATCATGAAGACTCTGATGGACGGACAGGGAAACTACGACGGGATCACTCTGAAGCCCGGGGATACCCTGGAGATCCGTACACCCCGGGATGCCAGGCCGGAAGCGGACGTGCTGAGGTTCCTCGGAGCGGAGGAGGATTACAGGACTGCCAGCATGGAGATCGCGGCGCTGACGAGCCGTCCGCTGGGAAAAGTGGAGACCTATATCGGCGATGACGGCCAGGGTGAGGTGGACCTTATTATGACGAACGAGCAGATGGAGCAGAACTTCGGAGTCACGGGATACCAGACGGTCAGCATTTCGCTGAAGGAGGACGCCGATGCCGCGGAGGCCGCGGACGCGCTCAGAAGCACAGTGTCCGGGATCAGCCGATGCGTGGTCAGGGATTATACCGCACAAATTGAGGCGCAGAATCTGTATCTTGACCAGCAGATCATGTTCTTCTACGGGATCGCGGCAGTGCTCCTGGGGATCAGCCTTCTGCACATCGTGAACAGCATGCATTATCTGGTGGCAGAGAGAAAACACGAGTTCTCCATCCTGCGCTCCATGGGCATCACGGATTCCGGTTTCTTGAGGATGCTTCTGAAAGAGGGATTGAGATATGGAATCTATGCCGGCGCGGCAACTGTGATCCTGTACTGGATCGTGCAGAAAGTCCTGTATTACTTTATGACAAAGGTGTACTTCTACCTTCATCCGCAGGGGACGATCGCGCCGGGATATCTGATCGCCGCGGCGATGCTGGATGTGATCCTCTGCGCTGGGGCAATGACGCTGGCGGGGAGGAAGATGCTGAGACAGCAGGAAATATAGGTGCGGAGCGCCGGCTGAAACTCCGTCCGGAGTTTCAGTCCAGCGCCATCCCGGTCAGCGCCTTCAGGAAGAGCGCACGTACGCTGTCCAGGTGGGTCTTGCTGACGGGGAGCGTCTCCCCGCTGTCAAGATAGACGGTGGTCCCGGCCAGCTTCTCCACGTGGTCGATGTTGACGACGGCGGTGCGGTGGCACTGGATAAACTGTACCGGGAGGCGGGCAGCCACCCGCTTGAGGGGCTCCGCCTGCCGGTATACACTGCCGGCAGTATGGATCTCCGTATACTGGTTGCTGCTTGTGAAATACAGAATTTCCTTGTACAGGACCCGGGTCATATCGCCGTAGTGCCGGCAGATGAAACAGGAAGCGGACAGACGGCGCGTCACATACTGCATGCAGGAATCAAGCTGTTCATAGCGAATGGGCTTGAGAAAATAGTTCAGGGCGCGGACATTATATCCCTCAAATACATACTCCTGATATGCGGTCAGAAATACGATCTCTCCCTCATAGCCCTGCTCCCTCATCCTGCGGGCGATCTCAATGCCGCTGCAGCCGCCCAGCTGGATATCCAGAAAAATGAGATCAAAGCCGGTCTCTTTTCCTGCGAGAAAGTCTTTCCCTGAGGAAAAGAGAGAAATCGACAGAACTACAGAGTTCTCATCCTGCCATTTGCGCAGCATTTCTTTGAGCAGTGAACTGTACTGTTCTTCATCTTCTAGAATACAAACATGAATCTTCATACGCTATTCCCGTCCTCAAGCGGCAGAAGCACACACAGGGTAAAGCGGTCTTTTTCCGGAAGAATTTTCAGAAATCCTCCGGCTTTTTCCGCGATGTCGGCGATCCGCCTCAGCCCGATCCCGTGCTCCGCCTTATTTTCTTCTTTGGTCGTTGCAGGCATACCGTCTCCGTCCTGCAGATAAATGCCGTCGCTTGTCCTGCTTCTGGGGATACGGATCTGGATGGTGAACCGTGGAATCGAGTCCCCTGAAGTGGTCCAGTTCGAGATGGGAGAAGAGGCGGAGATCGGCAGGAATATATTCAATGACAGAGTCGAAAATATGAACGGGTATTCCGTCACCGCAGAGTCGGCGCGCATCATGACATACGAGGATTATCTGAAAAAATACGGCTACAACGAGGAAGAGGACGGCGTCCTTTTCGAGGAAGACAATATGCTGCGCCCGGAGATGATCTATGAGGTGGATATCCTGGTTAAGAATCATAACAAAGAGGACAATACGGGCTGCGGCATCTCTTACTCGGATTATAAGCTGACCGCTTCAGACTTCATGCTCTCCGTCAGCAGCCCGCTTTACTGGATCGCCAATGATATCGCAGAAGAGAACCAGAATCTGATGATGTCCTTCCGACTGAGACCGGAGTCTGAGATGCGGTTTCACCTGCCTTTCTATTTTGCGCCGGGATCACCGGCAGAGTCTGTGAGCGAAGAGACGGTGAGAGACGCGGATCTGCAGCTGGTGCTGTCACTTTATCCGGAGCAGCGGCAGATTCGGATCGATGAGATGGAATAAATTGTGCTATATGACGAAAAGAAAAGTGATATTGACACATATATATGCAAAATATATAATAAAAATATATTTAGAATTAAAAACAGCATTAACCGGTATCATCTATTCCGGGGCGACTGAGAAATAAGAGTCAAAGGCTGCAGGAATAGTCTCCTGCAGCCTTTTTTGAGGAGGGGATATATTATGAAATCAAAGTTGGCAGGAGCTTTGCTCATGCTGTTTATCTTTGTTCTTTCAGGATGTTCACCTCGGGAGGAGCAGCTCCCTGACACCTATGTCGACGGGAGTGATTATCAGTATATGTATACAAGAGACGCGTCCAATTTCCCTAATTTCCAAAAAGGAGATAACGGTTACTACCTGTTGTGGAATGATTTTATCTATTTTTTTGATGAGGAGGATGAACTCATCGTTCCCCTGTGCAGCAAGCCGGACTGCCTGCACGATAAAGAGACAGCTCAGGAAAAACGGGAGTCCTGTAATGCGTATGCATCGACATTTACCAGTACTGGACTTGCCTATTGTAATGGAGACCTGTACTATGTTGACACTGATAATAGTTCCCATTTTCCCACCTTATATCAATATATGTCGGATGGTTCGGGCAGAAAGAAACTGTATGAATGGACGGAAGAGGGATTTATGCCTACACAGTGGATCGTCCACAGAGATGTACTCTATTATACACTGCAGTCTTATTATACAGATGAAGAAGAAATAGACCAGTTTCTGGCATTTTATGCACTTCCTCTAACAGGAAAGGACAGATTAAAGCCAGAACAGATCTATTTTCCGGAAGAAGAAATGGAAACGATTGTACTTGGAAATCCTGTGGCTTATGGAAATTATGTATATTTTCTTGAAGCCGGTAATCAGAAAAAGGGGGATGAGCAGGTTTCTTCATACATAAAAACTCATGTATATAATATTCAGACAGGGAAAATCAGCGAAATCAGAGTTCCGGGGCAGACGGATGATCAATGGATTGGAAAAGTGGAATTCTGGCAGGATAAAATCGTTTTTTTATTATATGACTCTGAAAAGGGGGATTCTGGCGAAGGATTTTATTATATCGCGGATTTAGACGGATCAGATGCGGAAATTCTTTTCAATACGGATCATCAGATTTACAACATATACGGAGATGGGAAATATCTTTATCAGTCAAATGCAGAAAATTATGAAATGTCAGAGGATGCAGACCCGAAAATGTATCATGTTTATGATGAAAATCTCAACGAGATAGATACTTTTACTACTGATGATACGTTTAATTTTGATTTTCCGATCGGAAGTGAAGACAGAGCGTACTGTATCTATTATAAGGAAAGCGGGGAATGGGGAATCGAATACTGGGACAAGAGTGTGATCGGCAGCCTGAACGGATCGGAAATAGAGTTTACGCTTATTCCATATGAGGGATCGATACAGGACTAGAGGATACGGAGGGGGACAAATGAGGTGCCTGAAGTATGAGTTTATCAAATTAGGGAAAAAGGGAACGTTCCTCGTCCTGTCGCTTCTTCTGCTGGCGGGAAACGTTCTTGCGATATATCTGTCGGAGCGGATGACGGCTGCGTTTGACCTTGTCTTCGAACAGAGGGAAAGTTACGAGGCATTTCTTGACGGAGATGCCTCGGCTGATATTAACGACTTTTACAGCCAGGATATTTCTGCACAGGAATTTTATCTTGCCTCTTATCCTGAGTTTATTACCGGGATGGAGGACCGGATCGGTCAGATGTCAGTCTTTGCGGATGAGGGGAGTTATACTTACCGGAATATGCTTAAGACGAACAGAGACTTTGAGAAGTTTTCTGACGTCACGCTGAAGGCAGACAACTGTTTTGGGATACGCGCCTTCGCGCGCAGCCAGACAGGCATTCTGTTCGTTCTGGTCTTCCTTGCTGTCCTTACCTATTATGTCATATTCTATGAGCGGGATAAGAATCTGCTGCTCCTGGTCAAGGGGACGCGGCGGGGGCGTGTGCCGACAGCCGCATCGAAGGCGGCAGTAGTGATCCTGACAGCAGGAATCTACACCGTGGTGCAGGAGAGCCTGGCGGTCCTTCTGATCGGTTTTCTGTACGGCTACGGGGACACAGGAAGGCTGATCCAGTCAGTGTCTGAGTTTCGCAACTGCACCTATATGATGACTGTGGGCGAGGCTCTGGCTGTTGTCATCCTGATCCGTGCTGTGACCGCTATGCTCTCTGCATGTATTTTCTTCTGCGTGGCAATGTCGGTCAAAAATGAAATGGCAGCGGCTTTCTTTTCTGCCGGAATCTTCGGCGCATTTTTTCTCGCAAGGCAGATGCTTTCAGTCAGCGGGCGTCTGGATTGGCTCGTCTGTGTCAATCCGTTCTATTGCTGGGACATGAAGAGCATGCTCGGTGAATACCACAATCTGAATCTTGCAGGTCAGCCCGTTGGAAAAGATATTTGTATGATCCTTGTGGCTGTGGTGATCGTTCTGATCCTGCCGGCGGCAGGTGTTCTTGTCTATTCTAAGACATGCCAGATACGGTCTGACAGCCGTCTGGAATGGGCGGTGCAGAAGCTCAGGCAGAGGCTGGGATTCTTAAATTGCAGGATAAGCCTTCTTTACTATGAGTTCTATAAAATGCTGATCCAGCAGAAGAAGATCATCCTGCTGGCGCTGCTTGTGATCATAGGCGTCCGTGAATCCGCGGCGGTATTCGGAACGCAGTATTATTCTTCTGCAGAGGCTGTTTCTTATCATTATTACATGAATCAGTATCAGGGGAGAATCACAGATCAGATCCTGGATCAGATCAGCGAAGAAGAGGCATATCTCAATTCTATTGCAGAAGAGCTGACGGCATTGGAGGAGGATCCGTCGGGGGAGAACTATGTCAGAAAGTCCGTGCTCGAGGTGGAATTGCAGCGTAAAGAGCAGGGATTCCAGAGAGTTTTGATGCAGCTGGAAGCGCTTGAACAAAAAGGCGGGGATCTGCATGACAAGTATCTTGTCGATGAATTAGCCTATAATGATCTGTGGAATGATACAGAGGGGGATGTCACCCGATGGATGGTCGGTGCAGTGCTCCTTGTCTTTTTCATAAGCGGGATCTATACAATGGATGAAAAGAGGAAAATGACAGGGCTGCTGCGGTCTGCCCGTCTCGGACGGGAGAAGCTGGAAAGAAGCCGGTGTATCTGCGCAGTCCTGTGCACGCTGCTCGTGTATGTATGCATGGAGCTCCCGGTGTTCCTTGAATACTGTCGTGCAGGGCTGTTCCTCACTGCGGGATGCAGTCTTCTGGATTTTACACTGCGGAGCTTTCATACTGATCTTGCGCTGGGGCTGTTCGCAGCGGCGGTATTCATCCTCAAGGCTGCTGCGTATGGAGTGGTCTGCCTTGCAGGGCTTCAAGTGTCGAAAGCGCTGAAGAATGAACTGCCGGTCCTTCTCACGTGTTCAGGCGCTGTTCTGGTTATCGCTGCGGTGCTGTATCGGTTTTCCATGGATATAGAGATGATGCTGCTGTACATTTTGTAAGGAGGGGCGAGATGGAACTGAGGCTTGAGAAGATACAGAAGAGTTATAATAAAGGCAGGACTTATGCGGTCAAAGACTTTACGATGAGTTTTACAGCCGGAGTCTACGGGCTGCTCGGCCCGAACGGAGCAGGGAAGAGCACGCTGATGAATATGATCACGGATAACCTTAAGGCAGATGAAGGAGAGATCCTTCTTGACGGCAGAGAGATCCATTTGCTCGGCGCCGACTACAGAGGGCTCCTCGGCTATATGCCGCAACAGCAGGGACTGTATGATGATTTTACGGGAGAACGGTTCCTGTGGTACATGGCTGCCCTGAAAGGGCTGAAGAAGAGAGAGGCGAAAGAGACGATTGAAAATATGCTGGAGCTTGTGAATCTGAAGGATGACAGATATAAGAAGCTGAAATCCTACTCCGGCGGTATGAAGCAGCGTATCCTGATCGCGCAGGCGCTGCTGAACGATCCGAAGATCCTGATCATGGATGAGCCGACAGCGGGGCTGGATCCTAAGGAGCGGATCCGGATCCGCAACTTTATCAGCGAGATCTCGAAGGACAAGATTGTTCTGCTCGCGACACATGTTGTGTCGGATGTGGAATATATATCCAAAGAGATCCTCATCATGAAGGAGGGAAGGATTCTCCGTCACGGGACGCCCGGAGAGCTGCTGCGCAGCATGGAGCACATGGTGTTCGAGGTGCTGGTCAGTGAAGAAGAGCAGGAATACTATGAGAAGAATGGATATAAGACTTCAAATATCATGCTGACGTCCGACCGGGTGTGCATGCGGATCGTATCGGAAGAAAAGCCGGCGGCAGGGGAGGTCAGAGAAGTGCGTCCGAACCTTGAAGATCTGTATCTGTATCTGGTAGAATAGCCTGGGAGGCAGAAGATGACAGAAAGAAACGACATAAAACTCCATTATGAGGAGAAGGGCGCCGGAACCCCGCTCATTCTTCTTCACGGAAACGGGGAGGACGGCAGCTATTTTGTCCATCAGATGGATTATTTTTCGGAACGATACCGTGTGATCGCCCTCGACACCAGAGGGCATGGAAAGTCGCCGAGAGGAGAAAAGCCCTTCACGATCCGGCAGTTTGCGGAGGACCTGCGCGCCTTCCTGGATGAGCAGGGAATCGAAAGGGCAGACCTTCTGGGATTCTCCGACGGCGGGAATATCGCGCTGATCTTTGCGATGCGGTACCCGCAGCGGGTGGGCCGCCTTGTGCTCAACGGGGCGAATCTGTACAGCGCAGGCGTGAAGCCGTCGGTGCAGATCCCGATCATCCTGGGATACAGGATCACTTCTTTCCTTGCCGGCCGTAAGAAGGCAGGCGGGAAGAAAAAGGGGAACCGGGAAACGGCGAGGAAGGCGGAGCTTCTCGGACTGATGGTGAACGATCCTGATATCCGGCCGGAAGAACTCTTTGAGAACAGAGATCCGGAGTTTATCCGGATCCCGAAGCTGGTGATCGCGGGGGACCGGGATATGATCAAGGATGAGCACACAAGGCTTATCTACGCCAGTCTTCCGAACGCGCAGCTCCGTGTGATGAAGGGAAGCCATTTTATCGCAAAGGAGAGCCCGGATGAGTTCAACCGGATCGTGGGTGAGTTTCTGAACGACGCAAAAACAGGAGGGTCTGCGTGAAAAGCAGACCCTCCTGCTGTGCTGATATGCTGTCGTGCCGGTCTTATATCTTTCCGGTGAACAGTGTCCCGGCTTTCCCGCCCTTTACGATATCATAGAGAGCTTCCGGGCGCTTGCCGTTGGTGACGATGGTGTCGATCCCGTTAGATGTGGCAAGCTGCGCTGCCTGAAGCTTCGTGCGCATCCCGCCGGTGCCGCGGCGGCTTCCCGCTCCCCCGGCGAGGGAGTAGACGCTCTCGTCGATCTCATCGATCTGCTCGATCAGCTTTGCATTCGGGTGGAGGCGGGGATCGCTGTCATAGAATCCGTCGATATCGGACAGGATCACCAGCTTCTTTGCCCGGCAGAGAACTGCCACGACGGAAGAGAGCATGTCGTTGTCGCCGAAGAGACGGTCCTCGGACTCGATCTCTGTGTAGCTCACGGAGTCGTTCTCATTGACGATGGGGATGACGCCCATCTCGAGGAGGGCGTTGAAGGTGTTCGTCAAGTTCTCCTTCTTTTCCTCCTGCTCGATGTCCTCTGCGTTCAGGAGGATCTGAGCCACGGTCTTGTCATAATCCCCGAAAAACTTGTCGTACAGATACATCAGGCTGCACTGCCCGACGGCGGCTGCGGCCTGTTTCATTCTCATGCTGTCCGGTCTGGCATGCATGTTCAGCTTGTTCCTTCCCACAGCGATGGCGCCGGATGATACTAAGATCACCTCATATCCCATATTGTGGATGTCCGCCAGCGTGCAGACGAGGCGGTCTGTGGCGCGCAGATCGCTCTTCCCTGAGTCGTTTGTGAGGGTGGACGTCCCTACTTTTACTACGATCCTGTTATTATAAAGTCCCATGATAGTCTCCTTTGATATTTTTCTTCTTGAATCACTCACTCTGTTATCGTATCATAGAGTAATAAATTACAAAAGCGAATATTTATCATAATTAACATGATAATTAGTCATAGAAAGGAGCGGTAAACATGGATATGAACCTTCAGAAATATCTTGCGTTTGTAAAGACGGTGGAGTACGGAAGCTTCACCAAAGCGGCGGAGATGCTCAATTATTCCCAGTCGGGAGTGAGCCGCATGATCCACGATCTGGAGAAGGAGTGGAAGGTGACCCTCCTGGAGCGGGGGAGAGCGGGAGTCCGGCTGACCGGCGACGGGAAGAAGCTGCTTCCCTATGCGGAAAATGTCTGCAGGGAATATGAGAAGCTGCAGATGCAGGTGGACGAGCTGAACGGGCTGAAGTCGGGGCTGATCCGGATCGGCACCTTTTCCAGCGCGGCGTCCCAGTGGCTTCCGAACATCATCGAAGAATTTCAGAAGGACTATCCTAACATTGATTATGAGCTCCTGATAGGGGACTACAGAGAAATCGAAGAGTGGATCCGGGAGGGGCGGGTGGACTGCGGTTTTTTAAGGCTCCCGGTGCACGGGGAGCTGGAGACGGTCTTCCTGGAACAGGACCGTCTGCTGGCGGTCCTTCCGGAGGGGCACCGTCTGGCAGAATGCGGGAGATTCCCGGTGAATGCATTTGCAGACGAGCCGTTCCTTCTCCTTGCGAAGGATACCGGGGCGGAGGCGTCGGAACTCTTCGAGCGGTGCGCCCTGACGCCGCGGGTGCATTTTACTGCGTGGGATGACTATGCCATCATGGCGATGGTGGAGCGGGGGCTGGGGATCAGTATCCTCCCGGAGCTGATCCTGAAGCGGACGCCCTATCATATCGTGGCGAAGGAGCTTGAGATCCCGGCGTACAGGAGCATCGGCTTTGGGCTGAAGGAGAAGAAGAGCGCGTCTCTGGCGGTAAAGCGGTTTATGGAATATCTGGACTGCAGGCAGACTGGAAAAAAACAGTACTTGCCGGCACAGGACAGATAGCTTATACTAAGCGGGTCTTGAACCTGCAGAAATGGAGCGGGAGAGACAGAAGCTTCCCGGTATGCGGGAAAAAGAAAAGAAGAGAAAGAGAGGACAACATGAAAAAACTATTTTCAAGCCTCCCGTTCAAACTGCTCCTCGGAGTGGTGATCGGAATCATCGCGGGACAGCTCGCCGGTCTGGAGTACGCAAAGGCCGCCGGGGACGCCGTGATGAATATCGTTGTAACTGTAAAATTTATCTTGTCGGAGATGATCAACTTCTGTGTTCCTCTGATCATCATCGGTTTTATTGCGCCGTCGATCACAAGGCTTGGCAGGAATGCGTCGAGAATGCTGGCCGTCGCCCTTTTCTGTGCATATGCCTCCTCGATCCTGGCGGCGCTTCTGTCCATGGCGGCAGGGTACGGCATCATCCCCCATCTGTCCATCGTGTCGGATGTGGAAGGGCTGAAGGAGCTGCCGGAGGTCGTGTTCCGGCTGGAGATCCCGGCGGTCATGTCTGTGATGAGCGCGCTTGTGCTGTCCGTGCTGCTCGGTCTCGCATGTACATGGACCAAGGCTGCGGCGATGACGAACCTTCTGGAAGAGTTTCAGAAGATCGTGCTTTCCGTTGTCACAAGGGTCGTGATCCCGATCCTTCCGGTGTTCATCGGATTCACCTTCTGTGCTCTGTCCTATGAGGGGACGATCACAAGGCAGCTTCCGGTCTTCGTCAAGGTGATCCTGATCGTCGTGGCGGGACACTTTCTCTGGATGGCGGTCCTGTATCTTGCTGCAGGGCTCTACTCAAAGCGGAATCCGCTGGACGTGGTCAAGAATTACGGACCGGCATATATCACCGCCGTGGGGACGATGTCGTCGGCAGCGACTCTGGGAGTGGCACTCCGCTGCGCGAAGAAATCGGAGCCGCCCCTCCGCGGTGACATGGTGGATTTCGGGATCCCCCTGTTCGCCAATATCCATCTGTGCGGTTCCGTGCTGACAGAGGTGTTCTTTGTCATGACAGTATCGCAGATTCTTTACGGCAGTGTGCCGTCTCAGGGAACGATGGTGCTGTTCTGCCTTCTGCTCGGCGTCTTCGCCATCGGCGCGCCGGGAGTCCCGGGAGGGACCGTCATGGCTTCTCTGGGGCTGATCACAGGCATTCTGGGCTTTGACGAGTCCGGAACAGCGCTGATGCTGACGATCTTCGCCCTCCAGGACAGCTTCGGCACAGCCTGCAATATTACAGGTGACGGCGCGCTGACACTGATCCTGTCGGGATATGCAGACAGACACAAGATCGAGAAGCAGGATCTCAGGGTCGAACTGTAGGAGCCGGCCAGGATTTTCAGAAAGATAAAGTAAGAAAGAAAAAAGAACAGGCACAGCCATTTCCGGAAACTTTCAGCAGTCCGGAGAGGGCTGTGCCTGATTCAGTTTATCTGCTCTTGGCATTTGGATAGATCCGGCGCATCCTGGCGTCGTCGAAGTTCGTATCGATGATGTGCTCCCATCCGCTCTCGGCGGCGGGACCGCCGGCTCGCTGGTCGTAGCGGATCAGCGCCGCGGCGGAGACCGTGATGTCCGCCGCCATGAACAGGATCAGGATCCAGGACGCGATGTATCCGGCGAGCTTCGGGATCTTTTCGATCCATCTGGAAAAATGAGGGTATAATCCTTTGATCCAGACTACGGCTGCGATCCCCCAGAAGAAGCAGTAGAGCAGGTTGATCCTTCCGCCCAGATTGAAGGGAATCTCGCTGTAATCCCAGAACACCTGCCCGAACACGAGCTCTGTGAAGACGCTGCACATGTACTCATAGGCTCCGCCCAGGACTGCACCGATCACGAAGATGTGCCGGTCCGGCTTGTCTCTGTCCTTGTACAGAAGGGCGGTGGCGACGGCGATAGCCAGTCCCCAGACAATGCTGAAAGGTCCCCATACAAGGCTGCTCCTGCTCATCCATACGCCGGAGGTGAGACGGCAGAAGAGCGTTTCGGTGATGTCGCCAAGGAAAGCGCCGGTAAGAAAGAGCCAGAACAGCTTGTAGAAACCGCAGCCTTCGGCGAACCGGCCTTCCTTCAAGATCTCTTCCGCCCGCTCTTCAAAGGCTGGGTATGCCTTCGTCATACGGCGTTCCACATGACTGATGAGGGAAGAAGCGGCGTGGTACAGTCTGAGCGTGAGCCTGCCCGCAGGATGCCCGGTCTTTGCCGGCTGCTTCCGGAGATGGAGAACAGCGGTGAGTGAGAGCGCGGCGTCGAGCGCGACGTATCCTATGAGAATATAGGAAATGACCGCCGGTACAGGCTGCGGGATGAAGTTATAGAGGAACAGGAAAAATGTATTTCCATATTTGAGGCAGAGTACGCCCAGGACTGCCCAGAGCAGGGTATACTGCAGACAGATATAACCGTCAAAGTTCAGCTTTTTGCCCGAGTAATCCCACCATTTGCGGCGGTTGAGGCGTTCCAGTGTTTTTCCGGTTATCCATTCGATGACGGTCGCCTGTATGCCGCATCCGAGGAACAGAAAGACAGGGCTGTCGATCAGTTCAGTCAGGGTAACGGACATGACGACGGCGGCGATGCCGTAGACGATGCAGAACGGACCGGTGGAAAATCCCCGGTTTGTAAATCTTCGGTTTTTAATTGTTCCGACAGCTGCTTCAATGACCCATCCGATGAAAGAGTAGATGAGGAACAGCCAGCAGAGTTCCGTAAAAGTGTATTCCATGGTGATCTTCTGTTTTCTCCTTTCCGGGTTTTCTGATGTGATCGTGATATAGTCGGTATGATATCACAGTAAGAGCTGAAATTCCAGTGTTCTGGCTGTAAAACGGGAACAGAGATCCTCTCAGGGGCTTTTTCTGCCGGAATGTTGGCGGGAATGGGGTGAGGTCAGAGTGACAGATAAAAAAGAGGAGCTGTATGAAAAAAATTTGACTTCTGAAGAGTTAGGTAGTATAATCACATCCGTGGTTGCTTTGACACTTTAAAGCGCAACGCTTTGGTGCACGGAAGTAATTAGGGAGGAATGATTATGAAATTAAAAAAAGCAGCAGCAATATTAATGGCAGCGGCAATGACCGCATCTCTGGCGGCATGCGGCAGCAGTTCATCAGGTGAGAACTCATCAGGAAGCAGCGCCGGCTCAGACGGAACTTACACGATCGGGATCTGCCAGCAGATGGAGCATCCGGCTCTGGATGCGGCGACAGAGGGATTCCAGGACGCGTGTAAAGAAAAGTTCGGCGAGGACAATGTGGAGTTCGACGTGCAGAATGCGCAGGGAGAGCAGACCATGTGCTCGACGATCATCAATAATTTTGTTTCATCCGATGTGGATCTGATCCTTGCGAATGCAACACTTCCGCTCCAGACAGCGGCTCAGGCGACCGCGGATATTCCGATCCTCGGAACGTCTGTTACGGATTTCGCATCCGCACTGGGCATCAGCGACTGGACAGGAGCTACAGGCGTGAATATCTCAGGAACCTGCGACCTGGCTCCCATTGAGGAGCAGGAGGACATGCTCACAGAGCTTCTTCCGGAGGCGAAGACAGTCGGAATCCTGTACTGTTCTGCAGAGTCCAACTCCAAGTATCAGGCGGAGCTTTTCGAGGAGGAGCTGGAGAAGGACGGCATCGAGTACAAGGAGTACACGGCGGCAGATTCCAATGAGATCCAGTCAGTCGTCACAAATGCGGTGAGCGAATGTGATGCGATCTACATCCCGACGGATAACACGATGGCGTCAAACACACAGATCATCAACAATATCTGCCTTCCGGCAAAGGTTCCGGTGATCGCGGGTGAGCAGGGAATCTGCAGCGGATGCGGTATCGCTACACTGTCGATCAGCTACTATGATATCGGATACCGTGCAGGCGAGATGGCGTATGAGATCCTTGCCGAGGGCGCTGATATCTCAACAATGAAAGTAGAGACCGCGCCTCAGGTGACGAAGATGTACAATCCGACGATCTGTGAGGAACTCGGGATCACAGTTCCGGATGACTATGAACCAATCGAGGCAGAATAGACAGGAAAGGCAGAGAAGTTAAAATGATACTGGATTATTTTATGTCTCTTGATCCTCTGGCGCTGCTCCGCGCTATGCCGGGAACAGCGGCGCAGGGCATTATCTGGGGGATCATGGCACTGGGAGTTTATATTACGTTCCGGATCCTGGATTTTGCGGATCTGACAGTGGACGGTTCTCTTGCCACAGGCGCTGCTGTGGCGGTAATGCTCATACAGGGCGGGATGAGCCCTGCCCTGGCGCTTGTATTCTCCGTTCTTGCGGGAATGGCGGCGGGACTTGCGACCGGTATTTTCCATACGCTTCTGGGGATTCCGGGAATCCTGGCAAGTATCCTTACCCAGGTTTCTCTCTATTCAGTGAACCTGGGTATCATGGGAAAATCCAATCAGGGAATCAGTCTGACACAGCAGGGGCTGGTGGCGTCCTCACGCTATGTGACCGGAGATGACAGAGTGTTCTTTTTCCTGAAGCTGATCCTCTTCTGTCTGATCCTCGTGGCGGTCGTCTACTGGTTCTTCGGAACTGAGATGGGGGCTTCGATCCGTGCGACAGGATGCAATCCTCAGATGGCGCGGGCGCAGGGGATCAATACGAATTATACGAAGGTCCTTGCCCTTATGATCTCCAACGGACTGGTGGGACTCTGCGGAGGCGTCCTCGCGCAGTACCAGGGCGCTGCCGACGTCAATATGGGACGCGGCGCCATCGTCATCGGACTTGCGGCGGTGATCATCAGCGAGGTGATCTTCGGCAGGCTGTGCGCGGGAAAGAAGATCGCGTTTGCCTATACCCTTGCGGCGGTGTTCGTGGGTGCGATCCTGTACTATATCGCCTACGCGCTGGTGCTGTGGCTCAAGATGCCTTCTGATTATATGAAGCTCTTCTCAGCGCTTGTCGTGGCAGTATTCCTGGCGGTCCCGTACCTGAAAGGCCGCTGGGCAGTGAGAAAGGGGGCGTAGGATATGGGGTATATGCTTGAGATCAGGAATATCAGCAAGACGTTCAACAAAGGGACGATCAATGAGAAGAAGGCTCTGGACGGCGTGAACCTGAATCTGAACCCCGGAGACTTTGTGACGATCATCGGAGGAAACGGCGCGGGAAAATCAACCACGCTGAACGCCATAGCAGGAGCCTGGTACGTGGATTCGGGACAGATCATAGTGGACGGGACAGACATCACGAGGCTCCCGGAGCATAAAAGGGCGGCGTATCTGGGCCGTGTTTTCCAGGACCCGATGACCGGGACGGCGTCCACCATGTCCATTGAGGAAAATATGGCGATCGCCGCCCGGCGCGGAGCCCGCAGAGGTCTTCGCTGGGGAATCTCGAAGAAGGAGAGGGAAGATTACAAGCGCCAGCTCAAAGAGCTGAATCTTGGCCTGGAGGACAGACTTTCCTCCAAGGTGGGACTTCTCTCCGGAGGGCAGAGGCAGGCGATCACGCTTCTCATGGCAGCGGCGAGAAAGCCAAAACTCCTTCTGCTGGACGAGCATACGGCGGCGCTGGACCCGAAGACCGCCGCAAAGGTGCTGGAGATCTCGGACAAGATCATTGCAGAGCACGGACTTACCGCCATGATGGTGACTCATAATATGAAGGATGCCATCGCCCATGGGAACCGGCTCATCATGATGCACGAGGGAAAGATCATCTACGATGTGTCGGGAGAAGAGAAAAAGAGACTGCATGTCTCAGATCTGCTGGCCAAGTTTGAGGAGGCCAGCGGGGATGAGTTCGCAAATGACAGAATGATGCTCGGATAGATCAGGGATTCTGTTCTGACCGGAAGAGCGCAAAAAGGATGCTGCAGGGAGCAGGGCTGACGCGGGCGCTGCTTTCCTGCAGCATCTTTACGTACATTTAACATTTCTCTTATCCCATCCGGGCCTTCTTTATTATAAAATAGAAGTGCTTATCAATCTTCAAAGTTGATTATTGAGAAGGAAAAGCGTATTATAAATGTAGTTTGAGTTTATCTTAGGTGCAAAGGAGAAAAAAATGGGAAACGTTTATATGAACAGAGAGCTTTCCTGGCTGAAATTTAATGAGAGAGTGCTGGAGGAAGCAGAAAATAAGGAGGTCCCGCTGTGTGAGAGAATGAACTTCGTCTCGATCTATCAGAGCAATCTGGACGAGTTCTTTATGGTGCGCGTAGGCTCTCTGCAGGATGAGATGCTGCTCAACAAAAAGGTCAGGGACAGCAAGACGAAGATGACCTCGGAAGAGCAGATCAAGGCGATCCTGAAGGAAGTGAAGCGCCTGAACAAGAGAAAAGACGCGGCATATAAAAGGCTGATGGAGCAGGTTGAGAAATACGGGATCAAACTGATCGATTTTACGACTGCAAAAGCAGAAGAGAAGAAATTTCTGGAGCACTATTTTAATCATGAGATCGTGCCCTTAAGCTCCCCGACTATCGTGGGCAAGAGGCAGCCGTTCCCGTTCCTGAAAAACGAGAACATCTATGCGGTCGTCGTGCTTGAGACGAGAAGCGGAAAAGAGAGGATCGGCATTATCCCGTGCACCAACAATATGGTGGAAAGGCTGATCGAGCTCCCGGGCGGAAAGGGAAGATATATTCTTTCTGAAAATATCATCCTGCACTATATCGGAAAAGTATTTAAAGGATATAAGGTTAAGGGAAAATCTCTGATCCGCGTGGTGAGAAACGCGGATATCGACGCGGACGCTCTGTATGACGAGGACCTGGACTACCGTGAGTTCATGGAGGAGCTGATGAAGGAGAGAAAGAAGCTCTCCCCGGTGCGCCTTGACATGTCAAGGGAGATCGATGAGTCTGTCGTGGAAGCGCTCTGCCGTTATCTTGACGTGCTCCCGGAGCGTGTGTTCCGCAGCGAGGCTCCGCTGGACCTTTCCTTTGTTTATAAGATCCAGGATCTCCTGAGGATGAATCCGGAGCTGTTCTATGAGAAGAGGGTTCCTCAGAAATCTGCGTCCTTCCGCGACGGAGTGAGCATCCTCAGGCAGATCGAGGAGGAAGATAAGCTGCTGTCTTATCCGTATGAGTCGATCCGCCCGTTCCTCCACATGCTGAACGAGGCCGCTGAGGATGACAGCGTGATCTCTATCAAAATGACCCTGTACCGCCTGGCGAAACAGAGCAAGATCATTGAGGCGCTCTGCGAGGCTGCTGAGAACGGAAAAGAGGTCGTGGTTCTGGTAGAGCTCAGAGCCCGCTTTGACGAGGAGAACAATATCCGCTGGTCCCGGATGCTGGAGAAGGCAGGATGCCAGATCATCTACGGACTGGAAGGGTACAAGGTGCACTCCAAGCTGTGCCTGATCACGAAGAAAGGAAAAGACGGCATCGAGTATATCACGCAGATCGGAACCGGAAACTATAATGAGAAAACGGCAAGGCTGTATACGGATCTTTCGCTTATGACAGCGGATGAGCAGATCGGAATGGACGCTGCCAGAGTGTTCCAGGCTCTTGCCAAGGGAGAGACAGTAGAAGAGTCAGAACATCTTCTTGTCGCTCCGAAGTGTCTCCAGTCCAGGATTATCGATATGATCGAGGAGGAGATCCAGAATAAGAAGAATGGCGGAGATGCATATATCGGCCTGAAGCTGAATTCTCTGACCGATAAGCGGATCATCGACAAACTGATCGAGGCATCCTGTGCGGGAGTCCATATCGACATGATCATCCGCGGGATCTGTTGCCTTATCCCCGGAGTGAAGGGAATGACTGAGAACATCCATATCATCAGCATTGTCGGAAGGTTCCTCGAGCATTCCAGGATCTATATGTTCGGATGCGGTGAGAACAGGAAGTACTATATCTCTTCCGCTGACTTTATGACGAGAAATACGGTGAAGAGAGTAGAGGTTGCGGCTCCTGTCTATGCACAGGCGCTGAAAGACCGCATCCAGGGTATTTTCGACCTGATGCTCAGCGACAATAAGAAAGCCCGAGTGGAAAATGCGGACGGAAACTATACTCTTGTGAAATGTGAAGGCGAACCGGTCAACTCTCAGGAAGCACTTTATCAGGAGGCCTATGACAAGGCAGCGGAGAGAACAGCCGCCAGAGAAGCGGCTGCGGAAAGCAGGGAAGAAAAGTAATCTCCATTTTGGAAAAGAAACGGAATCTCCAGCGTGAGACGGCCCTCCCAGGCATCGGCATGGGAGGGTTCTTCCTGTGATTCTTTCGGCAGTAGATTACTGTTCACACCGTATTCATGAAGGGAAAATGCATGATAATGCCTTCATGTAAGAAACACTTTTCTATTCGTGAGTACAGGTGGAAATCGTAATAGCAGTAGAAAAAGAAACGGAAACAGGGTGATGAAATGATATATAAGTTTGGTGAACAGCTGATACCTGTAAATATGGAGGAGTGGGAAGCGGAACAAGTTCCGGCAGTATTTGTCACGGATTCAAGGCATGCAGACGCCGTCCTGGCGAAGGCAGGGATCGTCTTTGAAAATGAGATCCAGATAGCGAAGATCGGCTTCTGCCGTCTTGAGAACCAGCAGGACTGTGTGGTGGGAACGCTCTGTATTCCGAAGCTTCTTGACGTGCTCGGCAGCAGATACAGGATGTATTTTTTTGTCAACAGGAGCAATGTGGTGATCGTGGATGACGAGGATTTCTCCCAGCGGCTCATCCGGAGGATCCAGAGAAAGCGGACCCATCAGGGGGAGACGAAAGAACGGTTCCTCTACAACTATATTTCAGAGTTTATCAGCCGCGACCTGGAGATGCTCGTGGCTTATGAGAGGCGCCTGCTCCGCATGGAGGAGGATGTGAGCCAGGAGCATATCGCCAATTTCCAAAGCAGGCTGATGCCTATCCGGAGAGAACTGCTGAACCTTCGAAGCTATTATGATGAGATCATGGATCTGACGAAGGCGCTGGAGGAGAATGAGAACGGCTTCTTCCTGAAAAAGCAGCTGAAATATTTCGGCACGCTGACAGACCGGGCGGACCGGCTGATGAGCCGCACCGGACATCTGCTGGAATATGCGCAGCAGGTGAAGGAAGCGTATCAGGCGCAGATCGACGCGCGCCAGAACAGCAATATGCAGTTCCTGACCGTCCTGTCTACGATCTTCTTCCCGCTGACGTTGATCACCGGGTGGTACGGGATGAACTTCAGGGATATGCCCGGCCTTGACAACGGCTATCCTGGCGTAGTCTGTCTGAGTATTGTTGTCATTCTGATCTGTCTGATCATCTTTAAGAAGAAACATATCATATAGAGAGCAGCTTTCGGTTGTGTTTTTCAGTAAAAATGGCTATACTTTCTTCAGAGAGTACAGCCATTTTTTTGAATCAGCGGGAGTGAGGAACATGGATTACAGCAGAGCAAAAAAAGTTTTTGAACAGTATCTGGACGGTTATGACCGTGAGAATGATAAAGTGAAGCTAAAGATCGTACATACCTACGGAGTGGTCGCTCAAAGCACAGAGATAGCAGACCGGATGAAGCTTTCCGGGGAAGAGAGGACGCTGGCGCAGATCATTGCCCTTCTGCATGATATCGGGAGGTTCGAGCAGCTCAAGAGATTCGACAGCTTTCTGCCGGATACGATGGATCATGCGGCATACGGGGTGCAGGTCCTCTTTGAGGAGGGGATGATCCGCCGTTTTGTCCCGGAAGATACATGGGACGAGACGATCCGCACCGCAATCGCGCGGCACAGTGATTTTAAGCTGAGCGGGGTCACAGATGAACGGACTCTGTTTCACGCAAGGCTGATCCGGGATGCGGATAAGCTGGACAACTGCCGGGTCAAGCTGGAGGACGCTCTGGAGACCTTTATGGGCGCTCCGGCGGAGGTGATCGGAGCACAGGATATCTCGCCGAAGATCAGGGAGGACGCATTTGCAGGGCGAAGCATCCTCTCCTCGGACCGGGTGACTCTGATGGATTACTGGGTGTCCTATGTGGCATATTTCTACGACCTGAACTTCAGGGAGAGCCTGGACATTGTAGAGGAAAATGATTTTGTCCGCAGGATCATCCGGAGGATCCCGTACTCGAATCCTGCAACGCGGGAGTCCATGGAAGAACTGGAAAAGCGGCTGTTAAGGTATGTACATGACCGATAATCGGGAATCAGCATATTTGTTTCTTCGGGAGAAAAGACTCTGCGGCATCTGCAGAGTCTTTTTTGACCCTTTCGGGCTGCTGTGAACGGTTACCTTTTCGATGTTCCGCACAGACAGCAGGACAGAAGGGAATGTATCAAAATATTGCCAGGATCTAAATCTGTCTGTAAAAACCGTCTTGCATGGCGCAAAAGCGGATGGTATGATAGTGTCACATCAAAATCCCGGATGCGGAAATTCTATACATTCAGCCGTCCGGAAAGAAGACCCCTCTCAGCAGAAGGGTTCCTATCTCAAATATCAGGGCATTTCAGCCGGAGATACCACATTTTGATGAAAATACAATATAAAAAGGAGGAATTCTATGGGAAACCCGGACATAGCTGTGAAAAACTGGCTCAGCGATAATGAACGGTTTGCAGATCTGTTCAACGGCATGGTCTTCGGCGGAAGGCTGGTCGTCAGAGCGGAGGAGCTGGAAAGTATGGACAGGGAAACGGATATCATTGTCACAGACAAAGACGGGAAAAGAAAAGGAGTGCAGAGATACCGCGATATCGTGAAACGCTGGAAAAAGGGAGTGGACCTGGCTGTACTGACATGTGAAGCGATTACGCAATGCCGGTGAGGGGAATGACTCAGGACGGGCTGTCTTATACTGATCAGATCAGACTCCTGCGCCAGGGAAAAAGCAAATCAGAGGGGAGCGGTCAGCATACAGGGAAACTGACCGGTGAAGAGTATCTCTCGCGCTTTGGAAAAAATGACAGAATCTTTCCGGTCATCACACTGATTTTTTATTATGATGTAAAAAAGTGGGACGGAGCAGTAGAACTTTATGATATGTTCAGGCTGGCCGATGAATTGAAGAAAGAGGAGGTGCTGAGAAAATACATTCCAAATTATCGGATCAATCTGATCGATGCAGGAAATATAGAACATCTGGAGAGGTTCCATACAGATTTACAACAGGTGCTGGGAATGTTAAAATGTAGAGAGAAAAGAGAAGAACTTGAAAGGTACATACAAAAGAACCGGGACTATTTTGAATGTGTGGACGTAGAGACCTATCAGGCAATAAGGGAACTTCTGCATTCAAAAAAGATCATGAAAGATATGTCTTCACTGAAAAAGGAGGAGAAGATCGATATGTGCAGGGCAATGGAAGAGTGGTATGAGAATGCTGTTGAAAAAGGCCTGGAGGCCGGCAGGAAGGCTGGGATGGAAGCCGGCAGAAAGGCTGGAATGGAAGCCGGAAGAAAGGCTGGAATGAAAGCCGGGATTGAGGCCGGACGAGCAGAAGGGCGAATCGCGATCATCATCAGAATGCTGTCAAAAGGGCTGGATGAGGAAGAAATAAAGGGATACACAGACGGGACGGACGATGAGATCGCGAAGGCAAAACTGGAAATGAAGGCGATGAATGAAGGCACGGGAGTGTGCGGCTGAAAGGAGGGATCCATATGGCAGTAAAAGGGGCAGTTATGGTCCCTCATCCGCCCTTGATCATACCGCAGATCGGGCGCGGTGAGGAGCAGAAGATCCGGGCGACCATTGATTCCTATCACAAAGCGGCGAAGAAGATCGCAGAGTGGAAACCGGATACAGTAGTCATTCTGTCTCCGCACTCAGTGATGTACGCGGATTATTTTCATATTTCTCCGGGGGAGGGAGCGGAAGGAGATTTCGGACAGTTCCGGACGCCTCAGGTGAAGTTCCGGGTGAGCTATGACACAGAGTTCGTCTCTGTGCTTTCCAGGGAGGCGGAGGCACGCGGCATTCCCGCCGGGACTTTGGGCGAGCGGGACAGGAGACTGGACCACGGGACAATGGTTCCGCTCTATTTCCTGGATCAGTATGACAGAGAGTACCGTCTGGTGCGGATCGGTCTCTCTGGGCTTACGCTTTCCAGGCATTACGAGCTGGGAATGTGCATCAGGAAGACCGCGGAACTGCTCGGAAGAGAGATTGCGGTCATCGGCAGCGGAGATCTCTCCCATAGGCTGAAAGCGGAGGGACCTTATGGATTTCAGAAGGAAGGCCCGGAATATGATGAGCGGATCATGGATGTCATGGGGCGTGCGGCGTTTGGAGAACTGTTCGATTTTTCGGAGGAGTTCTGCGATAAGGCCGCGGAATGCGGACACAGATCTTTTACCATTATGGCAGGTGCGCTGGACGGTCTTGCGGTGAAGACCGAGAGACTGTCCCACGAAGACACTTTCGGTGTGGGATACGGCGTCTGCATCTATGAGGTGGAAGGCGGAGATCCCGAGAGACATTTTCTGGAAAAATACCGCCGGATGCAGGCAGAAGAGGCGGAGAAGAGAAAAGCTTCCGAGGACCCGTATGTGCGGCTGGCGAGAAAGACCATTGAGACATATGTCAGGACCGGGAAGAAGATCAGAATCCCGGAAGGACTGCCGGAAGAGATGTATTCTGCCCGAGCTGGCGTGTTTGTCTCCTTGAAAGAAGAAGGAAAACTGCGGGGATGTATCGGCACGATCGCACCGGTGCGGGGCAGCGTTGCGGAGGAGATCATAGAGAACGCGGTCAGCGCGGCTGTGAGGGATCCCCGGTTCCACGCAGTAGAGCCGGAGGAGTTGGAACGCCTTGTGTACAGTGTGGATGTGCTGGGTGAGACGGAAACAATCGATTCACCGGAAGAACTGGATGTAAAGCGCTACGGCGTTGTGGTGAGCCGTGGGCGCAGGAGAGGACTTCTGCTTCCGAACCTGGAGGGAGTCGATACCGTGGAGGAACAGATCGATATCGCGAGAAGAAAGGCGGGAATCCCGGAAGATGCAGAGGATATCCGCCTGGAGCGCTTTGAGGTGGTGAGACATTTTTGAGAGAAAACGGAAGTGCATCTGTCTGCCCGGTCTGTCCCCATCACTGCAGGCTGACGGAAGGACAGCGGGGAAGGTGCGGAGCGAGAAGGAATGAGAAGGGAAAAATTGTTTGTGATAATTATGGGAAGATCACGGCGCTGGCGCTGGATCCCATAGAGAAGAAGCCGCTGAAACAGTTTCTCCCCGGAAGCCTGATCCTGTCGGTGGGAAGCTTCGGGTGCAATCTGTCCTGTCCTTTCTGTCAGAACCACGAGATCTCCATGCCGGATGCTGCCGGGGCGGCATACAGGGAAATCACGCCGGAGGAACTGGCAGAGCTGGCGGCAGACTGCTGCGGCCGTGAGGATGGATACGGACGGAAAAATGTCGGAGTGGCATACACCTACAATGAACCTCTTGTCGGATATGAATTTGTCAGGGATACGGCAGAGTTGGTCCGGGAGAGGGGAATGAAGAATGTACTTGTCACAAACGGCACGGCAGAGATTTTCGTGCTGGAAGAACTCCTTCCGTATATTGATGCGATGAACATTGATCTGAAAGGGTTCTCGGAAGCATATTACCGGAAGCTGGGCGGGGATCTGGAGACTGTAAAAAGATTTATCTGCAGGGCGGCGGAAAACTGTCATATAGAACTGACGACCCTGATCGTTCCGGGAGAGAATGATTCAGAGGAGGAGATGGAAAAGGAGGCGAAGTGGATCGCGTCGGTGGATCCGCAGATCGTGCTCCATGTGACCAGATTTTTTCCGAGATACCGGATGACAGACCGGCAGGCGGCTGATGTAGAACAGATCTACCGGCTGCGCGATACAGCGGGAAGGTATCTGAAAAATGTATATACAGGGAACTGCTGAGAGACCGGAGGATGCGATTCAGTATCCGCCGGTCTTGTGCTGCTGTATGATATTACGATACCGGAATCCGAAAAAGAGACTTTGGAGCATGAAAGATTTTCAGGAGCGCAGAGAAGCTGCCGTCAGTGACGGTCCGGACACTTTCCCGTGGAATTTCTAACAATGAGCTGCGCATGAAGAAGAATCGTGCCGATGGAAACTCCGTTGAGCAGACTCATGGCGGCATAGTATCCACATTTCCCTATATTGATCCTGTCCTGCCGTATCGTGGTAAGGGGCGGGGAGGTGTACGGACAGATGGGAAGATCGTCAAATCCTACGATGCTCACGGATTCCGGGACTCTGTGCCCCAGCTGCTGGCACTGGACCAGAGCGGCATTAGCGATCGTGTCCTGCCCACAGACGATGCCGGTGACCCCCATGTCCAGAAGGCGGGGAAGATGCCGGTCCATACATTCGGAGAGGAAGAAAGAGCATCCGGCAAGCGCCGGGGCATCGTTCAGCCTGTGCCGTCTCAGTGCCTGGAAAAATGCATCGTAGCGCACCTGCATGATGTGGGATTCAAGCGCGCTGCTCAGATATCCTATCTTCTCGTGACCGAGGTCCTTCAGATGCGAGACCGCCAGTTCCATTCCCTCCTTATTGTCGATCCCTATATAGGCGATCGAGGGATTGTCATGAATCTGATTGTCGTAGAGCACAGTGGGAGTCCGGGTCGTCCGAAAGTCCTTCATCCAGGGATCGTTCAGGGAGAATCCGAGGACAAAAGACGCGGCATAATCATTCTGCAGCATGAAGATATCGTAGGAAACCTCTTTCTGTGTCTCGGCGTTTACCGGAACGATCTCAACCTCGAAGCCGGCCGGTTCGGCCATCTGCCGAAAGCCCATTACAATGTCATAGGCAAAGTGATGGGGCTCTGAGTATTGAATGAAATCTTTCTGTGCGAGGATACAGAGCCTTTTCGCCGAGTTTTTGTAACGGCGGAGCTTTGTGTATCCAAGCTCGACTGCGGTTTCAAGTATTTGTTTTTGTAATGTTTCGCTGATGTCGGGGGCGTTGTTGAGCGCTTTGGAGACAGTGCCCTTGGAAATGCCCAGTTTATCAGCAATATCCTGAATTGTTGTCATTTTTTTACCTGCTTTCATAGGCATCTGAAGACGGATGCCGAAATCAATTACACTTATTATAAAGAAAAGAAATCGGAAAATCAACGAGCACTGGTCGGACGAACAGGCGAAACACAGGAAGTTTCGAAAAATTTCGAAGAAGACAGAAGTGAAAATGCATAAAAAAGATAACAAAAAACTATGCATATTATATGAAATATAAAATTTGTATAAAGTTTGGGATTGACGAACAGCGGTAATGGGTCTATAGTAATAACTACCGAAACAATTCGAAACTTTCAAGAGCGGAGGAAGAGAAAAATGAAGAAAAGAGTAGTTGCGGTGCTGCTGGCCGGAGTGATGACGTTCGGTCTTGCGGCGTCCTGTCTGACCGGATGCGGGAACGGATCGGACAACGGCGGTACTGAGAAGGTGCGTCTTATGGTCTGGTCCCCGTCCGAGGATCAGTCCAAAGACAGCGGTGAATGGCTTCAGACTTGCTGTGAAGCATTTGCGGAAGAGCATCCGGAGTGGGACATCACTTTTGTCTATGGTGTTATGGATGAGGCGAGCGCGGCAGGCCAGGTCTCGCAGGATTCTGAAGCAAGTGCAGACGTATTTATGTATGCGAACGATACGATCACAACACTTACGGACGCCAAGGCTCTCGCGAAGATCGGCGGTATCTACAAAGATGAGGTCGAAGCTACCAACTCGCAGGAGATCCTTGACACCATAACCGTGGACGATTATCTGTACGGCGTGCCTTACACGACGAATACCTGGTTCATGTTTTATGATAAATCGGTATTCTCTGAGGACGATATCAAGAACCTGGATACCATGCTGGAAAAAGGCGTCGTGTCCTTCCCGTTCACGAACTCCTGGTATCTGCCGGCATTTTATATCGGAAACGGCTGTACCCTGTTCGGGGACGGAACAGACGAGTCGGCAGGAGTTGACTTCAGCGGCCAGAAGGCAGTGGATGTGACGAATTATCTGATCGATCTGGCAAACAATCCGAACTTTAAGATCGACGCGGACGGCTCTGGTATCGCAGGCCTGCGCGACGGAAGCATCAAGGCGATGTTCACCGGATCATGGGATGCCAACGGAATCAAGGAATCACTGGGCGACAACATGGGCGTCGCTTCACTTCCGACTTATACGCTCAACGGAGAAGAAGTACAGATGTACGCTTATGCCGGATCAAAGGCGATCGGCGTCAACTCGCAGAGCAGATATCCGGAAGCGGCGGTCCAGCTTGCTGTCTATCTCGGATCGGCAGAGGCACAGCGCCTGCACTATGAGCTGAGAAATGTGATCCCGTGCAACACCGAGCTTCTTAAGGCAGAGGATATCGCTTCCGACGAGCTGGTCAACGCACAGAACGACACGTTCAACTATACATCGATCATGCAGCCGTTTGTATCACAGATGAACAACTGCTGGACTCCGGTGGAGAACCTTGGAAAAGGAATCCGAAACGGCAGTGTGACCCACGATAACGCCGAGGAGCAGACAGAGGCGATGAACGACGCAATGAACAGCGACGGATTATCATAAGGAGGCAAATGAGGATGGGTATTTTTAAAAAGAGAGTAAATGAATTTCCTACGCCTTATACCTGCATGAATGCAATCAAAAAAGGCGGGATCGAGACAAAGCTTTCCATGGTGCTCATGGGCTTTGGAAATATTGTCCATGGCCAGATGATAAAAGGACTTATCTATCTTGCAGTGGAAGTTGCTTATGTGGTATTTATGGTCATGGCAGGAGCGCACTGCATTGCCATGCTTCCGTCTCTCGGTTCAGTGGAGCAGCAGGAAGTATGGAATGAGGCGACTCAGGTCTATACATATACAAAAGGAGATTAGTCGATCCTGATCCTTCTCTACGGAGTTGCGACGATCCTGCTCACATTCCTGATGGTATGTGCATGGCGCGGAACGCTGAAGAGTGCTTACAAGGCTGAGTGCCTCGCAAAAGAGGGACGTCATGTGAACAACTTCAGGGAGGATCTGAAGTCTCTCCTCCACGAGAACCTGCAAAGACTGCTCATGACGCCTCCGATGGTGTTCATCGCACTGTTCACCATACTGCCGCTGATCTTTATGATCTGTATGGCGTTTACCAACTACAGCAAGATCGGAGAGCACCTGGTGCTCTTTGACTGGGTGGGACTGGACAACTTCAAGACACTGTTCGATTCCAGCAGTATCCTGGGAAGCACATTCTGGTCGGTTCTCGGCTGGACACTGGTGTGGGCGTTCTTCGCAACGTTCTCCAACTATATCTTTGGTATGATCGTGTCCCTGCTGATCAACCGCAAGGGCACGAGGGCGAAAGGATTCTGGAGATTCTGCTTCGTGCTCTCCTGCGCGGTGCCGATGTTCGTATCACTGCTGATCATGAGGACAATGCTTCAGCCGGAAGGTGCGATCAACGTCCTTCTGAGAAATCTGGGGCTGATCGCTCAGGATGCCAGCCTTCCGTTCTTTACGGATCCGACCTGGGCGAGAGTGACGGTCATCATCATCAATATCTGGGTCGGCGTACCCTATACGCTGCTCCAGCTTACCGGAGTCCTTCAGAATATTCCGGAGGATCTGTATGAAGCGGCGAGAGTGGACGGCGCGAACGCGGTCCAGATCTTCTTCAAGATCACGCTCCCGTACATGCTGTATGTGACTACACCATACCTGATCACAACGTTTACGGGAAATGTAAACAACTTCAACGTCATCTATCTGCTGTCGGGAGGAGATCCCGTCACGGATGTGGGCGCTACGGCAGGAAAGACCGACCTGCTCGTGACATGGCTGTATAAACTGACGATCGATAAGCAGTACTACAATATCGGAGCTGTCATCGGTATCCTTACGTTTATCATCCTTGCCATCGGCGCGCTGATCACATACCGCAACAGTAAATCATACAAAGAAGAAGGAGGGTTCTGATCATGACGACGGGAAAAATGCATTCGGCAAAGAGAAAAAAGTTTATCACAAACAGTGCTGTCCATGTGATCCTCGGGGTTCTGGCAGTGATCTGGGTATTTCCGATCATCTGGGTGATCCTGACAAGTTTCCGCGCGGAAAAAGGTTCCTATGTATCGACCTTCCTGCCCCAGTCCTATTCACTGGACAACTATATTAAGCTGTTTACGGACACTTCGATCCTGAACTTCCCGCAGATGTTCATGAACACGCTGTTCATCGCGGTATGCTCCTGTATCCTGGCGACGTTCTACGTGCTGGCTGTCTCCTACTGCCTGTCAAGGCTTCGTTTCAAGCTGAGAAAGCCGTACATGAACATGGCGATGATACTGGGACTGTTCCCGGGCTTCATGTCCATGGTCGCAGTGTACTTCATCCTGAAGGCTCTCGGCCTGTCAGAAGGGAACCTGATCAAGCTTGCGCTGATCCTCGTATATTCAGGAGGCGCGGGACTGAGCTTTCAGATCGCAAAGGGATTCTTCGATACGATCCCCTACTCCATTGATGAGGCAGCGCTTCTCGACGGATGTACGAAATGGCAGATCTTCACAAAGATCACACTTCCGCTGAGTAAACCGATCGTGATCTATACGACACTGACTTCGTTCATGTCCCCATGGCTGGACTTCATCTTCGCAAAGGTTATCTGCCGTGCGAACTCAGACCAGTACACGATCGCCATCGGTCTGTGGAGGATGCTTGAAAAAGAATACATTGACAGCTGGTATACCTGCTTCGCCGCAGGCGCGGTGCTGATCTCTATCCCGATCGCCGCACTGTTCCTGTACATGCAGAGATACTATGTGGACGGACTCTCAGGAGCCGTTAAAGGTTAAGGCTGCCGCAGCCCGGACCGGCAGCAGTCCGCTTGGTTCAGACTTCTTCCAATGTCCGGGCAATTATAGATATTTATTGAAAAATGCTGCAAATACAAGCACCATATTTGCAGCATTTTTGGCATATCATCAGGGGGCGGGCTCTACGCGGGCTGTGTCCCGGAAAAAAGAAATAGACATTGAGGAAAGGCTATAGATATGAAGACAGCATTAGAATGGAAAAAATATTATTCAACGACAGACTTTAAGGAAAATTATATTTATGAAGGAGACGATCTGGGTGTCCGGTGTACCCAGGAAGGCACCTCCTTCCGCCTGTGGAGCCCCTCTGCGGGGAGCGTCACCCTCAATCTGTATGAGAGGGGGGCGGAGGGAGTCCCTTTCCGGACTGTCGCCATGAGCAGAGAAGGCAAAGGCGTCTGGAGCTGGGACTGCGCTGAGGAGCTGCACGGCGTTTACTATGACTATACCCTGGACATCGACGGCAGGACTGTGCGGTCGGCAGATCCCTATGCCAGAGCCTGCGGGCTGAACGGAGTGCGGAGCATGGCCGTGAACTTAAGGCGCACAGATCCGGAGGGATGGGAAGCGGACCGGGCTCCGGAAGAGAAGACGGAGCGGATCATCTATGAGCTCCATGTCAAGGAATTCTCCTGGGACAGATCCGGCGGCTTCCCGGAGGAATATCGGGGAAAATACAAGGCGTTTACCTGTACGGATACTACGCTCGACAATGACGGTATCCATCCGACGGGCATCCCTTACCTGAAAGACCTGGGAGTGACCCATGTCCAGATCATGCCTTCCTATGACTACGGTTCGGTCAACGAGGCGGGGGAGGATACGGAGTTTAACTGGGGATACGACCCGGTGAATTATAATGTGCCGGAAGGCTCCTACTCCACAGATCCGGCCCACGGGGAGGTGCGCATCCGGGAGATGAAGGAGATGATCCAGTCTCTCCATGCCCAGGGATTCGGCGTGATCATGGATGTTGTATACAACCATACTTATTCTCTGGACTCTTGGTTCCAGAGGACCGCGCCCTGGTATTTCTACCGCGTGTTCGACGATGGAAGGATCTCCAACGGATCCGCCTGCGGGAATGATGTGGCAAGCGAGCGGGAGATGTGCGCGAAGTTTATCCTGGAGTCTGTGCTCTACTGGACGGAGGAATACCATATTGACGGATTTCGTTTTGATCTGATGGGACTTCTGGACGTGGATCTGATGAACCGGATCCGCAGAGAGCTTGACCGCCGGTACGGAAAAGGCGTAAAGCTCCTGTTCGGAGAACCCTGGGCCGCCGATGAGACTGCCATGGAGGGCGGCGCGGTGCCGGCGCTGAAGAAGAATGTCCGTCTCCTGGACGAGAATATCGGGATGTTCTGCGACAATACCCGGGATGCCATCAAGGGATCTGCACTGAAGACAAAGCTGCCCGGATTCATCAACGGCGCGGCAGGAATGGAAGAGAAGATCCTCCGAAGCGCGGAAGCCTGGTGCGGGCAGGATGAGACGGAAGAACGGACGGACAGCAGAGGGAACGGTGAAATGGTGGAAAAAGAGGATGAAGAGCAGGAACTCTGTGCAAAAGCTCCCTCTCAGATCATCACCTATGTATCTGCCCATGACAATCAGACACTGTGGGATAAGCTGGACGAGACTGTGCCCGGCGGAGACCTGATGCGCCTGAACCGGATGGCAGCGGCGCTCTACATGACCTGCCAGGGATCCCTGTTCCTTCTGTCAGGCGAAGAATTTGCAAGGACGAAGGACGGACATGACAACTCCTTTAACGCCCCCATCACTCTGAACCGGCTGGACTGGAGAAAGGCGTGGGAGGAACGGCCGCTGGTGGAGTATTACAGAGGGCTCATCGCCCTGCGCAAGCAGCTCCCCGGGCTGTGTGACAAGTCCGAAGATGCAGCTTCCCGGATCTTCGGAGTGAAGAAGGCGGGCGGGATCGTCAGCTACCTGTGCGACAACAGAGCGGCAGGTGCGGATACCAGATGGGCATCGCTGATGGTCGTCTATAACAGTACAGAGAAGCCAGAGAGGGTTTCACTGCCCGGAAGCGGCTGGGAGATTCTGTGCGATGCACAGAGCAGTACGCTCTGGATGGATCCTCCGGCAGCGGGAAACTGTATCTGTGCGGCGCCTCAGAGCGTCATTATACTCGGATGCGTCAGAAATGAGGCCGGAGAGATGGAGATTGGAAGGAGAAAAGCAGTATGAAATGGGTATACGGAAAACAGGACTGGAAGACATTTGAGAGGGGACAGGAAAACTGTTATCTGATGACCAACGGGCTGGGAGGATTCTCATCTCTGACAATGACAGGTTCCGCGGCGCGCAATGACCATGCTTTCCTGATGGCATGCACGAAAGCGCCGAACAGCCGGTACAATGTGATCCACCGTCTTGCGGAACAGATCGAGGCGGGCGGGAGCACGTACACGCTGTCCAGCCAGGAGTTTGCGGACGGAAGCAGGGAAGAGGGATATAAATATCTCTGTGAGTTTTCTTATGAGGATACTCCGGTGTGGCGGTATCTTGTGAACGGCATCGAGATTGAGAAGGAGGCTGCCATGCGGCAGGGAGAAAATACGGCTGCGGTCGTGTACCGGGTCCGGAACAGATCGAGAGCTGACGCAGTGCTTTCCATTACCCCGTTTCTTCAGTTCGTATCCAAGGGGAGCGACCTCGGACCGGAACAGGAGTTCCGGTTCCGTGCCGGCGGGGCAGAGAGCGGGGGGATGGATCTGCATGTACAGACGGATGGCACAGCGGAACTGATCCCGGAATGTGAGGAGACTTACTTCTATAGTTATGACGTCTGCGACGGGAGGAGGAGCACGGGGACTGCAAAGGCAGGATTCCGGATCAAGGCTGCCGTGAAGGCGGGCGGGTACCGGGAGATCTCAGTCGTATTTTCAGTATCCGATAATACGGAACCTCATATCAGGGGCTTGGCGGGCGGTGCCCGTCTGCAGATGACCGCCCAGCAGATCATCAAAGAGCAGAAATTGTACCGGAGAGAGCTGGAAGAGCAGTCCGGATTTTTGTCCGATACGGCAAAGTGTCTGGCAAAGAGTGCGTCTCAGTTTATCGCGAAGAGGGAATCCACGGGGGGAGATACGATACTGGCAGGATTCCCGTTCTTTGAGGACTGGGGCAGGGATACCATGATCGCTCTCCCGGGCGTATGTCTGTCTGCACGGCGGTATGATGAGGCGCGGTCCATCCTGAGGACATTCGCGCGCTATGAGAAGGACGGGCTGATGCCGAATCTGTTTCCGGAAGGCGGCAAGGACCCCATGTACAACACGGTGGATGCGGCGCTTTTGTTCATTAACTGCGTCTGGCTCTATTATGACGCGACAGAGGATCTGGCGTTCGCAGAAGAGATGTATCCGGTCATGGAAAGGATTGTAGACTGCTACCGAAAAGGGACCCGGTTCGGGATCCACATGGACGATGACGGTCTGATCATGGCAGGAGAAGGGCTGGATCAGGTTACCTGGATGGATGTCCGGGTCGGGGAGATCCTCCCAACGCCGCGCCACGGCAAGCCGGTGGAAGTGAATGCATACTGGTATAACGCGCTTCGGATCATGGCGGAATTCTCCCGGAAGAGGGAAGAAGGCAGCGCGTCAGATAAGAAAGCGGAAGAGTACGAGAGGCTGGCGCAGAAGGTGAAGGCGTCGTTCACAGAAGCCTTCTGGATGGGAGAAAAGCACTGTCTGAAGGACGTGATCTCGGGAACAGACGCAGATACCCAGATCCGCTGCAATCAGATATGGGCGGTCTCCATGCCGTTCACTATGCTGGATGGAGAGAAGGAGAGAGCGGTGGTGGACACTGTGTTCGAGAAACTCTACACGCCTTACGGACTGCGGACGCTGGAGCAGGAAGATGATCAGTTCTGCCCCGAATATGGCGGAGAGGTGCTTAAGAGAGATCTGGCCTATCATCAGGGCACTGTTTGGGCCTACCCGCTGGGCGCCTATTATCTTGCCTATCTGAAAGTGAACGGGGACAGCGCAGAAGCAAAGGCAGAGACCGCAGCGCAGCTGGAAGTGCTGGAGAGCGCACTGAGGGAAGGATGTATCGGACAGCTCCCGGAGATTTATGACGGAGAGAATCCTGTCTCGTCAAAGGGATGCTTTGCACAGGCCTGGAGTGTGGGTGAACTGCTCCGGGTTTATGAACGTCTGGAAGCGTGATAAAGACAGGAGGGTATCTATCTATGGAATTTACAGGAGTATATCATAAGACATCAGAACAGATGAGCTATCCGCTGGATGAGGACCGGCTGGTCATTAATCTGAAGACCGGGTATGACGTGAAGCAGGTGTTTATCCATCACGGCGATCCCTTTGACGCGGGAATCCTGGGAGGCAGTGAGAAATGGACCGGAAAACGGGAAGAGATCGTCTATAAGAAGCGGCTTCCCCATCAGCTCTGGTGGACGACCACACTCACGCCGCCTTACAAGAGGTGCAAGTATTATTTCGAGCTCCATACAGAGGACGAGGTGTGGTATTATTTTGAGGACGGATTTCTGACAGAGGAGCAGGTCAACATGGAAGGACGGCTCCTGCAGTACTTTATCGTGCCATGGATGAACCCGGCGGATGTGAACCGGACGCCGGCATGGGTCAATGATACGGTCTGGTATCAGATCTTTCCGGACCGGTTCTGCTGCGGCGGCACGGGAAAGAATGACCCGGACGTACTCCCCTGGCAGACGGGAAAGGTCACGAACCGGGAGAAATACGGCGGAGATCTCGAGGGGATCCGCCAGAAACTGCCATATCTGCAGGATCTTGGGATCACAGGAATCTATCTGAACCCTATCATGGAGGCGGAGACCAACCACAAATATGACACTAAGGACTATACGAAGATCGACCCGTCCTTCGGAGATGACGGGACGATGAAGCGTCTTGTCTCGGAAGCGCATGAGAGGGGGATCCGGATCATGCTGGACGCGGTGTTCAATCACTGCGGCAGGAAATTCGCTCCCTGGCTTGACGTCCAGGAGAAGGGAAGAGAGTCAGAGTATGCGGACTGGTTCATGGTACAGGACTGGGATGAGATCGGGAAACAGGGTGACACAAGGGACGGCAGGTTTTACTCCTTTGCCTTTGCGGACTGGATGCCCAAGCTCAATACCAATAATGAAGAAGTGATCGATTATTTCTGCAAGGTTTGTGAAGGATGGATCCGGAAATATGACATCGACGGAATCCGTTTTGACGTAGGCAATGAGGTGTCCCACCGCTTCCTGAAGCGGATGCGGGAACACCTGAAGAAGATCAAGCCGGACATCTATCTTCTGGGAGAAATCTGGCATGACGCCAGCCAGTGGCTCGCCGGGGATGAGTACGACTCGGTTATGAACTATCCGTTGATGAGCGGTATCCATGATTTCTTCCTGGATCAGACAATGGGGAAAGAAGAGTTTGAATACATGGTGAACTGCTGTTATACTATGTATATGCAGCAGAACAACAATGTTCTCTTCAATCTTCTGGATTCCCACGATACGGAGCGGCTCATGAACCGGTTCCATGATCTGGACAAGTTCTATCAGCAGCTCGCCGTTCTCTTCACCCTGCCGGGAAGCCCCTGCATCTATTACGGGACGGAGATCGCCATGGAGGGAGGATTTGATCCTGACTGCAGGCGGTGCATGCCGTGGGATGAGATCGGGACAGAGGAGAATCAGAGACGGATCGGACAGATGAAGACGCTGATCCGTCTGCGGAAGAATGAGGAGACCTTCCGAAGCCTTCACTTTCATTTCCCGGACCGCATTGAGAACAGGCGGTGCGTCGAATACATCAAGCTGGATGAGGCCGGACGGAAGATTGAAGTGCTCCTGAACTGTTCGGACGAGACAGTGAAGGCCGGGGGAACAGGAGAAGTTCTGTTCGCACGGAATTATCAGAATGGTATACTTGAAAAAAACGGAACACTGATAAGGAGGATTTGACATATGACAGAAAAGAAGAACCTGCCCTGGTGGAAGAACGCGGTGGTCTACCAGATCTACCCGAAGAGCTTTCAGGATTCCAACGGAGACGGAATCGGAGATATTCAGGGAATCATAAGCAGACTGGTCTACCTCGCCGATCTGGGCATTGACGCGGTGTGGCTCTCCCCTGTGTACTGCTCTCCACAGGATGACAACGGGTATGATATCTCAGATTATCAGGACATCGATCCCATGTTCGGCACTCTGTCGGATATGGAGGAGCTGATCGCGGAAGCGAAAAAGAGGAATATCCGTATCATCATGGATCTGGTGCTGAACCATACGTCGGATGAACACAGATGGTTCCTGGAGGCGAAGAAGAGCAGGGAGAATCCGTATCATGACTATTATGTCTGGAAGGACGGAGTGGAGGGCGAACTCCCAAACGACATGAAGGCGTCCTTCGGCGGACCGGCATGGGAATGGGTGCCTGAATTACAGCAGTACTATTTCCATCAGTTTTCTGTAAAACAGCCGGATCTAAACTGGGAGAATCCGAAGGTGCGCAGGGAGATCTACGATATGATCCTCTGGTGGATGGACAAAGGCGTGGGAGGTTTCCGCCTGGACGTGATCGACCAGATCGCGAAAGAGCCGGACAGAAAGATCACCAATAACGGTCCGAGACTCCATGAGTTTCTGCAGGAGATGAGCAGAGAGACCTTCCAGAAGGGGGATCTGATCACTGTTGGGGAGGCATGGGGCGCCAACACGGAAAATGCAAAACTGTACAGCAATCCGGACGGAAGCGAGTTTTCCATGGTATTCCAGTTTGAACATGTGATGCTGGATCAGCAGCCGGGAAAGGAAAAATGGGATCTTGCACCCCTTCCGTTCGTGAAGCTGAAGCAGTGTATGGCAAAATGGCAGGAGGAGCTGTACGGAAAAGGCTGGAACAGCCTGTTCATGGACAACCACGATCTGCCCAGGATCGTCTCCCGCTGGGGTGATGACAAGGAGTACCGGGAAGAATCGGCGAAGATGCTGGCGACCGTGTTCCACGGCATGCAGGGAACGCCATATGTCTATCAGGGCGAAGAACTTGGGATGACGAATATAAAGTTCGAGGATATCACACATTACAGGGACATCGAGACGCTCAACCTGTACCGGGAGCGCCTGGAAAAAGGATACAGCCCTGAGGATGTGATGCGGTCCATCTATGCGAAGAGCCGGGACAATGCCCGCACGCCGATGCAGTGGTCTGCGGAGGAAAATGCCGGATTCACTGACGGAACACCCTGGATCGAGGTGAACCCGAATTATACGGAGATCAACGCGGAAGCAGAGCGGAGAGATCCGGATTCTGTGTTCAGTTATTACCGTACGCTGATCCGTCTCAGGAAAGAATATCCGGTCTTCATAGACGGAAAATTCGAACTTCTGATGGAGGAGGACGAGCAGATCTTTGCCTACACACGGACTTCAGATGAGGGAAAAATGCTGGTCTGCGCCAATTTCTCAGGAGAACCGGCAAAGTGTCCGCTGATCACTGAGTGGAAGGATGCGCAGAAACTGATCCATAATTACCACGGCGATGTGGCTGATGGGCTCAGGCCTTATGAGGCTGTGATGCTGTGGAAGGCAGGGAAGAACTGAGATGTACAGTGATTGTGTCAAGATTTCAGAGTCTGCGAATGTAGTGAAAGAAGCTGTCGTGATCGGAGACGTGACAGTGGAAGAGGAATGCACCATCCTTTTCCATGCCGTCCTCCGCGGCGATGCAGAGAAGATCATTGTGGGACGGTGCAGCAACATACAGGACAACTGCACCATCCACGCGGATACAAGGTATCCTGCCGAGATCGGTGCCCATGTCACTGTGGGGCACAATGCGGTGCTTCACGGATGTACGGTAGGCGCCGGCAGTCTGATCGGCATGGGCGCCGTCATCCTGAACGGAGCGCAGATCGGCAGAGAGTGTCTGATCGGTGCGGGGAGCCTTGTCCTTGAAGGGCAGGTCATCCCGGATGGGTGCCTGGCAGTTGGAAATCCGGCAAAGGTAAAGCGCATGCTGACCGATGCGGAACGCCGGAGGCTGTATGAGAGCAGTCAGGCTTATATACAGGTGGGCAGGAACCTGAGAGCGGAAGGATACTGCCGCATGCCTTAGCAGAACCTCAGTCTCCGACCGAAGAGATGTTCAAACCAGTTCGTGATATTGCCTGTACAGACTGCTGCGATCACGGTCCCGATCCCCACAGCTGAGATATTGCCCAGGAACAGGATGGATATAATAGCCGAGACTACGGTGATGAGCATCTCGATCCGGACGCGGACTGTCCCGAAGGATTTCCCTTCCTTTGCGGCAAGGCTTGCGACGAATCCCTCCATCGGGAGAACGGCGAATCCGGAATTGACCGTGAAGGAGACGCCAATGGCGAGCACCGCGCACGCCGCGACGCTGAGCAGGATCCTGACGGGCATCAGATGTGTGCTGAGCATCTGGAACGGAAGGGAAGTCAACTGGATGAACATAGAATACAGGAAAGTGAGCAGGAGCTGGAGCACCTGCTTTTTTCCGACCTTTTTTTCTACAGCAGTCTCACAGACGAGCAGCCCGGTGTTTACGATGAAATTAAACAGAGCGTAGCTCTTGGACGGAAAAAGCTCCGACAGGGCAAGCGCGATCGTGCAGCTGGGAGCAACGCCCAGCGCGGCTTTCAGGAAAAGATTCGAGCCTATGGACATGATCAGCAGCCCGGCAATATAGTAAAACATTCTTTTATAATAGTATTGATCTTTTTTCATGATTCCCTCCGTGATTGTTACTGTTCACCCATGATCCGTGAGTTCGATTACATTATAGGAAGGTGTATCTTTACAGTCAATTCCACTTCTGATATGATATATTCCTGAAAGGAATAAATATTATGGATATACAGCAGCTGAAATATTATCGCGAGCTCTGCCGGGTAAAGAACTTTACTGAGGCAGGATTTGCCTGCAGCCTGAGCCAGAGCGCGCTTTCAAAACAGATCCGCAGGCTGGAGAAAGAACTGAATGTCACCCTGATCCGGCGGAATACGAGAAAATTCGAACTGACCGAGGAAGGGGAGATCTTCCTGGAATATGCAGGACAGGCGCTGGAGAGGTACGGAAAAATGCTTGAGGACATCCACTCGAAAAAGGAGATCCATATCGGCAGCATGACCGTGCTCTCCCCGTATCATTTCGCAAAAGTGCTTGCCGCATTCCATGAGCAGCACCCCGATATCGATCTGGTCCTGGACGAGCATCCTGCCGACCAGATCGTCGCACATATAGATGAGTATGATTTCGCTATACTCCGCACACTTCTGATCACGGACACAGAAAGGTACTGCATGCTTCCGCTGTATGATGACTACCTCTGCGCAGTCGTGTACAGCTCCCACCCGCTGGCGGGGCGGAAGAGTATTCGGCTCGAGGAGCTCAAGGATGAGGTGTTTGTGTTCCCGCAGAAGGGAAGCGGCGGGTATGAAGCATTCTATGACAGCTGTATCCGGGCGGGCTTCACACCGGATATCCAGTATGAGTTCCCGCAGGCGAACACGATCATGAGCTTTGTACAGGAGAAGATGGGCGTTACTATTAATTTCACAAAGGTATATCAGGAATATGCGGGCAGCGGCCTGTGCATGATCCCGCTGGAAGATGCGCCCCATTATCCGATCTCGCTGATCTATCCGAAGAGTGTGACGCTTACTGAGGCACAGCGGACATTTCTGCGCTTTCTCCGTATGTGGAAGAAAAGCACATCCGTCACAGAAGAGAGACGAGGGGAATGAGACAGGAAGACTGCGGGGCGGAGAGGCCTGTGGAGCAGAGCTGCCGGAATCTGGGCTGAGTGAGACGCCGGTGAAAAAGGACAGAGAAAGGAAAGACGGAGATTGAGATTCCTTCTTGACAGGGAATATCCGGGTGCGGTAGAATAACCGATGTAGAGAAAGCGTTGAAGAGGACAGTAGGCTGTCTCCACTTCTCAGAGAGGGATCCGCCCGGTGTGAGGATCCTGTTGTGGGACTGACTGAAGACCACCTCGGAGCGGCCTTAATACGGCACGGTGATTCCGTTATCATCATATGAATTAAGATGGTTTTCCATGGAAAACAAGCAGGGTGGAACCGCGGGCTGATCGTCCGTCCCTGCAGGGAGTGTTTCCGTGCGGCTATAGATTCAGATCATAAGAGGCATTCCTTAAGGAGTGCCTTTCTTTTTCGCCGCAGCATGCAGAGAAAACAGAGACTGCAGAAGGCAGATGCCCTGTATCTGACTGCCATGCACGGCGGAGAAAGGTCCAGTCCAGCCTGAGGAACACGGACGAAATTGATTCAGAAAATGGAGAAAGGAAGAGAAAGAACATGAAGATCACACTGAAAGACGGTTCATTTAAAGAGTATGACCAGCCGATGAGCGTGTATGACATCGCACTTGACATCAGCGAGGGACTTGCGCGGGTGGCAACATCCGGAGAACTTGACGGAGAAGTCGTTGACTTGAGGACAATCGTGGACAAGGACTGCGAGCTGAATATCCTGACGTTCAACGATGAGAAGGGAAAAGGAGCATTCCGCCATACAGCGTCCCATATCATGGCGCAGGCGATCAAGAGACTGTACCCGGATACAAAGCTTGCGATCGGTCCGTCCATCGCAGACGGATTCTACTATGATGTGGACAGAGAGACTCCGCTGACCGCAGAAGATCTGGAGAAGATCGAGGCGGAGATGAAGAAGATCGTCAAGGAGAACCTGGAGATCAAACAGTATACCATGCCGAGAAACGAGGCGATCGATTACTTTAAAGAGAAGAACGAGCCCTATAAAGTAGAACTGATCGAGGACCTGCCGGAGGATGAGACGATCAGCTTCTATTCTCAGGGAGAGTTTACTGACCTCTGCGCAGGCCCGCATCTTATGACTACCAAGCCGGTGAAGGCGTTCAAGCTTACAAGCCTTGCGGGAGCTTACTGGAGAGGCAGTGAGAAGAACAAGATGCTGCAGAGGATCTATGGAACAGCGTTCCCGAAGAAAGCAGAACTTGAAGAGTATCTGACCATGCTGGAAGAGGCGAAGAAGCGTGACCACAGAAAGCTCGGAAAAGAGCTCGGCCTGTTCATGATGCGTGAGGAGGGACCCGGATTCCCGTTCTTCCTGCCAAACGGAATGGTGCTCAAGAATACTCTGCTCGATTACTGGAGAGAGATCCACAGAAGAGCAGGCTATGTGGAGATCTCCACGCCGATCATGCTGAGCCGCCATCTCTGGGAGACATCAGGACACTGGGATCACTATAAGGAAAATATGTACACAACAGTGATCGACGACGTGGATTTTGCTATCAAGCCGATGAACTGCCCGGGCGGCATCCTTGTCTATGAATCCGAGCCCCGCTCTTACCGCGATCTTCCGATCCGCATGGGCGAGCTGGGACTTGTACACCGCCATGAGAAATCCGGCCAGCTCCACGGTCTGATGAGAGTGCGCTGCTTCACACAGGACGACGCGCATATCTTCATGATGCCGGAGCAGATCAAGGATGAGATCAAAGGCGTTGTAAAACTGATCGACGAGGTTTACAGCCTGTTCGGATTCAAATATCACGTAGAACTCTCCACCCGTCCGGAGGACAGTATGGGAAGCGATGAAGACTGGGAGATGGCGACAGACGCGCTCCGCAATGCACTTGACGACATCGGTCTGCCTTATGTTGTAAATGAAGGGGACGGCGCGTTCTACGGACCGAAGATCGACTTCCATCTGGAGGACTCCATAGGAAGAACCTGGCAGTGCGGTACGATCCAGCTTGACTTCCAGCTCCCGCTCCGGTTCGACCTGGAATATACAGGCGCGGACGGAGAGAAGCACAGACCGATCATGATCCACCGCGTTGTGTTCGGCTCCATCGAGAGATTCATCGGAATCCTGATCGAGCACTTTGCAGGCGCGTTCCCGACCTGGCTCGCTCCGGTTCAGGTGAAAGTCCTTCCGATCTCCGACAAGCATATGGAGTACGGAAAGAAAGTTCTGGATGCGCTCAATGAGGCGGGCATCCGCGCTGAGATCGACAGCCGCGCCGAGAAGATCGGCTACAAGATCCGCGAGGCACAGATGAAGAAGATCCCGTATATGCTCGTTGTCGGTGCGAAGGAAGAGGAAGACAATAAAGTCTCCGTGAGAAGCCGCTTCGCTGGCGATGAGGGACAAAAAGATCTGGATGCATTTATCGCGCAGATCAAAGAAGAGATCGCGGCAAGGATCCTCAGAGAGACGGAGAAATAAATTCGCGGTTTGTAAGGTAAGTTTTATCCGAGAATATCATCCGAAAACAGGGAAAGCTGTCTGAGGAATTCCTTCTGGGATAAGAGGATAGCGGCTTCAGGCTCCGTTCCATAATCTGAGAAAAACTAAAGGAAGCGGTATCCCGCTAAAAACAAGGGCTGCAATAAGAAACTCACTTTGTTCGGACAAATCTTATTGCAGCCCTTAACGCGGGATACCGCTTCCTTAAGTCTTTCTGACAGATTATTCTAGTCACCTGAACCGCCCTCCTCTTATCTCCGAATGGAAGTCCCTGACAGCCTTTCCCTGTTTTCTGCTGAGTTCTGGAAGGAACTTTCTGTACAACTCCGGAAATTTGATAAGAGGAAACAGTTGTACTTAGCTGTCGTAAGAAAAGTTTGTGTGATTTTGAAATCATTTACCTTTTATCAGCTTTTTAACGAAATAGATTAAGACTCTTTGGCTTTTGAGATAGTTTTTATAAAGGTCTGTAATAGTTCCTCTGCAAGAGGAAGATAGTCTTCATCAATATTCTGTATCATTTCTATGAGATTTGAACAGTCCGAATCAGAACTTTTCCCAAGTATTATATAATCACAGGAAGTTCCAAGTACGGAACATAATTTTGTGAGAGTAGAAAAAGACATTCCTTTCTTTCCACCTTCGATATCGGCGAGAAACTGAGGAGATATCTCTACCATTTCAGCTAACTGCTCACGAGTATATTTCATATATTCACGTTTTGAACGGATCCTTCTACCGATATTGACGTTGATCTCTTTCATCGCTCGACACCTCACTATTCTATCAGCATAATTTTAATCATAACCATTAGATTTAAAAATAATCTAATAGATGTTGATGAATTACATCCAATAGACTTAATATATGGATATATTACAAAATAGGAGGATAAAAAAGATGGAGAATGAGAGAGAGTATCTGCTGAAAAGTGTAAAAACAGAGCAGACGGCGAGTTATGATCTGGGGATGATTGTATGTGGGATTATGCTTGCATGTTTTGCATGGTTTGGTTTTGGGATGGTAAATAATAGTTTTCATTTTTCTTCAGATGAAGAGAAAATGATAGTCATTTTATATTTAGCAGGCATAATATCTTTTGGCTATGGCTTCTATACATCTTCAATGTTTAAGAAGTGGATTCCACAGACAGAAATTGTGTTTTTCGCTCATCATTTAGAGTGTAAGGCATGCCCATATAGTGCTGTATTGGGAGGTGTCACTAATATAGCTGCAAATTTAAACTTAAAGTATGACCAGATAGAAGAAGTGACAGTGGCAAAGAAGAGAATGATATTCTCAGTTTCAGGAAAAAGGTATATCCTTGCTGCGGAGAATATAGAGGAGTGCGAGGCAATGCTTACTGAGATGAAGCGCAGAAATGCAAACCAGTAAAGAGGAGTTTGTTATGAAGAGATATTTAAAAAGATGGTTTTTCCCTCTTCTTTTTGCATTGATGTCTGTTTCTGGTCTGACCGCCTGTGAGTCGGAACTGTTTTCAAATAATGGGGGAGAGGAAGAAGTAAGGCTTCCCGAATCAGATGAATACGATGAAGTTTTATGCAGCGGCGGCGGTTACCATATTGTTTTAAAACTGGTTGATGATTTCGACGGTGCATATGATATGGTAGGAGTCGTGGATGATAAGGGGGACTGGATCCATGAGCTTTCGGCGAATCATCCGTTCATACAAAATGGAAGAGTGTCTGTCGGAGATAAATATATTTCGGTAGACAATGACAGTGAATCCAGATATCAGGCCAGAATGATGACGATAAAAAACTGCATGTATTATCTGGGAGAGGGGATGTTTGCACTTCATTATGCAGACCGTGGCTCGGATCCGAATTATACTATGTATAATGCGGAAACCGGGATTGGATTTGATGCAGGTGAATGTGGGAAATCGGTTCTGAAGAATCCGTTCGGATATCACTGTGGGAGTCCGGGAGAATTTCATGATGGCTATCTGGTCACCAGGTCAGATGATCTGATCAAGCTGGTGGGAAGTGACGGAACAGTGAAACAGACAGATGTTGACTTCCAAGGCGGTAAATACGGGATTTACTCTGAAGGAGTATTTTTTGCGGGAAACTGTTTTTATGATTTAGATGGGAACATTGTGATCGATTTGTCCGAATATTCTCCCGGCAAATTCAGGAATGAGCCGTACTTTGAAAATGACAAGTGCTATCTTGAGATAACAAATAATGCCGGAACAGAATATTATACAGAGATTGACCATGAAGGAAATTTCCTTTATGAGCCAAAGAAAAAATAAATTCGGGTTTGGCGGGCAGACTTCTGATCTGACTCACATCCGAAACCGGCAGGCGTGCATATGCCGAAGTCATATTCGGGAATGAGGGGCGGGGGAT
>CAJFQZ010000021.1 GCA_904419285.1 Lachnospiraceae bacterium UBA1818
ATCCCGCATTTTATCTTTATATTTTCCCCTGTTCACAGCAGCGTCTCCAGTATCTCCAGTGACTTAAACTTCTTATCCACATACCTTTCCGTCAGCCGCTTCATGACCTTCCCCAGCCGGTCCATCACTTTATCCGTCACTGTAAATGTATAAAGTTTCTCTATTTTACTGCTCTCAATATATTGCATGCTATATAAAGTGGAGTTATCGAGGACGATCCCGTCGATCACATCCCCATCACATTCACTGCATACGAGTCCGCCCTTGGCTGCGCTGAACACAGCCGGCCTGTCTGTGCTCCCGCACTGGACACACTGGAACACCTGAGGCGCCTGTCCGTTGATGCACAGTGCTTTCAGTTCAAATATGTACCGTATGAGCAGATTCGGGATATGGGGATTGATCAGCGCCCGCATTGTCTGGTAGAGCAGCTTCAGCATTTCCCTCTCATCATTGAATTCTTTTGTATAATAACTGGCAAACTCGAGAAAATAAAAGCCATAGTAAGCTCCGATCACATCTTCTCTGAGCTCGGCAAAATAGTTGGAGATACTTGCTGACTGAATCGTGTATGATGTCCTGCCTTCATACATGGTAAACTCTCCGAAAGAAAATGGATTCACCGCGCCGACAAGGGGGCTGTTCGGTCTTCTCGCCCCCTTCGCAAACGCGGAAATCTTTCCCTGTTCTTTCGTCAGTATGACGACCCTTCTGTCATATTCACCAACCGGCGCTGTGGAAAGCACCATCCCTGTAAGTACGATCTGATTCACATTGTTCCTTCCTTCCGTCAGAATCTGTATTCCCCGCCGCGGACATTTCCTTCTGCCGGATCCCTGCAGATTCACGGCTGCTTCCTGTCCCGGCAGCACTCTGCTTCTCTTTCAGACCCGCTCCGCCGCCGGACTGCTCTGCCTTCATTTTATAGTTAAGATAATCTTCAATGCTGCCCGTCGCCATGAACTGGTCCCAATATGTTTCTCTCATCGGCTCACCTCTTCTTAAGTGTTATACTTTTAGGTTCTCCGATTCTGAAAAGCACTATACCCCTCAAAAAATACCAGTTCTTTTTCTGTACAAGGCCTTGACATTTGCTGCGTCTGACGTATTCCCGATTTTCTTTTTCTATCTTACCACATCCGGCAGATGTATCAAAGCCCTGCATGACATCTATTATTTTTAAGCCGAATTACTGGAAGCAGGCAAAATAATCAGGCGGCGTCCGTATCCTCTCAGCCGGCCGGCAGACTTCTATCCATGATTTACATCATCAAAACAGCAGACAGGACCAGCCCCAAAAGGGCGGTCCCGCCTGCTGTTTACGTTTATCTGTATACCGTATCTCACTTAATTCAGATCCTGAAGCTTCATCTTCTCCAGTTCCCGTCTGCGCTTTCTCTTCTCTCTGCAGGCAAAATAAATAGCAAGCAATACGATCGTGGGGATATTTACCGTGATAAATGCTGCAGCGATCGTTGTAAATATCTCCCAGCCGCCCATCGAGTCCGTGATCACCACGCTGAATACAGCCAGCAGTGAATACAGAAAAGTAAGCAGCGGCAGGAGCAGCCCCGGCCACCAGCTCTCCCGCCTTGAAAGAAAAATCTGCAGAAGAATGCCTCCCACACAGACCGCCAGTATGACAATCAGAGATATATAAATCATTGCGGTACCTATTACCATTTATGTTCCTCCTCTCCGCTCCTTCTTGTACTCCCCGATCAGAAGCTTCGCCGTCTCCAGATCCAACTTCTCATTGACCGCCAGACGCTTGATCAGTGCAATATACGGCTCGCTCTCCACATCCTCGCTGATCCTGATTTTCTGGATCAGCTTATCCAGACGCAGCCGTACTGTCGGATAAGTCACGTCGTACTGCTTCGCGATCTCCTTGAGAGAGCCGGAGGCAAGAAGGAAATTCTTGATAAATGTTACATCTTCCGGGTCAAGATTTACCATCCATTCCGGCACGATCTCTATGGCCATGAGAGCACCTCCTTTAATATAATTAAATATAATATTGAATTTTATTAAAGTCAATATTGTAATATATCTTTAATAATATTGTCATCATATGTATTCCTGTCGGCCTGCCCCTGCCGCCGGACCTTTTTCGACACAGAGATCTCCTTCCATTCGGAAGTCCTGTTACAGTGTTTTGTAATCCTGATCTACAATACGGCTCAGAACCACACATACGATGATCAGGATGACCTCTGCCGCCGCGACTATATATACAGGAGCAGGAAACAATACATATCCGAACTTCGTAAGGACTTTCCCTGCTAGCACGATCACGATAAACACGCCTCCGGTCAGCAGGTACGCAATATGCTTTTTAAAAATCTGCCTTGACATGATCCAGCTGTATACATATCCTGTGGCAAATACGAGAAACGCCCATGCTGCGCCTCCGCTGGTAACCTTGACTGTTTCGTCCTTTCCGCCATACTGAAGCACCCAGAACGGAAGCCACACTGCCAGGAAAATACAGATATCTCTTATGACGTTCAGGCATTTTTCTCTGGACGACATTCTCGGCATCTCCGCAAGTACGCTTTCACAGAACGCCTGGTAGTCCTCACCGATCGTATTTTTGACGGGGATTCCCCTTTTCTCTCCCTCCAGGATCATCTCTGCGATATCCTGCCGCACTTTTTCCTGCTCATAGCGGCTGATTCCGAAACGCTGGATATATCCTGTCATATTTCTCAGTACATCATTCGCTTCCTTTGACAGCTGCTCGCATAAAATATCATTTTCCTCTATCAACTTTTTTGTCTGCCTTTTCATCATCCATTCCCTCCATTCTCTGCCTGTTTTCTCAAAAAGTGTCCGCGTATCGGTCTGCAATCCTGTATACCACATACAGGATTACCGCTGCCGCCGCAGCGGCTCCAAGGTTACTCATCATTCATTCCCTCCATATCTGCCTCGAGCCTCTGTACGGCATCCGCCAGTTCCCGATAATTTTTAAAAAAAGTTTTCAGTTCTTCTCTCCCCGCATCTGTCAGGGAATAATACTTCCTTTTCGGTCCCACCTCGGACTGGCGGTAAACCGCCGAAATGAACTTATTCTTCTCCAGGCGGAGCAGAAGCGGATAGATCGTTCCCTCCGCGATGTTCCCGAATCCATACTCCTCCAGCTGACGGGAGATCTCATAACCATATGTTTCATTTTTGCTGATGATCGCAAGGACACATCCTTCCAGTGTCCCTTTCAGCATCTGCGACGGTATCATGATATCACCTACCTTGTATTGCAATGTAGCTTTGACTATATTGTAATGCAAGGTAGGTGATGTGTCAATAGAGGCTGATGAATATATTGAAAAATAATATACTTTTTACCCGAAAAATATTATGGCGGTAAAATTTCCTGTCACACATAAATCTTTATTAACAGATTATCCGAGATATAATCCAACGATCTTCTCCCGCAAAAAAATAAAAAGGCGAAACGTTTATCCCGCTGCGCCTTTTCATTTTCCTTCCAGCCGCCATCTCCACATGTCGACTCTTTATTCAGTTTTTCAGCCCAAGCTTAAAACAGCTCTCTCGATTCCTTCCCGGAAATATAATCGTCTACTCGTCCTCCCGATACCCGAAGTTCTTCATCAGATAATCGCTGTCCCGCCAGTTCTTCTGCACCTTCACCCACAGCTTCAGATTCACCTTGCAGTCCAGCATCCTCTCGATCTCATAGCGCGCCGTGCTGCCGATCTTCTTGAGCATACTGCCCTGTTTTCCGATGATGATTCCCTTATGGGAATCCCGCTCGCAGATGATCGTCGCATCGATGTGCATCACCTTCCGCTCCATCTTCATCCGGTCAATCGCCACTGCGATACCATGAGGGATCTCTTCATTTAAGCAGTGCAGAGCCTTCTCCCGGATCAGCTCCGCCACGATCTGCCGCTCCGGCTGGTCTGTGATCGTGTCCTCATCATAGAACTGTGGTCCATAGGGCAGATATTTCAGGATCACTTTCACCAGCTCGTCCGTATTGTCGCCGGTACGGGCAGACACAGGAACGATCTCCGCAAAATCATATTCTTTCCGGTAAACATCGATTGCCGGAAGGATCTCTTCCTTCTTCACCATATCGATCTTATTGATCACCAGGATGACCGGCGTCTTCACCTTTTTCAGCTGATCGATAATGTGGCGCTCGCCTGCGCCGATGAAAGTGGTCGGCTCCACCAGCCAGAGCACCACATCCACTTCATTTAACGAGCGCTCAGCAATGTTGACCATGTACTCGCCAAGCTTGTTCTTCGCCTTGTGGATACCCGGTGTATCAACGAACACGATCTGGCCTTCCTCTGTGGTGAGCACAGTCTGGATCCTGTTCCGCGTCGTCTGCGGCTTATTCGAAGTGATCGCGATCTTCTGTCCGATCAGGTGGTTCATAAGCGTAGATTTTCCTACGTTCGGCCTGCCGATCAGCGTGGCAAAGCCAGATTTAAAATTCTCTTTCATGTTGACTCCTTCTGTGAATTTTCTGTGAAAGGGGACGTAGTGAAATTGAATTTTACTACGTCCCCTTTCACAGTTTTTTAACATTTAGCTGAGTGTTCTTACTTCAAGGAACATGTCCCTCTGTTCTTCTATCTTCTCCTCGCTTCCGATCACGCAGAGCAGCTTCCGGTCCAGCATCGCCTTCACCACATCTGCCAGCGCACGGATGTCCTCCTGCTGTGCATCGAGGATCTGCCCGCGCTCGCTTCGCAGCATCTCCTCCGAGACGCGGTTCATATACAGGTTCATGGAGCGTGCGCCCTTCGCCGCCGGGTTCATCGGACGGTCCAGGCTGCTCATTGTGCCGATGATGAACTTATTCATGTCTCTGTCGCTCACATTGAAGTTCTTCAGGTAATCGACCACACCCTCGTACACTTCCATGGTGCGCTCCAGGTTCGGATCACGGTACGAGATAAGGTACGCATCGCCGATCCTGTTGAAATTGCTCATACAGCCGTAGGCTCCGCCCTTCACGCGGATGTTCTGCCACAGGTAATCATACCCCAGGATGACCTTGAGGATCTGCAGTGTACCGCTGTATTTCTGTCCGCCGTCGATGAAATTGCCGACTCGCGCCACATACTGCACTTTCGAGGATGTCTTGAATCCCTCGTTGCGTTTCCTGCAGTGGAGGATGCATGCCTCATCCGGGATCTCTCCGCCGGTATACAGGCTGTCCTTTACCGCTGCAAATGCCTTTGTCATGGGTTCAATTCCTTCTTCTGACGACGTATAGCTGATCATCAGGTTATCCGCCCGGAAGATCCGCCGCGCGATCTCCTTCAGATTCCGGATCAGCGTCTCTTTCTGCCCGTCAAAATCTTCTTCAATCTTTTTCACAGCTTCATAAAAACCGATGCCGTCCGTGTCATCCTTGAACTTTGACATGGGTGACGTGTAGGACAGCGCACGCAGCGCGGCCGTCGTGTGCCCGGATGACAGGAACGATGCCAGCAGTCTGGACTTCAGCATGGCGAGGATCTCTTTGAGCCGCTTCTCGTCATCCAGCCGTGACTCCATCAGGATCTCCCGCATCATGGAGAAGAGCACGTCCATCTTCGGGTAGAGCGCCTTTCCTCTCATCTCAAAGGTGGCTCGGAATTCCTTCTCCTTTACCTTCGTCACATCCGTATACAGTTCAAGGGAGGTCCCGATTCCGCCGGTATGGATGTTGATCTCGTTGAACAGCTCCCCGTATTCATAATTTGTCGTATCAATGATTCCCAGCACGCTCTGAAGGATCCCCACATAGGGCAGAAGTTCCTCCCGGATGCCGGACAGATCGAACATCATCGTCACGTAGCCGATTCCGTTCGTCTCTATATTGTGGTGCACAAGCTTCACGCCGCCGATCTCCATCTCATCATTGTAGATCGGTGCGATCTCCCGGGAAATATCCGTTCTCTTAAGGACCGGGATCTTCGCAAGATCTTCCGGACTGGACTCTTCCTCCTGGTACTGTTCCAGCTCATGCGTATCGTCAACCAGCTTCTGTACCTCTTCCGGCGACAGGCTTTCCTTATACGCCTTAAGCTTTTCCGCCAGCTCTCTGTCCATCCTTGCGGTGCGCCCGCGCTCCGGACGAATGATGACAACGGCGCCATGGGTGTTCTCCAGCAGATAAGTACGGATCAGGTCCTCAAAATATCCTGTATCCACCTGGCTTTTCAGGAACTCAAAGGTCGGGATCGCCTGCATGTGGATAAACGGCTTCGCCTCATCATACAGCCAGCTGTCGTAAAGCTGAAGTCCGTACATCAGTCCCCGCGGATAATTTCCAAAATCCGCCTCGCGGAAGCGGAACTCGTGATAATTGATCCCTGCTCGGAGCGCCTTCTTATCCATGCCCTTCTCTGCGATCTCCCGCAGGGTATCCTCGATCACACGGATAAACTCTTCCTTCTGCTCCACATTTGCATTCTTCGCGATCACAGAAAACAACGGCTGGTACACTCCATTGTCATAGGAGCCCATGATATCTTTACCGATCCCCGCATCCACCAGTGCTTTCTTAAGAGGCGCCCCCGGCGCGGACAGGAGTGCATAATCCAGGATCTGGAACGCCAGGTAAAGCTTCTCGTCCAGGGAGGTGCCGATCACCTTATTCCAGGACAGATACGTCTTGTCCTCCTCACTCTCATCGCTGGTGATAGAATATTCCTGCACCACTTCCCTCATCTCACCGAAAGGCTCCTGATACTTGATCTCGGAATCCACCTCCGCGGCGTCAAATTCAGACAGATACTTTTCATCCAGCCATCGAAGCTTCTCCTCCATATCCATATCTCCATACAGATAAATGTAGCTGTTGGACGGATGATAATATTTTCTGTGGAAATCCAGAAACTGCTCATACGTCAGCTCCGGGATCACATCCGGATCTCCGCCGGATTCATTTGCATAAGATGTATCCGGGAACAGAGAATTCAGTATCACCCGGTCAAGTACGCCTTCCGGAGAGGAAAATGCCCCTTTCATCTCATTGTAGACAACTCCGCTGATCGTCAGTTCCCCGTCCGGCCGATCCAGCTTATAACTCCATCCCTCCTGACGGAAGATCTCGTCATGCTGATAGATATTCGGATAGAACACTGCGTCCATATACACATGCATCAGGTTCTGAAAATCCTTGTCATTGCAGCTCGCCACCGGATACACAGTCTTGTCCGGATAAGTCATAGCGTTCAGGAATGTGTTGAGAGATCCCTTCACCAGCTCCACAAACGGATCCTTCACCGGGAAATCTCTCGAGCCGCACAGAACGGAATGTTCCATGATATGGGGAACTCCCGTGCTGTCGGAAGGCGGTGTGCGGAATCCGATACAGAATACCTTGTTCTCGTCGTCATTTTCCATAAGCAGGACTCTTGCCCCGCTTTTCTTATGTTTTAAAAGGAAGCCCTGGGATTTGATATCCGACAGGTCTTCCTTCTGAATCACTTCATACGCTGTCAGGTCATAAATACTCATGCCGTAATCTCCTTTTTTCTCAAATTTCCTGCCGCAGACTGCAGCATAAAGAAAGCGGACGCCCCGCATCCGCTTTCCGGCGTTCATACCTCATAGTATAACACCAACCTGTCAACTTTAAAAGGAAAATCAATTCTCACCCAGCATTCCCCGACGGATCTTCTCTGCCGCATCTCCCTTAAAATATGGAATGTCATGTGCCGTATTAGCCGATGATGCAAGCAGATGGATCTTCCCCTTCTGTATGCCGCATGCTCTGGCTATAAAGCTCTGCCTGATCTCCGCATACTGGATCTTCTGATACCTGACGGAGATATAATTTCTCCCGAAATAGCCATGGCAGAGCTTCAGAAACTCCTTATCCGCACCGACTCCGTCCGTCCTGTATTTCAGCAGCATCCCCATCAGCGCGAGCAGAAGGAGCACACCGGCGCCGCCCCAGATGAAAACCGCATACCGCGGCCAGATCTCCATGCAGACTCCCCCGCAGGCCGCTGCCGCCGCACAGTATACTGCCAGCGGCCAGATCCAGGCAGCCCAGGCGCCCGCCGGCATCCTCACTGTCTCCTGATCCACTGTTCCCGCGAATTCCGGGAGAAGCAGAGCCAGACGCTCCCGGAGCTGCTCCTGCGTCGAGTACAGCACGAGGAAAGAGTTCTGTTCGTCCTTGTCGTCTCCCATCCCTACATTCACGATCTCCGCCATATAACGCCCGAAGAGCCGTGCCACAAAGGACTGGCGTACCTTCAGCGCCTGGATCTTATCTACGGGGATCGTATACTCCACTTTCTTAAAAAAGCCATACCGGATATAGATTTTTTCTTTCCTGCGCTTCGCGCGGAAATCATAATAGCGGACAAAGTCCTTCACCGTATCCCAGAGTGCGGACAGAACGATCGCGCCCGCCGCAGCGACACCTGCCGCAGCGCTGAGCACAGACGTCATAAGATCCGGCCGTCCAAGTATCCTGACCACTGTCACAACGGCACCGACGATACCCAGGATCAGGATAATCATTGAGAAAATATTGATCGAGAACAGGCCGTGCTGGAAGATATCTCCGAATTCCGCCCGGAAATCATATGCCCCTTCTTCCTGCACCGCACCGCCTTGCAGGACAGTCCCGGGTCTTATTTTTCCATTCTCTGCCCCGGCCATGCCGTCCTGCGCAGCTGCTGCCTGCTCCGCAGCCTGCAGCTTCCGTGTGATCTCCTGTTTGAACCACTCGGCGTCCGCTTTCTTCAGCACAATCTTCACATCCGTGCTGTCAGCGGTCGACCGGCTGTTCGTGTCCATCTTCACCTTACAGGTCCCCAGGAGCATCTCGAACAGATTCTGTTCCAGGTTGATATTGGAAATATTCCTGATCCCGATCGTGTTTTTCTTCTTATTCATCGTCCCCCGCTCGATCACGACAGCATTTTCTTCGATGCATATGTAGGTCTTCGCCCAGACAAAGATCCGGTTCACAATGCCTGCCGCAAGGATCAGAAGGACCACCGCCATGATCAGGGAGCCCCGGTCCGTCACTGCGGACAGATCTTTCCCGGTCAGCTCATCCGCATCCTGTAGGACATTCACCAGAAGCACAGCCGCAATGGCAAGGATTCCCCCGCCGACCTGCTCTGCCACGATCGAGATATGATTTCGAAATCTCCTGCTCTTATTCTTTTCCATCTTCCGCCCTCTGCTCCTTCACGATCTCATTGATCTTTCTTCGCAGACTCTCTGCGATCTGTTCTGCCCGCTCCTCCTCCAGGAAGGAGATCGTCACGTCTCCTCCTCCGGTCGTCACGACTACTTTCTCCACACCGAAAATCTGATCGATCGGCCCCTTCGTGGTCTGAAGCTTATGCAACCTCTCGATGGGAACAATATTCCGTTTCACGAACAGATATCCTTCTATAATATCAATGCACTCGTCATTGATACTGTAGCGGTACCTGTGATACCGGAAATACGGGCTGATCAGCACATCCAGCACAGTCAGCACGGCAAACGCCAGCGAGATCCATTTCCCCGCGTCGATCTGCTGCGGGAACAGCCAGAAATAATTGACCGCTCCGATCACTGCCAGGACGATAATGCCCGTAACAATATCCGCTGCATACATACACTGCAGCGCGCGCTTCGGCAGCTTTTCATACCTTACGTTCTCCGCCGCTCCCAGGTTCATTTCATTTTCTTTACCCATAATCTCCTCCTGTGCGAAATAAAATGTCCCGCACCATTGTATTATATATTTAATACAATAGTACGGGGCCAGCTTCTCTTTGTCAATATGATTTCCGCAAAAACCGCCGATATCTCCGCTGATAATTTCTCTTTTCCCCGAAAAGCCGATTTCTTCGGCGGCTTACGCTCCCGGCGCCCCCTGCGGCAGTACACATTCATCTACTTTTTCTTCGATCCGGAGCAGGCGGTTATACTTTGCCACCCTCTCCGAACGGCAGGGAGCTCCGGTCTTGATCTGCCCGGTATTGAAAGCGACGGCGATATCCGCTATGGTCGTATCCTCCGTCTCTCCCGAACGGTGGGAAATAATAGCACCGTACCCGGCATCCTGCGCCATCTTCACTGCCTCGAACGCCTCCGTGAGTGTTCCCACCTGGTTGACCTTGATCAGAATCGCATTCGCCGCGCCCATCTCGATGCCTTTCTGCAGCCGCACTGTGCTGGTGACAAACAGATCATCCCCGACAAGCTGCACCCGGTCTCCCAGGCGCTCCGTGATCTTCTGCCATCCCTCCCAGTCCTCTTCATCCAGCGGATCCTCGATGGAGCAGACAGGGAATTCCGATATAAGATCCTCATAATATGCGATCATTTCCTCTGTCGTGCGCTCCACTGGCGTCCCCCGCATACTGCTCTCTCCGGGGAACCGGTATTTTCCCGTCTCACTGTCATACAATTCTGACGCCGCCGCGTCCAGCGCGATCCGTATGTCCCGTCCCAGCCGGTAGCCTGCCCTCTCCACGGCCTCCCGCAGTGTCCGCAGCGCCTCTCTTGTGTCCCGAAGATCCGGGGCAAATCCTCCCTCGTCGCCGACGGCTGTATTCAGCCCCCGGTCTCTGAGGACTCCTTTTAAAGCATGGTACACCTCCGCACACATGCGCAGACACTCCCGAAAACTCTCCGCGCCAGCGGGCATGATCATGAATTCCTGAATATCCAGCGCATTGTCCGCATGTGCCCCTCCGTTTAGGATATTCATCATGGGAACCGGCATCTGCTTTGCCCTTACGCCTCCCAGATAACGGTAAAGAGGGAGTTTGAGCGCCGTCGCCGCAGCATGTGCAGACGCCAGAGAGACTCCGAGTACAGCGTTTGCTCCGAGCCTGCTCTTGTCCGCCGTCCCGTCCGCCTTGATCAGCGCACGGTCGATTGCTTCCTGATCAAATACATTCATCCCGATCACGATGCGGGCGATCCGGCTGTTTACATTTTCCACCGCCTGCTCTACCCCGTTTCCTCCGTACCGCTTTTCCCCGTCCCGGAGTTCCACCGCCTCGTACGTTCCGGTGGATGCACCTGACGGGACAGAAGCTCTGCCGACAACATCCTCTCCTGCCAGGACCTCCACCTCCACAGTGGGATTTCCCCTTGAGTCCAGTATCTCTCTGGCAAATATATCTCTGATCGGAATCTGTTTTTCCAATCTCTTCTCCTCCTTCTGAACAATCATTTCGATGAACTCTGAACAGTGTCTTATTATTTCCTTCCGTCCGCTTCTTAATGCGTTGACTTTTCAGATTCCAGAGATTACAATTCGATTAGACAGGCAAAAGATAATTCATAAGAGGGGAGAATACATGATGAAAAAAAATATCCGGTATTTTTGTCTTCTGACTTTCAGTACGCTGATCATGGCGTTCGGAACCTATTTTTTCAAATTCACGAACAACTTCACCTTCGGAGGCATCACAGGCCTCGCCGTCCTCGTTGCCCGGACAGGCCTCGTTTCCGCCAGTGATTTCAACCTCGTTGCAAGCATGATCCTGCTGGTCATCGGTCTCTTTGTCCTGGGCAGAAAATTTGCGGCGAAGACCGCTTACTGCAGCATCCTGCTCTCCGTTGCTCTCTCCGCCATGGAACGCATCTGGCCCATGGACAGCCCGCTGACGGGCCAGCCCATGCTGGAGCTCTGTTTTGCCGTCGCGCTTCCGGCACTCGGATCCGCCATTCTGTTCAATATCGGCGCTTCCAGCGGCGGGACCGACATCATAGCCATGATCCTGAAAAAATACTCCAGCTTTGACATCGGGCGCGCCCTGATGCTCTCCGATGCGCTGATCACGTTCATCGGCTTCTTTATCTTCGATATCGAGACCGGACTCTACTCCGTACTCGGACTCGCGATCCGCTCTTTCATGGTGGATACCTTTATCGAGAGTTTCAACCTCTCAAAATACTTCAATGTCGTATGTGACCACCCGGAACAGATCTGCGATTTCATCGTGCACACGCTCGGGAGGAGCGCCAGCGTATGCCAGGCAAAGGGTGCTTACTCCGGCAGAGACAAATATATCATTCTTACTGCCCTGAACCGTGTCCAGGCAGTGAGGCTCAGAAATTTCATCAAGACGAATGACCCGGAAGCATTTATCCTGATCTCCAACACGAGCGAGATCATCGGAAAAGGCTTTCACAGCGTATAATACAGATTAACAGACAGGAGATTTTACATCTATGAAGCATCTTGTGATTGCAGAAAAACCTTCCGTGGCGCGTGACATCGCGCGCGTTCTCGGCTGCGGAAAGAAAACAAATAGTTATATGGAAGGAAAAGATTATATCGTCACCTGGGCCCTCGGGCACCTGGTGACGCTTGCCGATCCCGAAGAATACGGCGAACAGTATAAGAGCTGGAACATGGACACCCTGCCCATGCTGCCGCAGCACTGGAAGCTCGTTGTCATCCGGCAGACTTCCAGGCAGTACCACGCCGTAAAGGAGCAGATCTTCCGCAAAGATGTCTCTGACATCATCATCGCCACCGACGCAGGGCGCGAGGGAGAACTTGTCGCCCGCTGGATCCTGGACAAGGCGGGGAATAAGAAACCGCTCAAAAGACTCTGGATCTCTTCCGTGACGGACAAGGCGATCCGTGAAGGTTTCGCCCATCTCCGCCCCGGAAAGGATTATGAGAATCTGTACCGCGCCGCCGTGGCGCGGGCGGAATCCGACTGGGTCGTCGGCATCAACGCCACCAGGGCTCTGACCTGCAAGTACAATGCACAGCTCTCCTGCGGCCGAGTCCAGACGCCCACTCTGGCCATGATCGCCGCCCGGGAAGAAGAGATCCGCAGGTTCCGCCCCCAGACCTACTACGGCCTGAAAGCCTCTGCAGGAGGGATCACATTCACCTGGACTGACAGCAGGACCGGATCGGGCAGGACATTTGACCGGGAAAAGGTGGATTCCATCCGCCGCAGCAGCGCGGCGAAGCTTCATATCACAGAAGTGAAAAAGAAGGCAAAGAAAACTTACTCCCCGGCGCTGTACGATCTGACCGCCCTCCAGCGGGAGGCAAACCAGCGGTACGGCTATTCGGCCAAAGAGACGCTGAATATTATGCAGCGTCTGTACGAGAACCATAAAGTGCTCACTTATCCGCGGACCGATTCCCGATACCTGACCTCCGATATGACGGGCACCCTGAAGGAGCGGCTGAAAGCCTGCGCTGTCGGTCCCTATCGGAAGACGGCAGCACGTCTCTCCATGCAGGAGATTCGCGCGAACAAGTCCTTTGTAGATAATTCAAAGGTGTCAGACCACCATGCCATCATCCCCACAGAACAGTTCGTTCAGCTGGAGCACATGAGCAGCGACGAACGCCGGATCTACGACATGGTCGTCCGCCGCTTTCTGGCCGTGCTCTCCCCTGCCTGCGAGTATGAGGAGACTTCCCTCACCGGGACACTCGGCGCTGAGAAGTTTCACGCAAAGGGAAATGTGATCCTTAAGGCAGGATGGCGGGAAGTCTATGGCACCGGATGGGAGGACGCAGACGATGATGCTGACGAAGAATCCGCGGATCTTATATCCGGTCAGAGTCTCCCGGAAGTTAAAGAGGGGACCGACCTTGCCGTCACCGCCCTCACCGTCACAGAGGGAAAGACCAAGCCTCCCGCATATTTCACAGAAGGAACGCTGATCGCCGCAATGGAAAACCCGGTAAAATATCTGGAGCACAAGGACAAGGCCGTCATCCGCACGCTGGGCGAGACCGGAGGGCTTGGAACTGTCGCCACCCGCGCAGACATCATAGAGAAGCTCTTCAACAGCTTCCTGATGGAGAAAAAGGGAAACGAGATCCATATCACCTCCAAAGGGAAACAGCTTCTCTCCCTCGTCCCTGCCGACCTCAAAAGTCCGGAACTGACTGCGCAGTGGGAGCAGCGTCTGAAGGCGATCTCCCTCGGGAAAGAGTCCGACCGCAGGTTCATGTCCGAGATCGAGAACTACACAAAGTCTCTGATCGATCAGATCAAGAACGCAGAAGGCACCTTCCGCCACGACAACCTGACAAGGCATAAGTGCCCGCAGTGCGGGAAATTCCTTCTTGAGGTCAACGGTAAGCACGGAAAGCTTCTCGTATGCCAGGACAGGGAATGTGGATACCGGGAAACGATCTCCCGGCGCACCAACGCCCGCTGTCCGGTCTGCCATAAGAAGATGGAGCTGGTCGGAAAGGGCGACGCTCAGCGCTTCGTCTGTTCCTGCGGCCATAAGGAAAAGCTTTCTGTCTTCGAAGAACGGAAGAAAAAGGAGGGCAGAGGCGCCAACAAACGGGATGTGGCCAGCTATATGCGGAAACAGGCAAAGGAGGCAAATGAACCCATCAACAATGCTTTTGCCGACGCCCTGAAAAACCTGAATCTTTAGCTCCACGCTTCAAGCTCTCTCCTGCGGATAAAAATAAACGAAAAAAAGCTCTCCATCGGCACAGATCACTGCCGAAGAGAGCTTTTTCTCTGTCTGTTCTACGCTGATCCAGTTCTATACTGAATCGATTTCCTGCAAAATCTATGATCTTATAAAACGTGATAATGAGGGATGATATCCTCATAATGTCCGTCTTTCATCAGGAACCCGCCCGGAATGATCCCCAGCCGGACAAATCCCATCTTCTCGTACAGACGGAGCGCGCGGGTATTGCTCCTTACCACTGCATTGAACTGGAGGATCCGGAATCCGAGCTCTCTCCCCTTCTCCATACAGTGTGAGACAAGCTTCTCCCCGATCTGCTGTCCTCGCAGATCCGCTCTCACTGCATAGCTGGCATTGCAGATATGTCCGCACCTGCCCACATTGTTGGGGTGAAGGATATACAAGCCCGCGATCTCACTGCTTTCTGCGTCATAAGCGATTCCCGTAAAGAACTGCCCGGAGAAAAATACCTCCGCGGTCTCTTCCGTCAGTGTCTCGAGCTGTGGAAATGCCTCGCCGTCCTCCACGATCCGATTCCATATCTCGGCCGCCTCCCTCGCATCAGATGACTTGTATCCTCTTATCCTGATCTCCATTCTCCAGTTCCTCCGCCATACTATATCCTTAAAAATTTTCTATCAGTATAGCATATCCGGAGCTTAATGGAAATAGTGATCTCCGATCCGCATCCCCCATCCGCCTGTGCTGAAATAAAGGCAGTCTCCCACCGGGCTGCTTCCCGCAAGGGCTTCCTCCGCCGCCTGCATCGCCGATGCCGTATATCCTGCATTCGCACGTACCGAATCCAGCCATCCGGTCATGGCGGGAGTGAACTGTCCAGACTGATAGATCACCTCTGAGATCGTATTCGGATAGGCTCCGCTCTTCACACGGTTCATGACGACCGCTCCCACGGCAACCTGTCCCTCATAGGGCTGGTTTCCCGCTTCACAGAAGATCAGAGATGCAAGAAGTTCCCTGTCGGCCTGTGCAGCCGCCTCAGCAGCCGCCTTCTCAGCCGCGATCCGCGCCGCTTCCTCTGCGGCTTTCCGCTCTTCCTCCAGCTTCTTTTCATAAGCCTGCTGCGCTTCCTCAGCTGATGCCTTCGTCTCCTCCAGAATATCCTGCTGGATCCCGCCTGCAATATCAGAGAAATTCCACTCTGCACTTTCTTCCTTCACACTCTCCGGCCGGCGCACCTTCGTGTCCGCCTCTGCCGCAAGGCTGGTAAAACCGGTCAGTATGACCATACTTACGGCAGCGGCGTACATGGACATAACGATCCGCCTGTTTTTATGCTGTTTCATATACTCCTCCTCTTAACTTATTGCAATATCTTTACATATTTCCTTAAGAATATATGTAGTTATTTTCATATTTATTACAGATATTACAAAAATGTTACGGAGGCTATTCTAATATAAAACTTTCGATTTGTCAACTTTTTTTATTTACAGCCCATTTATTTCCTCCTGAACAGCAAAAAACAGACCCTCAAAAAGGGCCTGTTCTTCAACTATTCTTCACTTATTTCTCAGTGCATCCGGAAGATCGGACTGATCTTCTTATAGATCAGAAATACGATAACGGATACAAGGACTCCTTTCAGAAGATTAAACGGCGCAACCGCGAACATTACAAATGTTGTGAGATCCGTAATATGTGAGTTCACCGCTGTCCCCATGCCCACCAGTGCATCAATCGGCATTCCGAAAGCTGTTGCATATGTCGGAAGCAGAACGAATGCATTGATCAGGCAGCCGAGGACCGTCATCGTCACCGTTCCCGCTGCCATGCCGATCAGAGCGTTCTTCCTCGTCCGGTTCCTGCGGTAGATCAGTCCCGCGGGAACACACAGCGCGCATCCGATGATAAAGTTCGCGATCTCTCCTACTCCAGCTGTCTGTGTACCCGTAAGCACGAAGTTCAGAAGGATCTTGATCAGCTCGATCAGCGCTCCTGCGAACGGTCCCATAGCAAAGCATCCGACAAGGACGGGCACCTCGCTGAAGTCGATCTCATAAAACGACGGTGCAAAGGGAAGCGGTATCTCGAAAAGCATCAGAATGACAGCGACTGCTGCCAGCATTCCGATCTTGACGATCGCCTTTACCCCAAGCTTAGGTTCTGAGTGAACCACTGTTGTTTTTGTCTCTGTACTCATATTCCATCTCTCCTTTTTCTTCCGCTGCATGCGGATAATAATTTCCTGCATCTCTTGGCAGGGACTTATAACAGAAAAGGAAGTCTTCCAGGAAATCCTGTCATATCAGGCATCGTTTTCCATATTCGGCTGCCGCCGCATACAGAAAAACCCCGAACCTTTCGGTCCGGGGCTTAAATCCTGCACATTCAATGGCATCTCTCATCAAACTCTGCGAGCTTAACAAATGTGGATTTCTTCTCTCATCCAGACTGTACTGTCGGTACCGGAATTCTCTCTCTGAGAGTCACCGGTTCAGCCGCATAAATGCGGGTCGCGGACTATACCGCCGGTTGGGACTTTCACCCGACCCCGAAGATCCAATTTCTCTTACAGCTACTAATATAACTCTTTAATGCAGGGATTTCAAGTGCGTTTCACACTTTTTTACACATTTGTTCATAATCCATTCAAACCTTGAACACACTTTTTACACAACTACTTTATATACTATAATTGTTCTTAAATAAAGAACACTTTTTCATAAACTTTTTCCCCCTTTGAGTCACAGAAATGTGGCTCATTCCTTTTTTACGGATATTTCCGTACAACACAGAAACCGGACTCCAAAGAGTCCGGTTTCTATAGCATAATTAGATATGTCTAATACCAAAATTTTCTATACTCTAACACCCCTGATACAGATTCTGTTAAAGTATATATACTATGTTCATCAAACATTGCATGTAAACTTGACCAAATATCTCGGCTCACCGTATAATGTAAAGCTAATTTTCATAGTTCTCGTTCTTAAATCCTGACATGCCGATTACATCTTTTCCAGCTTTATATTTATCAATTTCTCCTAAGATTTTCCTGATCAACGTTTCCCCAAAAAACATAACGCATAATCCGCTTACTATTCCTAATACAAGCCACCTTTTCCTGTTCATTTCAACCTCTGATAGATTTAATATCCTGAAAAACAAGTTCACTTACTTCCGTTTTTTCTCACCCCAAAATAAAGGCATCGCTCAGTCATAATCCGATGATTTTGCGATACCTTCTTTTCATTTATCTCATTTTATCCGCGGGGATCCTCCGCATACAGTACCCCGTATCACAGGATCCTCCCCCGCATTTTATTCCATATATGAACCTGCGCATAATCGTACGCCCTGTCATAGATAAACAGCGCCGCCTGTCCGCCGATCACAACCGCTGCCATGATCGTCCCGGAGATAGACCGCGTGAAAAGCAGATCACGGAAAACGAATACGATCGGAAGATATATGATATTGAAGATCACGTATTTCGAGATCCAGAAGACCGCCTGTCTGTTTCTGATCGCCGGATGCTTCTCAAGATATCGGAACGCAGCCTCTATCCCCCAGATATAAAGCCCCATCGCCGCAAAAGTCAGGACATAAAACTTGTTCGGTGCGGTGATAAAACCAAGCAGGACCGCCGCGATATAGAATGCAGCCCCCGCCTTCAGTCCGAACTCCCGGATAACGATCCCCACAAAAAAAGACGCCGCCGCCAGAAGGAAAAGTGTACTCGTCTCTATGACGCTTCCAAGAGCCATGCACACGACGGTCAGCGCAAGGAGCAGGCCGCCGAACGCCATCGTCTTCGCCTTTATATGCATGAACAAAGATCTCCTCCCATACATTCACAGAGCTGATCTGCGATTATCAGGTCACAGCACATATTTCCAGTCCCACAGGAGGAGCTGTTCGGGCCGTATCCGCTGCCGTAGGGACTCCCCTGATATCTCCTGCTGCTGAAATCCAGCTGATTCAAAAGCTGTCTGTACTGCAGGTTATTCGGTTCCATATTCACTGCCTGTGCCGCGTGATCCCTCGCAAGGATATTATTTCCGATGCCGGCATTCGCGCATCCGCTGAGGTAATACCACAGTGCGGAGCGCTCCGATACCTGATCCAGCGTATTCAGAGCCTCCCGGTAGCGTCTGCTGTTGATATAGTTCGCCGCTGCCTGAAGGCGGGGATCCTGCTGTGCGCTCTCATATCCGCCATATGACCCGCCTGACGCTCCGCCGTACGAAGAGCTGCCACCATAGGAGTAGCCGCCCCCGCCGCTGCCCGAGCTGCCTGAGGAGCGCTCACGCATGATCGTATCATACGCCTCCTGAACCTCCTTGAACTTCTCCTCCGCCAGATCCGCAAGAGGATTGTTCACATTGGCGTCCGGATGGTATTTTCTCGTCAGGTCGCGATACGCCCTTTTTATCTCATCATCAGATGCATTCGGCGATACGCCGAGCACATCATATGGATTTTTATTCATTTTTTCTGTTCCTCACTTTTCTTCATCTGTATCTTATTATAACGATTCCAGACACCATCATACAATATATTTCTCAAAATGTCCACATCAACAAGGCAGGGCAGACGCTCGAATTCTGCCGTGCTCTCAGCGATCATCATGCAGAGGATCTGCTGCATCCGCTCCTCATAATCCGCTTCCCCGTATATCTTTTTCAGAGGATTGTACCTTCCTTTTTCCAGGTCCTCCGGAAGGTCCTCGTACGCATCCATGATATAGATGAATTTCCCCAGAAAAAAGCCCATCCTTCTCAGATTCTTCTCCCAGATATCTTCCCTGTATACGAAAAGCTCCTCCATCAGACGTCCAAAGCAGCCCGCGGTGCGGTCGATATCCGTACTGCCTTCCTTCTCACAGACGGCAAGCTCTCTCAGCGCGTCGGCGATCGCCCTGCTCTGCCTGGGATAAGCGGAAATGATCCGCTCCGCTTTTCCATGGAGCATACTTTTCGTCATCAGACTGCTGACCTTCCGCTCATCCTGCCAGTCGTCGTCCATATGGTAGTAGGCGAGAAGGACGTTCATCGATGCCGCATAAGATGTGATCTCATTTCTGAGCATCAGCTGCTTCTTAACCGGGTGTACCTTGCATCGGTGCAGTTCCGTCTCTGTCTCGCTCTCATAGAGCGACGACAGCAGGATCACGGCAAACGTCATATCATAAGTCAGCGTCAGCTGCCCCATAAAGCCGTATTTCTCCTTCAGGACATGGCAGAGGCCGCAGTAATATCCTCTGTATTTTTTCAGATCCTTCACCTTCAGCTCAGGCTCGCAAATCGTAACATAACCAAACATGATTTTCTCCTATTGACCGACTCTTTTTTTCTGCATTGTAACGACATTATATCATGCACGATTCTGCCTGTTTATAATATTTTTGTGAAATATCCGTCTCGCCCTCCAATTGTCAACTATATTTAATATTTGGTTGACAATCACTTCATGCAAAAGTATACTTGTACCAGAAACTCGGATACACTGAGAAAGAACCAGAAGAAAAGGAGATCAAAATGAAACCCATGACTACCAGCCCCGGAAACACAAGGACCAGAAAACTTACACTGATCGGACTGATGTCCGCGCTTCTATGCATTCTGGGACCGCTTTCCATCCCTCTTCCTGTCAGCCCGGTCCCCATCACGCTGACCAACTTTGCCGTTTACATCATCGTCTATATCCTCGGGATGCGCTCCGGGACTGTCAGCGTTCTTATTTATCTCTGCCTTGGCACCGCCGGACTTCCTGTATTTTCCGCCTTCAGCGGCGGGCTGGCAAAACTTGCCGGCCCCACCGGCGGATACCTGGCAGGATTTCTGTTTCTCGCGCTGATCCAGGGTTTTCTCATGGAACGTTTTCCCGGAAAGAATGCCGCCGCTGTGACCGGCATGATGCTGGGCCTTGCCATATGCTATCTCTTCGGCACCGCATGGCTTGCGGCACAGATGAATCTTACATTTTTCGCCGCCCTCGGGATCGGAGTCCTTCCATATCTTCCGGGCGACGCTGTAAAGATCATCCTGGCAGCGGTCGTCGGTCCCAAGCTGCGCGCAGCCGTAAACCGGCTCTGACAGATTTTCTGCCTAAATTAAATTCCTCTCATCGTGAGCTGGATCCTCTTTCGCTTCAGATCCACGCTCATGACCTTCACATCCACGATATCCCCCACGCTGACCGCTTCAAGAGGATGCTTGATATAGCGGTCCGTGATCTGTGAAATGTGGACCAGACCGTCCTGATGCACACCGATATCCACAAACACGCCGAAATCGATCACATTTCTCACGGTTCCCTTGAGCACCATCCCCTCCTTCAGGTCCTTCATCTCGAGCACGTCCGTGCGGAGGATCGGTTTCGGCATCTCATCGCGGGGATCCCTGCCCGGTTTCTCCAGCTCTTTCACGATATCTCGAAGCGTGATCTCACCGGTTCCCAGCTCCTGAGCCAGCTTCTTATAATCCCGGATCGTCAGGGACAGCCCCGTCAGATTATGTTCCGTGATATCCTCCGGCTTGAATCCCTGTCGCTTCAGCAGCTTTTCTGCCGCCTCGTAGGATTCCGGATGGACCCCCGTGGAATCGAGCGGATTCGTTCCCCCCTGGATCCTCATAAAACCGGCGCACTGCTCGAACGCCTTCGGCCCCAGCTTCGGCACCTTCAAAAGCTCCCTTCGGTCCGTAAAGCGTCCGTTCTCTTCCCTGTATGCAACGATATTCTTTGCAATGGTGCTGCTGATTCCTGAAATATAGGACAGAAGAGGAGCTGACGCAGTGTTCAGATCCACTCCCACCTTATTGACACAGTCTTCTACAACTCCGGTCAGCGACTCGCCCAGCTTCTTCTGATTCATATCATGCTGATACTGTCCCACGCCGATGGACTTGGGATCGATCTTCACAAGCTCCGCCAGCGGATCCTGCAGACGTCTGGCGATAGAAGCCGCGCTTCTCTGTCCGACATCAAACTTCGGAAACTCCTCGCTGGCCAGCTTGCTGGCAGAATAGACGGAGGCCCCCGCCTCGTTCACGATCACATACTGCACTTTCTCCGGAATCTCCTTCAAGAGCTCCACAATGAACTGCTCGGATTCCCTGGATGCAGTCCCGTTCCCCAGAGAGATCAGAGAGATGTTGTATTTAGGTATGATCTTCTTGAGCAGATCCTTGCTCGCCTTGATCTTCTGGGGCGTGGTAGGCGCAGTCGGATAGATTACCGTAGTGCCCAGGACTTTTCCCGTCGGATCCACCACGGCCAGCTTGCAGCCTGTACGGAAGGCAGGATCCCAGCCAAGTACCACTTTCCCCGCGATCGGCGGCTGCATGAGGAGCTGGTGCAGGTTCTTGCCGAATACTTCGATCGCCCCGTCCTCCGCCTTTTCCGTCAGCTCGCCCCGGATCTCACGCTCGATAGCAGGCGCGATCAGACGATGATAGCTGTCCGCCGTCGTCTCCTTCAGGACCGGTGTGGTATAGGGATTATCCGACCGGATGACCTTCCGTTCAAGCCAGCCGATGATCTCCTCCTCCGGCGCCTCGATCTTCACTGTCAGGAACTTCTCCTTCTCTCCCCGGTTAAGGGCGAGCACGCGGTGTCCCGCCAGCTTCGGCACAGCCTCCTCGAATTCATAGTACATTTCATAGACTGATTCCGCTTCCGGATCTTTCGCCGCGGAAATCAGTTTTCCCTTCTTCATCGTCGTCTTTCGGATCCAGCTCCGGTAGTCCGCATTATCTGATATCATCTCTGCAATGATATCGGCGGCTCCCTTGACTGCCTCCGCCGCTGACGCCACCTGCTTCTCTTCTGATATGTATGCCTTTGCAGTCTCTTCCAGAGGCTCATGTGTCTTCTGCAGCAGGATCAGCGCCGCAAGAGGCTCAAGCCCTTTTTCCTTGGCAATCGTCGCCCTTGTCCGGCGTTTCGGACGATACGGACGGTACAGATCTTCCACCGTCACAAGCGTCTCGGCAGCAAGAATCTGGTTTTTCAGTTCCTCTGTCATCTTCCCCTGCTCCTCGATGCTGGAGATGACCTGCGTCTTCTTCTCCTCAAGATTTCGCAGATATACTAGCCGCTCATAGAGCTTCCGAAGCTGCTCGTCGTTGAGCGAGCCTGTCACTTCCTTCCTGTACCGCGAGATAAATGGTATCGTATTTCCTTCATCTATGAGCTTCACCGCCGCATCGATCTGCCAGCGCTTTACTCCCAATTCTTCCGTCAGTCTCTGGTTAATGTCCATCTGATTTGTTCCTCTCTGCTATTTTTCTTTTCCTGTTACCGTTCGCACTCCGCTTATGGATAGAAAACTTCTGTACCATGACTGCATATAAGAGACAGTTTCCTATTCACGGACGCCAGTGGAACTCATAACCTAATCGGCGGCAGCGCCGGCGATTTCCTATCATTCTACCACAAAATCGCACCTGGAATCCACAGTTATCTCCCGTTTATCGGTTTCCACTTCCCTTTCTTCCCGTCTTCTGCTATGATGTTACCGGCAGAAAACAGCAAGTTTCAGAAACAAGGGAGTTACTGTTCACAGTAACATGAAGGAGAAAAAATGGAACGGATCATCACCTATCAGATTCAAAAGGAAGACGGCGGTCTGCGCGCAGAGCAGTATCTCCGCCGGAAGGGTTACTCTTATCAGAATCTCACCCAGCTGAAAAAGATGCCGGAGAGCCTCCTCATCAACGACGTCTGGTCCTATATGCGGACCGTTCTTCGTGAAGGCGACACCCTCACCGTACATATCCGGGAAAACGAGTCCTCGCCGAATATCCCTCCGGTAAAACTGCCCCTGGATATCGTCTATGAGGACGGGGACATCCTCGTCGTCAATAAGCCGGCCGGCATGCCGATCCATCCGTCCCTTAACAACTACCGTAACTCCCTGGCAAATGCACTTATGTACTACTTCAGCGAGCAGGGCGTGCCTTTCATCTTCCGCTGTACGAACCGCCTTGACCGTGACACTTCCGGTCTCACCGTCATCGCAAAGCACCTGGTCAGCTCCAGCATCCTCTCCGGCATGGGCGTCCGTCATGAGATCGAGAGGGAGTATCTGGCTGTCGTACGGGGCAGCGTGACGCCTCCCGAGGGAACGATCTGTGCGCCTCTCGCCCGCGCCGGCACATCCCTGATCGAGCGGAAGGTGGACTTTGAACATGGAGAGCACGCAGTGACACACTACCGTACCATAAAAGAAAAAAACGGGCACAGCCTCGTCTCACTCATACTTGAGACAGGCCGCACCCATCAGATACGTGTCCATATGAAATATCTCGGTTTTCCCCTCATCGGCGACTATCTGTATAACCCCGACACAGAAAACATCACCCGCCAGGCGCTTCACTCACACCGCCTGCGCTTCCGCCACCCGATCACCGGAGAAGAGCTGGTATTCACCGCCCCTCTTCCTGACGATATGGCTTCTGTTCTTAAGGGAGATCCGCGGTGATCCTGTTTCCCCGGTCTCCCCGCAGTCATTGTACTCATCCTTCTGCTGTTATACACTCAGCTTTTTATCCGCAACAAGAGAGGACGCTGTGAAGAGGATTCCACAGACCACCAGATAGTACAGGACGTCAAATACACTCAGACCGGTCAGGTTTCCTGATCCGAACATCGCTGAGATCGCAGGAATGCTGCACAGCAGATCATATCCCCGCTCTACCACAAAATTGATGACAAAGAACAGGATCACTGCCATAAGACCGGCAAACCTGGACTTTACCAGCACAGTTCTTGACAGGATGACCGCAAAGAAACCGATCATGATCACAAGGGACCATGCCAGGAAAATAAGGAAGGCAATCTGAACCATGTCTGTCCAGTGGATCCCGCCCTCCACAAATGCGCTGGAAAGTATCCGAAATGCATCCAGCAGGGACGCAAATCCGTCCACCTTAAGTACCGCCGAGGCAAGGCATGCTCCTCCTGCCGCTGCGAAAAGCGCGAACATGATCAGCATCTGCAGGATCGATGAAATAAATTTTGCGCCCATGATCTCCCAGATCGACTTCGGGACCATCCACAGCATATAGCTCTGCTTCGTCCTCAGGTCCTTGTTCAGCACCAGAACTCCCTCGATTCCCGAATAGAAAAGCACCAGGATCGCAGCGCTGAACATCAGGGCGATCGTTACTCCCATCACCTGCTCTTTGTCAAATAACAGGCCTCCCCAGAACACAAGGAGCCCGACTGCGAGGGCTGAAAGGATCACCAGCCTTGCCGTCCTCTGTTTTCTCACTTCATATTTGATCAGTTTTCCCATCTCATACTCCTCCTTACATGATCTCCATATAGATATCCGTGATCGAACGTCCGCTCGCGATCCGTTCTTTTTCGAGGTCCACCACTCTCAGCAGTTCGCCGTTCTTGATAAACATTGCCTCATCCACAAAACTCTCGATCTCATCGAGCAGATGTGTGGAGATGACAAATGTATTTCCTTCCCCCGCAGTCTCAAGGATCAGAGAGACAATCTCCTCCCTCGCCTTATAATCCACTCCGTTCAGCGGCTCATCCAGCAGATAGAGCTTTGCCTCCCTGGCAAGCGTCGCAATGATCTTAAGCTTGGCATTCATTCCGCTGGAGAGTTCCCGTACTTTCATAGAATCTTCCAGCCCCATCTTCTTCATCATGTCATTGAATCTGTCCGTGCTAAAATCATCAAAGAAATCCTGATAGTACTTCCTCACATCGGCAGCCTTCATATAGTCGTAGAAAAACGGCTCCGTGGACATATAGGCAATCTGCGCCTTGTCACTGTAGCACAGCCCGTGTCCCTCATAGATGATCTTCCCGGAAGTCGGCTTGGTCAGCCCTGCGATCATCTTCATCCACGTTGTCTTCCCGCTGCCGTTCTCTCCCAGAAGACCGTAGATCTTCCCTTCTTCAAGACGGAGCGAGATCCCCGCGACCGCCTGTTTCATCCTGTATGTCTTACTCAATCCTATACACTCCAGCATCATTCCTGCTCCTCCTTATAATCTGTGATTCGAACAATGATATCGTCCTTCTTAAAACCGAGATCTTTCATCTCCCGCATAAAATTATGAAGCACCTCTTCCGCCATCTCTTTTTTCAAATTTTCAAACATACTTTCCTCCTCTGACACGAACGTGCCGATCCCCCGCTTTGTATAGCAGTAGCCTTCACTCTCCATTTCACGGTATATTCTCGCTGCAGTATTCTGATTCACTTTATAGAGCACTGCAAGTTCACGGTTTGAAGGCATCTTATCACCTGGTTTAAGCTCCCCCTTTATCATCTTCTTCTGCAGTTCACGTATCACCTGCAGATAAATAGGGGTTCCCGCACTGTATTCCATATCATCCCTCCCCGGATCTTCTGATCTTGTGTGTATTAGTGCTATAGTTAGATAGTACACTAGTTTTCTATTTTTGTCAACCATATATTTCTGGTTCATTCAAAAGGGAAGGGCTGAACCGTTATATTTTTTCACATATTTCCAAAAAAACTGTTGACATTCCAAGAAAAATACCATATAATAATTTTTGCTGTGAGTGATACAGCTTATATGTGCGATTAGCTCAGCTGGATAGAGCGTCTGGCTACGGACCAGAAGGTCGGGAGTTCGAATCTTCTATCGCACGTACTTAAGAGATGCCGTTGAAGCGGCATCTTTTTTTGTCCAAAATTTTCGAGAATCTGTTGTGCTGTTTCCGCCAGCTGCAGGATAAACTCTCCGGCATCTACACACAGAAGGACCCGTTCCTGCAGTGAGGCAGGAACGGGTCCTTCTGTGTGTAACAATGCTCCGGCCAGACTGATCACCGGCACATTCTTCTCTTTCATATTTTTACTCTGCTCTACTGTGCGAAGCGTTCTTTCTGAGCTTCGATCAGCTCCTGATCATCAAAATAATTGATCTTCATGGCAGCTTTGACCTCGCGGAGTGTCTCAGCGGCAGCTTTTTCAGCTTTCTCGCTTCCCTTTTTCAGGATCTCATACACCGCGGGGATATCCTTCTGGAACTCTTTCCTTCTGTTCCGGATCGGCTCCAGTTCCGCCTGAAGGACATTGTTGAGGAAGCGTTTTACTTTCATATCTCCCAGTCCGCCTCTCTTGTAATGCTCCTTCAGTTCATCCAGATTCGCATACTCCGGCAGGAACTCCGGGAAATACTCCGGCCTGCAGAACGCATCCAGATACGTGAAGACCGTGTTGCCCTCCAGTTTTCCGGGATCTTCAATCCTGATATGGGTCGGATCCGTAAACATGCTGAACACTTTCTTCTTGATATCCTCCGGCTCCTCCGACAGGTAGATGCAGTTTCCAAGAGACTTGCTCATCTTCGCCTTACCGTCAATCCCCGGAAGACGCATACACGCCTCATTCTCCGGGAGAAGGATCTTTGGATCGACCAGTGTCTCGCCGTAGACAGAGTTGAACTTATGAACGATCTCTTTCGTCTGCTCGAGCATTGGCATCTGATCCTCGCCCACCGGTACTGTCGTCGCCTTAAAAGCCGTGATATCCGCCGCCTGGCTGATCGGATAAGTGAAGAAACCTACCGGGATACTGGCCTCAAAATTTCTCTGCTGTATCTCTGCTTTCACCGTAGGATTTCGCTGAACCCTGGAGACAGTGACCAGATTCATATAGTAAAACGTAAGTTCACACAGTTCCGGGATCTGGGACTGGATAAACAGCGTTGACTTCTCCGGATCAAGGCCGCATGCCAGATAATCCAGCGCCACCTCGATGATATTCTGACGCACCTTCTCCGGATTGTCCGCATTGTCCGTGAGCGCCTGCGCGTCCGCGATCATAATATAAATATCGTCAAAATCTCCTGTATTCTGAAGCTCGACCCTCCTCTTCAGAGATCCCACATAATGTCCTACATGCAGTTTCCCTGTCGGGCGGTCTCCCGTAAGCATTATCTTCTTCATATCGCTCGTAATCCTCCTAATCGTCATTTCTCGTGATCTTTTCCCATTATAACACCATCCCGCAGGCTTTGCTATAAGAAAAAGGCAGAAAACCCGGCCGGGTCTCTGCCTTTGCAATGTAACTCTGCAATTTCCTATTTTGTATTCTGGAGCACCGGACGTTTTGCATAACGCGGCGCTTTTTTTCTCTCCGATGCGTATACGAACTGGTACAGCACGTATGCCATAAGGAATGCCGCCATCACATCCATCACGGAATGCTGCTTCAGGAACATTGTGGCCAGGATGATCAGACCGCCCAGTATATATGCCCCGATGCATATTCCCCTGTGCTTCTTCAGCGCCTGGCCCTCATGGATCGCGATGCAGACACTCAGCGAGTTAAATACATGCAGGCTCGGAAATACATTCGTGCACGTATCCGCGCGGTATAGCACTCTGACCATATCCACAAAAATGTTGTCTCTCTCAAAGACGACGGGCCGCAGATCCTGTCCGTTCGGGAACACCGTTGATATGATCAAAAAAATGGTCATTCCCGTGAACATCAGTTTTGCCATTTTATAAAATCCCGGTACATCCGTAAAGAAGAAGTACAGGAATGCCGCCGCAATAAACACAAACCACAGCAGGTACGGCACGATAAAATATTCAATAAACGGTATATATTCATCCAACGGTATCTGGATCACATGGTAATGCGTGGTCACATGCTTCTCCAGATACAGAAACCACGGCATGTAAATGAGAATATACAAGAATACCCATCCGTGTTTATACTTTTTCGCCAAATCAGTGAATCTCTTTTTCCACTTCATATGTGACGCTCCCCTTGGATTAATGTTATCAGCCTTCCATCCTGTTTCCGGCTGAAACCTGTTTTCTGACTCGACTCGATTATAGCACGAAATACCGCCGGCAACAACCAGCTTCATAAAAGGTTAACAAATCTTTAGATATTCTATTATTTTTCTTCGGTTTCTGCCGGACAGAGCGTACTGTCAAGATATTTTCCCAGAGATCTGCTCATATTTCCCTCGAAATCCACCTGTCCGCTCCTGACACACCATTCGAATACATTGCCGATCACGATCATTCGGATATCTGTGGTAAACTCTTCGATCTTCACATTCAGCCGCAGTACTCCGGCCCGGACCGCCTTCTCAATATAGGTCTGCACTGTCACGATCGGATACGGGCGCTCCGTCCTGACCGCCGCATTCAGGGCCTGGTTTTTCGTATCATAATATCCCGACATGAACTCCACCCCCAGCTCCCTGCAGTATTTCACATAGTTCATATATACCTGGATGATTCCCTGTTTTGCTGCCTCCACATCCTTCGGCGTCTCCAGAAGATCCGGATTGATGCTCGGCTGGTCCTCAATATAGTAAGAGAGAAGATCGTCCTTTGTCTTAAAATGGTGATAAAAACTTCCGTTGGAAACTCCCGCCTCCTCACAGATGTTTTTGATCGACAGTTCTTCATATCCTTTCTTCTGAAGGATTCTCTTCGCCGCCTGGAAAATCTTCTCCTTTGTCTCTCTTGACTTCTGCTGCTGTCTGGATAATTCTGCTTTTTCGCTCATTGGTAACTACGCTCCTGTATTCGCCGGGAAACGCGCTCCCGCCGCTCCCCTTATTCAATGCCCACAGTATACCATATTTCTCCTGGGGATTCAAGAAAACAGAGCGGGCTCTATAGTTTCCGCAGAACAGCTGTCACTGTCTGTCCGAACAGCGGAATATATACCCAGACTGTCCCGCTTATACCCCGGGCAGCTGCCCCCTCTTCTTTTTTCTTTGCGCACCCACGGCGGCGAGATATGTTTCAAACGCAGAAGGCATGGGATATTTTTCTTCCAGTTCATCCCTCCCGGCAAAGATCACATTATCCTTCATCTCTTTTTCCAGTTCATCTACAAGGATCTCATACCCGGTCATATGCCATTCCACATGACTGAAAATATGCTTAGCGCTCTCAAGTTTTTTCACCCGCACCGGTGCAAGGCCGAGACTACGGGCGTAATCAATAGCCTCCTGGCGTTTCAGATGCCCTTCCACATTCGGGAACTCATACATCCCGGCCAGAAGTCCGGTACTTTTCCTTTTTCTGATCGCCACTGCGCCGCCATCGCAGAACAGAAAGACTGTCCGCTTCTCGATCCGCCGTTCTTTCGCTTTCTTCTTCACCGGATACTCCATCTGCGTCCCCTCAGCAAAAGACCGGCAGAGATGCCTCACCGGACACTCTGCGCACTTCGGCTCCCCGTTCGGAAGGCACACGATCGCTCCAAGTTCGATCAGGCTCTGATTAAAATCTCCTGCCGCGTCCCTGGGGATAACTTCCTCGAGCAGCGCCTCAATCTTCGTTCGCGTTGACGCCTTTGTAATGTCATCCGGATCCGCCAGAAGCCGTGTCACAACTCGGAACACATTGCCGTCCACCGCCGGTTTGGGAATATTGTAGACAAATGAGGCGATCGCCCCCGCCGTATAGCTTCCGATCCCTTTCAGAGACCGGATCTCCTCATACCTGTCCGGGAATCTCCCGCCAAACTCCTCCATGATCTGGACTGCCGCCGCCTTCAGGTTGCGTGCCCGGTTATAGTACCCCATTCCTTCCCACAGTTTCAGGAGCCGTTCCTCCGGGACTTCCGCCAGGGCCTTCACGTCCGGAAGCTCCTCCAGAAATCTCTCATAGTACGGTTTGACCGCTTCAACCCTCGTCTGCTGCAGCATGATCTCCGAAATCCACACACGGTAAGCGTTCATCCGCCTGCGCCAAGGCAGGTCTCTCCTGTTTTCCCGGAACCATTCCACAAGCGGCCCCGCCGCCTCCTTCAGCTCCGGGCTTCCGAGGACTATGTCCACCGGACTGTCGATCTCTATACTGTCCGGGGAAACCGTACAGTCGTATGCCAGAATATGGACTCCCGCAGCGGCAGCACGCCTCAGCGCCTCAGCAAACGCAGGATGGGTATCCGTGTTAGGCGTAAAATACCTCACATCCTTCATCTGGATCACGAAAAACACATAGGTTTCATATCCCTCCTGTTTTGCAAGTATCAGTTCTTCCAGATGCTTGACCGCACGCTCGCTGGGCGCATCCGGAAAACGGCAGACGCCGTTTTCCTCCAGCGTCACTCCCTTTACCTCAATGAATATCCGCTTTCCCTCCGCTTCCACATAGAGGTCAAAGCGGGAATTGCCATAGGTTGTCTCCGGTCTCACAAGCGTCACATCCCGGAAGAGATGCCCTCCCCTGATCCATTCCTCGACCAGACGGTTTGGAATCTGGGAGTCCATATTGATCATCCGCTCCCCTTTCTCCACACTGATCAGATCCCATTTCGTCTTCCTGTCCGGATTTGCGCTTCTCTGTATATAGACAGAAGCGCCCGGGACAAGAAGTTCCGCACAGCGCCCTGTATTTTTCACATGTACAGTCTCCTTCCGGCCATTCAGCTCAGTGTATGCGATGAACCGGTTGGGCCTCTCAAGGAATACCGCTTTTTCTATCCTCTCATATCTCATGCTCTTCCATCCTGCTTTCCTTCCTGTTTTCTGTCACTCTCACAGCTGACTGTCCGACACTGCATCCCTCTCCCGACTGCTGCCGGCGGAGAATGCCGCATTGTCCGCAGACATTGTAGCATATCTGCACAGAAAAAGACCAGCCCCCTTACGAAAGCCGGTCTCTCTGTACTCCTCACAGTTCTGCGCAGCCGAATGCATCCTTTCTGACACACGTCCCGGACTGCGCCTCTTCTTCCTATAATATCTTTGATAAAAATTCCTTCAGCCTCGGATCCTTCGGATGATCGAAGAATTCCTCCGGCGGCGCCTCCTCTTTGATCTGGCCGTCGTCCATGAAGATCACACGGGAAGCAACCTCCCTGGCAAATCCCATCTCGTGGGTCACGACCACCATGGTCATGCCGTCCTTCGCCAGTTTTTTCATCAGGTCAAGCACCTCTCCGACCATCTCCGGATCCAGCGCTGACGTAGGCTCGTCGAACAGGATCACATCCGGATTCATCGCCAGAGACCGGATGATCGCAACTCTCTGTTTCTGTCCTCCGGAGAGAGTGGACGGATACGCATCTGCCTTATCGTCCAGGCCGATCCTTTTGAGAAGGTTGAGCGCCTGTTCCTTTGCCTCCTTCTTGATCTGATCCTTTGTCGTATCGATCGGGATCAGTTCTTCCTTGCTGCTTCTGAACAGGTTCTTGAAACGGGTAACAAAGTTCTTTCTTTTCGCTTTTCCCAGATCCTTGCAGCGCAGATATGCCGGCGCCATCATAACATTCTGCAGCACGGTCTTGTTGTTGAACAGATTAAAGTGCTGGAACACCATTCCCATGTGCCTGCGGTGAAGATTGATATCCACCTTCATATCCGCAATGTCCACGCCGTTGAAAATGATACTGCCGCTGGTGGGGTCTTCCATACAGTTCAGGCACCGCAGGAATGTACTTTTTCCGGAACCCGAAGGTCCGAGCACCGCGACAATATCACCCTTGTTGATCGTGATATTGATCCCCTTGAGGATCTCAAGCTGTCCGAAGCTCTTCCTAAGATTAATTACGTCTATCACTCTTCCTCAGGCTCCTTTCCAAAAGTTTTACCAGCAGGCTGATCACCAGCACCAGTACAATGTAGATGACCGCCATGACCAGATACGGAACGATAAAGTCATAGCTGTTGCTGCCTATATAATTGAACGCCATGTAGAGATCCGCCACAGCCACAAAGCTTACCACCGATGTCTCCTTGACCAGGGTGATGAACTCATTTCCCAGCGTCGGGAGGATATTCTTCACTGCCTGTGGAATCACGATCTTGCACATACTCGCACTGAAGCTCAGTCCCACTGCGCGTCCTGCCTCCATCTGCCCCGGATCCACAGACTGAATACCGCTTCGCATGATCTCCGATATGTAGGCTCCACTGTTGAGGCCGAACACTGCGATGGCAACATTCAGACCGCTTGTCCTCACGCCCAGCAGCGGCAGCAGTACATAATAGCCGACCAGGAGCTGGACGACCATCGGGCTTCCTCGGAACAGCGCCACATAGAAGCTGCAGAAACCGTTGAGCACTCTCGGAAGCAGTTTATATTTCGGCACCACCCTGACCGTAGCGATCAGCGTTCCGATCACAATACCGATGAGCAGGCCGAGCACTGCGATGAGAAGCGTGTTCTGCAGGCCTTCCACCACCCGGACATAACCGTTCTGATCGATAAATATGTCGATAAATTTATCTACTCTCTGACTTAAATTACTCATTTTCTTCCCTTCTCAAAAGAAGGAAAATGCCTGCATCCGGACCGGAATGCCTGTATTTTCCTTCTCCCACAGTTTGCGTCTCTTTATTGCTCTTCTTTTATATCAATCCGATCACTGCATCTCATTGATGGACTCGGTGATCGCTGCTGCCGGAGCTGCGTCAATGATCACATAGTCAATGTTTCCATTGATCATATCCTGAACGGCAAGAGAACCGTTCTTGTATGTCTTGCATGTCGCCGGAAGCCCTTCGAAGCCCATGTCTTCGCTTCCCTCTACGTAGTAGTTTCCTGTCGTTCCCTGCTGCACGCCGATCGTTGTGGATGAGCTCAGCTTGCCCAGCAGTGCCGCCACGTCATCTGCAGTCTTGCAGTCGTCAAATGTGGTGTCCGTGCTCGGTACGATCAGTCTCTGGGAAGCCTGATAGTAGGACTCGGAGAATGTAACGAACTCTTCCCTCGCCTCACTGACTGTAAGTCCGGCCATGGCGATATCACACTTCTGCTGGCTTACAGACAGGCAGACCGCGTCGAAATCCATGTTCTGGATCACCAGCTCTTTGCCCAGCTCGTCTGCAAGGAGTGCCGCGATCTCCATATCGATTCCTACATAGGAATCACCTTCCATATACTCAAACGGCTCGAATGCGGCGTTCGTAGCCACAACAAGCTGATCCTTTGACTCGTCGAGCGCTGCGGACTCTACCGGCGTCGGGTCGCCGCCGCCGAAATATTTCTCGCAGATCTCATCCAGCGTACCGTCTTCCTTGATCTTATCAACAAACTCATTCACCTGATCCAGGAGCTCCGGCTGGGACTTATCCACTCCGAATGCGTACTCTTCGTTGGTCAGATCGATATCGATCACCTTCGCAGTTACAGCGCCGCTGCCTGAATCGTTATCTTTTCCGCTGCCGCTTCCGCATCCGACGATCATTCCGGCTGTAAGAGCCGCCGTCAGGCAGACTGCCAAAAACTTCTTCATCATTCATTCCTCCATTTTGTTCTAAATTGCATAATCATACAGATTATCTTCCTAATTCTAACACGTTTCCCTTAAATTACAAGCCCCAATATTCAACAAATACGCATTTTTATGCCAGAAGCGCCGTGACCCCGAAATAGAGGAGCACGATGATTCCGAGAACGATCCGGTAGTAGCCGAACACCTTGAAATCATGCTTTTTGATATAGCGCATGAGGAACTTGATCGCAACGATAGACACGGCAAAGGAAACGACCATTCCGAGGATCAGCAGGAACAGCTGCATCGCCGTAAAACTCAGGCCGAAGTGGATCAGTTTCACTGCACTCGCGCCGAACATTGCAGGTATCGCCAGGAAAAATGTGAACTCTGTGGCAACCGCTCTGGACACGCCCAGCAGAAGCGCTCCGACGATCGTCGCGCCCGAGCGTGATGTCCCCGGTATCATTGCGAGCATCTGGAAGACACCGATGATAAGGAGCATCGGTATCGTCAGCTGAGATATCTTTTTCACCTTCGGTTCCCGGTCCTTCTGGTAGTTCTCGATCACAATGAACAGGATACCGTAGACGATCAGCATAGCCGCAACAACATAGGCATTGTTAAACTTTTCCTCAATAAAATCGTTGAACAGGATACCGATCACTCCGGCCGGGATCGATCCGATCAGGACTTTGATCCAGAGCCGCCATGTCATCACCTTCTGCTTTTCCGTCTTTCTCGGCGAGAACGGATTCAGCTTATGGAAATAGATCACGACTACCGCCAGGATCGCGCCCAGCTGGATCACCACGTTGAACATATCAAAGAACTCCTTGCTCTGGTCCAGCTTCAGGAATTCTTCCATCAGGATCAGATGTCCCGTACTGCTGATCGGAAGCCATTCTGTGATGCCTTCCACGATTCCAAATATGATCACTTTCAATGCATCTAACATATTCTCTCTCCTCCTCCAAGGACAAATTTTTCAATTGCTTTTGCCACTCCGTCTTCCTCGTTGCTGTCTGTTATGTAGTCTGCAGCCTCCTTTACCTGCTCCTCCGCATTCGCCGTGGCGACTCCGAATCCGGCCTCACGCAGCATGACAGTGTCATTGTCGCCGTCGCCGCAGGCCATGATCTCCTCTCTCCGGATCCCCAGAAGCTCTCCGAGCCGGATGAGGCCGCTTCCCTTGTTGACCCCCGCAGCATTGATCTCAATATTATATCTCAGAGATCCGACAAGAGTAAGTCCGTCCACCTGCGCCAGTTCTTCCCATGCCCTTTTCCGCTCTTCCATATCTGCAAAAAGCGCCTGCGCCTTATCCATTCCCCGGTTTTCCTTCTTCAGCAGTTCCATGAGATCCGGCACCGGCTTCCGGGTTGTTCTGAGATATTCCCACATATTGGGGTTCCTGTGATACTTTTCCACCTGAGCCATCTTCTCTTCACATACATAACCCTGCCCGTCGAAATATATCTCTTGTAATGTATCATATTTTCCACAGATTTCCAATGCTCTTTTTCCCAGCTCCGGAGACAGCAGATGCTCTTCCAGCACGCTCCCGTCCGCGGTGTTCACGATCCGCGCACCGTTGGAAGTGAGCGCATACCGCATTCCCGGAAAGTTCCTGAGTTCCTCCGGCACCCCCATCCAGGGGCGGCCCGTAGCCACAAGAACGACAACGCCGGCATCCAGAGCCTTCCTGAGGGCCAGCCTTGTACGGGGCGTCAGCTCTTTCTTTTCATTCAGCAGAGTTCCGTCCAGATCCAGCCCGATCATCTTTATCCTACGTTCCACTTTTCCATTTCCTTTCTCTGTGAATCCCTATTCCGCCGCTTCCTGTATAATAACTGAAACTCTAAATTTTTTATAATTTATTGTAACAGAGTTTGCCTAATAAAGCAATTTATAGTATAATAAACACTCGGTAACTGCAAACCATATCAAGAAAGGAATTGAGTTTATGGGAATCTGCAAAAAAAGCCGGATAATAAGAGGCGCTGCTCTGCTCTGCTCTCTTACCCTTGTTTTGTCCGGCCTTCCTGCATGGGCAGCGGATGACATAGAGGAACTGGAGGACCAGACCTCTGCCCTGGAAAGTGAACTTGAAGGGATCAACCAGGACATCCTTTCCTTAAGCGAAGATATCTCTTCTACGGAAATGCAGGTAGAAATTCTTAACGGGGAGATCCTCAGAACATCTGACGCCCTGGAAGAAGCTGAAAACAACGAAGAAAAGCAATATGAAGCAATGAAGATCCGCATCAAATATATGTACGAGCACGGCAATGCATCCCTGCTGGAGCTCCTTTTCTCTGCCGAAGACATGGCAGACTTTCTCAACAAAGCGGATTTTATAGAAAGTCTCAGTGAATATGACCGGGATGCACTTGACCAGCTGCAGGATGTCCATCAGGAGATCGCTGATCAGAAAAGTGTTCTTGAAGAACAGCAGGCATCGCTTACTGAACTTCAGGCAAGTCTGAAGACACAGCAGGAAGAACTTCAGAAAAAAGCGGACGAGACATCCACTAATCTGGAAGAAGTCAATGCGAAACTGGAGAAAGCTCGGAAAGAAGAAGCCGCGCGGATCGCAGCTGAGAAAGCCGCGGCAGAAGCCGCTGCGCAGGCAGCAGCGCAGGCCGGCTCTTCCGGCGGAAGCGGGAACAGCGGAGGCGGAGGTTATAATAATTCCGTTGTGAACGGCGGATCGATCAGTGCCTCCACCAGCGAGACCACTCTGCTGGCAGCTCTGCTCGACTGTGAAGCCATCCACAATTATGACGCTATGCTGGCTGTCGCCACAGTGATCATGAACCGTGTGGAAAGCCCCCGGTTCGGGAACAGCATCACTTCCGTCATCTACGCACCAGGTCAGTTCGAGCCTGTCTGGACAGGCCGTCTTGAAAGCCGGCTCAATGCCGGACCTACAGATCTGGCCGTGCAGGTTGCTCAGGACGCCATCAATGGCTCACGGCTTGCAGCAGTAGCTGACTGTTACTATTTTCTGTATGCAGGCTCAACGAACCGCGACGGTGTGAATATCGGCAACAACCTGTTCTTTGTGAGCTGGTAAAATATTTTTTATGAAGAACCCCCGGAGCAGCGCTTTACCGCTCTCCGGGGGTTCTTCATTCTGCATCTTACAGGAGGCATTCTACTGATAATCGATCACATCGATCCATTTCATCAGGAAATCTTTCTCCAATTCATTATCCTTCGTCAGCTGTGCTGCCGCCACGATCGGAAGCCACTGCTGTACATACTGCTTCGCCGTATCGCTCTTTTTGCAGAAAATTTTCATATAAAGATCCGCCGTCTCCTGATCCTTCAGCGCAAAGAGCAGATAAGTCATCGCTGCATCAGCGCTTGCATTTCCCTGTGTCGCATGAGCCCAGTCAACAACCGTCATCTTTCCGTTCTTTCCGACGATAACATTGCTGGGATTAAAATCACCATGGCAGACTTTATTATGCTTCGGCATGCTCTCAAGACGTGTCAGCAGCTCATATCTGGTCGTCGCATCTACTTCCTTGAGGCTGTTGATCTGACGGGACAGCTTATCCTTCATGCCTTTGAGCAGCGGAGAAGTCTTACTGTGCACCTGGAGCTGAAGATCAACGAAATCTTCCATATATTTCTCCATATTTTTCCGGTCAGACATCATCATTTCTTCCAGCGTCTTCCCCTCTTTATACTCGATGGAGATCGCCCATCTGCCGTCGATCTGAGTAACCTCTTTTACTTTCGGTATATCAAGACCTGTCTCCTCGATCCGAGCGGTGATCAGCGCCTCGTTGAAAACATCGGATTTCGGATGTGTCTCGCTGAAGATCTTAACAATACAGTCATCGCATCTGTAAACTTCTTTGTACGCGCGTCTCACGATAAGATTTTTCTCTTCAAACTTCATATCTGTCTTCCTCCTTACGGCGATTTTTCGATGGACCTATTATACAATACAAACGGGTGAAATGTAACCCCGCCGGCACATTTTTGTGCAATTTTTAACAATTTTTCTATGCTTTATTTTATTGTTATATTTTTAACATTTATGGTACATATTGCACATTTTCATTTTCCTATCCAGCTCTGATCATGACCAATCCGCACAAAAACGTACGGGATTCCGCACCATATCTCTTATGATGCAGAATCCCGTTTTCTTTTAGTGATTTATCGATTATTTGCCGTAATAGCACTTCAGATAGATCTCTTTGATCTCTTTGATCAGCGGGTATCTCGGGTTTGCTCCTGTACACTGATCGTTGAATGCCTGCTCGCACATATCATCCAGTGTATCCAGGAAGTACTTCTCATCGATACCGTAATCTTTGATCGTCTTCTTGATACCGATCTTCTCTTTAAGATCTTCCAGTTTTGCGATAAAGTTCTCGAATACTTCCTCATCTGTATTTCCCGTGCAGCCTGCGAAACGTCCCAGTTCTGCGTATCTCTGCAGCGTATGCGGATACTGATACTGGGAAAATGTTCCCATCTTTGTCGGAACCTCTGCCGCGTTGTATCTCATGACCTCTGTCAGGATGACGGCGTTCGCTACGCCGTGTGGCAGGTGATGGAATGCGCCCAGCTTATGAGCCATGGAGTGGTTAACTCCCAGGAATGCATTCGCAAATGCCATACCTGCCATGCAGGAAGCATTGTGCATTGCCTCGCGCGCCTTCGGATCCTTCGCACCATTCTCATATGCTGACGGCAGGTTCTCGAATACCATCTTCACAGCCTTCATTGCGAGACCGTCAGTAAAGTCTGTCGCCATGATAGAGACATATGCCTCGATCGCGTGTGTCATAACGTCGATACCGGATGCGCTTGTCAGACCTTTCGGAGCCGTCATCGCATTGTCAACATCCACGATCGCCATGTTCGGCATCAGCTCATAGTCCGTGATCGGCCACTTGATTCCTGTCTCAGCGTCTGTGATGATCGCGAACGGAGTCACCTCCGAGCCTGTTCCTGAAGATGTCGGGATCGCTACGAAATATGCCTTTTCTCCCATCTTCGGGAATGTATATACTCTCTTGCGGATATCCATGAAGTCCATTGCCATGTCTTCGAAGTTTGCTTCCGGATGCTCATACATCAGCCACATGATCTTGCCGGCATCCATTGCGGAGCCGCCGCCCAGCGCGATGATCGTATCCGGCTCAAAGTCTCTCATCTGCTCTACGCCCTTCTGTGCGCACTGCAGTGTCGGATCGGGAGCTACATCGAAGAAGCATGTATGCTGGATTCCCAGTTCGTCCAGTTTCTCCTCGATCGGTTTTGCGTATCCGTTCTTGTAAAGGAAGCTGTCTGTCACGATGAATGCTTTCTTCTTGTGCATCACCTTCCCGAGCTCATCCAAAGCTACCGGCATACAGCCTTTCTTAAAGTATACTTTTTCTGGTGTCCTGAACCACAGCATATTCTCTCTCCTCTCGGCAACTGTCTTCACATTCAGAAGATGTTTAACTCCAACGTTCTCTGATACAGAGTTTCCGCCCCAAGAACCGCATCCAAGCGTCAGCGACGGAGCAAGTTTGAAGTTGTACAGATCGCCGATACCGCCCTGGGAAGAAGGTGTATTGATCAGGACACGGCAGGTCTTCATCGCCTCATAGTGTTTCTGGATCTTCTCTGTCTCCGCCGGGTCAATATAGAGAGAAGACGTATGTCCGTATCCGCCGTCCGCTACAAGCTGAGCGGCTTTCTTAAGCGCCTCATCAAAGGTCTTTGCTCTATACATAGCGAGTACAGGAGATAATTTTTCATGGGCAAATTCCTCGGAAATATCAACGGATTCCACTTCACCGATCAGGATCTTTGTGTTCTCCGGTACATCAACGCCTGCCAGCTTTGCGATCTCGTAAGCTGATTTTCCGGGGATCTTGTTGTTCAGGGCTCCGTTGATGATGATCGTCTTGCGCACTTTGTCGAGCTCTTCACCGGGTTTCAGGAAATAGCAGCCTCTGTACTGGAACTCCTTCTTTACTGCATCATATACGCTGTCCAGAACAGTAACGGACTGCTCAGACGCGCAGATCATACCATTGTCAAATGTCTTGGAATGGATAATGGAGTTAACCGCCAGCCTGATATCCGCTGTGTCGTCGATAATAACAGGTGTGTTTCCTGCGCCGACGCCGAGGGCCGGTTTTCCGGATGAGTACGCTGATTTTACCATTCCCGGTCCGCCTGTGGCAAGGATCAGATCAGAGTCTCTCATGACTGTCGTCGTCAGCTCAAGGGAAGGAGCGTCGATCCATCCGATGATTCCTTCCGGAGCGCCAGCTTTCACCGCTGCATCAAGTACGACCTTGGCAGCCGCGATCGTACACTTCTTTGCCGCCGGATGGGGGCTGATGATGATCGCGTTTCTTGTCTTCAGACAGATCAGCGTCTTGAAGATCGCCGTTGAAGTCGGGTTTGTTGTCGGAATGACTGCTGCGATCAGTCCGATCGGCTCAGCGACCTTCTTGATCCCGTATGCCGGATCCTCTTCGATCACACCGCAGGTCTTTGTATCTTTGTACGCATTGTAAATGTACTCTGCCGCGTAGTGATTCTTGATGACCTTGTCTTCCATGACGCCGCGCTGTGTTTCTTCCACAGCCATCTTTGCAAGCGGGATACGCTGCTTGTTGGCCGCCATAGCCGCCTCAAAAAAGATCTTGTCCACCTGTTCCTGGGTGAACGCAGCGAAGATCTTCTGTGCCTCGCGCATTGCTTTCATCTTTGCCTCGAGGGCTTCTACACTGTCGATGATCTCCGGCACAACTGCTTTTTCTTTCTCTGCCATTTTGATAATTCCTCCTGTAATTGAATTATTCTTTGTTTCTCACAGTTCACAGTATAGTCATATTGTTAAATATTTGTCAACCCTTAATTCGTTAATAATTTAACGTTATTTTTTTAACATTTATTGTGCATTTCTGACAATATTCTTTTTCTCCTATTCCTCCTTTATCCATTTTATACTACACTGTGCTGCATGTTCCCTGCATTTCACGTCATTTTTACTATATTCAGCCCTGGAAACATCTATATTTTCTTACTATCAAGAATAGCACTTTCTTCCAGTATCCACAACAGAAAAATGCCGCCTGTATCCGGTTTCCCGGATACAGGCGGCGCTTATATCACAATTTTCTGTTTTTATACGAGCTCGATCAGCACTTCCATCGCTGCATCGCCCTTACGCTGGCCGATCTTGATGATTCTTGTGTAACCACCGTTGCGGTCCGCATACTTCGGAGCGATCTCTGTGAAGAGCTTCTCAACCATGTCTACGTTCTTTGTGTTTTTCTTCTTTCCGGCGCCCTTTGCAGGAACTTCTTTCACCGGATAGAGAACTTTCAGCATCTCACGTCTTGCGTGAAGTCTGCTCGGCTGATCCTTCTTGATCTTCTTCTCAACTTCATCGTAAACAGTAACTTTCTTGCCATCTACAACTTCTTTTACTCTCTTGCCGTCTTTGTCCTTGCGGGCAACCTTAGCAGTAACAGTAACTTCATCGTAGTTGTCTTTCTCTCTGACTGCCATTGCAATGAGGCCTTCTGCGATCTTGCGGATCTCTTTTGCCTTAGCCTCTGTGGTAACGATCTTGCCGTTGCTGAGCAGAGCTGTTACCTGGTTTCTTAATAATGCCTTTCTCTGGCCTGCTGTTCTGCCGAGTTTTCTATACTTTGCCATTTTAATTATTCCTCCTAAATTTTTCCGTTCAGCCGCGCCAATCGCAAAGCCGCACTTACGTGCTTACTGCGGCTGCCGCCGCTCTTTGCTCATGAGCAGGCGCTCATCCCATGTATACGCCCGCCCCCAAAACCATGCGAGCATGGTTTCTGAGTCCGGTCAATACATGGCTGAACCAGAATATCACATTTGGTTATGCATCTTCGGTCTTATTAATCAAATGCTCCTGCCGCGCTCTTCGGTCTTACCGGCAGGATATTTGTTTTCGGCGCTTACTCGTCGCCGTGGTTTAACTCAAGATTAAGCTCTTTCAGCTTCGCCAGAACCTCTTCCAGTGACTTACGTCCAAGGTTGCGGACTTTCATCATGTCCTCAGGTGTCTTATTCGTAAGCTCTTCTACTGTATTGATTCCAGCTCTCTTCAGACAATTGTATGAGCGGACAGAAAGCTCAAGTTCATCGATGCTCATCTCAAGAACTTTCTCTTTCTCATCATCCTCTTTCTCAATCATGACTTCAGCTGCCTGTGCAACCTCGGACAGATCGATAAAGAGCTTCAGGTGCTCGCTCAGCACTTTTGCCGCAAGGCTTACAGCCTCATCAGGAAGCATTGTTCCCTTCGTCCATACGTCCAGTGTCAGTTTATCATAATCTGTGATCTGACCTACACGGGTATTCTCCACAGAAAGATTCACACGCTCAACAGGTGTATAGATCGAATCGATCGGAATCACACCGATCGGCATGTCTTCCGTCTTATTCTTATCTGCACTTACATATCCTCTTCCCTTTGTGATGGTGAGTTCCATGTAAAGCTTGCTCTCTTTTCCGCCGCTCAAAGTAGCGATGACCTGATCCGGATTCACGATCTCAATATCGGAATCTGCCTGAATGTCAGCACCGGTCACAACTCCTTCGCCCTCGAACTCGATATATGCAGTCTTTACTTCATCAGACTCGGATGTGTTTTTGATCGCCAGGGACTTCAAGTTCATGATGATCTCTGTCACATCTTCCTTCACACCGGGGATGGAACTGAATTCATGCAGGACACCGTCGATCTTCACGGAGCTGATGGCTGCTCCCGGCAGAGAAGAAAGCATGATTCTTCTCAGGGAGTTTCCAAGAGTTGTTCCGTAGCCTCTCTCCAGCGGCTCTACAACAAATCTTCCATACTTTTTATCATCTGAAACATCTGTAATCTCAATATTCGGTTTATTAAAATCAAACACTACACAGACCCTCCTTATGGGCTAAAATATGTTGAGGGGGTACGATGTTACATCTAATTCTCTGCGTATTAAATGCAGCCATTATTATTTAGAATATAACTCGACGATTAACATCTCATCAACCGGAACGTCGATTGCTTCTCTCGCCGGCAGCTCTTTCACTACACCTTTCAGATTCTCAGAATCCACATCAAGCCAGTCCGGAATCATGTTTCCGCCTGTCACTTCCAGGATCTCTTTGTATCTCGGTGAGCTCTTCTTAGCCTCTTTGATCTCGATCGTGTCGCCTGCTTTTACAAGGTAGGACGGAATGTTCACCTGCTTGCCGTTTACCAGCACGTGCTTGTGGTCAACGATCTGTCTTGCCTCTTTTCTTGTTCTTGCGAATCCCATACGGAAAACAACATTGTCCAGTCTGGACTCCAGAAGTCTCATCAGGTTGTCACCTGTCATACCTTCCATCTGTTTTGCTTTCGCATAGTAATTTCTGAACGGTTTCTCCAGAACGCCGTAGATGAATTTTGCTTTCTGCTTCTCACGGAGCTGAAGGCCGTACTCGCTCATCTTTCTGTTTGATCTCTTTAACTGTCTGTTAGATTTCTTTGTGACTCCCAAATAAATCGGATCCATTCCTAAGGAACGGCATCTCTTAAGAACAGGAACTCTGTTTACTGCCATTTCTATCCTCCTATATTCATACATGTCAGCGGACATCATCCGCTGTCTCTACAATCTTGTATTCTATAAGTTTACAGATTTGATCTTCCGAAAAAATCAAATTAGACTCTTCTGCGTTTCGGCGGACGGCATCCGTTGTGCGGAACCGGTGTTACGTCCTTGATGCTCACTACATCAATGCCGCATGCCTGAAGCGCACGGATCGCTGCTTCTCTTCCTGATCCCGGTCCTTTTACGAATACATCTACCGACTTAAGACCATGTACTAATGCTGCCTTAGCCGCTGTCTCAGCTGCCATCTGTGCTGCATATGGAGTAGATTTCCTTGAACCTCTAAATCCCAGACCGCCTGCACTTGCCCATGAAAGAGCATTTCCCTGT